>NZ_LGDE01000337.1 GCF_001279725.1 Streptomyces sp. WM4235 | reverse complement strand
GGTCGTGACGCTCACCCGGCCGCCCGCCCGGTTGTGCCGGACCGCGTTGGCCAGCAGGTTCCGCACCAGGTGGCCGAGCAACGCCCGGTCACCTGCGACCGTCAACGGCCCGAGCTCCCGTACGACGGTCGGCGTCGACCCGGACGGTACCGGCGTCCCGCGCGCCGAGATCTCGGCGGCCAGGTCCCCGACCCCCGCCGCCCCGCCCGCGACCCCGTCCCCGCCCGCCGGCGCGCGGCCGCCGCCCACGACCACCGCGTGCACCGTGGTCCCGTGCGCGGCCGCCCCGTCCGCCACGGTCCCGACCCCCGCCGCCCCGACCACAGCGGCCGTTCCGACCGTCGCCGCCCCCGCCGTCGCGGCCTTGGCCGTCCCGGCCGCCCCCACCGACCCGACCGCGGACCCGGCCGCCGCGTCCGCCACCGCGTCCGCCACCGTCGCCGTGAGGGCCGCCAGGTCCACCGGTGCCGTCGTCTCCAACCCCTCCTCCGAGACGGCGAGGAGCAGCAGCGACTCGATGAGGTGCTCGCTCGACTCCGCGACGCCGATCAGCTTGTGGCGGATCCGGGCCACCTTCTGCGGTGTCGGCTCCCCCGCCAACCCGATCTCGGCCGCCGCCCGCTGTACGGCCAGCGGGGTCCGCAGCTCGTGGGCGGCGTTCGCGGCGAACCGGCGCTGCGCCCCGACCAGGCCCTCCATGCGGTCCAGCATCCCGTCGAAGGTGTCGGCGAGCCGCTTCAGTTCGCCGGGCGGCGCCTGGAGGTCGATCCGTTCGTGCAGGTTGGCGCCGGACAGCCGGCGGGCCGTCTCCGTGATCACGCCGACGGGGCGCAGCACGCGGCCGGCCATCCACCAGGCCAGCCACATGGACACGGCGGCGAAGACGGCGAGGGCGACGAGGGACACGACGAGGAGCTCGTGGAGGGTGGCCTGTTCGACGGCGGCGGAGACGTTGCGGGTGACCCGGTACGACTCCAGTTGCTCGGCGGTCGGCACGGCCTCGGCCGGGAGACGCTCGGCGGGCACCCAGACCTTCTCGCCGGGCACCGGGCCCGCGCCCTGCCGGAAGGCGGGGATGGTGGTGGTCACGGCGCCGTTGATGCGGGAGGGGAGCCCGTTGCGGACGAGTACGTTCACCAGGGCGACCAGGCCGCCGCCGGCGAGCAGGAGCAGCGCGCCGTAGAGGGTGGTGAGGCGGGCGCGCTCGGAGCGGAGCACCGCTCTCATCGCGGACCACCGATCCGGTAGCCGGCGCCCGGCACCGTCTCGATCAGCGGCGGCTCGCCCAGCTTCGCGCGCAGTTTGCTCAAGGTCACCCGTACGGCGTTGGTGCGGTAGGAGGTGTCCTCCTCCCACACGCGCTCGATCAGGTCGTCGCTGCTGAGGACCGCTCCCTCGGCACGCAACAGCGCCTCCAGCACCGCGAACTCCTTGCGGGACAGCGCCAGCCGGTGGCCGTCGCGGGTGGCGGACCGCCGGGCGGTGTCCACGGCGATGCCCGAACGCTCCAGCACGGGAGGCAGCGCCGGATGGGCGCGCCGGCCCAGTGCCAGGACCCGGGCGAGCAGCTCGTCGTAGGCGAACGGCTTGGTGAGGTAGTCGTCCGCGCCGAGACCGAGGCCCTCCACCCGGTCCCGGACGCTCCCGGACGCGGTCAGCATCAGCACCCGGGTCAGCAGCCGCTCGCGCACCACCTGGCGGCAGACCTCGTCGCCGTGCAGGCCGGGCAGGTCGCGGTCGAGCACGAGGACGTCGTACTCGCCGAGGCGCAGCCGGTGCAGTGCCTCCAGGCCGTCGCCCGCCTCGTCGACGGCCAGCGCGTCGCCGCGCAGCCCCTCGGCGATCATCTCCCGGAGGAACTCCTCGTCCTCCACCACCAGAACTCGCATTCGTCCTCTTTACCCGAGAAGGACATTTCCTCGTCGTAAGGCCGGTGGGAGAGGGAAGCGAAACCCCGCCTTGCCCCAGGGTCGGGCCCATGAAGCGACTCATACGGCGGCCCTCGCAGCGATCCATGACCCTCGGCACGGCCGCGGTGCTCACCGGTCTGACCCTCTTCGTGACCGCGTGCACGGGCGGAACAGGTGCCTCCGACGGTTCGGGCGGTTCGGGCGGGTCCGACGGTACGGGCGGATCGGGCGGATCGGGCGGCAAGAAGGACGGCGCGGCCGACGGCAACGCGTCGAGCGGGAGCGGAGGCGGCGGCGACAGCGGGAAGATCGCCGACGACGCGCTCAAGATGCGCACGTGCCTGCGCGAACACGGCATCGACGCGCCCGATCCGGAACCCGGCCAGGATCCGCGCGGCATGACGCTCGGCGGCGGCGCCGATCCGGAGACGATGCGGAAGGCGATGGAGGCGTGCGGGATGAAGGGCCCCGGCTCCGGCGCCGGTCCCACGCAGGAGGAGAAGGACAAGGAACTCAAGTGGGTCCGGTGCATGCGCGAGCACGGCGTCAACCTCAAGGACCCCGAGTACACGGGCGGCATGAAGAGCGCCACGGAGATCCCCAAGGGCCAGGAGAAGGCCTTCGAGGAGGCCCAGAAGAAGTGTGAAGCGGCGTGAGGAGGCGGCGCGGGTGGCTGCTCGCTTCCCTGGCCGTGCTGCTCGCCGCGTCCGGCGGCGGCTACGTGGTGCTGGCCGGACCACAGGAGGACTCCGGCCGTTCCGGTGACCGCCGCGCCGACGGCCTCCCGCCGGCCACCGCCCCCGTCAAGCGCGGCGACCTCGACTCCGGCCTCCAGGTCGAGGGGACCCTCGGCTACGCGAAGGAGCGCAAGCAGAACGCCGCCGGGCCCGGGGTGCTGACCTGGACGGCGGCGGAGGGCTCGGTGGTCGAGCGGGACGACAGGCTGTACGAGGTCGACGGCAGGGCGGTGCGCCTCATGTACGGGGCCACGCCGATGTACCGCCCGCTGAAGGGCGGGGACAAGGGCGAGGACGTCAAGCAGCTCAAGCAGAACCTGCTGGCCCTCGGGTACGGGACGGGCCTGGACGCGTCGGACGGCACCTTCACGGCGGGCACGACGGCGGCGGTCAAGCGGTGGCAGAAGGCCCACAAGGAGAAGGAGACGGGCGAGCTCGCCAAGGAGGCCGTCGCCTTCGCCTCCGGCCCGCAGCGGGTGCAGAAGAACGACGCGGCGGTCGGCGACGAGGCGGCTCCGGGCAAACCGGTGCTGACGCTGACCGGGACGCGGCGCTCGGTCCGTTTCGCGTTGGACGTGGCGAAGGCGGGCTCGGTGAAGACCGGGGACAAGGTCACCGTCGACCTGCCGGGCGGCGGCACGGCCGGCGGGACCGTCGAGTCGGTGGGCAGCACCGCCAATCCCGACGATCCCCCGGGCGGCGGGGGCGGGGGTGCGGGCGGCGGCTCCGGCGGAGGCGACAAGCCGAAGGTGGAGGTGACGGTGGCCCTCGACGACGCCGCCGGGGCCAAGGGACCGGACCGGTCCCCGGTGACCGTGCGGCTGACCGGCGAGACCCGGAAGGGGGTGCTGTCCGTACCGGTCAACTCGCTGCTGGCGCTGGCCGGCGGCGGCTTCGGCGTGCAGGTGGTCGAGGGCGGCGCGGCGCGCGACGTACGGGTCGACCTCGGCATGTTCGGGCAGGGCCGGGTGGAGGTCACGGGCGACTCCCTCAAGGAGGGCATGCGCGTGGGGGTGCCCACCACATGACCGCGCACGACACGCCCGACACCCCGCACGACACGCCCCCGGCCACACCCACACCCACACCCACGCACGACACGACGACACGCCCCTGGGACCGGCCCGGGGCTCCGTCCGCGGACCGACGCGCAGACCCGCCCGCGGACCCGCCCGCGGACCCGCTCGCGGACCGGCCCGCCACGACCGTCGTGGAGCTCACCGGCGTCACCAAGGAGTACCCGGGCGGCGTCGCGGCCCTGCGCGGGGTCGACCTGACCGTCGCGAGCGGCGAACTCCTCGCCATCGTCGGCCCGTCGGGCTCCGGCAAGTCCACCCTGCTGCACATCGTCGGGACCCTGGACCGGCCGACCGCCGGCTCGGTCTCCATCGCCGGGTACGACATCGCGACCCTGTCCGACCGGGCCCTGTCCGCGCTGCGCTCGCGTCATGTCGGCTTCGTCTTCCAGTCCTTCCACCTGGTACCGGGCATCAGCGCCCGGGCGAACGTCGCCGAGGGGCTGCTGTACTGCGGCTTCTCGCGGGCCGAGCGCGGCCGGCGGGCGGCTGCGGCCATGGAGCGGGTCGGCCTCGGGGACCGGATGGACCACCGGCCCCACGAACTGTCCGGCGGGCAGAAGCAACGCGTCGCCATCGCCCGCGCGGTGGCGGGCGAACCGGATCTGCTGCTGGCGGACGAGCCGACCGGGGCGCTGGACACGGCGTCCGGGGAGTCGGTGATGGAGCTGTTGCGCGAACTGAACCGGGACGGTGCCACCATCGCCGTGATCACCCACGATCAGGAGATCGCCGCGAGCCTGCCCCGGCAGGTGCGGATCCGCGACGGCGAGATCGTCGCGGACGTGTGGAACCCCGGCCCGGGACAGGGCGCGGGACAGGGCGCGGACCGGAACCGGTCGGGGGCGGTCACATGAGCGACACCCCCACGAGGGCCCGTACGAAGGGCCGCACGAGGGGCCGTACGAGGACCGGTGCGAGCACCGGTACGAGGATGCGCGCGCGACGGCTCGTCCCGCCGCGGCTGAGCCCCCGCGACGTGTTCCACGTCGGTTCGGCGGGGCTGCGGTCGCGGCCCGTGCGCGTGTTCCTCTCGGCGCTCGGGATCGCCATCGGGATCGCGACGATGATCGCGGTCGTCGGGATCTCCTCGTCCAGCCAGGCCAAGCTGCTGCGGGAACTCGACAAGCTGGGTACGAACATGCTGGTCGTGACGCCGGGGCAGTCCATGTTCAGCGGGCAGGACACGAAACTGCCGAAGGACGCCCCGGGCATGATCGGCCGCATCGAGGGGGTCGAGTCGGTCGGTACGACGGGTGACGTGAAGGAGTCCGTACGCCGGTCGGAGAACATCCCGAAGGAGGAGACGGGAGCCATCGCCGTGAAGGCGGCCCGCGATCGGCTGCTCGACACGCTGCGCGCCCGGATGGCGAAGGGGACCTGGCTCAACGAGGCCACCGGCCGCTATCCCTCCGTCGTGCTCGGCGACGTCTCGGCGCGCCGGCTCGGCATCACGGAGCCGGGCCGGCAGGTCTTCATCGGCGGGCGGTACTTCACGGTGATCGGCATCCTGGAGCCGATCCCGCTGGCCCCCGAGATCGAACGCTCCGCGCTGGTCGGCTGGGAGGCGGCGGAGCGGCTGCTCGGCTTCGACGGCCACCCGACGGCCGTCTACGAACGCTCGGCGGACGACCGGGTCACCGCCGTCCGCGACCTCGTCGGCCGGACGGCCAACCCGTCGAGTCCCAGCACCGTTTCCGTCACCGATCCCTCCGCGGCGCTCCAGGCCAAGGCCGCCACGGAAGGGGCCTTCAGCACCCTCCTGCTCGGCCTGGGCGGCATCGCCCTGCTCGTGGGCGGGGTCGGGGTGGCCAACACGATGATCATCTCGGTGTTGGAGCGCCGTCACGAGATCGGCCTGCGCAGGTCGCTGGGTGCGACCAAGGGGCAGGTCCGGATCCAGTTCGTCACGGAGTCCCTGCTGCTGTCCGGACTCGGCGGCGCGGCGGGCATCGTCCTCGGCGGCGCGGCCACGGCCGTCTACGCCCGGGTCGGCGACCTGCCCTGGGTCGTCCCCCTCTGGGCCGTCACCGGCGGCTTCGCCTCCACCCTGGCCATCGGGACGTTCGCCGGCCTCTACCCGGCGGTCCGCGCCGCCCGCCTCTCCCCGACGCTGGCGTTGCAGGCGGGGTAGGAGGGGCAGGGCGGAACGGAGGGACTGGACCCGGGGGGACGGGCGCGGCCATGATCGCTTCGAACTTCCCGGTGTCTTCCCACGATTGCGAGAACGATGACCGACGCCTTGGTCGAGGACGGCTTCCTGATACTCCACGGTTGGCAGAACCAACGGCCCGCCGGCCACTGGGAACACTGGCTGGCCGACCGGCTCACGGCCTCGGGGCACGCCGTGGACTACCCGGCCCTTCCCGACCCGGACCATCCGGACCTGGAGGTGTGGCTGGCCGAGCTGCGCAAGCGGCTCGGCGCGCTGCCCGGTCGGCGGCGCACCGTCGTCTGCCACAGCCTGGCCTGCGTGCTGTGGCTCCACGCGGCGGCCCGGGGCGACGTGGCGGTCCCGGTCGACCGGGTGCTCCTCGTCGCCCCGCCGTCGGCGGGCTACCTGGGCCGGTACCCGGAGGTCGCCGCGTTCGCGCCGCCCCGGGTTTCGTCCGCGCAGCTGTACGCCACGGCCGGGTACGTCCGGATGGTCGGCGGCGACGACGACCCGTGCTGCCCGGAGGGCGCCGCCGCCGTCTTCGCCGAGCCGCTCGGCCTGCCGGTGGACGTCCTGGCCGGCCAGGGGCACCTGGGCGAGGACGCGGGATACGGCTCCTGGCCCTCGCTCCTCGACTGGTGCGTCGAGCGCGACGACGACGCTCCGATCCGGTCCCGCGCGCGGTGAACCGACCCCGCACGGATCGACCGGGCCCGCGCGGGGTCACCCCGGCCCGCGCCGTGTGAACCGGACCCGCGCCCTTCGGGGGCGCGGGTACCGCCCACCGCCGGGCGGGCACCGCCCACCGCCGATCCCGATTTCGTCAACGGCCCCGCGGAAACGGCCGACTCCCCCGATTTCGGCGTGTTCAATCGTCTGCGCTCCGGGGAATTCGGGAAATGCGCCCGACTGCAGGACAGTTACCGTCCGGCCTTTTCAGTCGTACCCTGATCTGATGAGAACTCCACGTCAGGCAGCGCGCATTGTGGTCCTGTCGCCCACGGGATCGGTATTTCTCTTTCGGGAGAACAACGTGGAAGTGGGCATCCACTGGCTTCCCCCCGGCGGGGGAATCGACCCCGGGGAAAGCCCCGAGGAATGTGTGCGGCGCGAGTTGCGCGAGGAGACCGGGTGGACCGATCTCGAACCTCGCCGGCTGCTCTGCACCTGGGAGCACGACTTCACCCACCAGGGCATCCCCGTCCGGCAGCACGAGCACATCTACGTCACCTCGGGCCCGCTGCGCGATCCCGTCCCGGAGTCGCCCGACGCCCAGTGGAGTTGGCTCTCGCGGGACGCGCTGGCGGCGCTCGGGGAGCCGCTGTGGCCGCCGCGGTTGGCGGACCTGCTGGCGGACGTGTCCGCCGAGCCGGTGCACCTCGGCCTGATGGTGTGAGCCGGGGCCGGCCCGGCTCCGGCCCGTCGGGACGCGGCGCGGCGCGGGACGACCGCGCCGGCGTACCGACGCGGCACGGGACGCCACGGCACGGCGCGACCCACCGCGGCACGACCCACCGCAGCGCGGATCAGCTCGGCACGGCCCACCGCGGTGTGGCTCACCCTGCCGCGATCCACCGCGCCGTGACTCACCCCGCCGCGGATCACCGCGGCGCGGATCACCGCGGCGCGGATCACCGCGGCGCGGCGCTCCCGGGCGTACTCGCGGTCCCGGGCGCGGTCCCGGTCGCGCGGCGGTAGAGGGTGGCCGCGTACTCCCCGAGGACGGTGCTCGTCGAGACGTCGTCCGTGTCGCCGCCCGTCAGCACGCCGACGATCTTGCCGTCGCGGGCGATCCACGCGCTGCCGCTGGTGCCCCCGGGGAAGTCGGCGCAGTCGAACCGCTGCTCCGCCGCCTTCTCGCGTACCGCCACCGCCGTGCAGGTGCGCGGCACGCCGCGGTCGGCCGGGTAGCCGGTCACCGTGACCTGCTCGCCCGTGCGGCCCGTGGTGTCCAGGACGGCCGCGCCGGTGACGTCCTCGATGTTGCGGCCGGAGGAGTCGGGGGCGAGACGGGCGAAGGCGAGGTCGTAGTCGTCGTTCGCGTCATCCGTCCAGCGCTCGTCCTCGTAGACCTCTTCGAGCCGCCAGGCACCGAGCGGGGCCGTGGTGCCGGCGTACGCGGGTGCGAATATCGGGCCGTTCGCGCCCTGTTTGCCGGGGGCCAGGCAGTGCCCAGCGGTGACGATCAGGTTCCGTCCGGGGCTGTGCACGACGGTCGCCGTGCAGAAGTGGTCGCCGTCCACACGGCCTTCCGGGTTGCCTTCGAACAGCGCCCCGGCGAACTTCACGGGTCCGCCCGGGCCGGGGGTCACGGCGGTCGGTCGGGGCGCCGGAGACGTGGACAGTTGCGGTTGCTTCGGCGATTGCGATCGCGATGACGGGCTGGGTGACGCCGACCCCGAGGGAGCACCCTCCGCCCGTGTGGCCGCCGCCTGGTCTGCGGCCGGCACCACCTTTGTCATGGCGGCGGATGCCCCCAGTGCGGCCACCGCGCACAACACCACGGTCACCACGGTCCGCTTGTCCACCACAGCTGTCCTCCCCCGGTTTGCTCTGGCGAATCATGCCCTGGCGTCGCTCCCGCCCGCAAGGCGGGGGTGCGCCAAGGTCGCGCCGGATCAAGCCCCTTGCCCGCCCCGACCCGTCGAACGCCGCGGCGCTCGGCCCCCGGACGCGTTCCGTCCGGGGCCGAGCGCCGTGCCGGGGGTCGCGTCCCGCCGGCCGCCGCGGGCCGGGTGGGGCTTCGGCGCCCGGGTCTACGCGCCCGGCCAGAGACCCTCCGGGGTGAGGCCCAGCAGGTCGATGGCGTTTCCGCGGACGATACGGTCGACCACGTCGGGGGCGAGGTGTCCCATCTGGGCCTCGCCGACCTCCCGGGACTTGGGCCAGGTGGAGTCGGAGTGCGGGTAGTCCGTCTCGTAGAGGACGTTGGCCACGCCGATGGAGTCCAGGTTCCGCAGCCCGAAGGCGTCGTCGAAGAAGCAGCCGAAGACGTGCTCGGCGAAGAGTTCCGACGGCGGGCGCAGCACCTTGTCGGCGACCCCGCCCCAGCCGCGGTTCTCCTCCCACACCACGTTCGCGCGCTCCAGGATGTAGGGGATCCAGCCGATCTGCCCCTCGGCGTACATGATCTTGAGGTTGGGGAAGCGTTCGAACTTGCCGCTCATCAGCCAGTCCACCATCGAGAAGCAGCAGTTGGCGAAGGTGATGGTCGAACCGACCGCCGGAGGGGCGTCGGCGGAGGTGGAGGGCATGCGCGAGGAGGAACCGATGTGCATGGCGATGACCGTGCCGGTCTCGTCGCACGCCTGGAGGAACGGGTCCCAGTCGTCGGTGTGGATGGACGGCAGCCCGAGGTGGGGCGGTATCTCCGAGAAGGCGACGGCCCGCACGCCCCGGGCCGCGTTGCGGCGGACCTCGGCCGCGGCGAGTCCGGCGTCCCACAGGGGGACGAGGGTGAGGGGGATGAGCCGGCCCGCCGCGTCGGGGCCGCACCACTCCTCCACCATCCAGTCGTTGTAGGCGCGGACGCCGAGCAGTCCGAGCTCCCGGTCCTTGGCCTCGGTGAAGGTCTGCCCGCAAAAGCGCGGGAAAGTGGGGAAACACAGGGCCGACTGGACGTGGTTGACGTCCATGTCCGCGAGCCGGTCGGGAACCGCGAAGGACCCCGGGCGCATCTGCTCGTAGGTGATGACTTCCAGTTTGATCTCGTCGCGGTCGTACCCGACCGCGGTGTCGAGGCGGGTGAGCGGGCGGTGCAGGTCTTCGTAGACCCACCAGTCGCCCACCGGGCCGTCGTCGCCCTTCGCCCCCATGACGGGGGCGAACTTGCCGCCCAGGAAGGTCATTTCCTTCAGGGGGGCGCGGACGACGCGCGGGCCGACGTCGTGGTACTTGGACGGGAGCCGGTCCCGCCAGACATGAGGGGGCTCCACCGTGTGGTCGTCCACCGAGATGATCTTCGGGAAGGTCTCCATGTGAACCACGGTAGCGTCGATCTGACGAACCGTCAGCTAGTTGGACGGCACCGGGGAAGCGATCAGTCCGCCGCGGGCTGACGTGTACGTGCAAGACAGGGCAGACTGACCCTTACAACGACGGAAGGCAGGGGGGACGACAGATGGACGGCGTACCGGCCATCCCGCACCAGCGGAACCACCCCGAGGCAGCCCGGACCACCACGGACGCGGTCGACGCCCCGCCCGAAACCCCCTCCCGAACCGTCGCCGGGAGCACCGCCGCGACCGCCCCCCAGAAGACCTCGCCCGCCGGGAGCGCCACCGCCCCGAGGGCCGCCACAGGGGACACCGACCGGCCCCGACCCACCCCCTGCGGGAACCGCTTCGCCGTCCTCGGCCCCATCCGGGCCTGGCGCGGCCCCGAGTTGCTGCCCTCCGGCAGCCCCCAGCAGCGGGCCCTGCTCGCCGTCCTCCTGCTCCGCGACGGCCGCACCGCCACCGCGCCCGAGCTCATCGACGCCATCTGGGGCGAGGACCCCCCGCAGCAGGCCCTCGCCACCATCCGCACGTACGCCTCCCGCCTGCGCAAGGTCCTCGACCCCGGGTTGCTCGTCACCGACGCCGGCGGCTACGCCATCCGCACCCCCGCCGGAGCCCTGGACCTGGGCATCGCCCGCGCCCTGGCCGGCGACGCCGAGAAGGCCCGCGCCGGCGGGGACCGCGCCCTCGCCCGTACGCTCCTGGCCCGCGCCCTGGACCTGTGGGACGGGGAACCCCTCGCCGGGGTGCCGGGCCCGCACGCCGACACCGAGCGCACCCGGCTCGCCGAGTGGCGCCTCCAGCTGCTGGAGACGCGCCTGGACCTCGATCTGGAGGTCGGCCAGCACGCCGAGGCCGTCTCCGAGCTCACCGCCCTCACCGCCGCCCACCCCCTGCGGGAGCGGCTGCGCGAGCTGCTGATGCTCGCCCTCTACCGCAGCGGCCGGCAGGCCGAGGCCCTCGCCGTGTACGCCGACACCCGCCGGCTCCTGGCGGACGAGCTCGGCGTCGACCCCCGGCCCGAACTCTCCGCCCTCCAGAGCCGGATCCTGTCCGCGGACGCCGAACTCGCCCTCGCGGAGGACCCCACGCCGGCCGCCGCACCCGTCCTTGTGAGGCCGGCCCAATTGCCCGCGACCGTACCGGACTTCACCGGCCGCGCCCCGTTCGTCACCGAACTCGGCAAGATCCTGTCCGGAGCGGAGGGCCAGGTCATGGCCGTGTCCGCGCTCGCCGGCATCGGCGGCGTCGGCAAGACCACCCTGGCCGTGCACGTCGCGCACGCCGCCCGCCCGCACTTCCCCGACGGCCAGTTGTACGTGGACCTCCAGGGCACCGAACCGCGACCGGCCGAGCCCGTCGCCGTGCTCGGCTCCTTCCTGCGGGCCCTGGGCACCCCCGACACCGCCATCCCCGACTCCCCCGCCGAACGGGCCGCGCTGTACCGGTCCACCCTCGACGGCCGCCGCGTCCTGGTCCTGCTCGACAACGCCCGCGACGCCGCCCAGGTCCGCCCGCTGCTGCCGGGCACCGCGGGCTGCGCCGCGCTCGTCACCAGCCGGGTCCGGATGTCGGGCCTCGCCGGCGCCCACCTCGTCGACCTCGACGTGATGAGCCCGGAGGAGGCGCTCCAGCTCTTCACCCGGATCGTCGGCGCCGAACGGGTCGGCGCCGAACGGCAGGCCGCCCTCGACGTGGTCGGGGCCTGCGGCTTCCTGCCGCTGGCCATCCGCATCGCCGCGTCCCGGCTCGCCGCCCGCCGCACCTGGACGGTGTCCGTCCTCGCGGCCAAGCTCGCCGACGAGCGTCGCCGCCTCGACGAACTCCAGGCCGGGGACCTCGCCGTGAAGGCCACCTTCGAGCTGGGATACGGACAGTTGGAGCCGGCCCAGCAGCGGGCGTTCCGGCTCCTCGGGCTCGCCGACGGGCCCGACATCTCCCTCGCCGCGGCGGCGGCCGTGCTCGACCTGCCCGAGCACGACACCGAGGACCTCCTGGAGGCTTTAGTCGACTGCTCCCTCCTCGAATCCGCCGCACCCGGCCGCTACCGCTTCCACGACCTGGTCCGTCTCTACGCACGTGCCTGCGCGGAGCGCGACGAGCAGCCGCCGAGCGGGCGCGACGCCGCCCTCGACCGACTCCTGGACTTCTACCTGGCCACCGCCGCCGGGGTGTACGCCCTGGAGCGGCCCGGCGACCGGCTGCCCGCCCACATGGCCGCCACCCACCACCCCGGCCTGGTCTTCACCGAGCCGCGCGCCGCACTGGACTGGCTGTTCGCCGAGGCGGACCCGCTGTTGGCGTGCGTCCGACAGGCCTCCGTGCGCACCACCGGGCGCGGCGGCCTGGTCGACGTGCTGCGCCGCTCCGTGGACCTGCTGTGGGCGGCCAAGGACCTCACCGAGTCGGGGGCCAACTCCAAGCAGTACGAGTCGGCCGCCGTCGCCCTGTGCGAGGCCGCGCACGCCGCCGGGGACCCGCACGCCGAGGGGCGGGCGCGGATCACGCTCACCATCGTGCACCTGGTCGCGGGCCGGTTCGCCGAGGCCGACGGCGAGGCCAGCCGGGCCACGGCGCTGGCCCGCGAGGCCGAGGACCCGCTGCCGAACTGCTGGGCTCCCAACGACCGAGGCATCATCGCCCTGTACGAGGGCCGGCACGCGGACGGCGAACGGTTCCTGTTGGAGGCCATCGAGAACTTCCGGGCCGACGGGAACTTCGTCGGCGAGGCCAGTGCCCTGTGCAACCTCTCCCGGATCCACGTGATGCTGGGCCGGCTCACCAGCGCCATAGAGCTCGCACAACAGGGCATCGACATCTACGACCGGATGGGCCTGACCCTGCGGCTGGCCAACGGCCGGTACGCGCTGGGCATCGCGCTCACCCAGGCGGGCCGGCTGGGAGAAGCCCTGGCGCAGCTCGCGGAGGCGTTGACGCTCTTCCACGACAACCGGCAACCGCTGTGGGAGGGCGTGACGCACTTCCGGCTCGCCGAGGCCCATCTCGCCGCCCGCCGGCCCACGTTGGCGGCCTCGCACGCCGAGCAGGCCATCGCCCTGCGCGGGATCGGCGGCGAGTGGCGGCGGGCCACGGTGCTGACGGTGCTGGGCAAGGCGCTGGTGCGGTTGGGGCAGACGGACCGGGCGCGGGTGTGCTGGCGGGACGCCGAAACGGTCTTCGAGCGACTCGGTTCCTCGGAACTGGCCGAAGTACGCACCCTGCTGGCCTCGCAGGTAGCGGCCTGACCAGCGCTTTCGCCGGATGAACGGGACGTTCATCGTTCGTTTATCGCCGCGGGCCATGATGGGTACATCGACTCGACGCGTCGGGGGGACTCGCGGGTCGACTGGAGGACTACCCGTTCGGCGGTCCACGGGGGAATCGCCGAACGGGCCCGACTCATCCATCAGGAGATCCGATGACGACGAACGAGAACGCTCTTCCCAAGGAAGGCGACATCAAGCCGCTCGACAACCACGCGTCGGGCATCGAGATCAAACCGCTGGACAACCATGCCTCGGGCGGTACGCCGCTGCTCGGGCAGGAAGACAAGGCCGCGGACGAGGAGATCGTGACGCTGGACAACCACGCGTCCGGTCCGCGTCCGTAGCGGAGGCGAGCACGACACGTACGGGGGAAACGTACGGGGACAGCACGGGGGAAACGTACGGGGGACCCACGGGGAACGACTCGGGGGAACGTACGGGGGACGGCGGCCGCGGTGGCCCGGGGGGACCACCGCGGCCGCCGCACGTGCGCGTCCGGACTCGTCGGGGCCACCCCGCGGGCGGGCGACGGCGGCCCGACGCCGTCGGTGATTAGGCTGAGGGCGTGTTCACCTCACAGGGACCAAGCCTTCGCGAACTGGCCGTACAGGCCCTCTCCTCCGTCGAGCGCGGCTACGACCTGCTCGCGCCCAAGTTCGACGGGACGCCCTTCCGGACCCCCGACCGGATCCTCGACTCCGTCGAGGAGACCCTGGCCCTGCACGAGGGATCCTTCGACGCCGGGCTGGACGTCTGCTGCGGCACCGGGGCGGGGCTGCCGATGCTGCGCCGGCTGTGCCGGGGCCGGGTGACGGGGGTCGACCTGAGCGCGGGCATGCTCGCGCAGGCGGCGCGGTCCCTCCCCGAGGGGGTCGATCTCCTCCGGGCGGACGTGCGGGCCCTGCCCGACACGCTCCGGGACACGTACGACCTCGCGGTCAGTTTCGGGGCGTTCGGGCACTTCCTGCCGGCCGAGCGGCCCGCCCTCTTCGCCGCCGTGCACGACGCGCTGCGTCCCGGCGGGGTGTTCGCCTTCCCCGTCGGGGCCCCGCTGCCGCCGAGTTCGCCGCTGTGGTGGGCGACGGCCGGCTTCGACGCGGCGATGCGGGTGCGCAACGCCGTGTGGCGGCCGCCGTTCGTCATGTACTACCGCACCTTCCCCTGGGGTCCGGTCCGTGCGGACCTCCGCGCGGCGGGCTTCACCGTGGAGACGACCCCGCTGGAACACTTCGGGTACCGCCCCGACGGCGCCCCCCGCTGGCGCCTCGCGCTGGCCCGACGGTCGGCCGGCCGACCGTCGGCCTCCGGCTGATCACCGGCCGGGGGCACCGGCGGTCTTCTCAGGCGGGGCGCGCGCGCAGTCGCGTCTTGAGTACCTTGCCGCTCGCGTTGCGCGGCAGGTCCGTGACGAACTCCACCTCTCTCGGCACCTTGTAGTTGGCCATCTCCCGCCGGGACCAGGCGATCAGGTCGTCGGAGGTGAGGGTGGAGCCGGGGCGGCGGACCGCGTACGCCTTGCCCACCTCGCCGAGGCGCGGGTCCGGGACGCCGACCACCGCGACGTCGGCGATGTCCGGGTGCAGGCCGAGGAGCTGCTCGATCTCGGCGGGGTAGGCGTTGAAGCCGCCGACGATGAACATGTCCTTGATCCGGTCGGTGATGCGCAGGTTCCCCGACCGGTCGAGCACCCCCACGTCACCGGTGCGCAGCCAGCCCTCGGGGGTGATGGCGCGGCCCGTCTCCACCGGGTCCTCGAAGTAGCCCCGCATGACGTGGTGGCCGCGGACCCACACCTCGCCGGCTGCCCCGACCGGTCGGGGCAGCCCGTCGGGGCCGGCGACGCGCACCTCGGTGTCGGGGATGGCCCGGCCGGAGGTGGCGGCGATGACCTCGGCCGGGTCACCCCGCCGGCACATGGTGACGATGCCGCCGGCCTCGGAGAGCCCGTACGCGGTGAGGACGACCCCGATGCGCAGCTCTCCCCGCAGCCGTTCGACGAGCCGCAGCGGGACCACGGCGGCGCCCGTGACGACCAGGCGCAGGGCGGACAGGTCGTGGTGGTCGCGTTGGGGGTGGTCGAGGAGGGATTGGTGGAGGGTGGGCGGGCCGGGGAGCACGGAGATCCGTTCGGCGGCGACGTTGGCCAGGACGGTGTCGATGTTGAAGACGGACTGGGGCACCATCGTGGCCCCGCGCATCAGGCAGGCGATGATCCCGGCCTTGTAGCCGAAGGTGTGGAAGAAGGGGTTCACGATCAGGTAGCGGTCGCCCTCGCGCAGCCCGGCGAGTTCGCTCCACACCTCGTAGCAGCGCAGGGTCTGGGCGTGGGTGATGACGGCGCCCTTGGGGCTGCCGGTGGTGCCCGAGGTGAAGATGATGTCGGAGGGGGCGTCGGGCGCGATGGCGTCGGCGCGTTCGCGGACGACGGAGGCGGGCACGCGGTCTCCGCCCGCCAGGAAGTCCTTCCAGGTGCGGAAGGACTCGGGGGCGTCGTCGGCGAGGACGACGACCTGTTCCAGGTGCGGCAGCCCGGGCAGCGGGCCCGTGCCGGCGCCCTCGGCGGTGGCGCGGCGCAGGGAGGCCACGTAGGAGGTGCCGAGGAAGGTGCCGGTGATGAAGAGGAGTCGGGCGCGGCTGCGCCGGAGTACGTACGCGGCCTCGGCGCCCTTGAAACGGGTGTTGAGGGGGACGAGGACGGCGCCGGCCGAGACGGCTCCGAGCGCGGAGACGATCCAGTCGAGGGTGTTGGGCGCCCAGACGGCGACCCGGTCGCCCGGTTCGACGCCGGCGGCGACGCAGGCCGCCGCGGCGCGTTCGACCCGCTCTCCCAGCTGGGCGTAGCTGACGCGGACGCGGCCGTCGACGACGGCCTCGTGGTCGGCGTGGCGGGCGGCGGCGGCGCGCACCAGGCCGGGGATGCTGCGCCAGCGCAGGTCGCCGCGGGGGTCCTCGTTCCCGCCGGCGCCGGAAGGGCCGTCGTTGGCGTTGCCCCGCGTGGTGCCTCGCCCGGTGGTTCGCGCGTCGCCCCGCGTGGTGTCGTCGTCGCGACGGTGTTCGCCCATCGTGCGCCCTCCCCGATGCCCAGTAGCTGACTATCCGTCAGATTAGCTGTAGCCTTCGCGGCTGTCAGTACTGGTGCAGCCCCGGAGGTGGCGATGGCGGCAACGCTCAAGGACGCTACGGCAATAGTCGGCATCGGCCAGACCCCCTTTGCCAAACGACTGCCGGGCTCCGAGAAGGAACTGGCCTGCCGGGCCATCCTCGCGGCGCTCGCGGACGCGGGCATCGACCCCGGCGAGGTGGACGCGTTCGCCTCGTACACGATGGAGGAGACCGACGAGGTGGAGGTGGCCAAGGCCATCGGCGCCGGCGACGTCACCTTCTTCTCCAAGGTCGGCTACGGAGGCGGCGGTTCCTGCGCCACGGTCGGCCATCTCGCCGCCGCGGTGGCCACCGGCCAGGCCTCCGTCGGTGTCGCCTGGCGCTCGCGCAAACGCGGCTCCGGCCCGCGCCCGTGGAAGAACACCGCCGTGCAACTGCCCACGCCCGGCCAGTGGACCCGCCCCTTCGGACTGCTGCGCCCGGCCGATGAGATAGCCATGCTGGCCCGGCGCTACATGCACGAGTACGGGGCCACCCGCGATCACCTGTTCAACGTCGCGATGGCCTGCCGCAACCGGGCCAACGAGAACCCCGCCGCGATGATGTACGAGCGCCCGCTGACCCGCGAGATGTACATGACCTCCCGCATGATCAGCGACCCGCTCTGCCTCTTCGACAACTGCCTGGAGACCGACGGGGCGCTCGCCTGCGTGATCGTCTCCGCCGAACGGGCCCGCGATTGCCGCCAGAGACCCGTCTACGTGCACTCCGTCGCCCAGGGCCTGCCCGCCCAGCACCACGGGATGGTCAACTACTGGAACGACGACCCGCTCTCCGGCCCCGCCTGGACGGCCGCCCGGCACCTGTGGAAGCAGGCCGACTTCGGCCCCGAGGACGTGCACGTCGCCCAGATCTACGACGCCTTCACCCCGCTGATCCCGCTCTCCCTGGAGGGCTACGGCTTCTGCGGGCGCGGCGAGGGAGCCGCGTTCACCGAGGGCGGGGCGCTGGAGATGGGCGGCCGGCTCCCGATCAACACCGGAGGCGGCGGACTGAGCGAGGCCTACGTCCACGGCTTCAACCTGATCAACGAGGGCGTGAAGCAACTGCGCGGCGTCTCCACCGCCCAGGTGCCGGACGCCGCGACCTGCCTGGTGACGGCGGGCGAGGGTGTCCCGACGTCCGCGATCCTGCTGAGGAGCTGATCCCCGTGACCGCCGCCGTGACCCCTTCCGCGACGCCCCCTGCCGCGTCGACCCCGCCCGCGACGCCTGCCTCCGCCTCGGCTCCGGGCGCGGCCGTTCCCGGTACCGACGCGCTCCTCCTGCCCGTGCCGGACGAGGACGGCGCCCCCTTCTGGGAGTACGCCGCCCGGGGCGAACTGCGCGTCCAGGCCTGCTCCGACTGCGGCAGACTCCGCTTCCCGCCGCGCCCGTGCTGCCCGCACTGCCGGTCCTTCGCCTCCGAGTGGCGGCCGACCAACGGCCGGGGCCGCATCTGGTCCTACGTCCGGCCGCACCCGCCCCTGCTGCCCGCCTACGCCGCGCAGGCCCCGTACAACGTGATCCTCGTCGAGCTCGCCGACGCCCCGCACATCCGACTGGCCGGCAACCTCGTGACCTCGGCCGACGCCCCACTGGACTCGGTGGACCCGGCCCGGCTGCGGATCGGGGCGCGGGTCCAGGTCGTGTTCACCGAGACCGGCGGGATCGCCGTGCCGCGCTGGGTCCTGGAGAAGTCGTGACCGTGCGGGTGGAGCGGGACAAGGCGACCGGGGTCGCGGTCGTCACCCTGGACCGGGAGCACCGGCACAACGCCGTCGACCTGGCCACGGCCGCCGAACTGACGTCCACATGGCGGGAGTTCCGCTTCGACGAGGACGTGCGGGCGGTGGTGCTCACGGGCGCGGGCGGCGCGGCCTTCTGTACCGGCGTCGACCGGTCCGTGGAGGTGCCGCAGCCCGCGTCCCCGTACGCGATGGACGATCCGCTGATCGCCATCGGCCCCAAGGCGGCCGACCTGTGGAAGCCGGTGGTCGCCGCCGTCAACGGCATGGCGTGCGGCGGCGCGTTCTACCTGCTGGGCGAGTCGGAGTTCATCGTCTCCTCGTCGACGGCGACGTACTTCGACCCGCACACCAGCTACGGGATGGTCAGCGCCTACGAGGCCGTGTACATGGCACAGCGCATGCCCTTCGGCGAGGTCGCCCGGATGTCGCTGATGGGCACCGCCGAACGGCTCTCCGCGCGGCGGGCGTACGAGATCGGCCTCGTCTCGGAGGTCACCGCCCCCGAGGAACTGCTGCCGGCGGCGCTTCGGTCGGCCGAGATCCTGGCCGGCCATCCGACGGAGGCGGTACAGGGCACCGTGCGCGCGCTCTGGTCGGCGAAACGGGCCGCGCTGCACCAGGCCCTGGACCAGGCGCCGGCGCTGATCACCCTGGGCAACCTGCCGCCGGAGCGACAGGCGGCCCTGTTCACCGACCGGCGATCGGCACCGCGACCGCGGGTGCGCTGACCGCGCGGCGGCGACCGGTCACCGGCCCGACGGGCGGCGTGCCGGCGGGCGGTCGCGCCGGGGCCGGTCGCGGCGGCCGGGTGCGGTGGCCCAGCCTCAGCGGTTGGACCGCGGCTTCGGTTTGGTCGTGGTCTTGGGCCTGCTCGTGGACGTGGACCCCGAGGTGCCGCCGGAGCTCCTGCTCGGGGTCGACGACGGGCGGGCGGTCGAGGACGAGACGGTCTCGACCCGCCCGACCACGCACCGCAGGACGTCGGCGACACGGTCCGGGAACGTCATCGGCACGTCCACGGCGCGGCTCTCGCCGGCTTTCAGCCGCACCTCGGCGGAGCCGGAGTCGACCCGCCCGTTCGCGCCCTCGAAGACCACGGACACCGAGAAGGTGCCCTCGACGCCCGACACGGAAGTGACCTTGAGCGTGGCCTCGGGCCGGCCCGGAGCGGCGCAGGTGACGAGTTCCGCGCGGGCGCCGGCGGCGGTCGGGGTGGGCGAGGACGTCGAGTTCCCGCTGCCGCTTCCACCGCTGCTGCTGCTGTTGCTGTTGCTCCCGCTGTAGGACTTCTTCTTGGAGCCGCTCT
The DNA here is from genome assembly GCF_001279725.1 of Streptomyces sp. WM4235. GTDB lineage: Bacteria > Actinomycetota > Actinomycetes > Streptomycetales > Streptomycetaceae > Streptomyces. Next base: position 143,507 of record NZ_LGDE01000337.1, on the reverse strand, counting down.
TGGAGCTGGAGCAGCCTCCGCCACCGCTCTTGCTCTTGCTCTTGCCGCTCGACCCGCCGTGCGAGGAGAAACCGGTGAGCGCGAGCACCACCCCCACGAGGACGGCGATGAACCTGACACGACGTCCAGCCACCATGGCCTGACCCCTCCCCTGGGCAACGGCGCGTCACGCTACCAGCCGTACGGGCCGGTGGGCGGGGTCGAAGCGACGGGCCGGCCGGACGTATCGGCATTCGTCCACCCATGACCGGAACAATTGATTCCGCTCTCTCCGCCGCCGGCGAAGATCCCCGGGCCGCCGGCCACGGCGGACGGAATCCGTGGTTCCATCCCGACGACCGAACCCGGTGGCGGAACCGCACACCCCCGCGTCCCTTCGGTGCACACCGACCACCACGAGGAGCACCGCACCAGTGCGCACCATCTCCACCACCATCACCATCGACGCGACACCGGAAGAGGTCTGGGCGACGCTGTCCGACCTGCCCCGCCACTGCACGTGGAACCCGTACATCCGCGAGGCTTACGGCGAGCCGGTCCCGGGCGGGCGACTGACCCTGCGGACGCACCCGGAGGCCGGCGACCCGGTCACCCTGCGACCGAGGGTCGTGGCGGCCCGGCCCGCCGCCGAACTGCGCTGGGTCCGCCGGACCCTCGTCCCCGGCCTCCTCGACACCGAGCACTTCTTCCACCTGGCCGAGGGTCCGGGCCGCACCACCCGGCTGGAGCACGGCGAACGCGTCCGCGGGCTGCTGGCCCCCTTCCTCGGCAGGCTCCTGACGAGGAACGCCCGGGACTTCGCGGCGATGAACGAGGCCCTGCGCGCCCGCGTCGAAGCCGCGCCCACCACCCCCTGAGCCGCCCCACCCGTCGGGCGCCCCGCCGGCGCCCGACCCTCCCCCGCCCCCGCCCCCGCCCGCCCCGTCCGGCGTGCGGGGTCGGGGGACGGGGGCGTAGCGTCGGGATCACGACCGACCAGGACCGCTACCTCGGAGGGCCGGGCATTGATCCGCAACGTACTCGGCTCCCTGCTGGGCCTGATCGGGGCGACGGTCGCCGTGTGGAGCCCCTTCCGCGTCTGGTACGAGGGCCGGCACGGGCGCGACTACCGCCTCGCGGACCTCTTCTCGTCGGCCGGCGTGACCGACGCCAGGGGCGCGCTGCTCGCCTCGTTCGTGATGCCGTTCGTCCTCGCCGCGCTCCTCACCCTCACCGCGATCCTGCTGCGCTCACGGCTTCTGATGGCCCTCGCGGGCGTGGTCGTCATCGGCTTCGCCGTGCTGTGGATGGTCCGCCAGGGGCAGGCCGCGGGCAGCCTCTCGGTCGGCGGTGACGGCGGGGGCCTCGGCGACGGGGTCGCCAACGCCTTCGGGGGCGGCGCGCTGCTCATCCTCGCGGCGTTCGTGATGCGCGGCCGCCCCGCGCGCCGCCGGCCGCGGGACCTCCCCGCCACGGACGCCCCGTACCCGCCGAACACCTCGTACCCGCCGAACACCTCGTACCCGCCGAACACCTCGTACCCGCAGGGCGACCCGTACCCCCCGCCCGCCTCCCACCCGCAGGGCGACCCGTACCCGCAGGGCGGGTCGTACCCTCCGGACGCCTCGTACCCGCCGGCGACCGAGCCGTGGCACCGGCCGCCCCCGACGCGGGAGCAGCCGTAGTCCGTCGGTTCGGCGCGTCGGGTCGGGTCAGTGCGGTGCGTCGGCCGCCGGGCCGCGTTGGCGCAGGTCGTCCAGGGAGTCGACGTACTTGAGCATGAGGCGGGCGAAGTCCAGGCGTTCGCCTTCCGGCCAGTCGGCGGTGATGTACTCGAAGGCCGAGCGCTGATGGCGACGGAAGCGTTCCATGAGTTCGCGCCCGGCCGGGCTGAGGTGGAGCACGCTGCGGCGGCCGTCCTGCTGGGAGGCGCCGCGGACCAGGTAGCCCGCCTTGATGTTGTCGGTGACCATCCGGCTCGCGACCGAGGGATCCACCGCGAGGAGTTCGGCGACCCCTCCGACGGTGATCTCCTGCTCCGGGTCCCGGGTGGCCTCCATGACGTGGTTGAGCACCAGCGTGCGGCTGAGGTCCTTCGCCGAGATGGGGTTCTCGACCTCCAGCAGTGAGGTGCGGCGCAGCTTGGAGAAGGCCGGGCCCACGGCGTCCAACAGCTCGTCGGCCGTCTTCGGCTCGTTCGGCTCGTTCGTCGTCATGTGCCGCATCGTACATTCATGGCACCGACCACATATGTGTTGACGTGAAATTACGTGCGTGCAAGCATGCATATGTACGCAACCATGAATGGAGACCTCCCATGACCGTCCTCGTCACCGGAGCCCGCGGCAGGATCGGGCGGGCGGTCGTCGACCGCCTCCACGCGGCCGGCACCGCCGTCCGCGCCGCCAGCGCCCGACCCGCCGAACTGGCCGTCCCGGCCGGCGTCGACACCGTCGAACTGGCCCTGAATCGCCCCGAGACCTTCGCCGCCGCACTCGCCGGCATCCGCCGCGTGTTCCTCTACCCCGAGCCCGACGGCATCCACGACCTGGTCGAGGCGGCCGGATCCGCCGGGGTGGAGCACGTCGTCCTGCTGTCCTCCGCCTCGGTCCTCGCGCCCGACGCCGACACCGATCCGCTCGCCTCGCACAGCCTTCGGGTCGAACGCGCCCTGGCGGACGCCCCGTTCACCGTGACGCTGCTGCGCCCGGACGCCTTCGCCGGCAACGCGCTGGGCTGGGCGTACCCCATCGGCCGGCGGCAGCCCGTCCGGCTCGCCCACCCCGACGCCGCCCTCGCCCCCATCCACCCCGACGACATCGCCGACATCGCGGTCCGCGCCCTCACCGGCGACGACCTCGCCGGCCGCGCGATCACCCTGACCGGGCCCCGGTCGCTGACGTTCCGCGAGCAGCTCGCCGTCCTCTCCGACGTCCTCGGCCGGGACATCCCCGTGGAGGAGATCACCCGCGCGGAGGCCGAGCGGGAGATGGGCCGATACATGCCGGCCCCCGTGGTCGCCTCCCTGCTCGACCTGTGGGCCGCCGCCACCGTCACCCCGGTCGCCCTCGCCGACACTACCGAGACCCTGCTCGGCACCCCCGCCCGCACCTTCGCCCGGTGGGCCCGCGAGAACGCCGCCGCCTTCACCGACCACTGACCACCCCACCAACCCACCGGCGGGGGTAACGGGCCGGACATGGCGGCGGCCCCGGTCCCCCCGAAGGGGGCGGGGCCGTCCGGCGCGAACGCGGGTGGGTCAGATCACTTCTCGACGACGCCCGAGGCGGCGATCTCGATCTTGGCGCGGGTGGCGCCCGACTGGGAACCGAGGGACTCGATCTTCTGGACCAGGTCCGAACCCTCGACGACCTCGCCGAAGACGACGTGCTTGCCGTCGAGCCACGGGGTGACGACGGTGGTGATGAAGAACTGCGAGCCGTTGGTGTTGCGGCCGGCGTTCGCCATCGACAGCAGGAACGGGCGGTCGTGCTTCAGGTCGAAGTTCTCGTCGGCGAACTTCTCGCCGTAGATGCTCTTGCCGCCCGTGCCGTTCTGGTTGGTGAAGTCACCACCCTGCAGCATGAACTGGGGGATGACGCGGTGGAACGGCGAACCCGCGTAGCCGAAGCCGTGCTGGCCGGTGGCCAGCTCGCGGAAGTTCTGCGCCGTCTTCGGAACGACCTCGTCGAAGAGGTTGAAGACGATGCGGCCGGCGGCCTCGCCGTTGATGTTGATGTCGAAGTAAACGTTGCTCATGGGGTCCATCCTGTCACTCCCGGTGCGGTACGCGAATCGGCGGGGCCGCGGCGCCGTCACGTGCCGGTACGGGTACCCGTGCCCTTCGCCGCGTCCAGGGCGTACACGCAGCGGTCCTTGCTGCACGCGTAGACCACCCCCGCCTCCGCCACCGGAGCCCCGGTGATCTCCCCGCCCGTCGCCAGCTTCCAGCGGAGCTGACCGCCCGCCGCGTCCAGGGTGTAGAGGCAGTGGTCCGCCGAGCCGAAGTGCACCCGGCCGTCCGCGACCGCCGGCAGGCCGGTGATCTCGCCGCCCGCCGCGAACCGCCACTTCGGGGTGCCGGTGACCGCGTCGAGCGTGTACAGGGCGCTGCCCGACCCCAGGTGGACGTTGCCGTTGGCCACGACCACCGGGTCCGCCGACTGCCGGGGCTCGGTGGCGATGCGCCAGCGGTCCTTGCCGGTGACCGCGTCGAGGGCGTACACGGTGCCCAGGTAGTCGACGAGGTAGACCCCGCCGCCGGTCACGGCCGCGCCCGGCGCGAACGCCGGGGCCGCCAGGAACACCGCCGGGGCCTCGAAGTGCCAGCGGACCCGGCCGGAGGCCCGGTCCACGGACAGCACGCGGGTGCCGGCGGCGACGTAGACGTTGCCGTCGGGGGCCGGCGTGACGCGTACGGGGACGTTGCCGCACGCGGCGGCGTCTCCGACGGGATACGACCAGGCCTCCAGGCCGCTGCGGGCGTCCAGGGCGCGCAGCCGGGCGTCCTGCCACACGTAGACGGTGCCCTCGTGCAGGACGGGAGCCGCCTCGGGCGTCTCGAAGTCGGACTGGGCGCCGGTCAGCTCCCACAGCTTCTGACCGTTGGAGGCCTCCCAGCCCTGCACGCCGCCACCGCGGGTGGCGGTGATGACGGTGCCCCGGTCGGCGCGCAGCGCGTACACCCAGGCATCGGTGGCCAGCCGCCACCGCTCGGAGCCGTCGGAGGAGTCCAGCGCGTACAGGGAGGGCCCGTCGGAGGCGTGGATACGGCCGTCGGAGACGGCCATCGACCAGGCGACGTCGCGGGTCTTGAACTGCCTGCGGCCACTGCCGACGTCCAGGGCGTGCACCTCGAAGGAGGTGACGTACAGCAGATCGCCCGCGACGGTCGGGGTGCCCCAGACCTCGTTGGACATGCGGAAGCGCCACGGGCGCCAGCGGCCGCTGTCCGGGGACGGGCCGGGGCTCGGGACGGCGGGCGCGCCGGTCACGGCCGGCACGGCCTCCACCGCCGAGGCGGTGCCCCCGCCGGGCGGCCGGATCCAGCCGGTCGCCGTGTCGGCCACCATCGCGGAGGACGCGGCGGCCGTGGCACGCGGCCCGGGCCCGATCGGCACCGGCGAGGCGCCGAGCCGCACGGGATCGCCGGAGGGCACCAGGCCCGGCTGCGGCGGGTGGTGCGGGCGCGGCGGGGCGGCCTGGCCGGTCCGCGGGTCCGCCCAGGGGTCGGCGCCGCGCTGCCGGCGGTGCGTGGAGGGGCCGGAGGCCGGCCCCTGGCCGCCCCCGGAGGCGGGACGGCCCGGCGCGGGGCGACCGGGTGCGGACCGACCGGACGGGACGGCCGCCGTGCGCAGGCCCGCGCGGCGGGCCTCGATCATCGCGACGGCGCGCCCCGGGAGCCACGCCGAGGCGGTACCGCTGTCGTCGTCGCCGTCGAAGAGGTGCGGGGCCAGTTGCGCCTGGAGGTCGGCGGGACTGGGGCGCCGACCGGCCTCCATCTGCATGCAGGACTCGATGAGGGGCCGCAGCTCGTCGGGGAGCCCTTCGAGGTTCGGACCCTCGCGCAGCAGCATGAACACCGTCTCGACGGGGTTCGCGCCGTGGTAGGGCGGGTGACCGGTCGCGGCGAAGACCAGCGTGGAGCCGAGCGAGAACACGTCGCTGGCGCCCTTGACGCTGCGGGAGTCCTTGGCCTGCTCCGGCGACATGTAGGCGGGGGTGCCCACGGCGACGTTCGTCATGGTCAGGCGGGTGTTGGAGACCCCGCTGGCGATGCCGAAGTCGATGACGCGCGGGCCGTCCTCGACGACGAGCACGTTCGACGGCTTCAGGTCGCGGTGGACGAGTCCGGCGCCGTGGATGGACTGCAGGGCCTCGGCGATGCCCGCCGCGAGCCACCGCACGGCCTGGGCGGGCATGGGCCCGCACTCGTTGACGATCTCCTCCAGCGAGGGCGCCGGAACGTACGCGGTGGCCAGCCAGGGCACCGCCGCCCGCGGGTCGGCGTCGACGACGGCGGCGGTGTAGAAGCCGGAGACGGCGCGCGCCGCCTCCACCTCGCGGGTGAAGCGCACCCGGAACAACTGGTCCTCGGCGAGTTCGGTCCGCACCGTCTTGATCGCGACCCGACGTCCGGACGCCGACCGCGCGAGATAGACCAGCCCCATGCCGCCGGCGCCGAGCCGTCCCAGCACCTCGAAGGGGCCGATCCGTCTCGGGTCGTGCTGCGTCAGCTGCTCCACCACTCGCCTCCACACCTCCCCGTACGGGCCCACGCCGGACCCGCTTCCACCAGCACGCACAACGGCACGGCGGTCGATTCCGCGCAGGGCCTGCCGTGCGGGTCCCACATGCGGGTCCCGCGTACGGGGGTTCGCCCCACCGCACCCGTGCAGCGTCTCACCCCGGCGGTGCCGGACGTCGCGCAAGACTCGATTCTGTCAGGCCCGCGCCGGGTCCGGCCCCGGGTCAGGCGTGGCTTTCGGGAGCGGCTTTGGTCCGGGGCTCCGAGAGCAGGCCGAAGACGGCCCCCTGGTTGTCCGCGACGACGGCGATCCGACCGTACGGCGTGTCGAAGGGATCGGCGGTGACCCGGCCACCGAGACGCTGCACGGTGGCGACGGTCTGGTCGCAGTCGGGGACGGCGAAGTAGACGAGGAAGTGCGCGGGCATGATCTCCGGGAAGGCGGCGGTGATCAGGCTGCGCCCCAGCACGGCGGTCTCGGATCCGGCCCGGTTGCCGGGCGGGGACCAGACGCGGTACTCGATGCCGGTCTCCGGGTCGTCCTGGTCCTCGGCGACGTAGCCGAAGACCCTGTCGTAGAAGACGTCCACGGCGTCGCGGGCCCGGGTGTAGACCTCCGACCAGCAGTAGCTGTAGGGCTGTTGCTGCGCTTCGAAGCCGTGGTGGGTGCCGGGCTGCCACAGCCCGAAGACGGCCCCGCCGGGGTCGGCCGCCATGGCGGCGGTGCCGTACGGGCCGACGGGCTGGGGGTCCATCACCATCTGGCCGCCGGCGGCCCGGATGCGGGCGGCGCAGGCGTAGGCGTCGGAGGTGTACAGGTAGACGCCCCAGACGGTGGGCATGCGGCCGTCGGGCTTGGGGGCGAGGGCGGCCACGTTGTGGCCCCGGGCGTAGGCCTGCGTGTAGTGGCCGTACTGGGCGCCCGCACTGTCGCCGAAGGACCATCCGAAGAGCTCACCGTAGAAGCGCTTGCCCGCCTCGACGTCCGGAAGCGAGGCGTCCACCCAGCAGGGGGAGCCTTCCGCGAATGCGGCCATCAGCCCGGTTCCTTCCGTTGTGCGGGGGTGTGTACCCTCCGTACCTCCCAGCCATGATGTGTCCGAAAACTTGTCCACAGCCTGTTGACAAGACTATTCGGGGGATACGTCACGATACGCACGGGGTCCCGGATGCGGGCCTGGGCGGGCCCCGAACACGGGCGTGGGCGGGTCGCGAGCGGGGGCGGGGGCGGGTCGCGAGCGGGGGCGGGGCACGGGCGGGGCACGGCAGTGACGCCGGTGGTGCGCGCCGGCCGGAAACCGCCGGCTCGAACCTTCGCCCGCGGGGCGCGGAACCCGCCCCGCGGGCCCGGTCGGGGAGCCGACCCGCAGCTGCTCCCGTGCAGGCCGGCGGCCTCGTAACCCCATTTGCAGGCGGCCGAATAGCGCCCCGATCACCCCTCGGTAAGCTGACGGCATGACAGGACAAGTACGCACCGTCGACGGGCGTGTCGCCGGCCGGCGCGGCCAGGCGACGCGGCAGAAGCTGCTCGACTGCCTCAGCGAGATGCTCAGCTCCTCGCCGTACCGCGACGTCAAGGTGATCGACGTCGCCCGCAAGGCCGGAACCTCCCCCGCGACCTTCTACCAGTATTTCCCGGACGTCGAGGGCGCCGTCCTGGAGATCGCCGAACAAATGGCCACGGAGGGCGCGCAGTTGACGGCGCTCGTCGAAGGTCGCAACTGGGTCGGCAAGGCCGGCTGGGCGGCGGCCGAGGAACTCGTCGAAGGGTTCCTGGAGTTCTGGCGACGCAACGACGCGATCCTCCGGGTCGTCGACCTCGGCGCGGCCGAGGGCGACAAGCGGTTCTACAAGATCCGCATGAAGATCCTGAACTCCGTCACGAACTCCCTCACGGAGTCGATGAAGGAACTCCAGGCCAAGGGCAAGGTCGACAAGGACCTCAGCCCGGCGGCGATGGCCGGTTCGCTGGTCGCGATGCTGGCCGCGGTCGCCTCGCACCAGAAGGGCTTCCAGACCTGGGGCGTCAAGCAGGCCGAGCTCAAGCCGAACCTGGCGCTGCTCGTCCACCTCGGCATCACCGGCAAGAAGCCGACCAAGTAGCGGCGGACCCCGGGCCCCCGCCAGGGGTCCTGGTCCGCCGCCCGGGCCCGCTCCCGCAGCCCCCACCACCCGCCGGTCCCCGCCGGCGCCCACCCCCGACCCCGTCGGTTCACCCCCGGCTTCGCGCCGGGCCCCCGGCTTCGCGCCGGCGCTCCACCGGCTCCCCGCCGTGCTTCACCCGGACCTCCGCCGCGATCAGCGACGCTCCAGGCGGAACAGCCGGATCTCGCGCTCGATGCGCGCCTGGTACGTCGCGTACGGCGGCCAGAACCTCAGCGCCGCCTGCCACGCCGCCGCACGTTCCTCGCCCTGCAACAGCCGGGCCCGTACGGCGATGTCCCGACCGCGCCAACTCACGTCCGCGTCCGGGTGTTTGAGCAGGTTCCCGGTCCAGGCGGGATGTCCCGGGCGGCCGAAGTTGGAGCCGATCAGCAGCCAGCTCGCGCCGTCGTCCTCCGGCATGCAGGCGAGCGGTGTGGTGCGCGGCAGGCCGGACCTGGCTCCCTTGGCGGTGAGGATCACGCCGGGCAGCATCTGCGCGCTCAGGATGACCTTGCCGCGGGTCAGCCTGTGCACGGCCTTGTCCATGGCCGGGATGACGTGTGGTGCGATCTTGGCGAACAGCATGGTCGAGGAGACCTTCTGCATCAGCCTGACGCCGACGGGAGCCATCAGACGGCCATCCTCTCCGTGGTCGTGGTCGTGGTCGTGGACGTGTTCGCGGTCGTCGACGTGTTCGTGTTCGCGGTCGTGGACGGGACGGCGGACGGGACAGGCGGGCCGAACAGGCCCGCCCGCCGGGCGGCGTGTGCCCGCAGCCGGTGCACCGGGCCGAAGAGCAGCTCGTCGGCCGCGGCCCGCTTGAAGTAGAGGTGCGCGTCGTGTTCCCAGGTGAATCCGATGCCTCCGTGCAGTTGGATCGCCTCGCCCGAGGTGATCCGCAGCGCCTCCAGCGCCTGCGCGAGGGCAAGGCCCCCCTGGTCGGGGTCCCAGGCGGCGTAGTAGGCGGCGGAGCGGGCCGCCTGCACCTGTACGTAGAGGTCCGCGAGGCGGTGTTTGACCGCCTGGAAGGACCCGATGGCGCGGCCGAACTGTTCGCGCTGCCGTACGTGGTCCACGGTGCGGGCCAGCGCCTGATCCGCCGCACCCACCGCCTCGGCGGCCAGCACCCCGGCCGCGGTGCGCCCGGTGGCGGCGAGGGCCGCCGGTACGTCCCCCTGCCCGTCCCCGAGCAATTCGGCCGGTACGTCGCGCAGTTGGATCCGGCCCTGGGCCCTGGTCTCGTCCAGGGTGGACTGCCGGGCCCGTACGAGTCCGGGCGCGTCCTCCCGTACGAGGAACAGCAGGGTCCGGCTGCGGGCGAAGCCGCCGGTGTGCGCGGCGACCAGGAGCAGCCCGGCGCTGTGGCCGTCCAGCACCTGGGGGACCTCCCCGTAGAGCCGCCAGCCGTCCTCCCCCGACGTGGCCTGCACCCCACCGGCGCGTCCGCCGCCGGCCCACTCACCCGGCACGTTGTCGCCGGTCAGCGCGAGGGCCGTGGCCAGGGCGGGCCCGGGTACGGCGAGCGCGGCGGTCAACCCGCCGGCGGCGAGCGGGGGCAGCAGCGCGGCGCGCTGGGCCTCCGTCCCGAGGGCGGTGATCAGCGGCGCGGCGAGTACGGCGGTGGCGAGCAGCGGCGAGGGCAGCAGGACCCGGCCGGTCTCCTCGCAGGCGAGGGCGAGGTCGGCCGGGGCGCAGCCGACGCCGCCGTACTCCTCGGTGATGGCGATGCCCGGCAGGCCGAGTTGCCGGGCGAGCTGTCGCCACAGTTCACGGTCGTGTCCGGCGGTGGTGCGGACGGCGGCCCTGACCTCGTCCGGGCCGCAGCGTTTGCCCAGGATTTCGCGCAGGGTGCGGCGCATCTCGTGCTGCTCCGCGGTGAAGGCGGCATCCATCGTCGGGCTCCTCCCCGTATCTGACGGGCCGTCATGTTAGGGCGGCGGGAGCCAGATGCACAGGGGGCGGGCGAGGGGGGTTCGACGACCCGCGACGGGGCGGTCAGCGGCGACCCCGCCCGCCGAGGAGTTCGGCGACCGCGAGGAGTGCGCAGCCCAGGCAGGCCATGACGACGCCGCCGAGGATCTCGTGACCGTCGGGGACGAGGAACCGCAGGAAGCCCAGGAAGCGGATGAAGCCGAACCACTCGTGCAGCAGGGAGCTGACGCCGCCGACGAGCAGGACACCGCCGAGCAGGGCCGCCACCGCCTTGAGCGGGTGGTCGGCGGAAGGCGAGGAGGTCATGGGGCGACCGTACGAGCCGGGGCACGGCGCCCGCGTCGAACTTCCGGTGCGAACGGTCGCGACGAAAGAGAACAGTCGAGCCAACCCCCCTTACCCCCACTAGCGTCTGACGCAGCGTCAGATATACCGTCGCCCCATGCCTGGACTGTCTGGACCGCCCCGAACCCCCACCGCCCCCACGCCGCGCCGCCGGGTCGCGGTCGCCGGCGTCGCCCTCTCGGACTGCGGCCGGGTGGACGGCCCCACCCCCTACGCCCTGCACGCGCAGGCCGCCCGCCGGGCCCTCGCCGACTCCGGACTCGACCGGTCCGTCATCGACGGCTTCGCCTCCGCCGGCCTCGGCACCCTGGCCCCGATCGAGGTCGCCGAGTACCTGGGACTGCGCCCCACCTGGGTGGACTCCACCTCGGTCGGCGGCTCGACCTGGGAGGTGATGGCCGCCCACGCGGCCGACGCCATCGCCGCCGGCCACGCCCGGGCCGTCCTGCTGGTCTACGGATCCACCGCCCGCGCCGACATCAAGGCCCGCAGGCGCACCGCGAACCTCTCCTTCGGCGCACGCGGGCCCCTCCAGTTCGAGGTCCCGTACGGACACACGCTCGTCGCCAAGTACGCGATGGCCGCCCGCCGCCACATGCACGAGTACGGCACGACCCTGGAACAGCTCGCGTCGGTGGCCGTACAGGCCCGGTCGAACGCCGCCACCAACCCGGACGCGATGTTCCGCACCCCGCTCACCGTGGACGAGGTCCTCTCCTCCGACATGATCGCGGACCCGTTCACCAAACTGCACTGCTGCATCCGCTCCGACGGCGGCTGCGCGGTGCTGCTGGTCGCCGAGGACCTCGTACCGGACACCGCCAAGGCCCCGGTCTGGATCCTGGGCGCCGGTGCCTCGGTCTCCCACACCACCATGTCGGAATGGGAGGACTTCACCGTCTCCCCGGCCGCCGTCTCCGGCCGCCGGGCCTTCGAGCGCGCCGGACTGACCCCGGCGGACGTCGATCTCGCCGAGATCTACGACGCTTTCACGTACATGACCCTCGTGACCCTGGAGGACCTCGGCTTCTGCGCGAAGGGCGAGGGCGGAGCGTTCGTCGAGAAGGGCCGACTGCTGCGCGACGGGGAACTCCCCGTCAACACCGACGGCGGCGGACTGTCGGCCTGCCACCCCGGCATGCGCGGCCTCTTCCTGCTGGTCGAGGCCGTACGCCAACTCCGCGGCGAGGCCGGCGCCGGCCAGGTCACCAAGGCGGGCGGCCGGCTCCCCGAGGTGGCCCTCGCCTCGGGCACGGGCGGCTGGTTCTGCTCCTCGGGGACGGTCATCCTGGGCCGGGGTTGAGACCTCAGTACTGCCAGCGCGGCTGCTTGCCGTCCTGCCGGCAGTGGATGAGCCGGCCGTTGCCCGCGTGGGTGGACCGCCCCACGTCGACCTTGCGGCAGAACTGACCGGCGTTGTAGCAGTTCCCCGCGTTGGAGACGATCTCGCAGTCCGCCGCCGCGGGCTCCGGCGGCGCCTTCGTCGGGGCCTTCGTCGGGGCCTTGCTCGGAACCCTCGTCGGCGCCTTGGCCGGGGCCTTCGTCGGCACCTCGACCGCGGACCCGGTCGGCGCCTTCGCGTCGGGCGTCCCGGCGGCCGGGGTCGCCTTGGGCAGCACCACCCGGGTGGGCGTCGGGGTCACCGCCGCCGACAGCGACGAAGCCGCGGTCGGCGCGGCCTTCGGCGGCGCGGAGGTCGGCGCCACCGGAGCCGTCGACCGGATCACCGACGGCGAACCGGCCGGCCCACCCGTCTCGGCCGGCCCGCACGCCACGGCCACCCCGGCCACCAGCACCGCCACCAGCGCCCGTCTGACGCCCCTGCCCTTGATTCCGCGCATGCCCAACCCCCACCGGTATCCGTCCGAAACAGACGCATCATATGAACGGCAGTTCGCCCGCGTGAGGACAATCCCCTCATTGGTGCGATGGTGTTCGATGGCGTCATGACCAGTGAGACGAGCGACGCCGACTTCCACGCCACCCTCCACTCCCTGCGCGTGTGGGACACCCGGCTGCCCGGCTTCGACCCGGACACGGCACCGACCGACCCGCTCCCCCTCTTCCGGGAGTGGCTCGTCGACGCCGCCAAGGCCGGACAGCTCGAACCGCACACGATGACCCTGGCCACGGTCGACGCCGAAGGGCGCCCCGACGTACGCACGCTGATGCTGCACGACGCCGACGAGCGCGGCTGGCACTTCGCCTCGCACGCCACCAGCGAGAAGGGGCGACAACTCGCGGCCCGACCCGAAGCCGCCCTCGGCTTCTACTGGCCCGCGGTCGGCCGGCAGATCCGCCTCCGCGGCCGGGTCACGGCGTGCGGACCCGAGGAAAGCCGAGCGGACCTCGCGGTCAGGTCCCGCGGCGCGCTCGCCGCCGCCCTGACGGGACACCAGAGCGAGGTCCTGCCCTCCCTCACGGACCTGGCCGAGGCCTCGGCGGCGGCGTGGGAGCGCGCGGGAGCCGAGCCGGACGCGGTGGCACCGACGTGGACGCGGTACGTGCTCGACGCGACGGAAGCCGAGTTCTTCCAGGGCGACGCGGCCCGCCGCCACACCCGCCTCCACTACCGCCGCACCCCCGCCGGCCCCTGGACCCGAACCCTCCTCTGGCCCTGACGGACCCGCCGCGCGCCGCGAACGGCGGCGACGCCATTGCACGAAGCGGACCCGGTTCCGCCGGGCTTCACGGGGCTCCACCCCGCGCCTCAAACGCCGGCGAGGCTGGATTGGCCGGCCCGCACCGGGAGGGTGGGCCCACACCCCGCGCCTCAAACGCCGGCGAGGCTGGATGGACCGGACCGCACCGGGAGGGCGGGCCCGCACCCCCGCGCCTCAAACGCCGGCGGGGCTGGATTGGGCGGCCCGGACCGGGAGGGTGGGCCCGTACCCCTGCGCCTCAAGCGCCGGCGGGGCTGGATTGGGCGGCCCCCGTACCGGGAGGGTGGCCTGACCCCCACCCCCCAGCCTCGCCGGCGCTTGAGGCGCCCGGCGCAGCCGGGGCCGGCGGCAACCGGCCGCAACCACCACCCGGCGCAGCCGGGCCCCGCAGCCGGGGCCGGCGGCAACCGGCCGGACCACCAACCACCCGGCGCAGCCGGGCACCGCGGCCGGGGCCGGTGGTAATCGACCGCGAGCGGTCCTCACGGCAGCAGGCGCTGTTCCTTCGCCACCGACACCGCCCCCGCGCGCGTGTCCACGCCGAGCTTGTCGTAGATGCGGCCCAGGTGGGTCTTGACCGTGGCTTCGCTGATGAACAGGGCCCGGGCGATGTCCCGGTTGCCGAGGCCGCGGGCCAGTTGGCCCAGGATGTCCAGTTCACGGTCCGTCAGGGTGGGCCGGGTGCCCCGCATGTGGGCCATCACCCGGCTGGCCACCGGCGCGGAGAGCGTGGTGCGGCCGGCCGCCGCGGAGTGGATCGCGGCGAAGAGTTCCTCGGGGCGTTCCGCCTTGAGGAGGTAGCCGGTGGCGCCCGCCCCGATGGCCCGGGTGATGTCGGCGTCGGTGTCGTAGGTGGTGAGTACCAGCACGTGCGGCGGGTCGGTGAGCGCCGTGATGCGGCGGGTGGCTTCGACGCCGTCGATGCCCTCGCCGAGTTGGAGGTCCATCAGGACCACGTCGGGGCGGAGTTTGGCGGCCAGTGCGACGGCTTCCTCGCCGCTGCCGGCTTCGCCGAGCACCTCGATGTCGGGTTCGCTGCCCAGCAGGGCGAGCAGGCCGGCGCGGACCACCACGTGGTCGTCGCAGAGCAGGATCGTGGTCATCCGGTGGGCTCCAGGGGGATCGAGGCGGAGAGGACCGTGCCCTCGCCCGGGGTGGATTCGACGGTGAGGTCGCCGCCGAGCTGGCTGACGCGGGCGCGTATGGCCGGGAGTCCGTGGCCGCGGTGGCCGGGTACGGGCCCGCCGGGGACGGGCCCTCCGGGGACGGTCCCTCCGGGGAGACCGGGACCGGCCACGCCAGGTAGGGCCCCGCCCGGGGCGGATCCGCCCTGGGCGGCGGCCTGCGGGGATTGCCTGAAGCCGTGGCCGTCGTCCGCGATGTCCAGGACCACCTGGTCACCCAGGAAGCTCAGGGTGAGGGCGGCGGTTCGGGCGCCGGAGTGTTCGCGGACGTTGGCCAGCGCGCCTTGGGCGATCCGCAGGAGGGCGGATTCGGCCCGGTCCGGGAGGGGGGTCGGGGTGCCCTCCAGGTGGAAGCGGACCTCGATGTCGGGGCCCGCGTCGAGGGCGCGCAGGGCGTCGGCGAGGCCGGCGCCGCCCGCGAGTTCCGGCGGGGCCAGGTCGTGGACCAGCCGGCGGGCCTCGGCGAGGCCGCGCGCGGCGATGTCGGTGGCGGTACGGACGTGCGCGCGGGCGGTGCCGGGGTCGCTGTCCCAGGTGCGGTCGGCGGCCTGGAGTAGCATCTGCTGGCTCGACAGGTGCTGGGCCAGGGTGTCGTGGATCTCCATCGACAGTCGCTGGCGTTCCGCGAGGGTGCCCTCGCGGCGCTCGGTGGCGGCGAGTTCCCGGCGGGTGCGGATCAGGTCGTCGATCAGGACGCGCTGGGCCTCGGCCTGGCGTTCGGTGTGGACGAAGACGGCCGTGGCGAGCGCGGCGACCGCGGGCGGGGCGAGCAGCAGGTTCGGGTCGAAGTCCTGGGACAGCTTCAGCTGGGCGGCCACCACGAACACGGTGAGCAGGGCCACGAGCACGACGGCCGCGCGGGGCGGCAGGGTGCGCAGTCCCGTGTAGAAGAGCGGTACGGCGCACCACGCGAAGCTCGGCGCGAGGACGACGAGGACCACCCAGGTGGCCACCACCAGGCCGAGCCACAGGAGCCTGCGCAGGGTGGGTGCGGCGCCGAGGGCGGGGCCCAGGACGTACAGCAGGGCGAGGACGATGCTGAGCGCGATGATCCACGGGGTGCGGGGCTCGCCGGGGTGCCGGAGCAGGAAGCGGGCCACGGATGCGCCGAGGAGCAGGAAGAACGCCGTGTGCATGACGGTGGCCAGGGCGCGGGTGTCGGGTTTCCGCGGCGGTGCGTGGCTCACGGGGTGCTCCTGGGGTGGGGTGGTGCGTACGTCCATCCTGACGCGTCGGCGAGGCCTTCGAACGGAGCCGCCGGTGCGCGCGCCGATCGCGGGCGCGCTCTGACCAGCCAATCCGCCCGCGCACCCGGCGCGCATCGACCGATCGGTCGACCCCCGGGTCATCCGGTGCGCCGGCCGTCGCGAGCCGGTACGGCGACGGGCGGACGGGGTTCCCGGGCCGAGGCTTGGAGCAGCAGGAAACGAGTCCGACGCATCCAGGAGCAGACATGAACACCCGCACCCGCGTTCTCACCGGTACCGCTCTCGCCGTCGCGCTCGGCGCCGGGACCTTCGGCGCCGCCGGCGCGAGCGCCGCGCAGAGCGAGTCCGCCCCGGCCGCCGCCGTCCAGGCCGCTTCCTCGAAGAAGGACGACGACAGGAACTTCACCACCTCGACCCACCTCACCGTCGACGCCGCCTCCCGCGCCGCCCAGGCCGCGCTCAAGGCCGCCGAGAAGGAGGGCCAGAAGGTGACGGTCGCGGTCGTGGACCGCAACGGCAACACCCTGGTCACCCTGCGCGGCGACGGCGCCGGCCCGCAGTCCTACGAGTCGGCGCAGCGCAAGGCCTACACGGCCGTGTCCTGGAACGCCCCGACCTCGGTGCTGGCCGGCCGGCTCGCCCAGACCCCGAACCTGAAGGACATCCCCGGCACCCTCTTCCTCGGTGGCGGCACCCCGGTCCAGGCCAAGGGCGCCCCGGTCGCCGGCATCGGCGTGGCCGGCGCCCCGAGCGGCGACCTGGACGAGAAGTTCGCGAAGGCCGGCGCGGACTCCCTCGCCAACTGACCCCGCCCGGCCCTGTCGACGCCGTATGCCCCGCCCGGCCCTGTCGTCGACGCCGTGTCCCGCCGGGTGCCCGCTTAGGATCGAACGCGTGGATCAACGCGCGCTCTCCCGCCTCGCCGCCCCCGCCCTCGCCGCCCTGATCGCCCTCACCGCGGGCTGTACGGGCGACACCGTGCAGGGGCGGCCGGGTGCGTCCGGGGTCCGCGATCCGTACTTCCCCAAGGCCGGCAACGGCGGCTACCAGGTGGACCACTACGACCTCGACCTGGCCTACGACCCGGCCGACAAGCAGCTCCACGGCACGGCCGTGATCACGGCCCGCGCGAAGCAGGGGCTCAGCTCCTTCAACCTCGATTTCGCGGGCCTGCGCGTCGAGGACGTCACCGTTCAGGGCGCGGCGGCCCGGTTCAACCGGTCGGGGACCGAGCTGACGGTGCGCCCGCCCGAGGACCTGGAGAAGGGCGAGGTCTTCCGTACCGAGATCGACTACACGGGTACGCCGAAGCCCGTCACCGACCCGGACGGCTCCGAGGAGGGCTGGATCACCACCGCGGACGGGTCCGTCGCGGTGGGGGAACCGGTCGGTTCGATGGGCTGGTTCCCCGGCAACCACCACCCGAGCGACAAGGCGACCTACGACATCAGGCTGACCGTCCCGAACGACTACGAGGCCGTGTCCAACGGCGAGCTGCGCTCCCGCACCGCGGTCGGCGACGGCCAGACCGAGTTCGCCTGGCACAACGCGGAGCCGATGGCGAGCTACCTGGCGACCGCCGCCATCGGGAAGTTCAAGGTGTCCACCGGCCGGACACCCTCCGGCATCGGCGTCTACAACGCCGTGTCCCCGGACGAGGCGCCGTCCAGTGCGGCCGCGCTGGCCCGGATCCCCGAGGTCGTGGAGTGGGGCAGCGGCAAGTTCGGGCCGTACCCCTTCGGCACGGTGGGGACGATCGTGGTGCCGGACGGGACCCTCACCTACGCGCTGGAGACGCAGACCAAACCCGTCTACTCGGGCGCTCCCGACGAGGTGCTGATCGTGCACGAGCTCGCGCACCAGTGGTTCGGCGACTCGGTGTCGCCGAAGTCCTGGAAGGACATGTGGCTCAACGAGGGCTTCGCCACCTACGCCGAGTGGATGTGGGCCGAGGAGCACGGCGGGCTCAGCGCGGAGAAACGGTTCGACGCGTTCCTCGCCGGCGACACGAAGGTCGATCCGGACGCCGGCTCCGACTGGGGCGCCTTCCCGCCGGCCGACCCGCCGGGCCCGGAGGACATCTCCGAGGCGCCCGTGTACGCGCGCGGCGCGATGGTGCTGCACCGGATCCGCCAGGAGGTCGGGGACGAGAAGTTCGCCGCGCTGCTGCGCGGTTGGGCCGTGGAGCACCGGCACGGCAACGCGAGCACGGCCGACTTCACCGCCTACGCGGAGAAGAAGACGGGGCACGACCTCACGGAGGTCTGGGACGTGTGGCTGTACGGCGAGGACCGCCCCGAGGCATAGCCCGTCGCCTCCCGTCCCCCGGCCCCGCCCCGCCCCGAGGCCTGACCGACGCCCCGAGGCCTGACCGACGTCCCGAGGGCCGACCGGCGGGCCGCCCGTTCGGGGCGGCGGCTCAGAGGGCCTTGCGCAGGACGGTGCAGGGGCGCCCGAGTTCCCGGTCGGCGGCCTGACGCAGGGGCACGTACCCCTGGGCGCGCCAGAAGGCGAGGGCGCCCGGGTTGTTGTCGAGCACGGCGATGCGCAGACCCGCGCGTCCCGCGGTACGGAAGCGGTCCGCGACGAGGCCGGCGAGGGTGCCGCCGTGTCCTGCGCGGTGCGCGGTCGCGTCGATGAGGAGGAGACCGATCCAGGGGTCCGGGTCGGTGGAGTCCGGGTCGCCCGGGGAGGGCCCGTCCCGGTGCGCGAGCGTGGCGGCCAGTCCGACGAGACGGCCGGCGGAGCGGGCCATCAGTACCTCGGCGCCCTCGTGGGAGAGTTCGCCGGCGAGGGCCTCGGCGACCTGTTCCACCGTGATGCGGGCCGGGTCGGGGAAGTCGCCGCTGAGCTCGAAGAACGCGCGGTTGGTCGCGTAGAGCGTGGCGATCTCGGTGAGGACCGGGCCGGGGAGGGCGCCGTCGACGGGAACGAGCGGGTGCAGGATCACCGGGCGAACGGTAGCGAAGCCCCCTCCCCGGACGGGGGGAGGGGGCTTCGCCGGCGGCGGGGCCGCGGAGATCAGACGTTGACGCCGAAGTCCTGGGCGATGCCGGTCAGGCCGGAGGCGTACCCCTGGCCGACCGCGCGGAACTTCCACTCGGCGCCGCTGCGGTAGAGCTCACCGAAGACCATGGCGGTCTCGGTCGCCGCGTCCTCGGAGAGGTCGTAGCGGGCGATCTCGGCGCCGCCGGCCTGGTTCACGACGCGGATGTACGCGTTGCGGACCTGGCCGAAGTTCTGGCTGCGGGCCTCGGCGTCGTAGATGGAGACGGGGAAGACGATCTTGTCGACATCGGCCGGCAGGCCGGCGAGGTTGACGTTGATGGCCTCGTCGTCGCCCGAACCCTCACCGGTGCGGTTGTCACCGGTGTGGACGATGGTCTGGTCCGGGGTGGACTTGTTGTTGAAGAAAACGAAGTGACCGTCGGAGACGACCTTGCCCGTCGGGTTGACGGCGATGGCGGAGGCGTCCAGGTCGAAGTCGACACCGGTCGTCGTACGGACGTCCCAGCCGAGGCCGACCGTGACGGCACTGAGGCCCGGGGCCTCCTTGGTGAGCGAGACGTTGCCGCCCTTGGACAGGCTTACTGCCATTTTGACTGGTGTCCCTTCGTCGTCACATGACCGCGAGATGTGGCCAAGTTACCGCTGCCCTTCATAACGCGGGGAGGGGGTCCGTAGGTTCCAGGGCCCCCTTCCCGGCGAAAAATGGGTGACGGGGCCGGGCGGGGGCGGGATCATTGGGGACATGCCTGGTCCCTATGTCATTCGTGGTTCGGTCGTGTTGCCCGAGGGGGAGCTCGGCTGGCGGTTCTCGCGTTCCTCCGGGCCGGGGGGTCAGCACGTCAACACCTCGGACTCGCGGGTCGAGCTGCTGTTCGACGTGGCGGCGACCAAGGCGCTGCCGGACGTGTGGAAGGAACGCGCGCTGGAGCGGCTCGCCTCGCGGCTGGTGGACGGGGTGGTGACGGTGCGGGCGTCCGAGCACCGCTCGCAGTTCCGGAACCGCGAGATGGCGCTCGTGCGCCTGGCCGCGCTGCTGGCGGAGGCGACGGCGCCGCCGCCGAAGGCCCGGCGGGCCACGAAGATCCCCCGGGGCATCAACGAGCGGCGGCTGCGGGAGAAGAAGGCCCGGGGCGAGACGAAGCGCGGGCGGACCGCGCGGGACTGGTAGCGACCGTCGGGGCTCCGCCCCGCATCCCGCGCCCGGGACCCCGAATCCCCGCGCCCCGCCCCCGGATTCCCGCCTCAGCCCGCCAGGTGGCGGTAGCGGCCGCGGAAGTGGGCCAGCGGCGGCGCGTCCGGGTTCGGCAGGGTGGTCGTGAGGACGCGGGCGAGGACCAGGGTGTGGTCGCCGGCCTCGACGCGTGACTCGGTACGGCATTCCAGGGTGGCCAGGGCGCCGGTGAGCAGCAGGGCGCCGGAGACGGCGCCGCGGACCTGGGGCAGGCCCTCGAAGAGCAGGCGGTCGCTGATCCGGCCCTTCATCGCGAACCTGCCCGCCACCTGGAGCTGGCCGTCGGCCAGGATCGAGGCCCCCCAGAGCGGCTGCTCGGCCAGCAGGTCGTCCATGCGGGAGCCCTCGCGCAGGCTCACCAGGACCATCGGGGGATCCAGGGAGACGGACATGAAGGCGGTCGCCGTCATGCCGACGTCCTCGCCGCGCGGGCCGTCCGTCGTCAGGGCGGGTTCGTGTGCGGTGATCAGGCACACGCCCGCCGTGAGCCGGGACATGGCGGCGCGGAACTCGTCGTTGCTCACCCCCTCAGGATGCGGGGTCGGGAACGGGGCGGGAGGTACGGGAGTCGTGTTCGGCACGCCTGGAACGCTAGTCTCACCGTCTCGCCGCACACATCGGGCGCAAGTCCGAGCCGCGTCCCGGCCCCTTGGCCTAGGCCATCACCCCTCGTTTGCCCTCGGAAATGTGGGGGAGCGCTCCCAGCGGACGTACGGCCTGAAGGGTGTCGGGAAGGCCCCGTTATTCATCTCATGTGACTTGAGTCACAGAGGGCAAGATTTGTTGACCCTGTGTACCTGCCGCACAGCTCACTGTGATTCAGTGGACGAGACACCGCAACGAAACGCCGATGACAAACCTGGAGTTGCTGTCGAGGTCTCGGGGAGAGCGAGCAATGGAGACCGAGTCGGAGCCGTACGTCCGTCTTGCGACCCTGCGGCAGCTGCATCGGGTGGTGGCCGAACTCAATACGGCCCGGAGCCTCGCGGACACCCTGCAGACCGTCGTGGACGGCATCGTCGTGGGCCTCGGCTACGAACTCGCCTGTGTCAACCTCGTACGCCCTGACGGGGATCTCGTCGTCGCCGCCTTCGCCGGCGACCCCGCCGCCGAGGCGCTGATCACGGGTCGCGTCGGATCCCGCCCCGCCTGGGACCGCCGGCTGACGATGGGTGAGAACTGGGACGGGCTCCGCTTCATCCCGCACACCGAGGGCTGGGTCCTGATGGAGGACGACGTCCCCCAGTGGCACACCGACGGCCCCGATCCGCGCTTCGAGGACGAGTGGCACCCCGAGGACCGGCTCTATGCCCCCATGTATGCGTCCGGCGGGGAACTTCTGGGTGTCATTTCGGTGGACAGACCGCGCAACGGGCGCCGCCCGGGCGCGTGGGGGCGCGAGGCGCTCCAGATGTACGCCTTCCAGGCGGCGATTGCGATCAGCAACGCACGCCTTCGCGCGAACATGCAAAGGGCCCTCGTCCGGCTCGAAAGGGAGCAGCAGGCGCTCCGCGCCAGCGAGGAGTCGTTCCGCCAGGCCTTCGAGTACGCGCCCAGCGGAATGGCCATCGCCGAGATGGGCGGCGACCAGCACGGTCGGCTGCTGCGCACCAACGACGCGCTGTGCCGGCTGCTGGGCCGGCCGGCTTCCGTGCTGCGCCGGTACTCCTTCTCCGACCTCGTGCACCCCGAGGACATCGGCACCCTGCTGCGGACCTCCGCCGAGGGCGGGCGGGCCGAGCTGAGGCTGGGCCGGCGCGACGGTACGTACGTGTGGGTGTCGCTGCGCAACTCCGTGGTGGCCGACGCGGCCGACGGGCCCCGCTTCCTGCTCACGCACGTCGAGGACATCGAGGAGCGAAAGCGCCACGAGCTACAGCTCGCGCACCGGGCCAGCCACGATTCGCTGACCGGCCTGCCGAACAGTGCCGAGCTGCGCTCCCGCCTGGGGGCGCGGCTCTGTCGCAGGCCCCAGTCCGTGCGCGCCACGGCCGTGGAGGCGCTGGACGCGGCCTTCGAGGGGCGGCCCGAGGGGGGTGGTGCCGTCGAGCACGGCTTTCAACCCGACGTCCCGCACGGATTCGCGGCGCCCGACCCGTTCGAGTTCCCGGGCGCCGCGGTGGGCGGGGCGACGGCCGCCGGCGAGGCGGGGCCGTACGACCACCACGTGCACGCGGTGGCGCCCGACCCGGAGATCGACGACGGAACGAAGGGCCTGGCCGTCCTCTTCTGTGACCTCGACGGATTCAAGTCGATCAACGACCGGTTCGGGCACCACACGGGTGACGCGGTCCTGATCGAGGTCGCCCGGCGGCTGACGACGTGCGTCAGGGACGGTGACACCGTCGCTCGGCTGGGTGGTGACGAGTTCGTCGTCCTCGCGGACGGGCTGGGGGCGGCCGACGCCGCCGACCTGGCCGTCCGGCTGCGCAACGCGATCATCCCGCCGATCAGGGTGGACGGCCGGGCGGTCCGCGTCGGAGCGAGTTTCGGCATCGGCTGGGCCGGCTGCGGGATGTCCGCGGACGAGGTGCTCCGCTCCGCCGACCAGCGGATGTACATCGAGAAGAGGTCCCGTTCCAAGGCGCACCGCAGGGCCGGCTGAGCCGATCGGCCGCCCGTGGGTGCACGTGTTCGGGGTAGGCTCCCGTGGGTCGAAAGGAGTGACCTGCGATGACGACGCCCGCGAACAACGGCCCGAACAGTGGGGCGAACAAGCCCGAGGACGACGATCCGTTCGGCTACCTCTACGCGGACGGCCAGGCCGCCGGAGCCACCCCGCCCACGTCGGGCGGTGGGTACGGCTACCCCGGCCCGACGGGCGGGGGCCAGGCCGGAGCGCAGCCCGGTGTCCCCCGGACCTCGTACAACCAGGTGCGTACGGTCGGCGACCGGTCGTCCCGCGGCCAGCGCGGTGCCGTCCCGTACCAGCAGGCCCCGCAGTCCTACGAGGCCCAGTACCAGGCCCCCGAGGCGCTCCAGGCGGGCGGCTACGGGGTTCCGCCGCAGCACCAGTCCGCACAGCAGACCCAGGTGGTCACGGCTCCGGGCGGGCACGGCGGGCACGGCGGCGGTGGCGGCGGCTCCAGCCGTCGCGGGCTGCTGATCGCGGCGGTCGCGGTGGTCGGCGCGGTCGTGATCGGCATCAGCGCGGCGCTCGTCTTCGGCAACGAAGGCAATAAGAAGGGCAAGGACGACAAGGGCCAGGCGGCCGGTCAGTCCCAGCAGCCGGCTTCCCCGAAGGAGTCGACGAAGCCCGAACCGAGCGGCTCCCCGGAGGCCTCGCAGGCGCCGCTGCCGAAGGGCGACGCGGCGGGCGCCGGCATGTTCCTGTCGGGCGGGGCGAAGTTGCAGAGCGCCGTGCCCGGGTCGAAGAGCACCGGCGGCCAGTACGTGGGTGAGTTCAACCACCAGGGCGCCGCGCTGACGTGGACGGTCGACCTGCCCGAGGACGGCAAGTACACGCTCTTCGTGAACTACGGGGTGCCGGGCAAGGACGCGAAGGCGACCCTGACGATCAACGGGCAGAGCCCCAACCAGAGCCTGAACCTGGCGAACTTCGCCAAGGCGCCCGAGGGCGCCTGGGACAAGGGGTGGACGACCACCTTCGCCTGGATAAACCTGAAGAAGGGCACGAACACGATGAAGATCTCGTGTGAGGCCGGGGACAAGTGCGAGACGATCTTCGACCAGCTCAACCTGGGCCGGGGACACATCAGGCGCTGACCGGGCGCGGTACCCGCGACGGACGGGCCGAACGAAACGGGCCGAACGAAACGGGCCGAACGCACGGGCCGAACGCACGGGCCGAACGTACGGGCCGAACGAAACGGGCGGGGCGCACCACGCGAGTGGCGCGCCCCGCCCGTTCGTCTTCCGGCCCCGCGTCGGATCCTCAGGTCCGGCGTCCGACGCGGCGGTTGTGGGGGCGCGCGCCCCGGTGGGTGTCCGGCGGGCCGGTCGGGGCGGCGCCCGTGACGGTGACGGTGTCGCGGAACTCCTCGTAGGTGCGCGCGTCGAACTCGCCCGCCGCCGGTGCGTGGACGGTGGCCGCCGAGAGGGCGACGGCGCGGGTCAGCCGCTCCGGCCAGTCCAGTCCCTCCGCCAGGCCCGACAGCAGGCCGGCGACCGCGGAGTCGCCGGCCCCGGTGGGGTTGCCGCTGAGAACGCGGGGCGGGGTCGCGCGCCAGGTGCCGTCGGCGGTGTCGGCGAGGAGTCCGCCAGGTCCGAGCGAGGTGACCACGGCGTGGGCGCCGCGCCGGCGGGCGTCGCGGGTGGCGGGCAGCGGGTCGCGGGAGCCGGTGAGTTCGGCGAGTTCGGCCGCGTTCGGTTTGATCATCTCGGGGCGGGCGGCGACGCCCCGGCGCAGGGCCTCGCCGCCGGTGTCGAGCAGGACGGGGACCCCGGCGGCGCGGGCCGTCCGTATGAGCAGCGCGTAGGAGCCGACCGGTACGCCGGGCGGCAGGCTGCCGCACAGGGCGACCGCCCGGGCGCCGGCGAGGAGTTCGCTGTAGCGGGACAGGAACCCGGTCCACTCGGCGGGGGTGATGTGCGGGCCCGGTTCGTTGAACTGCGTGGTGTCGCCCGAGGCTTCGTCGACGACGGCCAGGGTGCGGCGGGTGTCGCCGGCGCAGGGGACCAGGGCGTCCACCACGCCGGGCGAGTCCGCGAGGAGGTCGCGCAGGACCGTGCCCACCGGCCCGCCCGCGAAGCCGGTGGCGGTGACCTCGTGGCCGAGGGCCGCGAGGACGCGGGCCACGTTGAGGCCCTTGCCGCCGGGGCGTTCGCAGGCGCCGGTGACCCGGTGCGAGGTGTGCGGGTGCAGTCGCGGCACCCGGTAGGTGACGTCGAGTGCGGTGTTGAGCGTCACGGTGAGGATCATGGCAGGCCCCGGTCTCGGTGGATGCCGGGATCATGCCAAACGGAAGGCGGCCCGCCCAGTCCCGCCGGCCGACCGCCCCGTTCCCGCCGCCGATCCGGCGCTCAGGAAACCGGGCTGACGATCCATTCGCCGCGCCGCATGACTCCCTTGACCTCGAACTCCGCGTCCAGGACGACCAGATCGGCGTACTTGCCGGCTTCCAGCGAGCCGACCTCGTCGTACAGGCCGAGGAGCTTCGCCGGGTTCGCGGAGATCGCCTGGACGACGGACTCGACGGGGAGCTTGTCCACGGTCACCGACCGCTTGAAGGCGGTGTCCAGGGTCAGGGTGGAACCGGCGATGGAGCCGCCTTCGACGAGGCGGGCCACGCCCTCCTTGACCTCGACCTCCAGCGGTCCGAGGTGGTAGGTGCCGTCGCCGAACCCGGCCGCGTCCATCGCGTCGGTGATCAGCGCGACGCGGTGGGCGCCCGCGTGGTGGAAGGCCAGTTCCAGCATGGCGGGGTGCAGGTGCGTGCCGTCGTTGATCAGCTCGACGGTGACCCGCTCGTCCTCCAGCAGCGCCGCGATCGGGCCGGGGGAGCGGTGTTCCAGACCGGGCATGGCGTTGTAGAGGTGGGTGGCCACGGTCGCGCCCGCGTCGATGGCCTGGCGCGTCTGCTCGTACGTGGAATCGGTGTGGCCGATCGCCGCGATGACCCCGTGCTCGGCCAACAGCCGTACGGAGTCCAGCCCGCCCGGCAGCTCGGTGGCCAGGGTGAACATCCGGGCGGCCCCGTGCGAGGCGTCGATCAGCTTGCGGACCTCGGCCGGGTCGGGATCGCGGAGCAGGTCCTCCTTGTGCGCTCCCTTGCGGCAGGGGTTGATGAACGGCCCCTCGAAGTGGATGCCCGCGATCTCGCCCTGCTGCGTCAGTTCGGCGAGCAGGCCCGCGCGCCGGGCCAACTCGTCGAGGTCCCCGGTGACCGTGGAGGCGATCACCGTCGTGGTGCCGTGCTCGCGGTGGGTGCGTACCCCCCGGAGGACCTCTTCGGCGGTGCCGGAGGTGAAGGAGGCGCCGCCCCCGCCGTGATTGTGCATGTCCACGAAGCCCGGGACGATCCAGTGTCCGGTCAGGTCCACGACGCGGGTGTCCTCGCGGGCGCTGCCCGCGACGCGCTCGCCGTCGACGATGACGCGACCGCCCGCCACGATCCCGGTGGGCAGCACCACCTTGGCGCCGGAGAGAACAGTGCTGTGCGCGCTTCCGGACATCAGGCAGGTACCTCCGTGGCGAGTAGGTCCCAGGCGAGCAGCCCTGCGCCCAGGCATCCGGCGGTGTCCCCGAGGGCCGCCGGAACGATCTCGGGCAGCCGCTGGAACGTCACGCGCTCCTCCACGGCCGTCCGAAGTGGTGTGAACAAGGTTTCCCCCGCCTCGGCGAGCCCGCCACCGATGATCAGCGTGCGGGGGTCCAGCAGGGTGATCGCGGTGACCAGGCCGTCGGCGAGGGCGCCGATGGCGGCCTGCCACACCGCCCGGGCGCGTGCGTCGCCGGAGGCGACGGCCTTGGCGCAGTCGGCCGCGTCGGCTTCGGGGTCGCCGGAGGCGGCGGCCCAGGCGCGGCTGACGGCGGAGGCGGAGGCGAGGGTCTCCAGGCAGCCGTGTTGGCCGCAGCCGCAGGCGGGTCCGCCGGGGCGGACCACGATGTGACCGATCTCGCCGGCGTAGCCGTGCGCGCCGGCCTCGATGCGGCCGGCGATGCCGATGGCGCCGGCGATGCCGGTGCCGAGGGGGACGAAGAGGAACCGGTCCGCGCCCCGCCCCGCCCCGATGCGGCCCTCCGCGAGTCCGCCCGTGCGCACGTCGTGGCCGAGGGCCACGGGGATGCCGCCGAGGCGTCTGCCGAGGAGTGCGCGCATGGGTACGTCGCGCCAGCCCAGGTTCGCCGCGTAGACGGCGATCCCGTTCTCGGCGTCGACGATGCCGGGCACGGCCACGCCGGCGGCCGAGGCGGCCGTGGAGTAGCGGGCGCGGCCCAGGTCGAGGAGTTCGCAGGCGAAGTCCAGGATCGTCTCGACGACGGCCTCGGGGCCCCGCTCGCGGCCGGTGGCGCGGCGTGCCTCGTGCAGCAGGGTGCCGTCCTCGGCGACGAGGGCGGCCTTCATCCCGGTGCCGCCCACATCGAGGGCGATGACGTGTTTCACGGGTTTCACAGAGACAGTCTCGCGCGCTTGGGAGGCAAAGGTCTAGTCCAATGGGGAGGATTGTTGAGCGGCCATACAAAATCGGGACCCTGGTCCGGCAACAGTCCGGACACGGTCCGGGCCCGGGGCGCTCCAGGATGTGGACGCGTCGCCAAAGTGGTGTAGACCTTACGTCGAATCGTACGTACAACAAGGGGTGGATCGAGAACTGTGAAGGGCCGTTACCTGAGCCTGGCCGCGACCGGGGCCGCGCTGTGCCTGACCACGACGCTGACCGGTTGCGGATCCGTGTCGGCGCTCACCGGGGACAACGAGGTGACCCTCCGGGTCGTGGCGGCCGACTACGGCGACAATCCGCAGAACTCCTCGACCGGCTACTGGAAGGGCCTCGCCGAGAAGTTCCAGAAGGACCACCCGGGCGTCAAGGTCGAGGTCAGCGTCTACTCCTGGACCGAGGTCGACGCGAAGGTCGCCGAGATGGTCAAGGCGAACAAGGCCCCCGACATCGCCCAGATCGGCGCCTACGCCGACTACGCCGAGGCGGACAAGCTCTACACCGCCGACGAGCTGCTCTCCGTGCAGACCGAGGCCGACTTCCTCGCCCCGCTCGCCGACGCCGGCAAGCACAAGCGCACCCAGTACGGCCTGCCCTTCGTGGCCAGCACCCGACTGCTCTTCTACAACGAGAAGATGCTCACGGACGCGGGCGTGCTGGCGAAGGACGCCAAGGGCGGCTGGCAGCCGAAGAGCTGGGCGGAGCTGGAGGCGGCCGCCAAGAAGCTCAAGGGCAACGGCGTCCCCACGCCCTTCGCGCTGCCGCTCGGCCGCGAGGAGGCCCAGGCCGAGACGATGAACTGGCTTCTCGCGGGCGGTGGCGGCTACACCGACAACGAGGAGAACTACTCGATCGACTCCGCGGAGAACGTCAAGACGCTGGAGTTCCTGCGCGACAAGCTGGTCGGCCAGGGCCTGACCGGCTCCGTGGAGCCGGGCAAGTACGACCGCCAGGGCGCCTTCGACGCCTTCACCCGGGGCGAGGTCGGCATGCTCAACGGCCACCCCACGCTGATCAAGCAGGCCACCGCGAAGGGTCTCAAGTTCGGCATGGTGCCCATGCCCACGGTCGACGGCACCGAGCACTCCGCCATGGGCGTCGCCGACTGGGTGATGGCCTTCAAGAACGGCCACAAGAAGGAGTCCGGGCAGTTCCTCGACTTCCTGTACGAGGCCGACAACGTGACCTCCTTCACCAACCAGTACGGCCTGCTGCCCGTCACCACCAGCGGCTTCCGGGCCATGCAGAACGCCACCGGCGGCTCAGCCCCGCAGCTGAAGACCTTCCTGGCGGCCCTGCCCACCTCGAAGCTGTACCCGGTCGGCAAGAAGTCCTGGGCGGGCGTCAGCGAGGACGTGAAGAAGAACATCGGCTCGACCGTCAAGCCCGGCGGCAACCCCGAGAAGGTCCTCGGCGAGATCGCCCAGTCCGCGCGGAAGGCGGACGGGGACCAGTGACGCCCGCGCCGCACCGCCCCGGGGCCGCCGGGGCGGTGTCGGTGGCCGGCGTTAATCTGGCCGTATGACGGACGACGGGCGGTTGACGGCCACCGAGGCCGCCGTGCTCGCGTACGAGGGACGTACCTGGTCGGGGCCCGGCGCCAAGGAGCGGGCCATCCGCGAAGGACTGGGCATGCCCCCCGTCCGGTACTACCAGCTGCTCAACGCCCTGATGGACGATCCGCGGGCACTGGAGCACGCCCCCGGCACGGTCAACCGACTCCGCAGGATCCGCGAAGCGCAGCGGGCCCGGCGATAGCCGTCCCACGACCGGACCGTTAGGGTCGTCCCCATGGGGAGCCACCCGCACGATCTGCCGATGCCCGTGCCCGCCACAGCCGCCGGACGCGAGGGGCTCGAAGCCCTGCTCCGCGCACCGCGCCGGTCCGTCGTCGCCCTCGACTTCGACGGCACCCTTGCCGACATCGTTCCCGACCCCGACCAGGCCCGCGCCCACCCGGACGCCGTACCGGCGCTGGCCGCGCTCGCCCCCGAGGTGGCCGCCGTCGCCGTCGTCACCGGCAGGCCCGCCGGGGTCGCCGTCCGCTACGGCGGGTTCGCCGGCGTCCCCGGACTGGAGCACCTGGTGGTGCTCGGGCACTACGGGGCCGAGCGGTGGGACGCCGTCACCGGCATCGTGCACGCGCCCGCCGAACACCCCGGGGTGGCGGCCGTACGCGCCGAACTCCCGGGCTTCCTGGAGTCCATCGGGGCCTGGCGCGGCACCTGGATCGAGGAGAAGGGCCAGGCGCTGGCCGTCCACACCCGCAGGGCCGCCGACCCGGAAGCGGCCTTCGCCGCGCTCCGCGAGCCCCTCGCCGACCTCGCGGCCCGACACGGGCTGATGGTCGAGCCGGGCCGGGCCGTGCTGGAGCTGCGACCGCCCGGCATGGACAAGGGCGTCGCCCTCACCGAGTACCTCGCGGAGGTGGGCGCCGAGGCGGTGCTCTACGCCGGGGACGACCTCGGGGACCTCGCCGCCTACGCCGCCGTCGAGAAGCGCCGCGCCGACGGACTGCCCGGGCTGCTCGTCGCCAGCGGCTCCGAGGTGCCCGAACTCGCCTCCCGCGCCGACCTCGTCCTCCCCGGCCCCGGACAGGTCGCCGCCCTCCTCGCGACGCTGGCCGCGACCCTGCGCGCCTGACGACCCCGGCGGCCGGCGGGAACCCCCGCCGGCCGCCGCCCGCTCACGCGTCCCGCAGGGTGTCCAACTGGGCGCGGAACCAGCGGGCCGGGGGAAGGGCCGTCGCGGCGGCGGCCAGCCGCTTGGTGCGCTCCGTCCGCTCCGACCTCGGCATCGTCAGCGCCAGGTGCAGCGCCTGCGCCGTCTGCGTCACGTCGAACGGATTGACCGTCAGCGCGTCGTCGCCCAGCTCCCCGAACGCCCCCGCACCCGTGGACAGGACCAGGGCGACGCCCCGCTCCGAGACCACCGGGATCTCCTTCGCCACCAGGTTCATGCCGTCCCGCACCGGGTTGACCAGCGCGACGTCCGCCAGCCGGTAGGCCGCCAGGGAACGCGCGAAGTCGTCCTCCACCGACACCAGCACCGGCGTCCAGTCCTCCGTGCCGAACTCCGCGTTGATCTCCGCGGCGAGCTCCGCGACCGCCTCCGTGTACGACCGGTACACCGCGAGGTCCTGCCGCGAGGGGTACGCCGACGCCAGGTGCACCACCTTGCCCACCCACTCGGGGCGGGTGGCGAGCAGCTCCCGGTAGGCCAGCAGACCGCGCAGGATGTTCTTCGACAGCTCCGTGCGGTCCACCCGCACGATCGTCTTGAGGTCGCCGACCTCCGCGCGCAGCGCCGCCAGCTTCGCGTCCACCTCCGGGCGGTGGGCCAGCGCCCGCAGCTCCTCGCCGTCCACGCCCAGCCCGAAGACCGCCACCTCGGTGCTCCGCTGCGGCCAGATCGAGTACCGGCGGTGCTCGACCCTCGTGCCGTGCACCTGTGCCCGGCCCCACGCGTCGTCCAGCTCCATGGACCCCAGGAACGCCGCCGCCCACTCCTGGGTGTGGAAGCCGAGCAGGTCCGCGCCGAGCATGCCCCAGGACAGTTCCTCGACCACGTACTGCGGGAGGATCCGCAGGGAGTCCGGCGAGGCCCACGGGGTGTGCGTGAAGTGCGCGATCCGCAGGTCCGGCCGCAGGACCCGCAGCATGCCCGGCACCAGCGCCAGGTGGTAGTCCTGCACCAGCACCGACGCGCCCTCGCCGGCCTCCTCCGCGAGCGCCTCCGCGAAGGCCCGGTTGTAGGCGCCGTACGACTCCCAGAGCCGCCGGAACTCGGCGTCGAAGGCCGGCTCGCGCGGGATGTCGTACAGGTGGTGGTGGGTGAACCAGAGCACCGAGTTCGCGATGCCGTTGTACGCGTCGTCGTACACCGCCGGATCGATGTCCAGCATCCGGACCCCGGGCTCGGACACGCCCCGACGCACCGCCTCCCGGTCCGCGTCCGACAGCGCCGCGCAGATCCACACCGTCTCCGGCTGCTCCGCGAGGGCGGCGGAGAGCCCGGAGACCAGACCGCCCCCGCCGCGCCGGGTGTCGAGGGTGCCGTCGTCGGCGAGGGAGTACGAGAGCGGGCCGCGATTCGCGGCGACGAGTACCTGAGAAGCCATGCGCCGAACCTAGCCCGACCGGAACCCGCTCAAACGTCCGGTTCGTCACGCCACCCGGCGGCCCGCGTACTCCTTGACCTCGATCATCGGCGGCCGTTCCTCGGTGTCGACGGCGTACGTCCGCGGCACGAAGCCGTCCGGGCCCCGCTCGAACTGCGTCAGTTCCGGCCGTACGAGGTGCCCGCGCGACAGACGCAGTTGCGCCGTCCGGTAGATCGCCGCGGCCATCCGGCCGAGCGCCTGACCGTCCTGGTGCCGATGCACCCGTACGCCGACGTCCACCTGGGCCAGCGCGTCCAGTCCGACCGTGTGCAGCGCGTCCACCAGCAGCCCCAGCTCGACGCCGTAGCCGACGGGGAACGGCAGCCGCTCCAGCAGCGACCGGCGCACCGCGTACTCGCCGCCCAGCGGCTGGACGAAGCCCGCCAACCGCGGCCAGTGCAGGTTGAGCAGCGGGCGGGCCACCAGCTCGGTGACCCGGCCGCCCTGGCCGGGCGCGTCACCGAGCGGGCGGTCGTACATCGCCTTCACGAACTGCACCTCGGGATCCGTCAGCAGCGGGCCGACGATCCCGGACACGAAGGAGGCCGAGAAGTCACGCAGGTCGGCGTCCACGAAGCAGACGACGTCGCCGGTCGTGGCCAGCAGCGAGCGCCACAGCACCTCGCCCTTGCCGGGCAGGGCCGGCATCCGCGGCAGGATCTCGTCGCGGTGCACCACGCGGGCGCCGGCCTTCGCGGCCACCTCGGCCGTCCGGTCGCGGGAGCCCGAGTCGACGACCACCAGCTCGTCCACCAGCGGCGTCCCCGGCCCCTCGATCAGCTCGCGGCGGATCACCTCGACGATCTCGCCGACCGTGGCTTCCTCGTCGAGCGCGGGCAGCACCACACTGACCGTGGTGCCCGCCGCCCGTTTCCGGTCGAGCAGCTGGTCGAGCGGTCGATCGGCAGCGGACCAGGAGCGCTCGGCCAGCCAGCGCTCCACCTCTTCCAGCACTTTCGGCACTCCCTGATGGGTCGGTCGATCGTCGGCGGTTTGGGGCGAAATGTGATCCATCTCGCCGTTCGGACGGCTGTCTCAACCGCCCGGGGCTTCGGTTACAGTCTTGAACAACGCGATGGACCACCGCATGCCGGGGGTCCGCGTGTACAAACGCCCGGGCCCGCCATGGAGTGCGTCACCCGGTGCCATACCGCTCATCCAGAGGGGCAGAGGGACACGGCCCGTT
Source organism: Streptomyces sp. WM4235 (assembly GCF_001279725.1). GTDB lineage: Bacteria > Actinomycetota > Actinomycetes > Streptomycetales > Streptomycetaceae > Streptomyces. The sequence continues at coordinate 111,094 of NZ_LGDE01000337.1, read as the reverse complement.
GAAGCCCCGGCAACCCTCCAGTCGGTCTCGCGATCACGCACATCCGCTGCGTCAGCGAGGTCCCCGGCTAGGGAAGGTGCCAATTCCGTCTCATGGCGAAGTGCGCCATGGGGAAGATGAGGAGAAAGGGCCTCGCCATCATGGCTGCACAGACCGTCGCAACCTCTGCCGAAACCGTAGATCTCGGACCCGCCACCGGCCTTTCCTGCCGCGAGTGCGCCACCCGCTTCGAACTCGGTCCGATCTTCGCCTGCGCCGAGTGTTTCGGACCGCTCGAAGTCGCCTACGACCTGCCGACCGGTGACCCCGAGGCGCTGCGCGCCGCGATCGAGGCCGGTCCGAACAACATCTGGCGCTACGCGCCGCTGCTGCCCGTCCCGGCGGACGTGGCCTCCAAGCCGAGCCTGAACCCCGGCTTCACCAAGCTCGTGGACGCCGAGAACCTGGCCAAGGAGCTGGGCGTCACCGGCAAGCTCTACGTCAAGGACGACTCCGGCAACCCGACGCACTCCTTCAAGGACCGCGTCGTCGCCATCGCCGTCGAGGCCGCCCGCGCCTTCGGCTTCACCACCCTCTCCTGCTCCTCCACGGGCAACCTGGCCGGAGCCGTCGGCGCCGCGGCCGCCCGCGCCGGCTTCCGGTCCTGCGTGTTCATCCCGCACGACCTGGAGCAGGGCAAGGTCGTCATGGCCGGTGTCTACGGTGGCGACCTGGTCGGCATCGAGGGCAACTACGACGACGTCAACCGCTTCTGCTCCGAGCTCATCGGCGACCCGCTCGGCGAGGGCTGGGGCTTCGTCAACGTCAACCTGCGCCCGTACTACGGCGAGGGCTCCAAGACCCTCGCGTACGAGATCTGCGAGCAGCTCGGCTGGCGGCTGCCCGACCAGATCGTCATCCCGATCGCGTCCGGCTCGCAGCTGACGAAGATCGACAAGGGTCTCCAGGAACTGATCAGGCTCGGCCTCGTCGAGGACAGGCCGTACAAGATCTTCGGCGCCCAGGCCGAGGGCTGCTCGCCCGTCTCCACCGCCTTCAAGGCCGGCCACGAGGTGGTCCGCCCGCAGAAGCCGAACACCATCGCCAAGTCCCTCGCGATCGGCAACCCGGCCGACGGCCCGTACGTCCTGGACATCGCCCGCCGCACCGGCGGCTACGTGGAGGACGTCAACGACGAGCAGGTCGTCGAGGCCATCAAGATCCTCGCGCAGACCGAGGGCATCTTCGCCGAGACCGCGGGCGGCGTGACCGTCGGCGTGACGAAGAAGCTCATCGACAACGGGCAGCTCGACCCCGCGCTGACCACGGTCATCCTGAACACGGGTGACGGTCTCAAGACCCTGGAGGCGGTGGCCGCGGACAGCGGGCAGACCGCCACCATCCGCCCGAGCCTGGACGCGTTCCGCGCCGCCGGCCTGGCCTGACCCTCCCCCGTACTCCGGAAAGGCAGTAGCGCCATGAGCGTCAACGTCCGCATCCCCACCATCCTGCGCACCTACACCGGCGGCCGGGCCGAGGTGTCCGCCGAGGGCGCGACCCTCTCCCAGGTCATCGAGTCCCTGGAGAAGAGCCACCCGGGCATCGCCGCCCGCGTCCTGGACGACCAGGGCAAGCTGCGCCGCTTCGTGAACGTCTACGTCAACGACGACGACGTGCGCTTCGAGGGCGGGCTGCAGACGGCGACGCCCGACGGCGCCGGCATCTCGATCATTCCGGCGGTCGCGGGCGGCTGCTGACCCGTCCGGACTTCCGCCGACGGACTTCCGCGGGGACTTCCCCCGAGGGTCGTGCGTCGACAAGAGCAAACCGAATTGCCCCTTCCGCCGATAAGCGGAGGGGGCAATTCTGGTTGATTGGGCGCGGTAGAGTTGGGGAAGTCCCCTCCGCCGTACTTGCCCGCCGCATATGAGCGGGCCGCCGGATGGTTGACATTGAGTCAACATGCAAGCGCCGTATGGGGCTTTGGTGCCGAATGTCAGGCCCGAGTTGCCCGGCCATATGCCAAATTTTCACTCTATTTCAATGTTTCCTTGTGTCCTGAATTCTCGTCGGAATGACCTGTTGCACACAGCACTGGTGCGGATACATTCAGCCGCGGTCGAGGCGTTCCGGCGCAAGTTCTGACCCGGGTCCGCGAAGTGCGGTCCTGCGCAAGGGCCAGTAATAGGGGAGTTAGGCATGGCTCAGGGCACCGTCAAGTGGTTCAACGCGGAGAAGGGCTACGGCTTCATCGCGGTCGACGGTGGTGCGGATGTGTTCGTCCACTACAGCGCCATCCAGATGGACGGGTACCGCACCCTTGAAGAGGGTCAGCGGGTCGAGTTCGAGATCTCGCAGGGCCAGAAGGGTCCGCAGGCGGACATGGTCAAGCTCGCACTCGGCTAGTCCCGGCGCGATCGACCACCGACGTACAGACAACGAGGGGCCCACATCCTGGACAAGGGATGTGGGCCCCTCGTGCGTGACCCCGTCCGACCGGCGCGTTCGCGGGGTGTTGCCCGAAGCCGCTTGCACTCGCGGGGGTCGAGTGCTAATCATTGGCGTTAGCACTCTCCAGGTGAGAGTGCTACTCAACGAGGACCGGGCCGGTGAGGCTCGCAGGGTCCGGCGGGAAGGAACCGCCGGGCTCGCTGGCCGTCCGTCGCGGGCGCGGGCGCGGTCCGGAGCAATCCACCCCTGTCCGGGAGGACCACTTCAGATGGCCAAGATCATTGCGTTCAACGAGGAGGCCCGGCGCGGTCTCGAGCGTGGGATGAACCAGCTCGCCGACGCCGTCAAGGTCACCCTTGGCCCCAAGGGTCGCAACGTCGTCCTTGAGAAGAAGTGGGGCGCCCCCACGATCACCAACGATGGTGTCTCCATCGCCAAGGAGATCGAGCTCGAGGACCCGTACGAGAAGATCGGCGCCGAGCTGGTCAAGGAAGTCGCCAAGAAGACGGACGACGTCGCCGGCGACGGTACGACCACCGCCACCGTGCTCGCCCAGGCTCTCGTACGCGAGGGTCTGCGCAACGTGGCCGCCGGCGCCAACCCGATGGCCCTCAAGCGTGGCATCGAGAAGGCCGTCGAGGCCGTCTCCGCCGCCCTGCTCTCGCAGGCCAAGGACGTCGAGACCAAGGAGCAGATCGCCTCCACGGCCTCCATCTCCGCCGCCGACACCCAGATCGGCGAGCTCATCGCCGAGGCGATGGACAAGGTCGGCAAGGAAGGCGTCATCACCGTCGAGGAGTCGCAGACCTTCGGTCTGGAGCTCGAGCTCACCGAGGGCATGCGCTTCGACAAGGGCTACATCTCGGCGTACTTCGCCACCGACATGGAGCGCATGGAGTCGTCCCTCGACGACCCGTACATCCTGATCGTCAACTCCAAGATCGGCTCGGTCAAGGACCTGCTGCCGCTCCTGGAGAAGGTCATGCAGTCCGGCAAGCCGCTGCTGATCATCGCCGAGGACGTCGAGGGCGAGGCCCTGTCGACCCTGGTCGTCAACAAGATCCGCGGCACCTTCAAGTCCGTCGCCGTCAAGGCCCCGGGCTTCGGTGACCGTCGCAAGGCCATGCTCGGTGACATCGCCATCCTCACGGGCGGCACGGTCATCTCCGAGGAGGTCGGCCTCAAGCTGGAGAACGCCGGTCTCGACCTGCTCGGCCGCGCCCGCAAGGTCGTCATCACCAAGGACGAGACCACCATCGTCGACGGTGCCGGTGACAGCGACCAGGTTCAGGGTCGCGTCAACCAGATCCGCGCCGAGATCGAGAACTCCGACTCGGACTACGACCGCGAGAAGCTCCAGGAGCGCCTCGCGAAGCTGGCCGGCGGCGTGGCCGTCATCAAGGCCGGCGCCGCGACCGAGGTCGAGCTCAAGGAGCGCAAGCACCGCATCGAGGACGCCGTTCGCAACGCGAAGGCGGCCGTCGAAGAGGGCATCGTCGCCGGCGGTGGCGTGGCCCTCCTCCAGGCCTCCGCGGTCTTCGAGAAGCTGGAGCTCACGGGTGACGAGGCCACCGGCGCCAACGCCGTGCGCCTGGCCCTGGAGGCCCCGCTGAAGCAGATCGCCGTCAACGGTGGTCTCGAAGGCGGCGTCGTCGTCGAGAAGGTGCGCAACCTGCCCATCGGTCACGGCCTGAACGCCGCGACCGGCGAGTACGTCGACATGATCGCCGAGGGCATCATCGACCCGGCGAAGGTCACGCGCTCCGCGCTGCAGAACGCCGCGTCGATCGCCGCGCTGTTCCTGACGACCGAGGCCGTCATCGCCGACAAGCCCGAGAAGGCCGGTGCCCCCGCGGGCGGCGGCATGCCGGGCGGTGACATGGACTTCTGATCCGCCTCCGGCAGATCGGCAGTTCCGTTCGCGTTCCGAAGGCGGCACCCCGCGGGGTGCCGCCTTCGGGCGTTCCGCGGGGCGGACGCGGGGGCGTCGGGAGCGCCGCGGGTGGTTGACTGGACGGATGACTGACGTGTTCATCAAGATCTGTGGGTTGCGGACCGCGCGGGACGTCGACACCGCCGTCGAGGCCGGGGCCGACGCCGTCGGGTTCGTCTTCGCGCCCGGCAGCCCGCGTACGGTCGACGCCGCCGGCGCGCGCGAGCTCGCCGCCCGGGTGCCGGCCGGGGTCCTCACGGCCGGGGTGTTCCGCGGGCAGTCGGTGGAGGAGGTCCGGCGGCTGACGCGGGAGAGCGGGGTGCGCTCCGTACAACTGCACGGCGACGAGGGGCCCGAGTACTACGAGGAACTGCGCGCGCAGGGCCGGACGCTGATCCGCGCGACGGCCGCCGCCGTCGCCGCCGCGGGGGAGTACGGCGAGGACCTGCTGCTGATCGACGCCCCGGACCCGGGCTCGGGCAAACCGTGGAACTGGGGCTCGGCGGAGTTCACCGCACCCGAGGGACGCTGGCTCCTGGCGGGCGGGCTGACCCCGGGCACCGTGCGCGAGGCGCTGGTGACCACCGGGGCGTGGGGCGTGGACGTGTCCAGCGGGGTGGAACGGGAGCGCGGGGTCAAGTCCCCGGAGCTGATCCGTGCGTTCATCGAGGCCGCGCGGGGCTGACCCGAGGCGGCGCACCCCGGCGCAGACCGTTGCCGAACGAAGTCACGTGATTACTCTCGGCAAGTTTCATGTGTGCGGGTACAGGTCGGATGGGCATGCCACAGGCATGGACACGGACATGTTCGGATGGTTGCGGCGCCTGACCCGCCGCCTCGCCCCAGGGGACGGTGGCGGTGGCGCCGCGGTGTACTCGCCGCGCCGCGCCCCCGCCTTCACCGCCGACTTCGCCTCGCCCACCCAGTGGATCGCCGGCCGCTCCTGGGCCTATCCCAACGGCGGCCCGGTCAATCCGGGCGACAACAAGCTCGACCACCTCGTCTCCGACCCCTCCTACAGTCGCGGTGGCGTCTTCCGGGCCACGCGACGCCCCGACGGCAACTGGGACGCCGGGCTGCTCACCACGGAGGGCAGCGACGAAGGCTTCATGGTGCGCACCGGCGACGTCCTGGAGGCGCGGGTGAAGCTGCCGGCGGAGCGCGGTGCCTGGCCCGCCATCTGGACCTGGCGCGACGGCGGCCAGGAGATCGACGTCTTCGAGTACCACCCCGACAACCCCGACCTGCTGGAACTGTCCAACCACGTCCGGGACGCGCACCGCTACCACCGTGACCCGTCGGTGCGGCCCGGCGCGTGGCTCGACCTGAAGGTCGAGTTCGGGCGGAACTCGGTCGTCTGGTGGGTCAACGGGGCCCGCGTCTTCAGCGACGGACGGGGCGTGGGCCGCTCCTGGCGCGCGTACCTGATCGTCAACCTGTCGGTGTGCGCGGGCAGGTACCACCCGGCGCCCGACCCCGGGGCCAGGGAGATGTCGTACGAGGTGTCGCAGCTGCGGGTGTACCGGGGCTAGGACCTCGCGGTGTCGGTCGGGGGTCGGGGGAGACCCCCTGACGGCGGGGTTTCGGCTCAGGCGTCCGTGCGCAGGCGGGCGTGCAGGTGCTCGTCGTGCCATCCGTCCGCGTGGAGGAGGGCGCCCCGCATGGTGCCCTCCAGGGGGAAGCCGGCCCCGGTCGCGACGCGGCACGAGGCCGGGTTGGCCACGGAGTGGGTGATGCGCACGCGGTGCAGGCCCAGTTCCTCGAAGGCCCAGCGGCCGACGCGTTCCGTCGCCGGGACCATGGCCCCCTTGCCGCGGCCCTCGGGCAGCAGCCAGTACAGGATCTCCCCGCTCCCGCCCGCCAGGTCGAGGTCCCCGATGCCGATCAGGCCGACCGCCGGGGCGTCCCCGGGGGCGACGGCCCAGATCGCGGCCTGCTCGTTCTGCCAACGGGACCGGAACACGGCGACCTTCGCGACGGCCTCCGCTTCCGTCATGGGGACGGTCCGGTTCCAGTGCACGATGTCCGGGTCCAGGCCGGCGGCGGTCAGGGCGGGCGCGTCCGAGGGTTCCCAGGGACGCAGGCGCAGACCGCCGGGAAGCTCGAACGAGGGCTGCGTCAGGCCGCGCAGCCGGCCGGGCGGGACCACGGCGGGTATCGATTCGATCATCGGCCCATGATGCCGCCCGGACGGGCCCGGCGGGTGCGTGGGGTTGGTCCGGGGTCAGTGGGTGGGCGCGGGGACGGGTGTCGGGGCGTCCTGGGGGGCGGGCGCCGGTTCGGTGTCGGGTTCCGGGGAGGTGTTCAGGTCGGTCAGCATCTGCCGGGTGAAGCCGAAGAAGTACGTCGCGACGAAGCCCACCAGGTAGCCGACGGCCAGTCCGCCGGCGTAGATCGCGATGGTCGCGCCCATCCCGGCCGTGCCGTCGAGCAGTGGGAACAGGGCCCAGCCGGACGGGCCGATCGCGGTGGAACCGAACGACGAGCCCAGCTGGTTGAGGAGGCCGACGAAGGCCCCGCCGGCCGCGCCGCCCACGCAGGCGGTGACGAAGGGGCGGCCCAGCGGCAGCGAGACACCGTAGATCAGCGGCTCGCCGACGCCCAGGAAGCCGGCCGGGAGCGCCGACTTGATGGTCGTGCGGATCGACCGGTTGCGCGGGAGCCGGTAGTACACGGCGATGGCCGCGCCGACCTGGCCCGCGCCCGCCATGGCGAGGATGGGCAGCAGGACGGTGTGTCCGGACTGCTGGATGAGGGTGGTGTGGATCGGGATCAGGGCCTGGTGGAGGCCCAGCATCACCAGCGGCAGGAAGAGCCCGCCGAGGACGAGGCCCGCGAAGGCTCCGCCGGTGGCGAGCAGCCAGTTGGCGAAGGAGCCGATCGCGGTGGAGACCTCGCCGGCGAGGAACATCAGGCCGTAGAGGGTGACCAGGCCGGAGACCAGCACGGTGAGCGTCGGGGTGACCAGGACGTCCAGTGCCTCGGGGACCCACTTGCGGCACCACTTCTCCACCTGGACGGCGAGCAGGGCCGCCGCGAGCGCGCCGAGCACACCGCCCTGGCCGGGGGAGAGCTGCTGGCCGAACGCGTCGATCTTCGCGACGCCCGGGAAGACGATGATCGCGGCGACCGCGCCGCCGAGGATCGCGGTGCCGCCGAACTCCTTCGCGGTGTTGTAGCCGACGAACACCGCGATCAGCGACATGAACCCGGACGCGATGGCCGCCAGGGCCGGGACGACCGTCGGCAGCCACCCGGCGTTCGTCAGCACGCCGTTCAGGCCGGCGATGATGCCGCAGCCGATCAGCGCGGGGATCAGCGGGACGAAGATGTTCGCGATCCGGCGCAGGAACAGTTTGAACGGCGTGGAGTTCCGCGCCGTGCGCGCGTCCTTCATCGCCGCGCCCTGGGCGGCCAGTTCGTCCGCCGTCACGGGGGCGGGCGGGACGGCCGCCGAGCGGCCCTCCTCCACCAGCGCCTCGAACTCGGGCGTCACCCGGGCGACGGTGCCCGGGCCCAGGACGATCTGGTACGTGTCGTCCTCGACCACGCCCATCACGCCGGGCACGGCCTTGAGGGCCTCGTCCCGGACCAGGGAGCGGTCGCGCAGGCCGATGCGCAGACGCGTCATGCAGTGCGCGATGGAGGTGATGTTGTCCGGGCCGCCGACCAGAGGAAGGATCGCGGCGGCCGTGGCGCGGTTCTTGTCAGTGGACATCGTGGTGTTCGCCTTGCTGCCGGGGGTCAGCGGGTCTGGGTGAGGGCGGCCCGGAGGTGGCCCTGGGAGGTGGTGAGGAGTGCGGCCGCGGTGGGGCCGTCGACCCCGCCGAGGATGACGAGGACGGCATTCTTGACCTCACCGTCGGTGGCGGTCAGCGCGGCCTCGATCTCCGTGTCGGACGCGCCGGTGGCCAGGGCGACGATGCGGCGGGAGCGGGCGCGCAGCTTCTCGTTCGAGGCGCGCACGTCGACCATGAGGTTCCCGTACGTCTTCCCGAGACGGATCATCGTCACGGTCGAGAGGAGGTTCAGTACGAGCTTCTGCGCGGTGCCCGCCTTCAGGCGGGTGGAGCCGGTGAGCAGCTCGGGTCCCACGACCACCTCGATGCCGTGCTCGGCGGCGGCGGCGAGCGCGGAGCCGGCGTTGCAGGACAGTCCGACGGTGAGCGCGCCGCGTGCGCGGGCGAACTCGACCGCGCCGACGGCGTACGGGGTGCGGCCGGAGGCGGAGATGCCGACGACGGTGTCGTCGGCGCTCAGCCCGAGGGCGGTCAGGTCCTCGGCGGCCAGTTCCTTGGAGTCCTCGGCGCCCTCGACGGCCTTGACCATCGCGGACGGGCCGCCCGCGATCAGGCCGACGACCTGGGACGGGTCCGTGTTGAAGGTGGGCGGGCACTCGCTGGCGTCCAGGACGCCCAGCCGGCCGGCGGTGCCGGCGCCCGCGTAGATCAGCCGGCCGCCGCGGGCCATCCGGGGGGCGATGTCGTCGACGGCCGCGGCGATCCGCTCCAACCGGCCGGCGACGGCGGCCGGGACGCCGGCGTCCTCGGCGTTCATCACGCGGGCGATCTCAAGGGTGGACAGCCGGTCGATCTCGGCCAGTTCGGGGCGGAAGGCCTCGGTGGTCAGGGTGTCGAGCTGGGCGCGGAGTTCGGAGTGCGCGGTCATGGGCGGGGGGCTCCTAGCGGGTGGTGCGCCTACTGGTGGGGGCGGTGGCGGAGTGTCGGGGCGCGAGCGCCTCGTAGGAGGCGGCCAGGGCGGGCGCCGCGGTCTCGTACGTCTGCTGCGCGACCCCGACGAACAGGCAGTCCACGACGAGCAGCTGACTGGTGCGGCTGGACATGGCCGCCGGGCGCAGCCGGCTCTCGCGGGCGGCGGAGGTGGCGAGCACGTGATCGGCGTAGTGGGCGACGGGTGCGCCGGGGCGGCCGGTGACGGCGATGGTCGTCGCGCCGCGTTCGAAGGCCCGGCGCAGCGGCTCGATCACGTCCCCGGTGGTGCCGGAGTGGGTGATGGCGACGGCGACGTCGCCGGGGCGCAGCAGGACGGCGTTGGTCACGGCGAGGTGGGGGTCGGTGTGGGCGTGCGCGATGAGGCCGATGCGCAGCAGTTTCTGTGCGAGGTCCTGGCCGACGAGGGAGGACGCGCCGACGCCGTACACGTCGATGCGGCGGGCCGTCGCGAGCGCGGTGACGGCCGCGGCCAACTGTCCGAGGTCGAGGCCGGCGGCGGTGTCGGCGAGGGTCTGCGCCTCCTCGTGCGCGAGTTTCGCGACGACGTCGGCGATCGGGTCGTCGACCGCTATGTCCACGGTGACGGCGGGGGCCGCGCCGGACTCCTGCTGCGCGGCGAGCGCGGCGAGGGCCAGGCGCAGGTCGCGGTAGCCGGGGTAGCCGAGGAGGCGGGCGGTGCGGACGACGGTGGCCTCGCTGGTGCCGGTGTGCGCGGCGAGGGCGGAGACGGTGAGCCTGGCGCAGCCGGCCGGGTCGGAGGCGACGGCCTCGGCGACGGCCTGCATGGAGCGGGTCATGTGCGGTCCGAGGCTGCGGACGCGGGCGCGGAGGGCGGCCGGGGCGGGGGCCTCGACGGGGACGGCCGGGGTGGGGGCGTCGGTGGGCGTGCCGGTGCCGGTGGTCGTGGTCGTACCGGTGCCGGTGCCGGTGCCGGTGCCCGTGGTCGTACCGGTGTCGGTGCGGGCCCCGGTGTTGGAAGTTTCTTTCACGTTCTCGCTCACACTTGAAATCTATTTTCAGGCAGGGGTGCGGGTCAAGACGCCATGAGGCCCCGGTTCCGCGGGACTTCCGCGACCGGGGCCGCGGGCCTTCGGTCCGCTTTGTCCGGGGCCTTCGTTCCGGGGCCGTCGCGGGTTCACAATGGGCGCATGGACCACGCGACCCCCCTGGAGCAGGCGCTGCACGCCGCCCGTGCCCTCGTACTGACCGATCTCGTCGCGGGCGACGTCGCCGAGGCCGATGTCGTCTCCCTCGTGGAGGACGCCGTCACGCACCGGCGCTGGTGGGTGGAGCAGTGGCCCGAGGGCGTCGACTTCCTCGCCGGCCTCGTCGCCCAGGACGTCCAGGACGCGCTGTTGGAGAAGTACGGCCGCTGGCCCCTGTGCCCCGTCTGCACGCACGGCGACCCGCACGCGCTGGACGTCGAACCGGAACTCGGGCCCGACCCGCACTGGGTGTGCTCCGAGGCGGGCGTCCGGGTGGCGGCCGTGGGCGGGCTCGCCCCCGTCTTCGGCCGGCGGTGAGCCGCCGGTGACGGTGTACATCGATCCGCCGACCTGGCCGGGGCACGGCCGGATGTGGTCACACCTGGTCAGCGACGTCTCGTACGAGGAACTCCACGCCTTCGCCGCGATGATCGGCTGCCCGCCCAGGGCTTTCGAGCGGGACCACTACGACGTGCCCTCGTACCGGTACGCGGACGCGGTCGGGGCGGGCGCGGTGGAGATCGGCAGCAAGGAACTCGTCCGCCGGCTGACATCGGCGGGCCTGCGCCGCCCGAAGGGACGCCCGGCGTAGGTCGTCCGGCGCGCTGCCCGCGCGGGGGCGGTCGCGGCGCGCGAGTGGCCCGGAGGCAGGGGCGTGTTTCCCGCCGCCCCGAGGGGACATCGAGGCCATCCCGGGGCATCGCGGGCAGGGCGCGGTCGCGCCGCTGACCTGCGCGTGGAGCCTTCGCGGACTGCCGGGAACCCCGGGCGGACCGGCTGTCGGCACGGCGTGTTAGCGTCCGCCGATCAACCAATCTCTTGGGGGGAACTTTGCGAAGATTTTTGGGCGCCGGGATCGCGGCAACGCTGCTCGTCACCGGTGGCGTCGTGGGGGCGGGGACGGCCGTGGCGGCCGGGGATCCGACGTTCGAGTTCTACGACATCGGGGACAAGGTCCTCATGCCGGGCGAGGGCTGGACCTGGCTGTCGCCGCCGTCCACCGGCGGACAGAACTCCGGTGAGCCCGACGGCACGTACGTGTACGCGCTGAGCAGGAAGCCGCTCACGGACGCCGGCTGGTCCGGCGGCGGCGCGCCGGCCGGGCTGAAGGTCGACCCGACGGACGCCTGCAAGCCGAAGGCCGGGATCGCCGGTGTCTACCTGTGCGACCTGAAGAGCTGGAACAACCCGGCTCCCGAGGTCTCGGCGACGAGCACCGCGGCGAACGGCACGACCGCCTACTACAGCCTCGTCTACGTGCCGCGCGGCGCGAGCGTCGACGCGGGCATCAAGGAGGCGCAGACCGCCGGCTCCAAGCCCATCGGTCCGCGCCGGGCGCACGCGACGATCACGGCCAAGACCAAGGCGCAGGTCGCGCAGAACACCATGACGCTGACGACGCCGCAGCTGCCGGGCGGCGGCTCGGCGGCGCACACCGTGAAGCTGCACGCGGTCGACAAGGGCCGCCTCCAGATGAGCCTGAGCGCGGCGCCGGGCTTCCGGCGCTGGGACGAGGGCGAGCTGAAGGTCAGCGTCGACGGGGTCGGCGCGGGCGGCGCGGCGGGCGCGGAGTGCGACCACTCGCTCGGCGAGCCCGGCTGGGGCAACGAGATCCGCTGCGACATCACCAAGCCCGGCGACTACACGGTCACCTACGGGCTGAAGGCCGCGGTCGGCGCGCCGGCGTGGCGGCTGCGCAACACCGCCGTCTACGAGGTGTACACCTTCGGCACGGGCAACCCGGAGAAGGCGGCGGACTTCACGATCGGCAGCTCGATCCCGGTGTCCGAGCGCTTCCGGGTCGTGGGCCGCAGCGCGGACGGCGATCTGTACGACTACCGCGGCACGGGCAGGGGCGCGCAGCCGTTCGAGTCGTCCTCGCTGGTCGGCGGCGCCCCGGACTGGAACCGGTACTCGGCGATCACCCGGCTGGGTCCGCTGACCGTGCAGAGCACCGGTCCGGGCGCGGTGGCCCGGGACAAGGCCGGCGTGCTGTGGTTCTACCGGATGTCCGGTGACGGCGGCATCTTCAAGGACCGGCTGAAGCTCGGCGCGGGCTGGAACGCCTTCAACTCGCTGACGGGCGCCTCGGACCTGACCGGCGACAAGAACGCGGACCTGCTGGCGCGGGACACCGCGGGCACGATGTGGCTGTACCCCGGCACCGGCAACACCGCGGCGCCGTTCGGCAACCGGGTGAAGATGGGCGCGGGCTGGAACATCTTCAACTCGCTGGTCGGCGGAACCGACGCGACCGGCGACGGCAAGCCCGACCTGCTGGCCCGTGACACGGCGGGCAAGCTGTGGCTGTACCCGGGCACGGGTGTCGGCGCGACGCCCTTCGGCCCCCGGGCCGAGATCGGCACCGGCTGGCAGATCTACAACACCGTGCTGGCCCCGGGCGACCTGAACTCGGACGGCAAGGCCGACCTGGTCGCGCGGGACGCCGCGGGTGGGCTCTGGTCCTACGCGGGCACCGGCGTCGCGGCGAAGCCGTACGCCTCGCGCGTGAAGATCGGCACCGGCTGGCAGACGTACAACCTGCTGTTCTAGGTCCGGTGGCCGAAGCGGCCCCGGAAGGGGCGCAGCGGCACCGGAAAGAGCGTGAGACGGCCTCCGCCCCTCGTGGGCGGAGGCCGTCTCGCCGTCGGTGACGCGCTCAGTGGGTCCGGGCTCAGTGGGTCCGGGCCGGCTGCGGCTCCGCGACACGGCCGGCGGACGCGACGATCCTGGACGCGCGGACCGTCCCGCCCCCGCCGTCCCGCCGGTCCAGCCGCAGCGCGGCCACGGCCAGGCCGATCGCGGTGACCGTCATCGCCGCGCCCGCCCAGGCCGTGGCGGAGAAGCCCATTCCGGCGTCGATGACGGTGCCGCCGAGCCAGGGGCCCCCGGTGTTGCCCAGATTGAACGCGGCCGTGGTGGTGGCGCCCGCCAGGGTGGGGGCGGCGCCCGCGATGTTGAACATGCGGGCGTTGAGGGCCGGGGCCGTGAAGAACGCCGAGACGCCGAGCAGGAACGACAGCCCGATCGCCGCCACCTGCACGGAGGCCAGCAGGGCCAGGGCCGTGAGGAAGACCGTCGAGGCGGTGATGCCCCAGATCAGCACGCCGAACAGGTGCGCGTCGGCGACCCGCCCGCCGATGGTGGTGCCGATCAGCGCGCCCACCCCGAAGAGGCCCAGGATCCACGGCACCCACCCGGAGTCCAGCCCGGCCACGTCCGTGAGCAGCGGAGACAGGTAGCTGAACGCGCAGAAGACGCCGCCGGCGGCGAGGGCGGTCATGCCGATGGACAGCCACACCTGGCGGTCCCGGTAGATCCGCAGCTCGCTCTTGATCCGCGGCTTCTCGGCGGGCAGCGGGATCTTCGGGATCAGCGTCAGGATGCCGACGAGGGCGACCGCGGAGGCCGCGCCGACCGACCAGAACGCGGAGCGCCAGCCCAGGTGCTCCCCGAGGAAGGCGCCGGCGGGCACGCCGAGGACGTTGGCGATGGACAGGCCGCCGATCATGACGGCCATCGCGCGGGCCCGCTGGTCCTTGTCGACCATGGCGATGGCGACGGCCGCACCGACGGCCCAGAAGCCGGCGCAGGCGAGGGCGGAGAGCACGCGGGAGGCGAAGAGGAGCTCGTACGAGGGGGCCAGCGCGCCCGCGACCTGCCCGAGCCCGAAGAGGGCGATCAGGGAGACGAGGGTGGTGCGGCGCGGCAGCCGCAGCGTGGCGACGGCCAGCAGGGGCGCCCCGACGACCATGCCGATCGCGAAGGCGGATATGAGCAGGCCCGCCTGCGGGATGCTGACGCCCATGTCCTCGGCGATGGGTGGCAGGAGCCCCGAGAGCATGAATTCGCTGGTCCCGAGGGCGAAGACGGACAGGCCGAGGACGTAGACGGCGACGGGCATGCGGGATCGTGTGGAGGCTGCGGGCATGACAGTCACAAACCACCGCGAACGTGCTCGCATTCCCCGGCGCCGCGTCGGCCTCCCGTCGGCCTCCCGTCGGCCCCTCCTCAGCCCGGGTCGCCGACGTCGGTGAGGGTGGCCAGCTCGGCGGCCAGGTTGCGGCGGGCCGGCGCCTCCCAGTGCGCGGCGCCGTACGGGGTGCGAAAGAGCCGGGGCAGGCCCAGCAACTGGCGCAGGACGGCGGCCCGGCCCTCGCGGAAGGCGTCGTCCGGCACGAACCCGTACTCGGCGCGCACGGCGGCGACGTACGCGGCGTACGCGTCGGGCTCCCCGGCGAGGACGGCCAGATCGGCGTCACAGAGGACCTCGCCGTCGACGTCCCCGGGGGCCGGGTCGTGGGTGACGGTGAGCCGGACCAGGCGGGCCACCGCGGCGGTGCGGTCGGCGTCGATGCCCAGCTCGGGCAGGGCGCGCTCGGCGAGGACGGCGCTGCGCTCCTCGTTCTCGGAGCGGTCCGGGCGGTAGACGGCGTCGTGGAACCACGCCGCGAGTTCCACGGCGGCGAGGTCGCGCGCGTGCGGCGCGAGGACGTCGATCCGCGCGAGGACGTCGGCGAGGTGCGCGGTGGTGTGGTAGCGCCGCTGCGGCTCCGCCCAGGCCGCGAGGAGGCGCTTCGCGTACGGGGCGGGGTCCGTGTCGGGCGCCGCTCCGGCGGCCGTGACGGTGGCCTGCCAGCGGGCGCGCAGCGGGGCGGTGTCGGGCGGCGCGGTGTCGTGCGCCGGGTCAGGGGTCATGGGCACATTGTGCGGGTGGCGTGATTGTGCTGGTGAAGCGCGGGCCGAGGCCCGTACCCTGGATATTGGACTAGACCTATTTCTCACGGGTCGCATACGGGTCACATACGGGCAGTTCTCCGAAGGATGGATGGAATCGAATGAGCAACCGTGCGCTCCTGGAGGTGATCGCCCTCGACGCGGAGGACGCGATGGCCGCCCAGGCCGGTGGGGCGGACCGACTGGAGCTGGTCACCGACATGGCCGCCGACGGGCTCACGCCGCCGCGCGAGACCTTCGCGGCGATCCGGGCGGCGGTCGACATCCCGCTGCGCGTGATGATCCGCCGCACGGACGGCTTCGCGGCCGGACCGCTCGACCTCCTCGTCGACCAGGCGCGGGCGCTGCGGGCCGAAGGCGCCCGGGAGTTCGTCCTCGGCTTCCTGAACCCGGACGGCAGCCCCGACCTCGCCGCCGTGGAAGCGGTCGTCTCGGAGCTGGACGGCTGCCCGTGGACCTTCCACCGGGCCATCGACCGGGCGGCCGACCGCGACCACCTGCGCAAGGCGCTCGCCGATCTGCCGGGCCTGGACACCTACCTCACCGCGGGCTCGGCGACGGGTGTCGACGCGGGCCTGCCGACGCTGCTGGCGGAGGCCGCGCGCGGTGGCGAGCCGGGGTACGGGGCGCGGATCCTGGTCGGCGGCGGGCTCACCCTGGCCCACCTCCCGGTGCTCCGCGAGGCGGGCGTCGACGCCTTCCACATCGGCGGCGCGGCCCGTCCCTCCGGGTGGGACCGGCCGGTCTCCCCGGCGGCGGTCGCGCAGTGGCGCACGGCGCTGGGCTGACCGCCGCCGGGCCGGACCGGGGCGGGCCGCGGACCGGGGCGGGCCGCGGACCGGGGGCGGGTCGTCGGTGCGCGGCCCGGGCCCCGGGCGTCGGTCCCGCGCCCCGCGCCCGGGGTTCCGGGCGTCGGTCCCGGGCGTCGGTCCCGGGCGACGGGCCCGCGCGTCGGGAGGGCTCGTCAGGGACCGGTCAGCGCCTCCGGGAGGGCGCCGGTCGTGTGGATCACCCGGAGTCCGGAGACCGCGCGGGTCAGGCACACGTACAGCCGCCGCAGCCCCGTCCGCTCGTCCGGTTCGCCGGCGACGACGGCCCCCGGCTCGTCCAGGACCACGTAGTCGTACTCCAGTCCCTTCGCCAGCGACGCCGGCACCAGCGTCAACCGGGACTGCGCCGTCGTCTCCTCACCGGGATCCAGGTACGGCATGCCCGCCGCCCGCAGGGCCTCCGCGAGCTCCGGGACACGGGCGTCCGCCGCGATCAGGCCGATGGACCCCTCGTGCGCGAAGGAGGCACGGCAGGCGTCGAGGACCGCGGCCGTGAGGCCGGCGGGGTCGGCGGTCTCCTCGATCAGGAGGGAGCCGGGGGTCTCGCGGACGGAGGAGACGGGGGCCAGGCCGGGGGAGATCGCCGGCAGCAGCCGCGAGGCGTACGCGATCACCTCGCGCGGCACTCGGAAGCCCGCCGTGAGCTCCTCCAGCACCGCCTCCGGCTTGCCCAGGTGGGTCAGCGCCTCGTCCCAACTGCGCGTGGCCCACGGGGTGGTGCCCTGCGCGAGGTCGCCGAGCACGGTCGCCGATCCCGTCGTGCAGCGCCGTCCGACCGCCCGGTACTGCATCGGGGACAGGTCCTGGGCCTCGTCGAGCACGACGTGGCCGAGCGAATGCGTGCGCTCCACCAGGTCGGCCGCCTCGTCGATCAGGACCAGGTCGGCCGCCGACCACTTCGCCGACTTCGCGCTCCGGTACGGCTTCGACCACAGCAGCAGTTCCTGCTCGTCGTCCGACAGGATCCCGGCGGCGTGCTCCGCCAGGAACTTCGGGTCGGAGAGCAGCCGCAGCACCAGTTTCGCCGGCTCGACCAGCGGCCAGATCGCCTTCACCGCCGCCTTGACGGCCGCGTTCCGGGCCACCGCGTCCTGGACCCGGTCGTCCGGGGCCTCGCCCGCCTGTTCCATCCGTACGAGGATCGTGTGCGCGATCCGCTGCGGCAGCGCCTCGCGGGCGGCGCCGTAGCGGATCTCCCGCTTCTGGAGCTCCTCGACGATCTCCGTGAGCTCGTACGCCGGCACTCGCCACCGGCGCGAGCCGCGGACCACCATCAGCGGCTCCTCGGGGTGGCTGACGTGGGAGTGGACCGCGTTGCGCAGCACCGACGCCATGCGGGCGTCGCCCTTGACCACGGCGGTGGCCGCGCCGTCGGTGCCGCGCACCTCCAGGCCGTCCCGCGAGACGAGGTCGTCGACCGTGCCCTGCTTGACCTCCAGCTCGCCCAGGGCCGGGAGCACCTGCTCGATGTAGTGCAGGAAGGACCGGTTCGGGCCGATGACGAGCGTGCCCGTGCGGGCGAGCCGATCGCGGTGCGCGTACAGGAGGTACGCGACACGGTGCAGGCCGACGGCCGTCTTCCCGGTGCCGGGACCCCCCTGCACGCACACGGAACCGGACAGGCCGGAGCGGACGATCTCGTCCTGCTCGGGCTGGATCGTGGCGACGATGTCCCGCATGGGGCCCACGCGCGGCCGCTCGATCTCCTGCTGGAGCAGCCTGCTGACGGAGGCGGCCTCGGCCGGGTCGGAGAGGTGCTCGTCCTCGTACGCGGTCAGCGAACCGCCGGTGTACCCGAAGCGGCGGCGCAGCGCGATGTCCTGCGGGTCGGTCTTGGAGGCCCGGTAGAACGGTTGGGAGACGGGCGCGCGCCAGTCGATCACCATCGGGTCGCCGTCGGCGTCGTGGACGTGCCGGCGGCCGATGTAGAACTGCTCGCCTTCCGCGCCCTCGGCGAGTTCGGCGCCCGGCGCGTGCAGGTAGTCGAGGCGGCCGAAGAAGAGCGGGGTGTGCGCGAGGTCGGCGAGGGCCTTGACGCGGTCGTCGATCTGGGCCTGGAGGACGATCGCGTTGACCCAGTTCGCGGTGACGTCGCGGATGTCGAGGGACTCCACGTCCTCGCGCATCGCGCGGAGCGCGGAACGGGAGGCGGCGAGGTGCGCCTGTTCGCGGGCGAGGGGGTGCGCGGGGTCGGTTTCGACGGGGGGCCCGCCGGTGGCGGTGACGGTGGCGGGCTCGGGGGCGTGCGCGGGCACGGGACTGCCTCCAGCTACTGATCATCTGCGGCGATCGGAACGGACAGATGCCCGCCGGTTTCCGTGCGGCGGGCGGCTCTCCCCGGTGCGGCGGGAGGCGGCAAGAGCGGAGATTCTAGTCATGGTCGGGGTGGTGCGCGAACGGGTTTCGCGGGGTGGAGGTTCCCCCGGCGGGACGCCCGTCCGGGTGTCATACCCGCGTGTGTCAGACCTCGGGTAGGGGGACTCGGGGGTGACCTGCGCCTTGAGGAGGACACGGAAGCCCTGGTGATTCCGTCCCGCGGCCGATGTGACATCCAGGGCGAAAACGCATCATGGATACATGAGCACCGCAACCTTCACACCGATCCGGGGCGGCCTCCCGAGCGGGGCCACCGCCACTTCCGATTCCCGTCCGCGCCTCGGCGTCGGCAGCCTCCTGCGCGCCGCCAAGGTCTTCGCCGCCACCGCGGTGAGCGTCGTCGTCCTGGGCGAGTACGCCGAGGACGCGGGCGTCATACGCCGCTGACGAGGACGCCGCGCCTCGCCGGCGCGTCCGCGTACCCCGTCCCCCCGGCCCGGTTCCGACGGCTCGCCCGCACCGGGGCCGTGGCCTGATCCGACTGCGGCCCACCGCTGATCCACTAGGGTCACGCTTCGTGACCCGGAGTCCCGCCCCCGACCGCTTGCCGTCGTTCCTCGCCGGCGTGCTGGTGACGGGCTCGCTGCTCGCGCTGGGCGTGCTCTGCATCGCCTTGCGCGTCCCCATGGCCGACGCGCTCGCACGCGGTTTCTCCGCCGCGGAGTGGCATCCGCCGGCCGCCTATCCGCCGTTCGCGGCGATCCTGTTCACGCCGGCCGCCTGGCTGCCGACCGGTGTGCTGAGAGCCGTGCTCCTCCTCGGCAGCGCCGGGCTGCTCGCCCTGCTGATCCTGCTGTCGTGCCGCCTCGCGGGGCTGCGCGCACGGCCGGGTCCGGTGTTGGCCGCGACCATCGCCGGGCTGTGGCTGGAGCCGCTGTTCCAGGCCCCGTTGCCCGGTCAGATCAACCTGGCGCTGGCCTGCCTCGCCGTCTGGGACCTGAGCCGCCCCCCGGCCGCGCTGGGCCGGGGATTCGCGTTGGGCACCGCCGCGGGGATCACCCTGACCCCGGCGGTCCTCATCGCGTACCTGCTGCTGGCGGGCCGCGTCCGGACCGGCCTGACGGCCCTGGCCGCGTTCGCCGGTACCGGCCTGCTGGGCCTGCTCGTGCTCCCGCAGGCCTCCGCGGAGTTCTGGACCCGCCACCTTCCCGCGAGCGGCCTGGCACTGCTGCCGGACTGGCCGCCCCTGTGGGTGTGGTGCGTCCCGCTGCTGGCGTACCTCGCGCGTACGGTCCGCCGGGCCCACCGTGAGCACCGCGCCCGCCGACACAGGGCGCACGGCCGCCCGGACACGGCCCCCGGGCAGACCGCCGTATCGGTTGCCGCATCGGTCGCGGGGTCGGTCGCGGGGTGGGTCGCCGGGTCGATCGCGGAGGAGACCCCGGCAGAGGTCCCGGGCGAGGCATCGTTTGAGGCATCGGGCGAGGCCCGGGACGGGGTGCCCTCCCCGAGATCAGCCCTCGGGGAGGAGGATGTCCGCGTCGTCGAAGACCCGCAGCACCACGAGCAGCAGACGCCCGCGCGACACCATGTACTCCGCCACGATCTGTGACGTCAGCCGGATCTCACGATCCTGTTCGCCCGCGCCTATCGGCCGGGACAACTCCGTGTAGGGGTCACGCGCCAGTATGTCGAGGGCCTTGTCGAAGGACGCCCGGCGCGGTGGGTCCAGCCGGTCCCGATCGCGGCCCGCCGACTCCGTGAAGAGGACTTCGTAGATCTCCTGGTGCGCCATGCGTCTCTCCTTGCCCGGGCGGGTCACTTCCAGCGTAGTGCCCCGCCCCGACCCCCCTCAGTCGTTGGTCAGGAGCTCGTCGGCGTCCATGATCCGGTACGCGTAGCCCTGTTCGGCCAGGAAGCGTTGGCGGTGTGCGGCGAAGTCCTGGTCGATCGTGTCGCGGGCGACGACCGAGTAGAAGCGCGCCTCGTGGCCGTCGGCCTTCGGGCGCAGCACGCGGCCGAGGCGCTGTGCCTCCTCCTGCCGGGAGCCGAAGGTGCCGGACACCTGGATGGCGACCGTCGCCTCGGGCAGGTCGATGGAGAAGTTCGCCACCTTGGAGACGACGAGGACGCTGATCTCGCCCTCGCGGAAGGCGTTGAAGAGCTTCTCGCGCTGCGCGTTGGAGGTCTCGCCCTTGATGACGGGCGCGTCCAGGTGCTCGCCGAGTTCGTCGAGCTGGTCGATGTACTGCCCGATGACCAGCGTCTGCTCGCCCTGGTGCTTGCGCACCAGCGCCTCGGTGACCTTCCGCTTCGTCGCCGTCGTCGCGCAGAAGCGGTACTTCTCCTCCGTCTCGGCGGTGGCGTACGCGAGCCGCTCGGAGTCGGTGAGGTTGACGCGCACCTCGACGCAGTCAGCCGGGGCGATGTAGCCCTGCGCCTCGATCTCCTTCCAGGGGGCGTCGAACCGCTTGGGCCCGATCAGCGAGAACACGTCCGACTCGCGCCCGTCCTCGCGCACCAGCGTCGCCGTCAGTCCGAGGCGGCGGCGGGCCTGGAGGTCGGCGGTGAACTTGAAGACCGGCGCGGGCAGCAGGTGCACCTCGTCGTAGAGGATCAGGCCCCAGTCCCGGGAGTCGAAGAGCTCCAGGTGCGGGTAGACGCCCTTCCGCTTCGTCGTCAGCACCTGGTAGGTGGCGATCGTGACGGGCCGGATCTCCTTGCGGGTGCCGGAGTACTCGCCGATCTCCTCCTCCGTCAGGGAGGTCCGCTTGATCAGCTCGTGCTTCCACTGGCGGGCGGAGACGGTGTTCGTGACCAGGATCAACGTGGTCGCCTTGGCCATCGCCATGGCGCCCGCGCCGACCAGCGTCTTGCCGGCGCCACAGGGCAGCACGACCACGCCGGAGCCGCCGTGCCAGAAGCCCTCGACGGCCTGCTGCTGGTACGGGCGCAGCGCCCAGCCGTCCTCGACCAGGTCGATCTGGTGCGCCTCGCCGTCGACGTACCCGGCGAGGTCCTCGGCCGGCCACCCCAGCTTGAGCAGGGTCTGCTTGATCTGCCCGCGCTCGGAGGGGTGTACGGCCACGGTGTCGGGGTCGAGCCGGGCGCCGACGAGCGGAATGATCCGCTTGGACCGCAGGATCTCCTCCAGCACGGGCCGGTCGGTGCTGGTCAGGACCAGCCCGTGGACGGGGTGCTTGGAGAGGGTGAGGCGGCCGTAGCGGGCCATGGTCTCGGCGACGTCGACGAGCAGGGCGTGCGGGACGGGGTAGCGGGAGAACTCCACGAGGGCGTCCACGACCTGCTCGGCGTCGTGTCCCGCCGCGCGGGCGTTCCACAGGCCGAGCGGGGTGATCCGGTAGGTGTGGATGTGCTCGGGGGCCCGCTCCAGCTCGGCGAACGGGGCGATGGCCCGGCGCGCGGCGCCGGCGAGCTCGTGGTCGACCTCGAGAAGGAGTGTCTTGTCGCTCTGGACGATGAGAGGCCCGTTCACAGAGGTCCCTTCCGGTGGTGGCGACCGCCCGAACGCGGACGGCCAAACCTCCAGTCTGCCGCATCGCTCCGCGGGCGGGGTGGTTCTGGGGCCGACGGACCGGGACGCGGCCCGCGAGCCCGCCCCCCGGCACCGCGGGCTCCGGACCGGGCGGGGTCAGCCGGCGGGTACGTCCGGTGCCGGGGCGGCCGGGGCGGCCGACGGGGCCGAGGGGCCGAGGGGGCCGGGGGTGCCGGGCAGCCGACGGGGCCGGGGCGTGGTGCGAGCGCGCCTGGGCTCGCCGGGCTCCCGGTCGGGCGTGGGTGGCGGGGGCGGGTACGTCCGGTGCCGCTCAGCCGTTGAGTGCGGCCAGCAGGGCGCGGGCGCCGGACTCCAGGGCCCGCGGGTCGGCGCGGGAGGCGCTGACCACCTCCAGGTGGGCGGTGGCGACCGGGTTGGCGTGCGTTGCCTCGCCGCTCGGCGGGGCGTCGATCCGATCCCGGGCGGGGCCGAAGACGTGGGTGTAGGCGTCGACGATGACGTACGGCAGGTCCTCGTCGAAGCCGACGACCGCCGTCGCCTCGGTGCGGCCGTCGTCGTACAGGTCCAGGAAGTCGGATTCGCCGGCCCCGGCCGCGAGGGTGTCGAGGATGCCGTGGGCGAAGTGCCGCAGGTCCTCGGCGCGCGCCACGCCGAGCACGTGCGGGGCGATCTCGACCAGCCAGGTCCCGTCCGCGGCCGCCCGCCGGACGGCGAACCGGACCGGCCGTCCCCCACAGTCCTCCAGCGCGCCGAACTCCGCCACGACCACGCTGTCTTCCCGCACGACCCGCGCGTCCACGCCCGCACCCCGGCTCACGCCCGCACCCCGGCTCATGCCCGCACCCCCGTCCACGCCCTCACCCGTGTCCATGTCACCGCCCATGCCGCCGTCCACGGGCTCGACGGTAACCCGGCGGCCCTCAGGCCGCCGTCAGGCAGGGGGAGGGGTGGGGGCCGGGTGCGTCGGGGCTGCCGTGGAGGCGACGAAGGCGAGGATGGCGGGGACGGCCTCGCGCAGCGTCGGGAAGTGGCGGTGGGCACCGGCCGCCGGGGCGGGGGCGTTGACGGACCAGACGGTCATGCCGGCGCGCAGCCCCGACCGGATGCCCGACGGGGCGTCCTCCACGACCAGGCACCGGGCCGGCGTCGCGCCGAGCCGGCGGGCACCCAGCAGGTACGGCGCGGGGGAGGGCTTGCCCTCGGTGGCGGCGGCGGCGTCCACGAGCACCGGGGGGACCGGCAGGCCCGTCCGGTCGAAGCGCCCGCGTACCCGGTGCTCGTAGTTGGAGGTCACCAGCCCCCAACTGCCCGGGGGAAGCGCGGTCAACAGCTCGGCCGCGCCGTCGAAAGCCTCGTAGACGCCGGACCGGACGTCCTCGTCCTCCAGCTCGTGCAGCGCGGCCAGGCACGCGTGCGGGTCGTGGTCGGGGGCGACGGCCGCGAAGGTCTCCATCGGGCGGGTGCGCAGGGCCACCGCCTGGACCTCGTCGGCGTCCAGGCCGTACCGCGCGGCCCAGGTCTCCCAGACCCGGCGCTGGTTGGCGACGGCGTCGATCAGCGTGCCGTCCACGTCGAACAGGACGTGACGGGAGGCGGGAAGGGGTGCGGCGGCTGGACTGGTCACCGGTGGATCATGCCGGAGCGGCCGGAGCGGCCGGAGCGGCCGGAGCGGGGGATCGCGGCGAGCACGCCGGAGGGGCCGGCACGTGGTGTGCCGGCCCCTCCGGGGGCGCCGCGGTACGACAGGGAGACACTCGGCGACAGTTACGCCGGCAACGGCAACGGCAACGGCAACGACAACGGCAACGACAACGGCAACGGCGGCAACGACAACGGCGGCAACGACAACGGCTGCGACGGCAACAGTGGCAACAGCGGCAACAGCGGCAACAGCGGCCGCGGCGACCGCGGTGGTCGGGACTAGCCGCGGGCGGCGCGTCGGCGGCGGGCGCCGATCCAGGCGACAGCGCCGCCGAGGGCGACGAGGACGCCGGCGAGCCCGGCGTACAGGCCGGTGTCGGAGTCGGCGCCGGTGTGCGCGAGGGATCCGGTCGCGGCCGGGGCGTTGGCCGTGCCCGGGGTGTGGGCGGTGGCCGGGGCCGCCGGGGCGGTGGTCGCGGAGCCGGTCGGCTTCGGCGCGCCGGGTGCGGGCTTCGTCGGCGCGGGGGTGGTGGTCGTGGAGCCGGTCGGGGTCGGGGCGGTGGGCGAGGGCTTCGGGCCGAGCTCGATCTTGCGGTCGGCTTCCAGGAACGGGTAGGTGTTGTCCTCGGCCAGACCGATCGACGCGCGCACCGTGACCGGGGTGAGCTTCTTGATCCCCGTCTTCGGGCCGAGCTTGATCTGTACGCGCGTGACGCGGTCGCCGGAGGCGGCGCCGAAGCCCTTCGGGATGACCGGCAGGTTGAAGGTGTGCCCGTCGCCCTTCAGGTCCTTCCACACGCCGTCGACCTTGACGCGCGCCCGGAGGTCGGCGTCCGACTGGCCGGGGGCGTCGAGCTGGAGCCAGGAGGCCAGGTCGGAGCCGAGCACGCCGTCACCGGTGGACCGCAGGCGCAGGTCCATCTCCCGGCAGTCGGGTGCCGAGCCGCCCTCGCAGGGGCCCTCGTTGACGAACGAGGCGTCCAGCTTGCCGGGCTTGCCCACCGGGACGGTCTTGAAGGTCAGGGAGGCCTCGTTGCCCTGGGAGATCTCGCCGGCGGAGCTCGCCGCGACCAGCGTGAAGTCGCCGTCGTGGGTCGGGTAGCTCGTGCCCAGGCCGATGGTGACCTTCCAGGTCATCCTGCCGCCGGCCGGGATCAGGAAGCCGTCGCCGGCGGACTTGCCGGCCGGGTGGAACAGGCCCTGCCACTGGCCGTCCTGCTGTCCGATGCGGGAGTCGGTCGCCGGGGCGTCCACCGGGGCGATCTTGTAGACCACGTCCTTCTGCTGGAGCGGGATGTCGCCGGTGTGGTCGAGGAGCAGCCACGGGTGGTACGAGGAGGCCTTGTCCGTCGGGTTGGTCACCGTCAGGTCGAAGGTCTCGGTGGCTCCGCCCCGGGCCAGCGGGCCGCTCGGCACCGGTGCGCTCATCGTGGTCTTCAGCGCCCGGGGGGCGCCCTCTTCGGCGTGGGCCGACAGCGGCATCAGGGCCGTACCGGCGATGGCGGCGACGACGGCGGTGGAGCCGGCGGTGCGCAGGGTGCGGCGGGCGACGGTGCGAGCGGACATGGTGAATTCCCCCGGGAATCAACAGGATCAGACGGCAGTGGCGGCCGAGAGGCCAGAGGCGGAGCAGAGGTGGGAACGGCCGAACGAGGTGGCCGGGCGGTGGAACGCCGGTCCGGTGGTGCGGGATCTCGCCGGCGGCCCGGCTTCGTTCCCCCCGGTCGCTGCTGCGATGAACTGATCTTCACACGCGGCGCATCTCTGATCCGTCGTCGAAACGTCACCGTCGCGCAACAGCCTCCGCAAGCCCCTCCATGCCCTCTGACCTGCGATAACGGAATCGTCTCGGCCGTTTCCAGACCTGGTCCCCGGCCTCCAGACCTGGCCCCCGGCCCCCGGACATGACCCCCGGGCCCCGGTCCTCCGCCTCTAGACCTGGTCCTCCGCCAGTTCCGCGACACCCGTGATCCGGTGCAGCGCGTACGTGCGCACCTCGTCGGCCGTGTGGTCGTAGCCGGTGACGAAGCCGCCCTCCACCCGCACCGGGGCGAGGACGCGCTGGCTCGCCGCGCCCTCCGCGTTGACGTACCCGATCCACACCGCCGACCCCGTCAGTGCGGCCGCCTGCACCGTCGCCAGGGTCTCCGCCGCGCTCGTGCGCGGGAGTTCGCCCGGGGCGCCGGCGAGGCCCGCGGCCGGCGCGGGTTCCTTGCGGACCGCCGTCGCCGCCAGGTCGCCCGCGCGGATCGCCCGTACGGCCGCTCCGAGCAGGGTCGCGTCCGGGACCGGCGGCCCGTCCGGTACCGGGGTCGGCGCCGAACGCGCCGGCGTGCGGTGCGCGTCGGCCCGGGCGACGAGCACGTCGCCGGTACGGGACTCGGCGGCCGGGGCGTAGCCCATCGCCCGCAACCCGTCGAGCAGCACCGTCGGGTCGGCCTGCGCGGCCAGCACCGTGGGCGCGAGCCGGCGCAGCCCCAGTCCGGCGGAGCGCTTGTCGGCGAGGATCTCGCCCAGCATGGCGTCGTCGTCGCAGCGCACGTACGAGGAGGCGGCGCCCACGCGCAGGTGTCCGTGCCGCCGCGCCACGTCGTCGATCAGGTACGCCAGCGGCTGCGGGACGGGGGTGCGGCTGTGCTCGGCGAGGAAGGCGTGCAGGTCGACGGCGGTGTGCCCGGAGTCCAGGGCCCTGCGCACCGAACCCGGGGTGAAGCGGTACACCGTCGCCCCGCCCTTGGACTCCACGTCGGCCAGCGTGGCCAGGACGTCGCCGATCCCGCGGCGCAGCGGCCCGGGGGCCACCGCCGTCAGGTCGGCCTGGAGCAGGACGTGGTCCACCGGCTCGGGCAGCAGCGGGGCGAGCAGCGGCGCCGGGTCGCGGTGTTCGAGCAGGGCCCGGCCGAAGGCGGCCAACGCGCCGCGGCCGGTGACGCCGAGGACCTCGGCTTCGGTCAGGGTCCAGTGCGCGAGGCGGGCGCGCAGATCGCTCGTGCCGCGCACCGGGCGTTCCCAGGCGAGCCGGGCGAAGAGGGTGTCCGGGTCGGCGGAACCGCCCTCGGGCAGTTCGGCGAGCAGGTCGAGGACCCGGCGGCGGACCTCCGGTGCGGCGGACCGGTCGAGGTCCGGGCCGAGGGCCGCCAGGGTGCGGCCCTTGCCGTCCTGTTCGCCGACGAGGGCGGAGGTTCGGGTGGCGGGCAGCCAGGCCCGCGCGAGCGTCGACCAGCGTTCCGCGGGTGGGAGTTCGCACCAGTCGTCGAAGGCGGGGGTGGGCGCGTACCGCTCGTCGGCCTCGCCGTCGCTCGCCAACAGGCCTGCCGCGTAGGCGAGTTCGATCCAGAACGCCGCCGACGTCTCGGTGGCGTCCAGGGTCGACGCCGCCCGCTTGAGGTCCCGTACGGACAGCCCGCCGGCTCGCAGCACCGCCGGCCCGGCGTGCTCCCAGGACTTCACCAGCTCCTCGACGGTCGACAGCGCGGCGAGCGCCTGCCCCGCCGCGTTCGCGTCCACAAGCTGTGGACGGTGCTCGCGGTGCGCGGGCACCGCGGGCGCCACCGGCTCCGTCACGCGGTGCGCGAGCCCGCCCCGCAGGTACAGCGCCACCTCGCGAGGCAGGACCACGGTCCGCGCCGAGGAGGGCAGCAGCAGCCCCCGGTCCCGCAGCCAGCGCACCGGCGGCGTCGGGTTCGGGGTGACCTCCCCGTACGGCGGCCCCCACACGAGCCGCCCCAGCACCTGGTGCGCCTCCGCCGGCGCCTCGTCGAGGAGCGCCGACATGCGCTCCGGGTCGGTGAACAGCCCGGTCAGCGCGGTCACCGCCGACACCGGGTCGTGGGTGGCGGGCAGCCCGGCCGCCGCCACGATCTCCTGCACCCGGGTCGGGGACATCCCCGCGGTGGCCTCGGCGACCGTCGGGCCCAGCCCGGTCGGGGACGGTCTGCCGGCGGCCGGGGCGAGCAGTTCCCGGGCGGTGCGCACCAACCGCAGCCGCTCGTGGTCCCCCCACACCAGGGCCTGGTCGCGCAGGGTGCCCAGGGCCCGGGGGAGGGCGGCACGGGCTCCGTTGTCCTCGGCGCAGGCGGTCCCGGTGTCGCCGGTCAGCAGCGCCTCCAGCACCGGGTACGGGCAGGGGTCCGGGGCGACCGCGAGGGCCTCCGCCGTCTGGAGGGCGAACCGGTCCAGCCGGTCCAGGGCGCGCAGCACCGACGCCCGGGTACCGGCCCGGGTGGCCAGCTGGGTCACATCGCCCGGTACCGGGTTCAGCAGGTCCGGGCGGGCGTGCAGCAGCGCGGCGAGCGCCACGTCGTCGCGGGCGCGCAGCGCCTCGGCGAGGGAGCGCGGGGCGCTCGCCGCGGTTCCGGCAGCTCCCGCGGCGTTGCTTGGCTCGGGCACTGTCGCCTCCTGGTCACGTCGGCCGGTCGTCGGCCGGTCCCCATCCGGTCAACGGTATCCGCTGTGCCCGCGCCGGCTCCACGGGCGCACGCGCTACCTTCGGGACAGACGGGACGGGAGGAGTCGGGGCGTGGGCATCGAGAGCGACCAACTGGTCTACGAATATCTCAGCAGGGTCGGGGACTTGGCGCAGCGGCGGCAGTTGCCGTCGGGTGACCGGATGCGGCTGGTGTCGGGGTTGCGGGACGAGATCGACCGTCGGCGCGCCAAGTACGAACCGGAGACCCCGGCGGCGGTACGGCGCATCCTGGAGCGGATCGGCACGCCGGAGGAGGTGTTGGACACGCTGGGCACCCTGAGCCGGCCGGCGTCCGGTACCTCCGCCGCCCCCGCGCGCCCCGACCCCGCCCCCGAGCCGTCGCCCGCCGTGCCGACGCAGCGCACGGGCCTGCGCCGCAAACCCGCCCCGCAGCCGCGCCCCGCCGAGAACGTGCCGCCGCACCTGGCCGGGCTCGACGAGCTCGGTGACGGGGGAGACGCCGAGCCCGACTGGTGGCGGCTGTCCCCGGGCGGACCGGGCGGGTTCGGGGGGCCGCAGGTCGAGGGCTTCGCGGGCGGGATCGAGATCCCCGACCTCTTCAGGGACCCGGAGGAGGACGAGGACCCGGCCGGCACGGCGCCGCCGCCCAAGCAGCCGCCCGGACCGCCCGAGTCCCGCACAAAAACCCTCGTGAGCTTCCTGCGCGAACGCAGGCGGAAGCGGAAGGCGGCGGCGGCCGAACCCGCCGCCGAGGTCGTCGCCGTCGCCCGCCCCAAACCGCACGCCTTCCTGCTGCTGGCGGCCGTGGTGCTCGTCGTCGGCGCGGTCACCGGCTACTGGCTGCTCCTCGTGGGCGGCTGGCTCCTCGCGTACGCCTCGCGGGTGCTGGGGCCGACCGAGCGCAAGGCGGTGGTGTTCGGCGTACCCGGCGCGGTCTTCGCCGGGGCGGTGGTGTGGCTGTGGGGCCGCGGCGACGGCCGCTGGGGCGACGCGTTGGCCGGCGACCAGATGTCCGGGGTGTTCCAGGACATGTGGCCGTGGCTGGCCCGGGTCGCGGGCGTCGCCTCCGCGCTCTACCTGGCGTGGCGGGCGCGCCGCAGGTAGGAGGTGTCCTTCGGACCCCGCCGGTGTTCACGGACCGGCAAGACGGGCCCCGGCCCGCGTTCCCGCCCGCGTGGTCCGGCTCGGCACAATGGCGGCATGAGCTCCGAGACCGCGTCCGCCGCGCCCGCCGTCCCCCTGCTGACGGTCGGCTTCGACCTCGACATGACCCTCATCGATTCGCGCCCCGGCATCAAGGCCGCCTACCAGGCACTCTCGGCCGAGACCGGTACGTTCATCGACGCGGACCAGGCGGTCACGCGGCTCGGTCCGCCGCTGGACGAGGAGCTCGCGAACTGGTTCCCGGCGGCGGAGATCCCGGCGATGGCCGACCGCTACCGGGAGATCTATCCCACACACGCCATCGACCCCACCCCGGCGATGCCCGGCGCCCGCGAGGCGATCGAGGCCGTCCAGGCGCTCGGCGGCCGCGCGATCGTGGTCACGGCGAAGCACCAGCCGAACGCCGTCCTGCACCTGAGGCACCTGGGCATCGAGCCGGACGCGGTCGTCGGTTGGCTGTGGGCCGAGGCGAAGGCGGTCGCCCTGCGCGAGTACGGCGCCCAGGTCTACGTCGGCGACCACGTGGGCGACGTACGCGGTGCCCGCGCGGCCGGCGCGGTCTCGGTGACCGTGCCGACCGGCCCCTGCCCGGAGCCGGAGCTGCGCGCGGCCGGCGCCGACGTGGTGCTCCCCGACCTCACCGCGCTGCCGCGGTGGCTCACGGAGTACGTCCGCACGCGCGAGGTCTGAGCCCGTCCGCGCACGCCGACGCCCTCAGGCGGCCTGGGAGGCCCGGGCCGCCTTGCGCTGCGCCGCGGCCGAGCGGAGCACGCCCGCCGCCGAGATGGCGAAGCCGACGCCCATCAGCATGCAGACGGCCCACGCGTACGAGGGGAACGGGTCGGTGTCGAGGAAGAGCGGGGCCATCGTCGCGAGCGTGGCGACGGCGCCGGCGATGAACACGATGCCGCCGGCCTTGACCAGTCCGTCGCCGGGCCGGGCCGCGTCGTCGTCGGGATGAGGAGTAACAGTCACCCCACCAGGGTAGTTCCCTGGCCGAAGCGGCGGAGCGCGAAGGACCGGCGAACGACTTGTCTCCGGATTCCGGAGCACTAGCCTGGAGGTGGCGGGTCAGGGGACCCGCCGCGCTGCTATCCGGAACCGCCCACGCGTGTCCCGGACCCGACGAGTACAAGGACAGAGGACGGACGTGCCTACCGGCAAGGTCAAGTGGTTCAACAGTGAGAAGGGCTTCGGCTTCCTCTCCCGCGACGACGGCGGCGACGTCTTCGTCCACTCGTCGGTGCTGCCTGCCGGGGTGGACGCCCTCAAGCCGGGCCAGCGGGTCGAGTTCGGTGTCGTCGCGGGACAACGCGGTGACCAGGCACTTTCGGTGACCGTGCTGGATCCGACGCCTTCGGTCGCGGCCGCTCAGCGCCGCAAGCCGGACGAGCTCGCCTCGATCGTGCAGGACCTGACGACCCTGCTGGAGAACATCACCCCCATGCTGGAACGCGGCCGCTACCCCGACAAGGTGCACGGCGGGAAGATCGCCGGCCTGCTGCGGGCGGTCGCCGACCAACTCGACGTCTGACCCCCGTCGACTCCGCGCACGACCGCGCCCCGCCACTCGAAAGAGCGGCGGGGCGCGGTCGGTTCGGTACCTCTCGCGGCTACGGGAAGGCCAGCGCGTCCGGCCCGATGGCCGGAACCAGCCCCTCGGCCGCGGCCCTGGTCAACAGCCCGCGGACGGCCGCGTACCCGGCGTCGCCGAGGTCGGCGGTGAACTCGTTGACGTACAGCCCGATGTGCTGGTCGGCGACCTTCGGGTCCAGCTCCTGCGCGTGCGCGCGCACGTACGGCCGGGACGCCTCGGGGTCCTCCCACGCCATCCGGACCGACGTGCGGGCCGCGTCGGCGAGCGCGCGCAGCGTGTCGGCGCCCAGCGAGCGTCTGGCGATGATCGCCCCGAGCGGGATCGGCAGGCCGGTGGTGGACTCCCAGTGCTCGCCCATGTCGGCGAGGCGGTGCAGCCCGTAGTCCTGATAGGTGAACCGGGCCTCGTGGATGACCAGTCCGGCGTCCACCCGGCCGTCGCGCACGGCGGGCATGATCTCGTGGAACGGCAGCACGACCACCTTGCCGACCCCCTCGGGCAGCACGTCCGCCGCCCAGAGCCGGAACAGCAGGTAGGCGGTAGACCGTTCGCTCGGCACGGCGACGGTCCCGCCGGTCAGGTCCACCCCGGGCTCACGGGTGAGGACCAGCGGTCCGCAGCCGCGCCCCAGCGCCCCGCCGCAGGGAAGCAGCGCGTACTCCTCCAACACCCAGGGCAGCACGGCGTACGACACCTTCAGCACGTCCAGCTCACCGCGCTCGGCCATGCCGTTGGTGACGTCGATGTCGGCGAAGGTGACGTCCAGTTCGGGCGCCCCGGGGACCCGGCCGTGCGCCCAGGCGTCGAAGACGAACGTGTCGTTCGGGCACGGCGAATAGGCGATGCGGAGCGGCTCACCTGTGCTGTTCATGCTGTCCTCCCCAGTGGGCGAGTACGGGTCCCAGCGCGCGGAAGCCGTCGCCCAACGCGGCCAGCGCGTCCCCGATCCGCCAGGCGTCACGGTCACGGGGTCCGACCGCGTTGGACACGGCGCGGACCTCCAGCACCGGCAACCCGTGCGCGGCGGCCGCCTCCGCCACCCCGAAGCCCTCCATGGCCTCCGCGCCGGCGAGCGGGTGCCGGGCGGCGAGTTCGGCGGCCCGCGCGGCGGTGCCGGTGACGGTGGAGACGGTGAGGACGGGGGCGAGCAGCGCCCCGGTCGCCTCGGCGGCGCGGGCGGCGAGTTCGGCGGGCGGCAGGTGCGCGCTCCGGCCGAAGCCGAGCGCGTCGACGGACAGGTACCCGTCGGGTGTGTCGGCGCCCAGGTCGGCGGCGACCACCGCGTCGGCGACGACGAGCGTGCCGAGCGGGGCGGCGGGCGCGAACCCGCCGCCGATGCCGGCGGAGACGACGAGCGTGTAGTCGGCCAGCGCGAGCGCGGTGGCCGTGGCGGCCGCGGCGGCGGCCGGGCCGACGCCGCCGACGAGCACGTCGACGGCGAGGCCGGGCAGGTCCCGGCGGGTGACGAGGTAGCCGCCGCGGGACAGGGTGCGCGGGTCCGGCGTGGCCGGGTCCGGATGAGGGGTGAGACCGGCGACCACGGAGTCTGCCTCCGCGGCCACGGCGGTCACGATGAGCGCGCGCACCCTGCTGCCCTTCGCCGAGTACTGCGTGGAGCCGGCTAGTTGGACTTGAGCTTGAGCTTGAACGCCCAGACGGCGAGCGGCTTGCCGCCCTCGCCCACCTGGACGAAGCCGAGCATCTTCGACGTGGGCGCCTCGCCCTGGCCGCCGGTCGCGAAGACGTCGGCGCCGCTGAAGCTGCGGTACGTGTTCGAGGAGGGCTCGGTGATGGGCTGGCCGTCCAGGAGGGCCTGCCACTGCCTGCCGTCCTCGACGACCTCGGGCTCGACACCGAGGCGCAGCGTGTCGCCGCGGCCGTACTCGACGGTCTTGGCTTCCTTCACGTTGGTGAGGCACTCCTGGACCTTGTCCACGGAGAGTTCCTTGCCGTCGTTCTGGCAGGCGGCTTCGGCGGACACCGAGGACGTGCCGACGGTCACCGTCGCGAGCGGCGTCGGCTTGTCGCAGGCGGACAGGAGGAGGAGGCCGGCGGACACGGCTCCGAGGGCCGCGACGCTGCGGCGGGCCCTACCCGAGAAAAGCGGTGCGGTCATGAGCCGAAGGCTATCGGGCCGCCCGGCCTCGTCGCCGCACGGGGGTCCTCCGGCGGTGCGCGTGGCTCCGCCGCCGGCCCGGACGGCGCCGCCCCGGCGGTCCGCCCGGGGCCGGCCCGGCGGTCGGCGCGCCCGGCGACTACGCCACCCGGGCCCGCGCGGAACCCTGCGGCCTGCGCGGGGAGGTGAGGACGCCGCGCAGGGCCATCGTGGTGCCGGCGGCGACGATGGCCGCCGCGACGGCCATGCCCAGCACCCCGTTCAGCGGGAGCGCGATCCCGATCGCGCCGCCCAGCACCCACGCCATCTGCAGCAGGGTCTCCGAGCGGGCGAACGCCGAGGTGCGCACCGCCTCCGGGACGTCCCGCTGGATCATCGCGTCCAGCGACAGCTTCGCCAGGGCCTGGCAGAACCCCGCCGTGGCCGCCAGCACCGCCATGAACAGACCGCTGACGAAGACGGCCGCCAGGACCGCGACCCCCAGGGTCAGGGACAGCACCGCCGCGATGATGGTCTCCGGCGCCCGGGCGCGCAGCCACGCGCCCACCGCCGTGCCGACCGCGTTGCCCAGACCGGCCGCGACGCCCACGATGCCCAGCGACACCGCCGCGCTCTGGCCGGCCAGCGGGTGGTCGCGCAGCAGGAACGCCAGGAAGAAGATCAGGAACCCGGACAGTCCGCGCATGGCCGCGTTGGCCATCAGCCCGCACAGCACCGGACGGCTCACGGTCCGCAGACCGGGCTTGCGCGAGTGCGCCTCGTGCGTGGACAGCCGGGCCCGCCGTTCACCCTTGGCCTCGTCGACCTTGTGCGGCAGCGCGAACGCGGCGAAGGTCCCCCAGATGAAGATCGCGCACGCCCCGTACAGCGGCCAGGGCGGACCGATCGTGTGGAGTCCGGCCGCGACCGGCGCGGCGGCCCCGGTGGCGAG
The DNA here is from genome assembly GCF_001279725.1 of Streptomyces sp. WM4235. GTDB lineage: Bacteria > Actinomycetota > Actinomycetes > Streptomycetales > Streptomycetaceae > Streptomyces. Next base: position 77,515 of record NZ_LGDE01000337.1, on the reverse strand, counting down.
CAGGCCGGCCAGCGTGACCCGGGAGTTCGCTTTGACGAGGGAGAACTTCGGCGGGAGCAGTCGGGGCACCACGGCGCTGCGGACCACGCCGTACGCCTTCGACGCGACGAGGACGCCCAGGGCGGCCGGGTACAGCTCCAGTCCGCCGGTGGCCACCGCGCCGGACATCATCACCGCGAGCAGGGCCCGGGCCAGCATCGCCGCGGCCATCGCGGCGCGCCGACCGTGCGGCAGTCGGTCCAACAGCGGGCCGATGACGGGGGCCAGCAGGGTGAAGGGGGCCATGGTGATGGCGAGGTAGAGCGCCACCCGGCCGCGCGCCTCGTCCGTGGGGACGGAGAAGAACACCGTGGAGGCCAGCGCCACGGTGATCATGACGTCGCCGGCGCCGTTGATGGCGTGGAGTTCGATGAGTCTGCCGAGCCCCGACTCGCCGGCCCCGTGGGCGTGCGTGGCCCGCCGGATCCCGCGTGCCGTGCCGGTGATGGGCAGGTGCAGGGCGCGCCCGACAGCCCGGCCGGCCCGCTTGGCCGGTCCCGAGCCGTCGTCGGACGACCGTACGGGTGCCACGGGCCCATAGTGCCCCACTCGGCCCCCTCGGACGCCTCCCGAACGGCCCCCGGCGCGTTTCGGACCCCGTGGCCGGTCTTGGGTTGTCCGCGAATCGGACCTTGCATGTGGGCCGAAGGCTTCGGAGGAGGTAGCGTGCGTAGCGCGCCACCGGCGGTTGCTCTGGCCGCGCGCCTCTTCGTGATCCCGCAGAATGGATCGCAGGTAGGTGCGCCCGGACCCGATCGGGCGTGGACGTCGACGCGGCCCTCTGGTCCGCTCCGCCCGCGCTACGTAGGGACAGCCGACGGGTCGTTGTGGACGACAGTACGGACGGCGCACTCGTGAGACGGCGTAGGAGAGAACGAGACCTGTGAGTGCTGCGACGACGCGAAGCCGTACCCCCGACCGCCTGTGCGCCGAGGCGGTAGACCTCGCCCGCGCGGCGGCCGAGGAAGCCGCCGCCCCCGGAGTGGTGGGCGAGCACCTCTCGGTCATCGCCGAGGGCGACCGGGTCGTCACGCACTTCTTCGAGTGCAAGGATCCCGGCTACCGCGGTTGGCGCTGGGCCGTCACCGTGACCCGGGCCTCCCGTGCGAAGAACGTCACCCTCGACGAAACGGTGCTGCTTCCGGGCGACGACGCCCTGCTGGCGCCCGAGTGGGTGCCGTGGAGCGAGCGGCTGCGGCCCGGGGACATGGGCCCCGGGGACCTGCTGCCCACCGACGCCGAGGACCTTCGGCTGGAGTCCGGCTGGTCGGGCGAGGACGCGCCGCCGCCGAACTCGGTCGTGTCCACCGAGATGGCCGAACTGGTCGAGGCCGAGGACGCGGACGTCACCGACCGCACCGTCGTGCCGGTGCGCGGCTCCATCACCTCGGTGGCCGAGGAACTGGGCATGCGGCGGGCGCGGGTGCTGTCCCGCTACGGCCTGCACAGCGCGGCGGACCGCTGGGACGAGGCGTTCGGCGCGAAGACCCCGATGGCCCAGGCGGCGCCCGCCTCCTGCGTGTCGTGCGGGTTCCTCGTCGCGATCGGCGGCTCGCTGGGCCAGGCCTTCGGGGTCTGCGCGAACGAGTTCGGTCCCGCGGACGGCCGGCTGGTCTCCCTGTCCTACGGCTGCGGCGGTCACTCGGAGGCCGCGGTCATGCCGAAGCCGCTGCGTCCCGCGCCGCCGGTGCTGGACTCGATGGCCTCGGACGAGTTCCCCCTGCGGCCGTCCCGCGACACCGGCTCGGTGCCGAGCGGCGACCTCACCCCCGCGGACCTCGGCCACTCCTGACGGGCCGGCCCCGCCCGGCGACCCGGCCCCCGTCCAGGGGGCCGTTCGCCCGGTCGGGTGAGCGCGCCGCCCGTTCGGGGTCGAACGGTCGGGGTCGAACGGTGCGGCGGCGGACGGACGTTGCCCCGCGCCGTACGAACCGTCAGGCCTGCGATGCCGTCAGGCCCGTGCCGCCGTCAGGCCTTGGGCGTCCGGCGGCGCACCAGCCGCCGTCCCGCCATGACCAGGACCGTCCCGCCCGCCAGCACCAGGGCGCCCTTCGCGAAGCTGCCCTTGTCCTGCGGGCCCTGCGTCTCCGACGCCGCGGCCGGCGACCCGGGTCGGGCCGGCGCCCGGGTGCCGCCGGAGGGAGCCGGGGCGGCGCCCGCCCGCGCGGGCACCGGTACCGCCACCACCCGGCTGCCCGCCCCCTCCGCCCCGAACATCAGCGCCGTGCCGTCCGCCGTGTACGTCACCGACTCCGCCTGGCCCTGCCACGGTGCGGCCACCCCCTCGCCGGAGCCCACCGGCCGGCCGTCCTTCCACGCCCACGTCCGCGCGAAGAAGTACCCGCGCAGGGTCAGCGCGCCGCCGTCCGGCGAGAACGCGCCGTCGGTCACCCACGGCAGGTCCGCGACCCGCCGGAACACGTTCGGCGCACCGGTGGTGAGCCGGCTCGGCCCCTCGTACAGACCGCCCTTGTTCTCGTCCTTGCTCGCGATGTACACCCGCCCCGTCACCGGATGCACCATCAGGGCCTCCGCGTTCCGCGGCCCGTCGGCGTACGTCACCGTGAACTGCTCGGCCCTGACCGTCGCGTCGGCCAGCACCTTCGGCTCGGGGAAGCGGTAGATCCACACGTGGTCCCAGGTGCCGCCCTTGTTGTCCCCGACGTCGCCGACGTACAGCTGCCCGTCCGGCCCCAGCGAGATGGCCTCGACGTCGCGCGGCCGGCCGATCCCGGTGAGGGTCACCCGGGCCACGGTCCTCCCGCTCGCGGAGTCCACGGCGTACACGTACGGACCGTCGTCGCTGTCGTTGTGCGTCCAGTACACGCCCGGGTGGATCCGGCTGGCCGTCAGCCCGCTGGACTCCTTGATCCGGGGGTCGGTGATCGTGAACCCGGAGGGGGTGTCGGCCGCCGCGGCCGGTCCCGCCGGCACGGCGAGGACGAGGGCGGCGGAGCAGGCGGTCAACGTCGGGAGCAGGCGCATCCCCCAAGCCTGCCGGCCCCTGCCGCGTGTCCGGCATCACAGGGGTACCTGTCGCATGATCCGCGATGATGACCGGATGCGTTTCATGTTCGTCGGCGACTCCATGACCATCGGACGCGCCGGCGACTACACCTGGCGCTACCGGATGTGGCAGCACCTCAACGCCACGATGGGCGGGCCGTACGCGATCGTCGGCCCGCGCGGCGAGGTGTACGACACCCTCACCGACGCACCCACCAGCCACGAGTACGCCGACCCGGGCTTCCCCGCCGCCGCCCGCCGGCACCTTGCCGGTTGGGGCGAGGGGTGGCAGCACATGGCCCCGCTCATCGGACCGGCCGTCCGCGAGGGCCGGGCCGACGTCCTGCTGGTCTCGCTCGGCCTCATCGACCTCGGCTTCTACACGAAGGCCGAGCAGACCGCCGACAACGTCCGCCTCTTCGTCGCGCGGGCCCGCGCCGCCCACCCCGGTGTGCGCATGGTCCTGTTGCCCGTCATCCCCAACGTCCGGGCCGAGTCGGACGCACCGTTCGCCGCCGAGGTCGCGCGCTTCAACGAGCTGCTGGCGAAAGCGGTCGCCGACCTGTCCACCGACGCCTCGCCGATCCTGCTGGCCGCCCGCCCGCAGGCGTACGACATCCACCGCGACACCTACGACGGCACGCACCCCAACGCCTCCGGGGAGCACCGGTTGGCGGGGGAGTTCGCCGCGGCCCTGCACCAGGCGTGGGGCATCGGCGGCCCCTACCGGGGCCTGTGACACGCCCCTCACGTGCGAGTACAGGTCGGCCGACCTTGAGGCCGGAGCCGTCGCCCCCGTCGACGGGGGCGACGGCCGATGTACTACCGGATCACCAGGCGAAGGCTTCCGGGGACGGCCCCGGCCCGGGGAAGATCTCGTCCAGCCCGGCCAGCACCTCCTCGCCCAGCTCCAGCTCCAGCGCGCGCAGGGCGCTCTCCAACTGCTCGGCCGTGCGCGGGCCGACGATGGGGCCCGTCACACCCGGCCGGGTGAGCAGCCAGGCCAGGGCGGTCTCGCCGGGCTCCAGGCCGTGCTTGTCGAGCAGGTCCTCGTACGCCTGCACCTGGGCCCGGACCGTGCTGTTGGCCAGCGCGTCCGCGGACCGCCCGGAGGCGCGCCGGCCGCCCTCGACCTCTTTCTTGATGACCCCGCCCAGCAGGCCGCCGTGCAGCGGGGACCAGGGGATGACCCCGAGGCCGTACTCCTCGGCGGCCGGGATGACCTCCATCTCCGCGCGGCGCTCGGCGAGGTTGTAGAGGCACTGCTCGCTGACCAGGCCGACCATCGCGCGCCGGGCGGCCGTCTCGTTCGCCTGGGCGATCTTGTAGCCGGGGAAGTTGGAGGATCCGGCGTAGAGGATCTTGCCCTGCCGGATGAGCACGTCCACGGCCTGCCAGATCTCCTCGAAGGGGGTCCGGCGGTCGACGTGGTGGAACTGGTAGAGGTCGATGTGGTCGGTCTGGAGCCGCTTGAGGCTGGCCTCGACGGCCCGGCGGATGTTCAGCGCCGACAGGCGGTCCTCGTTGGGCCAGGTGTCGCCCTCGCGGGACATGGAGCCGTAGACCTTGGTGGCGAGGACCGTCTTCTCGCGCCGGCCACCGCCCTGCGCGAACCAGGTGCCGATGATCTCCTCGGTGCGGCCCTTGTTCTCACCCCACCCGTACACGTTGGCCGTGTCCACGAAATTCAGACCCGCGTCGAGGGCGGCGTCCAGGATTCCGTGGCTGGTCGGTTCGTCTGTCTGCGGACCGAAGTTCATCGTGCCGAGTACAAGTCGGCTGACCTTGAGTCCGGTGCGTCCGAGCTGTGTGTACTTCATGGGCACAAGCCAACTGCTTCGAGTCCACTCCAGGCAAGGCCTGCCGTGCGGCAGGCCTTGGCACGGCAGCGGAAGGGGCGGGCGGCTACTGGCCGACGGCCGCCGCCACGGCGACGACGACGAACATCAACACGAGCACACCGGCCATGACACGGTTTCTGGTCTTCGGATCCACCCGTCGAGACTAACGCGGCGGCACCCGGCCCTCGGGCCGGGGGTCACGAGACGTGGGTCATGCCGGGCCACGCCCCGGCGCCACGCACCGCGGTCAGCGGGTCGCCGCGGCCAGCGGCCAGGCGCCGACCACCTCGTAGCGGGGTTGTTCGCCCGGGATCCCGCTCACCGGCAGGTCGCTGCGCACGAGGCTGAGGGCGTCGACCCGCCAGGGCGCGCCCTCGAAGCCGGCGAGGGACTCCAGCAGGGGGCCCAGGTCCACGCCGCCGCCGGTCCGGCCGCGGGCCAGGGTCAGGTGGGGCGTGTACCGGTGGTGCTGCTCCATCGGGACCCCGGCCCGTCGGGCGGCGGCGTCCGCGCGTTCCGCGAGCATCCGCATCCCGTCGAGCCCGCCGGCGGCCCCGGCCCACAGGGTGTTCGCCCCGAAGTGCCCCGCGCCGTGGATCCGCAGCGAGAACGCCTCGGTGCGCGCGGCGGCGCGGGCCAGGCGGGCGTGCAGGTCGGGGAGCACGGTCTCGCGGACCTCGCCCATGAAGGCGAGGGTGAAGTGCCAGCCGGCCTCCGCGGTCCAGCGCAGGCCCGGTTCGTGCGGCAGGGCCCGTACGGCGTCCCGCAGCGCGGCGACGGCGGGTGGGGGCGGCATCACGGCGGCGAACAGCCTCATGCCCCGACGTTAGCGCGACCGGTCCGGCCGGGGGTGCCTCCGCCGGCCGGATCGGGGCGGCGGAGGCGGCGCGGGTCAGGCCGCGGCGACCAGTTCGCGGGTGCGGTCCGAGGGAACGAACGCCACTCCGCGCCGGCTCACGTGCAGGCGCAGGTTGCCGACCCGGGACAGCACCACCGCGATGGCGAGGGCGGCGGCCAGGGAGATCAGACCGCCGACGGCCATGCCGGCGCGCGCCCCGTACGTGTCGGTGATCCAGCCGACCAGCGGTGCTCCCACGGGGGTGCCGCCGGTGAACACCATCATGAACAGGGCCATGACGCGGCCCCGCATCTCGGGGTCGGTGGCCATCTGCACGCTGGAGTTCGCGGTGACGTTGACCGTCAGGCCGAACATGCCGATGGGCACGAGCAGCGCCGCGAACAGCCAGAACCCCGGTGCGAACGCGGTCACGGTGAGCAGCAGCCCGAACAGCACGGCGGCCGCCACGAGCACCCGCAGCCGGGAGTGGCCGCGCCTGGCCGCCAGCAGGGCGCCGGCCAGGGAGCCGGCCGCGATCAGGGTGTTGAACAGCCCGTAGGTGCCGGCGTCGCCGTGGAAGACGTCGCTGACGAAGGCCGACAGCCAGATCGGGAAGTTGAACCCGAAGGTCCCGATGAAGCCGACCAGCACGATGGGCCAGATCAGCTCCGGTCGGCCCGCGACGTAGCGCAGGCCCTCGCGCAGTTGTCCCTTGGCGCGCGGCTGCGGCACCACCGGGTGGAGTTCGCTCGTCCGCATCATCAGCAGGCCGGCGATGGGGGCGGCGAAGGACAGCCCGTTCAGCAGGAAGGCCCAGCCGGAGCCGACGGCGGTGATCAGCACGCCGGCGATGGCCGGACCGACCAGCCGCGCGGACTGGAAGTTGGCGGAGTTCAGGCTGACCGCGTTGGCGACCTGGTCCTTGCCGACCATCTCGGAGACGAACGTCTGGCGCGCCGGGTTGTCCACGACGGTGACGAGGCCGAGCAGGAAGGCGGCGAGGTACACGTGCCAGACCTGGACGTTGCCGGCCAGGGTGAGCGCGGCGAGCGCGACGCCGGTCAGGCCCATGGCGCTCTGGGTGGCCAGCAGCAGCGGCCGCTTGGGCAGCCGGTCGGCGAGTACGCCTCCGTAGAGGCCGAACATCAGCATCGGCAGGAACTGCAGGGCGATGGTGATGCCGACGGCCGAGGCGGAGCCGGTCAGGGAGAGGACGAGCCAGTCCTGGGCGATGCGCTGCATCCAGGTGCCGGTGTTCGAGACGACCTGTCCCGTGGCGAAGAGCCGGTAGTTGCGGATCTTCAGCGAGCTGAACATGGACTGCTTGTGCCCAGTCGCGTCGTCGGTGGTGGATATGTGGCCGGGTGCGGAGTTTGCTCCGGTTCCCGTACTCAAAAGTGTCGCCTCCTGGCGTGTGCGGTTACAGGTGCGCGAGCTTCTCCAGGACGGGCGCGGCCTCGCGGAGCTTGGCCCATTCGTCCTCGGTCAGCTCGGCCGCGAGCCCGGCCAGGAAGGCGTTGCGCTTGCGACGGCTCTCTTCGAGCATCGCTTCGGCCTCCTCGGTCTGGCTGACCACCTTCTGGCGGCGGTCGTCGGGGTGCGGCTCCAGCCTGACCAGTCCCTTGGCTTCCAGCAACGCGACGATGCGGGTCATCGACGGCGGCTGGACGTGCTCGCGCCGGGCCAGTTCACCGGGGGTGGCCTGGCCGCAGCGGGCGAGTGTGCCGAGCACCGACATCTCGGTCGGGCTCAGTGACTCGTCGACCCGCTGGTGCTTGAGTCGGCGGCCCAGCCGCATGACGGCGGAGCGGAGATCGTTCACGGCGGCGGCGTCGTCACCGTGGGAAAGGTCGGGCATGTTCCTTAGAATAACTCATTACTCTTCCTAAGGAACACCCGGTTTCAGGCGTCACACCTCACACCATGCGCGGGTTGCGTCACTGTCACTCGTACGGGTGAGTTGGTTCCGAAAAGCGACCCGCGTTCACGGCTCGTGCCCCGACTCTTTCGGCATGGGGACACATGTGCTGAGCATGCGCATAGACGGGGAGCTGCTCGAACGCCTCCGGACTCATGCGGCCAAACGCGGAATGAGCGTCCAGGACTATGTGGTCCGGACGCTCATTCGCGATGATTTCGACGAGCGGTTCAAGACGGCCGTCGACGAGACGGAGAAGTTCTACGGGCTCACCTGAGGGTGCCCCCGTGAGCTCCGTGAGGATGTCCGGGCCGGTTGGTCCGTTCGGGCTACGTCAGGCCGAGCGCGGGCATCGCGTAGTAGAAGACGAACACCGCCGCGACGACGTACATGGCGGGCGGGACCTCGCGGGCCCGGCCGGTCGTCAGGCGCAGGACGCAGAAGCTGATGAAGCCGATGCCGATGCCGTTCGTGATCGAGTAGGTGAAGGGCATCATCACCATGGCCAGGAAGGCCGGGACGGCGATGGTGAAGTCGTTCCAGTCGATGTCCCTGATCGATCCGGCCAGGATCAGGAAGCCCACCGCGATCAGCGCGGGGGTCGCCGCCTGGGACGGCACCATGGTCGCCAGCGGCGTGAGGAACAGCGACACGGCGAAGAGGCCGCCCGTCACGACGTTCGCCAGGCCCGTGCGGGCGCCCTCGCCGACGCCGGCCGTGGACTCCACGAAGCAGGTGGTGGCGGAGGAGGAGGTCGCGCCGCCCGAGGCGACGGCCAGCCCGTCGATCAGCAGCACCCGGTTGATGCCGGGGAAGGTGCCGTCCGGCCGCGTCAGCTTGGCCTCGTCGCCGACGCCCAGGATGGTGCCCATGGCGTCGAAGAAGCAGGACAGCAGCACGGTGAAGACGAACAGGACGCCGGTGAGCATCCCGACCTTCTCGAAGCCGCCGAAGAGGCTGACCTGACCCACGAGCCCGAAGTCGGGCGCGGCCACCGGGTTGCCGGGCCACTCCGGCACGGTCAGACCCCAGGCGAGGCCCGGCAGGTCGGCGACCAACTGCACGACGACCGCGATCACGGTCATGACGACGATGGAGATCAGGATCGCGCCGGGGGTCTTGCGGATCAGCAGGGTGAGCGTGAGCAGCACGCCGAGCACGAAGATCAGTACGGGCCAGCCGTCCAGGTGGCCGTTGCCGCCGAGCTGGAGCGGGACCGTGGTGTGCGCGGCGTCCGGGATGCGGGTGACGAAGCCCGAGTCGACCAGGCCGATCAGCATGATGAACAGGCCGATGCCGATCGCGATGCCCTTGCGCAGGCCCAGCGGGACGGCGTTCATGACCCGCTCGCGCAGGCCGGTCGCGACCAGCAGCATCACGACGAAGCCGGCCAGCACCACCATGCCCATGGCGTCGGGCCAGCTCATCCGGGGGGCGAGCTGGAGGGCCACGACGGTGTTGACGCCGAGGCCGGCCGCGAGCGCGATGGGGACGTTGCCGATGACCCCCATGAGCAGGGTGGAGAACGCGGCCGTCAGGACCGTGGCGGTGACGAGCTGGCCGCCGTCGAGCTGGTGGCCGTACATGTCCTTCGCGCTGCCCAGGATGATCGGGTTGAGCACGATGATGTAGGCCATCGCGAAGAAGGTCGCCAGGCCGCCCCGGACCTCGCGGGCGACGGTCGAACCACGCTCCGAGATCTTGAAGTGGCGATCCAGGGCGTTGGTGGGGGCCGCGGCGGGTGCCGAGGTGCTCATGCGGTCCTCAAGGGGTCATTTGGTGGTTCGTACGAGTAAATCCGGTCGCAGGCAAACCGTTTCAGTATGAACACATGAGCGACGGAGCGTCCATCTCCGCGCGTAGACCGCGATTCGCGCCGCCTAGACTTGGACACATGGCGAAATGGACCGCACAGCACGAGGCCCCCGAGCCCCTGGAGGGCCCCGTCGTCGCGACCGTCGTCGGCGGCACGATCATCTGGTTCGTCCTCTTCCTCGTTCAGCTCCCCTTCTACGGGTGGTTCGCCGACCGGGGCATGTTGTGGTGGGTCTGGACCCCGCTCGCCGGCGCGGCCCTCGGCCTGTTCGGCATCTGGTACGCCCGAGGTCGCGAGGCGGCGATCAAGCGCCACAAGGAACAGCAGGCCGCGGAAGCCGGCGGGACGGGCGCGGCCGGAGCACGGTAGGTCCCCGGGGTCCAGTCCCCCTTCGTCGCCCTCGCCGAGGGCGAGGGGAGTCCCGAGGGAGGATTCGGGTCATCCCGAAGTCGGATCTTCGTCCTGCTCGGCGGGTGAAGCGTTCGAAGGCCCTTTACCGTCGAAAGCATGACGCAGCGGGCAGAGACCGAATCCGAGGGACCGCGGCCGACCGGCAGGGGCGGCGCGGGTGCCGGCGCCGCCGGCCGCGCCCCGGTCGGCACGGCCATCGACGCGGGGTCCGAACTGGACCCGGTCCACCCGATCAAGCCGCCCGCTCCCCGCTTCAAGCCGGGCGGACTGAGCACCGCCGAGGTCGCCGAACGCGTCGCGCGCGGAGAAGTCAACGACGTCCCCGTGCGGTCCTCGCGGTCCACCTCCGAGATCGTCCGCGCGAACGTCTTCACCCGCTTCAACGCCATCATCGGCGTGCTCTGGGTGATCATGCTGATCGTCGCCCCGATCCAGGACAGCCTGTTCGGCTTCGTGATCATCGCGAACACCGGCATCGGCATCATCCAGGAACTGCGCGCCAAGAAGACCCTCGACGGACTCGCCGTCATCGGCGAGGCCAAACCGAGCGTCCGCCGCGACGGCGCCACCGGCGAGATCTCCACCTCCGAGATCGTCCTCGACGACGTCATCGAGCTCGGACCCGGCGACAAGGTCGTCGTCGACGGGATCGTCGGCGAGGCCGACGGACTGGAGATCGACGAATCCCTCCTCACCGGCGAGGCCGACCCGGTGCTGAAGAAGCCCGGCGACCCCGTCATGTCCGGCTCCTTCGTGGTCGCCGGCGGCGGCGCCTTCACCGCCACCAAGGTCGGCCGCGAGGCCTACGCCGCCCAGCTGGCCGAAGAGGCCTCCCGCTTCACGCTCGTCCACTCCGAGCTGCGCTCCGGCATCTCCACCATCCTCAAGTACGTCACCTGGATGATGATCCCGACCTCGATCGGCCTGATCATCAGCCAGCTCGTCGTCAAGGACAACAACCTCAAGGACGCCATCGCCCGCACCGTCGGCGGCATCGTCCCGATGATCCCCGAGGGCCTCGTCCTGCTGACCTCGGTCGCCTTCGCCATCGGCGTCATCCGGCTCGGCCGCAAGCAGTGCCTCGTCCAGGAACTCCCCGCCATCGAGGGCCTCGCCCGCGTCGACGTGGTCTGCCTCGACAAGACCGGCACCCTCACCGAGGGCGGCATGGACGTCACCGAGCTGCGCCCCCTCGGCGGCGCGGACCCGGCCTACGTGCAGAAGGTCCTGGGCGCGCTCGGCGAGTCCGACCCCCGCCCCAACGCCAGCCTCCAGGCCATCATCGACGCCTACCCCGACAGCGCCGACTGGCGGTGCACGGAGTCGCTGCCCTTCTCCTCGGCCCGCAAGTACAGCGGCGCCGGCTTCAGCGAGGGCGACGGCGAGAACACCACCTGGCTGCTCGGCGCCCCCGACGTGCTCCTCCCGGCCGGGGACCCGGCCCTCGACGAGATCAACGCCCTCAACGAGGAGGGGCTGCGCGTCCTCCTGCTGGCCCGCTCCGGACGCGAACTCGACGACCCGGCCGTGGCCGTCGGGGTCAAGCCCACCGCCCTGGTCGTCCTGGAACAGCGGCTGCGCCCCGACGCCGCCGACACCCTGCGCTACTTCGAGGACCAGGACGTCAAGACCAAGGTCATCTCCGGTGACAACGCGGTCTCCGTCGGCGCGGTCGCCGGCAAGCTCGGCCTGCCGGGCGCGCAGAACACGGTCGACGCCCGCAAGCTGCCGACCGACCAGGTGGAGATGGCCCGGGTCCTCGACGAGAACGCCGTGTTCGGGCGGGTCACCCCGCAGCAGAAGCGGGACATGGTCGCCGCCCTCCAGTCCAAGGGCCACACGGTCGCGATGACCGGCGACGGCGTCAACGACGTGCTCGCCCTCAAGGACGCCGACATCGGCGTGAGCATGGGCTCCGGCTCCGAGGCGACCCGGGCCGTGGCCCAGATCGTGCTCCTCAACAACAGCTTCTCCACCCTGCCCTCGGTGGTCGCGGAGGGCCGCCGGGTCATCGGCAACATCACCCGGGTCGCGACGCTCTTCCTCACGAAGACGGTCTACTCGGTGCTGCTGGCCGTCCTCGTGGTCTGCTCGCAGGTCGAGTACCCGTTCCTGCCGCGCCACCTGACGCTGCTCTCCACCCTCACCATCGGCATCCCGGCCTTCTTCCTGGCCCTGGCACCGAACAAGGAACGCGCGAAGCCGCACTTCGTGAAACGGGTGATGCGCTACGCGATCCCCGGCGGCGTGATCGCCGCCATCGCCACCTTCGTGACGTACCTCATCGCCCGCCACCACTACAGCGGCCCCAACGCCCTGGAGGCCGAGACCAGCGCGGCGACGCTGGCGCTGTTCCTGACCTCCATGTGGGTCCTGGCGATCATCGCCCGCCCCTACACCTGGTGGCGGGTCGCCCTGGTCGGCGCGATGGGCGCGGCGTTCCTGATCGTCCTCGTCGTGCCCTGGCTCCAGGAGTTCTTCGAACTGAAGCTGGTCGGCGCCGCGATGCCGTGGACGGCCGTCGGCATCGCCGTGATCGCGGCGGCCCTGATCGAGTTCACCTTCAGGTGGGTCGACCGGAAGTTCCCGGCCTGACCCACCCGAACGGCCCGCCCCACCCGAACGGCCCGCCCCACCCGCAGGGCCCGCCCCACCCGCAGGGGGCGGGCGGAGTCCGTCGAGGCGGACCCGCGCGTCAGTCGAACCAGCGGTCGCGGGCCAGTTCCGCCGTCCGCGACGGATCCTCCAGCAGGGCCGCGACCTCGAAACGACGCGGCCACTGGCCCGCCGCCCAGGCCAGGCCCGCCGCCACGCCCTCCAGGGTCGAGGCGTGCAGGGTGCCGTCCGGGGTGCGGCGCCAGTCGAGCTCGGTGCCGCCCGCCACGAGTTCCTCGTGCTCGACGTAACTGAGCGGGGTGGCCGGACCCAGCAGCTGGAGCACCGACTCCGGGACCTCGTGCTCCTCGCCCGGCGTGCTGACCTCGGCCGGCACGGTGTCCGACAGTCGGCGTACCTGGAGCAGCTCCGCCAGGTCGGCGGCGCGCACCGGGGCGACCGGCAGCAGCGGCAGCCCGGCCGTCAGCGGCAGCAGGTCGGGGGCGTCCGCGATCACCGCGTCGGCCGCGTCCACCACGCGGACCTCGCCGTCCACCACCACCCGCAGGTCGTTGGGGAGGGTGACCTGCTCGGGGTCCAGATCGGCCAGCGCCCCGTACAGGGCGTGCAGTTGCCGGTCGGAGACCTCGCGGTCCGGGTCGGCGAGCCGGCCCAGGAGTTCGGCCGCGCCGCCGGGCTCGTCGAGCAGGGCCGCCACGGTGGTGCGTACGCCGAGGGCGCGCAGCACCTGCTCGTCCTCGAACCCGGTCGCGTCCGCCGAGGTGTACAGGCCCGCGAGCAGCGGGTCGCCGCCGGCCGCGCGCAGTCCCGCCGGGCGGCGGCCGTCGAGCACCGGGTGGTCGCGCAGCCACCAGGCGGTGTACGAGCGCACGGAGCGGGTGGTGCCGTCCGGCAGCAGCACCCGCACGGGCTGGGTGAGGGCGTCGCGCAGCGGGGGCTGGGCGAGCATGGCCAGCGCCTGCGGCCAGCAGTCGTCGTCGACCAGGTCGAGGTCCCGTACGGCGATCAGCTCGGTGGCGACCGGCGGCAGCGGGGTGTCCGGCAGCTGGTCCAGCAGGTCCTCGCACCACACGTCCACCGCGTCGAGCAGGCCCGCGTCGTCCGGTTCGGCGAAGTCCCCGTCGCGGGGCTCCAGTTCGTCGGGGTCCAGGACCACGTCGGTGGCGCGCACCAGCTGGAACGTGGCCAGCACCCCGACGGCGGTCAGGGTGTCGGCGTCCCAGCGTTCGGCCAGCTCGGCGTCCAGGCAGGGCACCTCGTCCTCACGGATGACCGAGGCCAACGGCGAGCCGGGCAGCAGGAGTTCGCCCGCCGGGGTGAGTTCCCCGTCCTCGTCGGGGAGCGCCAGCGCGCCCAGCCAGGGTTCGTCGCCGGGCGCCAGGTCGGCGTCGCGGACCAGGGTCAGGACGATCTCGACGAGTTCGTCGGAGTCGACGCCGTCCTCGTCCCAGATCTCGCCGGCGTCCATGGAGGCGGCCACGGCCGCCCGGACCTGCGGGGTGGTCAGCACGGAGCGCGGGGTCGCCGGGAGCGCGCCCAGCTTCTCCAGCAGCGGGTGCGCCGCCTCCGCGTGGGCCACCTTCAGGCCGAGCCGGGCCAGGCTCGGCGGGGTGTCGGCGCCGGGCAGCAGGATGTGCCGGGGGCCGATGGCGGTGCGTCCGTCGGCCAGCGGCACGGGCAGCCCCGACAACCGGTCGGGGTCCACGCCGGCGAGGCTGTCGTACAGCCGGTACCACCACTCGGGGGTCCGCTCGATGCCCGCGATCCGCTCGATGGCGTCGCCCAGCGGAAGCCGGCCGACGCCCAGGGTGCGCAGTTCGGCGCGGCGTTCCAGCCCGGCGGGCAGTAGCGTCGGCAGCACCTCGGCGAGGACGTTCACGGTGTCGGAACCGGCGCCCTCCACCACCTCGGCCTCGAAGGGCCGCAGGGCGTGGCGTTCCTCGGCCGTCTCGGGGGAGGGGGTCTCGGCGGGGGCGGCCGGCGCGAGGAACGCCGTACGGGGCAGCCGCTCGATCACGGCCGCGCGCAGGTCCCCGTCCAGCGGGCCCTTGCCGAGCGGGCCGGGCACCAGGTCCACGAGGCCGGTGCTCACCGGGTCCCAGGAGCCGAGGAGTTCGGCGTACGCGTCGGCGGCCCGCTGCACGAGGAAGTCGGTCAGCGGCCCCGGCGCGGGATGCCGGCGGCTGGTGTCCAACGGCAGCGAGGCGATCAGCAGGGCGGGGATGCCCAGCGGCTCGTCGGTCGGGGTCGGCGCGTGCACCACCGGCGCGGTGAGCGGGTGCACGGGCGCCCCGTCGGCGTCCACGGGCGCCGCCCAGGTGATCGTCCAGGTGGGGCGCAGTCGTTCCTCGACGGGCCGGTCGGCGAGCAACTCCTTGGCGATGGGGCCGTGGTGGCGCACGGTGCGCCAGCGGTGGGTGCCGGAGGCGGAGTCCTCGATGACGGTGTACGGGCCCTCGGCGCGCCGGTACAGCACGCGGTGTCCGCCGGCGGGGGTCTCCACGACGACCTCGCGCAGCCCGGGGAGGGTCAGCAGCAGGGCGTCGTCGATGCCGGCCAGCAGCCGTTCCACCAGCTCCTCGGCGGCGCCGTCGCGCAGCGGCAGCACCACGACGGTGTCGTACCCCTCGGGGGCGGTGCCCTCGGCGGGCAACGGCAGGCGCAGCAGCGGTACGTGGCCGTCGCGGCGACGCAGCTCGTCGCCGAGTCCGGGGCTGCCGTTGGCGGCGTCCCGGGCCAGTTCGCGGGCCTCGGCCAGGGACCAGCGGACACCGCCGTGCCGGCCGAGCACCGCCGGTTCGTCGGAGACCGCCAGGACGGCGGCGAAGCCGACGCCGAAGCGACCCACGGTCTCCGCCGAGCCGGCCGCACCGTTCGCCGCGTCCCCGCCGGCACCGGCGGGTTCCCGCTTCGCGGAGGCGCGCAGCGTGCTCAGCGACTCCACGCCCGTGGCGTCCAGCGGGGCACCGGTGTTGGCGACGGCGAGCACCGCGGGCCCGCCCTCGCCCGGGTGCAGGGTGATCCGCAGCCGGCCCGGGACGCGGGCGCGGGCCGCCGCGTCGGCGGCGTTCTGGGCCAGTTCCACGACGAGCCGGTCCCGGTAGCCGCCGAGCGCCAGGTCCTCCTCGGCGTTGGCGTCCTCGCGGAACCGGGAGGGGCCCGCGCCCCAGGCGTCGAGCACCCCGCGCCGCAGCCGGGCCGTGCCGAAGGGGTCCACGCCACCCTGGGCCGCCGTTACTCGCACGCTCACGCCGCTGCCTCCAAGAATTGCCGAGCCGAACCGGGCCGAACTCCTGAAGGTATCGCGTGCCGGGCTACTCCCGGCCGGTGAGGTGCGCGTACACGACCACGTTGGAGTCCCAGTGACGGTCCGCGGTGAGGGCTCCGCCGCAGGTGATCAGGCGCAGTTCGGCCTTGCCGCGGGTGTCCCCGTAGACCTTGTCGGTGGGGAACGCGTCCTTCTTGTAGGTGTCCACCGCGTCGACGGCGAAGACGGCGGTGCTGCCGTCGGTGCGGTGGACCCGGATCGGCTCGTCCTTCCTCAGCTTCTTGAGGTTGAAGAAGACGGCCTCGGGGGCCTGCGGGGTGTCCATGTGGCCGACGATGGCGGCGGCGCCGGCCTCGCCCGGTGTCGGACCGTCCTTGTACCAGGCGGCGTCCTTCGGCTTCGCGAAGTCCGGTTCCCGCATCACCCCTTCGGCGTCGAGCCCGACGGTGTCGAGCGGGGCGTCGACGTGGATGTCGGGGATCGCGACGCGGTCCGGGACGGAGGGCTTCAGCACGTCGGCCCGGTGGGCCGCGGACGCCGCGGACGCGGTGTCCGTGTCGGCGGCGGAGGAGCAGCCGGAGGCGAGGACGACGGCGAGGCCGGCGGTGCCCGCCAGGGCGGCCGCGCGGCGTGCGCGGCCGCCCCGGCGGAGGGTGGGCAGGTCAGCCATTGCGGGTCGCGTCCTGGACGGTCCCGGCGTCGGTCCCGGTGGCGGCGAGGGGGGCCTGGCCGGTGTTCACGGAGCCCTTGGGCTTCTTGTGCTCGCTCGGCTTCAGCGGGGTCACCGGCTTCACGGGGGTCACCGGCTTCACGTCGGGCTTCTTGTCGTGGCCGGAGGCCTCGGTGGAGAACTTCACGGTGTCGAACTTCTTGCCGCCGGCGAAGGCGTCCACGCCGTAGTAGCCGGTCTTGACGTCGTTCGCGACGACGGCGGTGCCGGTCCAGGTGCCCTTGCCGTCGCTCGTGAGGTTGACCTGGCCGCCGGCGAAGGCGCCGGACTTCACCTGGGCGCTCTTGTCACCGGCGCCCGTGGTGACGGTGACGGCCACCTTGTCGCCGGGGCGGCCGAAGTCCTTGGACAGGCGCAGGGTGGGGGACTGCGGCTTCGGGTCCGGCGCGCCGGCCCTGACCGTCAGCTGCGCGGTGGCCCGCACCTTGCCGCCCGGGGCCGAACCGGTGAGGGCGACGCCGTAGTTCCCGTCCTTGACGTCGGCGACCTTGGCGGTGCCCGTCCAGGTGGTGCCGCTCTTGCCCTCGGTCAGCTTGACGTCGCCCAGTGCGGCGGAGGAGACGGCCAGGGAGGTGGAGCCCTCGGGGGCGGTGACGCCGATCTCCACGCTCGCGCCCGGCTTGGCGGTGGAGGCGGAGAGCTTCAGGCTCGCGTCGGTGGTGCCGGTCTTCGCCCCGCCGTCGGTGCCGGTGCTCGCGCTGCTCGTGGGGGTCGGGTGGGGAGCGTCGGCGGCGAACGCGGTGCCGGTGACGCCGAGGGCCATCGACGAGGCGAGGACGATGCCCGAGATGGTGAATGCCTTGCGCATGGAGTTCCTCCTGAACGGGCCGGGGTTCGTTCCCGGCACACCAGACATGAGGGACATCCGGGGCGCTTTGGTTGCAGGGGCGGCGCGGGCCCCGAGGGGGCCCGGCCGAAGGTCCCTCAGGGGGAAGCCGCAGGCCGCAGCGGCCTGCGGGGCGTTCCGTTTGCGGGCTCTTTGCCCCGATTTTTGGGACCAAGGTCCCGGAGCGGAAGCCGCCCCGGGACCCGCGAACGCCGAGGCCCCCGGCGACGCGAACGTCACCGGGGGCCTCGGGGGGAACGGGGGAGGGAACGGATCAGAGCTTCTCGATCACGTGGTCGATGCAGGCGGTCAGCGCCTGCACGTCCGCCGGGTCGATCGCGGGGAACATCGCGACGCGCAGCTGGTTGCGACCGAGCTTGCGGTACGGCTCGGTGTCCACGATGCCGTTGGCGCGCAGCACCTTGGCGACCGCCGCCGCGTCGATGTCGTCGGAGAAGTCGATCGTGCCGATGACCGCGGACCGCTTGTCGGCGTCCGTGACGAACGGGTTCGCGTACTTCGACGCCTCCGCCCAGCCGTAGAGGTTGCGCGCGCTGGCCGCCGTACGACCGGTCGTGAACTCCAGGCCGCCCTGGCTGTTCATCCACTCCAACTGCTGGTCCAGCAGGAAGAGGGTGGACAGCGCAGGGGTGTTGTACGTCTGGTTCTTCAGCGAGTTGTCGATCGCCGTCGGCAGCGAGAAGAACTCCGGGATGTGCCGGCTGCCGGAGGCGTGCACGCGCGCCGCGCGTTCCAGCGCCGCCGGGGAGAACGCCGCCAGCCACAGGCCGCCGTCCGAGGCGAAGGACTTCTGCGGGGCGAAGTAGTAGACGTCGGTCTCGGTGATGTCCACCGGCAGACCGCCGGCGCCCGAGGTCGCGTCCACCAGGACGAGCGAACCGGCATCGGCGCCCGCGACCCGCTTGATCGGCGCCGCGACGCCCGTCGAGGTCTCGTTGTGCGTGTACGCGTACACGTCCACGCCGGCCTCGGCGACCGGCTCGGGGTGCGTGCCCGGCTCCGAGGAGATCACGGACGGCGCGTCCAGCCACGGCGCGAGCTTCGCGGCGGTGGCGAACTTGGAGGAGAACTCACCGAAGGTGAGGTGCTGGGACTTCTTCTCGATGAGCCCGGCGGTCGCGATGTCCCAGAAGGCGGTGGAGCCGCCGTTGCCCAGGATCACCTCGTAGCCCTCGGGGAGGGAGAAGAGGTCCCGGAGCCCCTGCCGCACCGAGCCGACCAGGTTCTTGACCGGGGCCTGGCGGTGGGAGGTTCCGAGCAGGGAGGTACCGGTGGCGGCCAGGGCGTCGAGCGCCTCGGTCCGCACCTTGGAGGGGCCCGCGCCGAAGCGTCCGTCGGCGGGCTTGATGTCAGCGGGAATCTGGATCTCAGCCACGAGCGGAGCGTATCGGGTCCCGGACGCGGTCTCGGAGCCGCGTCCATTCGGTGAGACGCGGTGTTCCGGAGGGCGGGTGCTCGACCGGGCGTCCGGTGCGGAGGGCGTCCGCGGGGCCCGGCGGGCCCGTCACCTCGCGCAACGCGCGGCCGCCGGCTTCCGCCGGGGGTGCGGTGGTGTGACCAATGTAAGGCGGGACACGGCTTGCCACCCGTTACAGACGGCTTAGCCT
Organism: Streptomyces sp. WM4235; assembly: GCF_001279725.1. Taxonomy (GTDB): domain Bacteria; phylum Actinomycetota; class Actinomycetes; order Streptomycetales; family Streptomycetaceae; genus Streptomyces. The sequence continues at coordinate 58,578 of NZ_LGDE01000337.1, read as the reverse complement.
GGGGAGATGACCGCGTCCACTCCTCCCGTGTCCCCACGCACCTCCCGTCCCGCGACCGCGCCCGCCCCGAGCCCCGCCGAGGCGGCCGCGTCCGGTGGTGCCCGCGCCCGTCTCGGGCCGGTCGCGCTGGTGGTCTCGGCCGGGGTCTCCGTGCAGTTCGGCGCGGCCCTCGCGGTCATGATCATGCCGAGGGCCGGCGCGGCGGGCGTGGTCACGCTCCGGCTGGCGGCCGCGGCGCTGGTCCTGCTGGTCCTGTGCCGCCCCAAGGTGCGCGGGTACAAGCGCGCCGACTGGACCACCGTCCTGTGGTTCGGCGTGACCATGGCCGGCATGAACGGCCTCTTCTACCAGGCCATCGACCGCATCCCGCTCGGCCCGGCCGTGACCCTGGAGGTCCTCGGCCCGCTCGCCCTCTCGGTGGTCGTCTCCCGCCGCCTCGTCAACGTCCTGTGGGCGGGCCTGGCCCTGGCGGGGGTCGTGCTCCTCGCCGGCCACGGGGGCGGCGGCTTCGGCGGGCTCGATCCGCTGGGCGCGGCGTTCGCGCTCGGAGCCGGCGCGATGTGGGCGGCGTACATCGTGTTCAGCGCGCGTACGGGGCGTCGGTTCCCGCAGGCGGACGGCCTGGCCCTGGCCATGGCGGTCGCCGCGGTCCTCTGTCTGCCCCTGGGCATCGTCGAGGCGGGCTCCGACCTCCTGGTGCCGAGCACCCTGGCGCTCGGTCTGGGCGTCGCCGTGATGTCCTCGGTGCTGCCCTACACGCTGGAGCTGCTGGCCCTGCGCAAGCTGCCCGCCCCGACCTTCGCGATCCTGATGAGCCTGGAGCCGGCCATCGCCGCGACCGCCGGCTTCCTGGTCCTGCACCAGGCCCTGTCCGCCCTGGACGCCCTCGCCATCGCCCTGGTGATCGCGGCGAGCATGGGCGCGGTCCGCTCCCAGATCGGCAAGCGGGCCCTGACGACCCCCTGAGCCGTCTCCCCTTCCCGGGACGCCTCCCGCCCCGCCGCCCACGAGAGGGCGGCGGGGCGGTTCCGTACCCGCGGGGAGGCGGACGGGTCTCACGCCGCGTCGGCTCAGCCGAGCGGCAGGTCCAGGAAGGACGGCGTGGCCTCCGGGGAGGTGAAGGCCAGCGTGGCGCGCGGCAGGTTGGCGTCGCCGTAGAAGGGGTCGCGGCCGTCGATCACCAGCAGCAGCCGGTGCCCGCGCGGGACGTCGTACGCCGTCGCCTGGAGTTCGATGTCCGCGCCGATGAGGCTGTCCGGGGGCGAGTCGAGGTCGCTGAACGGGGCGTGGGTGACGAGGTGGGCGCTCCCGTCGGGCGCCATGTCGAGCAGGTACGCGACGAAGGTGGACCCGGGGTTCGCCGCCCGGTACGTCACCCGCAGGCGGGGCGTGCCCCGCAGCCGGGCGGTCTCCTCCTCGGGCGGCGCCGCCCAGACGGCCGCCACGCCGCGGTCGATGGCACCGGTCGGGTAGACCTTCGGCCGCCCGGCCATCTCCGCGTAGCCGGACGTCACGATCGCGTCGGCGACGGTCGCCGGGGTGTCCACCCCGCACACCACGCCCGCCGTCCAACCGGCCTCGGGCTTGTGCGCCAGCTCGCCACCGCCCGTCAGGTGGACGCGGCGGGTCCGGTCGGTGAGCGCGGACCAGCCGGCACGCGACTCCAGACCCTTGCCCCACATCACCTCGCTGACCACCTGGGCCTGGTCGGCGACGCCGTTGTCGATGCCCCTCAGGTGGTGGTCGAACCAGCGGTGGGCGTCCGTCCAGATCCGGTTCGGCAGGCCGAGCATGCCGGACATCTCGGGCCCGGAGTGGTCACCGATGGAGAGGTCGAGGCGCTTGGGGCCGGTCAGTTCGTTGAACATCCGCACGGTCTGATTGCCCGGGAAGAGCGTCTCGTGCCAGGCCTGCGCGAAGAGGATGGGGACCTGGCGCCGGTTGAGCTCCTTGACGTGCGTGAGGGGCGAGCGCTGCTCCGCCCACCGCAGGGTCCCCTCGATGTCGCGGTCGGCCAGCACGTTCTCGAAGACGCTTCGCGTCCGGGCGCTCAGTCGGGCCCGCGCGGCGGCGCTCTGGAGGGCCTTCACGGCGGCGACGTGGCGGGTCGAGTTCTCGAAGAAGGCCGCCCCGAGGTCGCCCCAGGTGCTGAGCGCGACGACCGCGTCCACGCGGGTGTCGTGCGCGGCGACGAGCTGGCTGATGCCGGAGCCGTAGGAGTCCCCTAGGAAGCCGATTCCGGTGATCGGCCCGGCCGTCCGCTCGACGATGTGGTCCAGGGCGCGACTGCCGTCCGCGACGTCGAGCGGCCCCGCCACGTCGACCTGGCCCTCGGAACCGGCGAACCCGCGGGCGGTGTAGGCGAGGACGTTGTAGCCGCGCGCCGCGAACAACGCGCCCTGGACGGCGTACGCGAGCCAGCCCAGGTTCGACCACGGCGAGGGCATCACGATCACCGGCCGGGGGTCCGACCCGGTGTGCCGCCAGAGCGCGGCGTCGAGCAGGTCCCCGTCGGCGCCCGTCACCTTGCCGCGGTTGAACACGGAGACGGACCGGACCTCGACGACGTCGGCGGCGCGGGAGGGGGACAGGCCGGTGAGGTCGCCGGTTTCGAGGGCGGTGACGAAGGCGTGCAGGGCGTTCGCGTCGAGTTCGGGGTAGAGGGAGAAGTCGGCTGAGTTCACGTACGTCACGTCGGTTCATCCTCTTCGTCGAGTGCGATGACATGAACGGATGCGCGCTCTGGGCCCGGAGCGAAGCACTCAGTATCGGCGCGACGACGGAGAGTCGCGCCGCGTTCCCGGCGTACGGCCGGATTCGCCCCCGGGGGCTGCGCCGGACCTGCCCGCCGCGTCCCTCGCCGGACCGGTCGGGGATCAAACCTTTGCCGTTGAGGCAAGTTGGATGGGCCGGCGGGAACGTGACAGTCGTCGAAGAAATCATGCAAGCGTGCTTGATTGTTTTGCGGGCCCCTGCCAGGCTTCCCCCACGCCGAGAAGGGGAGCGCACCGTGCCCGATCCGTCCGCCGTCGCCGTCTTCGCCGATCTCCGAGAGGAGAGTCGGGACCTCGATTCCCTGGTCGGGGAGCTGTCCGAGCCCGGTTGGGCGAAGGCCACCCCCGCGAGCGGCTGGAGCGTCGCCCACCAGATCGCCCACCTGTACTGGACCGACCGCGCCGCACTGCTGTCCCTCACCGACCCGGCCGGCTTCGCGCGGATGGTCGAGGAGGCCCTCGCCGCCCCCGACTCCTTCGTGGACGAGGGCGCCGCCGAAGGGGCCGCGCTGGCGCCCGCCGAACTGCTCGCCCGCTGGCGCACCACCCGTACCGCCCTCGACGAGGCGCTCGCGCTCGCCTCGCCCGACACCCGCTTCCCCTGGTACGGGCCGCCCATGAAGGCCGCATCCATGGCCAGCGCCCGCCTGATGGAGACCTGGGCCCACGGGCAGGACGTCGCCGACGCCCTCGGCGTCCGCCGCGCCCCCACCGCCCGACTGCGGCACGTCGCGCGGATCGGGATCCGGGCGCGGGACTACGCGTACGCGGTCCGGGGCCTGCCGGCGCCCGAGGGGGAGTTCCGGGTGGAACTCACCGCCCCCGACGGGGCCGAGCCCTGGACGTACGGGCCCGCCGACGCCCCCCAGCGGATCACCGGATCCGCGCTCGACTTCTGCCTGTTGGTGACCCAGCGGGTGCACCGCGCGGACACCGACCTGACGGCGACCGGCCCGGACGCCGACCGTTGGCTGGACATCGCCCAGGCCTTCGCGGGCCCCGCGGGCCCCGGCCGCGCGCCGGAGGGCTCCCGATGACCCGGCGCCCGCTGCGGATCGGCAACGCCTCGGGCTTCTACGGGGACCGGTTCGGCGCCGTGCGCGAGATGCTCACCGGCGGCCCGCTCGACGTGCTGACCGGCGACTACCTGGCCGAACTCACCATGCTGATCCTCGGCCGCGACCGCCTGAAGAACCCCGACCTCGGCTACGCCAAGACCTTCCTGCGCCAGCTGGAGGAGAACCTCGCCCTCGCCCACGAGCGGGGCGTACGGATCGTCGCGAACGCCGGCGGCCTGAACCCGGCGGGACTCGCTGACGCGCTGCGGGAGTTGGCGGCCAAGCTGGGTGTGCCCGTCTCGGTGGCGCACGTCGAGGGCGACGACCTGATGCCCTTCTCGGAGGGTGCGCTGACGGCCAACGCCTACCTGGGCGGCGCCGGGATCACCGCCTGCCTGCGGGCGGGCGCGGACGTGGTGGTCACGGGCCGGGTCACCGACGCGGCGCTGGTCAGCGGGTCGGCGGCCTGGTGGTTCGACTGGGCACCGGACGCGTACGACCGGTTGGCGGGGGCGGTCGTCGCCGGCCACGTCCTGGAGTGCGGAACCCAGGCCACCGGCGGCAATTACGCCTTCTTCACCCGGCACGACGTCCGCACCCCCGGCTTCCCGCTCGCGGAGATCGCCGAGGACGGTTCCTCGATCGTCACCAAGCACCCGGGCACGGGCGGGGCGATCACCGTCGGCACCGTCACCGCCCAACTCCTCTACGAGACACAGGGCGTCCGCTACCTCGGGCCGGACGTGACGGCCCGCCTCGACACCGTCCGCCTCGCCCCGGCCGGCCCGGACCGGGTCGCGATCTCCGGCGTCCTCGGCGAGGCCCCGCCCGACACCCTCAAGGTGGGCGTGACCCGGATCGGGGGCTGGCGCAACGAGGTGGTCTTCGTCCTGACCGGCCTCGACGTCGACGCCAAGGCCGACCTCGTCAAGACGCAACTCGCGGACGCCCTCTCGGGAGTGGCCACCGTGACATGGACCCTGGCCCGCACGGACCACCCCGACCCGGACACGGAGGAGACCGCGAGCGCCCTGCTCCGCCTGGTCGTCCGCGACCCGTCCCCGGACCGGGTCGGCAGGGGCCTGACCGCCGCCGCGATCGAACTCGCCCTGGGCAGTTACCCGGGCTTCCACGTGACGGCCCCTCCGGGCCCGGCCCAGCCGTACGGGGTCTTCACCTCGTCCCTGGTCCCGGCCGCGACGGTCCCCCACGTGGCCGTCCTCCCCGACACCACCCGCCACCCGATCCCACCCATCTCAGCCCCGCCCGTCCCGACGCCGCCCATCTCAGCCCCGCCGGCGTTCGAGGCGCGGGGGTCCGGGGGCGGAGCCCCCGAAGGGGCCCGGGGCGCGACCCCGGCTCCGGGCACGGGCCCCGCGGTGGCCACCACCCGCGCCCCGCTCGGCGCCCTGTTCGGCGCCCGCAGCGGCGACAAGGGCGGCGACGCCAACATCGGCGTCTGGGCCGAGAGCGACGCCGCCTGGCAGTGGCTCCGCGAGACCCTCACGGTCGACGCCCTCACCACCCTGCTCCCCGAGACCGAAGGTCTCCCCGTCGCCCGTCACGAACTCCCGCACCTGAGGGCCCTCAACTTCACCGTCACCGGCATCCTCGGCGCCGGCGTCGCCTCGGGCCACCGCTTCGACCCGCAGGCCAAGGCCCTCGGCGAATGGCTGCGCGCCCGCCACCTCGACATCCCGACGCACCTCCTGTCGTCCGACCCCGCCCCGGAGGGGACCCGCCCATGACCCGCCTCGGCACCACCGTGGATCCGCACGCTCCCGAGCACACGGCCGCCCGTACCGCCGCCCTCGCCCGCCTCGCCGAACTCGACGCCGAGCACCACAAGGCCCTGCTCGGCGGCGGCGAGAAGTACACGGACCGGCACCGGACGCGCGGCAAACTGCCCGCACGGGAGCGCATCGAGCTGCTCCTCGATCCGGACACCCCGTTCCTGGAACTGTCCCCGCTCGCCGCCTGGGGCAGCGACTATCCGGTCGGCGCCTCGATGATCACCGGTATCGGGACCGTCGAGGGCGTCGAGTGCCTGGTCACCGCCAACGACCCGACCGTGCGCGGCGGTGCCAGCAATCCCTGGACGCTCCGCAAGGCGCTGCGGGCCAACGAGATCGCCCGGCAGAACCGGTTGCCCTGCATCAGCCTCGTCGAGTCCGGTGGCGCCGATCTCCCGTCCCAGAAGGAGATCTTCATCCCGGGCGGGGCGATCTTCCGCGACATCACCCGGCTCTCGGCCGAGGGCATCCCCACCGTCGCCGTCGTCTTCGGCAACTCCACCGCCGGAGGCGCGTACGTCCCCGGGATGTCCGACCACACCATCATGATCAAGGACCGGTCGAAGGTGTTCCTCGGCGGTCCGCCGCTGGTCAAGATGGCCACCGGCGAGGAGAGCGACGACGAGTCCCTCGGCGGGGCCGACATGCACGCCCGGACCTCGGGCCTCGCCGACCACTACGCCCTCGACGAGTACGACGCGATCCGGCAGGCCCGCCGGGTCGTGGCCCGCCTCAACCACCGCAAGGCCCGGGGCGAGCCGCCGCGCGCCGAGGAACCCGTCCACGACCCCGAGGAGCTCCTCGGCATCGTCCCGGCCGACCTGAAGACGCCCTTCGACCCCCGCGAGGTCATCGCCCGCATCGTCGACGGCTCCGACTTCGACGAGTTCAAGCCCCTGTACGGCACCAGCCTGGTCACCGGCTGGGCGACCCTGCACGGGTACCCGATCGGCATCCTCGCCAACGCCCAGGGCGTCCTGTTCAGCGCCGAGTCCCAGAAGGCCACCCAGTTCATCCAGCTCGCCAACCAGCGCGACATCCCGCTGCTGTTCCTCCACAACACCACCGGCTACATGGTCGGCAAGGAGTACGAGCAGGGCGGCATCGTCAAACACGGCTCGATGATGATCAACGCGGTCTCCAACTCCCGCGTCCCGCACCTGTCCGTCCTCGTCGGCGCCAGCTACGGCGCCGGCCACTACGGGATGTGCGGTCGCGCCTTCGAGCCGCGGTTCCTCTTCGCCTGGCCGAGCGCCAAGTCCGCCGTCATGGGCCCCCAGCAGCTCGCCGGGGTGCTGTCGATCGTCTCCCGCCAGTCGGCCGCCGCCAAGGGGCAGCCCTACGACGAGGAGGCCGACGCGGGCATGCGCGCCTTCGTCGAGGCGCAGATCGAGTCCGAGTCCCTGCCGATGTTCCTGTCCGGTCGGCTGTACGACGACGGCGTCATCGACCCGCGCGACACCCGTACCGTCCTCGGCCTGTGCCTGTCGGCCGTCCACAACGCCCCCGTCGAGGGCGCCCGTGGCGGCTTCGGCGTCTTCCGGATGTGAGCCCGCAGATGACCATCACCTCCCTGCTCGTCGCCAACCGGGGCGAGATCGCCGTACGGATCTTCCGCACCGCCCGCGCCCTGGGCCTGGCCACCGTCGCCGTGCACTCCGACCCCGACGCGGACGCCCTGCACGTCCGGTCCGCCGACGCGGCGGTCCGGCTGCCGGGCGCGGCCCCCGCCGACACCTACCTGCGCGGCGATCTGGTCGTCAAGGCCGCTCTCGCGGCGGGCGCCGACGCCGTCCACCCCGGCTACGGATTCCTCTCCGAGAACGCCGACTTCGCCCGCGAGGTACGGGCCGCCGGGCTGACCTGGATCGGCCCGCCGCCCGAGGCCATCGAGGCCATGGCCTCCAAGACCCGGGCCAAGGACCTCATGCGGGCCGCCGGGGTGCCGCTCCTCGAACCCGTCGACCCGGCGCAGGCCGGCCCCGCCGACCTGCCCCTGCTGTTGAAGGCCGCGGCGGGCGGCGGCGGCCGCGGGATGCGCGTCGTACGGGACCTCGACCTGCTCAAGGAGGAGCTGGAGGGCGCCCGCGCCGAGGCCCGGTCGGCCTTCGGGGACGGCGAGGTGTTCGCCGAGCCCTACGTGGAGCGCGGCCAGCACGTCGAGGTGCAGATCCTCGCGGACGCCCACGGCACCGTCTGGGCCCTCGGCACCCGTGACTGCTCCCTGCAACGCCGCCACCAGAAGGTCATCGAGGAGGCCCCGGCCCCGGGGCTCCCGGCGCCGCTGCGCGAGAGCCTGCACCAGGCCGCCGTGGCCGCCGCCCGGGCCGTGTCCTACCAGGGCGCGGGCACGGTCGAGTTCCTCGTCACCGCCGACGGCCGCCCGTACTTCCTGGAGATGAACACCCGCCTCCAGGTGGAACACCCCGTCACCGAGGCCGTCTTCGACCTCGACCTGGTGGCCCTGCAACTGCGCGTCGCCGAGGGCGCGGCCCTGCCGACGGAACCCCCGGAGGCGGTCGGTCACGCCGTCGAGGCCCGGCTGTACGCCGAGGACCCGGGCCGGGACTGGCGCCCGCAGACCGGCGTCCTGCACACCCTGGCCGTCCCCGGGGCGGTCCGTGTGGACACCGGGTTCACCGACGGGGACACCGTCGGCGTGCACTACGACCCGATGCTCGCCAAGGTGATCGCCCACGCCCCGACCCGCGCCGAGGCCGTACGCATCCTGGCCCACGCCCTGGCCGGCGCCCGGGTCCACGGCCTGACCACCAACCGCGACCTGCTCGTACGGTCCCTGCGCCACCCCGAGTTCACCGCCGCCCGGCTCGACACCGGCTTCTACGGACGCCACCTCGACGCCCTCACCGCCGAGAACCCCGACGACGCCGCCCCGGCCCTGGCCGCGCTCGCCGCCGCCCTCGCCGACGCGGCGCCCGCGGCCGGGGCCCCGCTCGCCGCCCGCGTCGGCGCCTGGCGCAACGTCGTCTCCCAACCGCAGACCCGCCGCTACGAGATCGCCGGCGCCCCGTACGAGGTCGGCTACCACCCGGCCCGCAGCGGCCCCCCGGTCCCCGTGGGCCACCCCGGCGTCCGCGTCCTGGCCGCCGCGCCCGAGCTGGTCACCCTCGAAGTCGACGGGGTCCGACGGGTGTTCCACGTGAAACACAAATCGAACAAGGGGGGTGTGGGGGCCGCGGAGATCTGGGTGGACTCCCCGCTCGGCGCCCACACCCTCACCCGCCTGCCCCGGTTCTCCGACCCCCGGGACCGCACCGAACCGGGCTCCCTGCTCGCCCCCATGCCCGGCACCGTCGTCCGCGTCGCCGAGGGCCTGACCCCCGGCTCGGCGGTCACCGCCGGACAGCCCCTGCTCTGGCTGGAGGCGATGAAGATGGAACACCGCATCGTCGCGCCCGCCTCCGGCACGCTCACCGCGCTCCACGCCGCCACCGGCCAACAGGTCGAGTTCGGCGCCCTGCTCGCCGTAGTCCAGGAGGAAACGCCCGCATGAGCACCGTCGTAGAGACCGAAGAACACCAGGCCCTGCGCTCCGCCGTCGCAGCCCTCGGCAAGCGGTACGGCCGCGAGTACCTCGCCCGGGTCGCCCGTGAGGGCGGCCACCCCGACGAACTGTGGGCCGACGCCGCGAAGCTCGGCTACCTCGGCGTCAACCTCCCCGAGGAGTACGGCGGCGGGGGCGGCGGCATCGCCGAACTCTCCATCGTCCTGGAGGAACTGGGCGCCGCCGGCTGTCCGCTGCTGATGATGGTCGTCTCACCGGCCATCTGCGGCACGGTGATCTCCCGCTTCGGCACCGAGGCCCAGAAACGGACCTGGCTCCCCGGCCTCGCCTACGGCACCCGCACCATGGCCTTCGGCATCACCGAACCCGACGCCGGCTCCAACTCCCACCGCATCACCACCACCGCCCGCCGCGACGGCGACGACTGGGTGCTGAACGGCCGCAAGGTGTTCATCTCCGGCGTGGACATCGCCGACGCCACGCTCATCGTGAGCCGCACCGAGGACGCGCGGACCGGCAGCCTCAAGCCCTGCCTGTTCATCGTCCCGCGCGAGACCCCCGGCTTCTCCCGCTCCCTCATCGACATGGAACTCCAGGCCGCCGAGAAGCAGTGGGAGCTGGTCCTGGACGAGGTGCGGCTGCCCGCCGACGCCCTGGTCGGCGACGAGGACGCCGGACTCCTCCAACTGTTCGCCGGACTCAACCCCGAACGGATCATGACCGCCGCCTTCGCGATCGGCATGGGCCGGTACGCCCTCGCCAAGGCCGTGGACTACGCCAAGACCCGCCGGGTGTGGAAGGAACCCATCGGGGCCCACCAGGCCATCGCGCACCCGCTGGCCCAGTCCCACATCGAACTGGAACTGGCCCGCCTGATGACGCGGAAGGCCGCCGCGCTCTACGACGCCGGCGACGACATGGGCGCGGGAGAGGCCGCCAACATGGCCAAGTACGCTGCCGCCGAGGCCTGCGTACGGGCGGTGGACCAGTCCGTGCACACCCTGGGCGGCAACGGCCTCACCCGGGAGTACGGCCTGGCCTCCCTGATCACCGCCTCCCGCGTCGCCCGCATAGCCCCCGTCAGCCGGGAGATGATCCTCAACTTCGTCTCCCACCAGACCCTCGGCCTGCCCAAGTCGTACTAGCACCGCACCGGGCGCCGCCCCCACGGGAGGGCGGCGCCACGACCGGCACGAGCCCCACCGGAGGAACGGCATGACCCCCCTCGTCGGCGCAGCCCACGACCGTGGCATCACCACGCTCACGCTCGACTCCCCGGCCAACCGCAACGCGCTCTCCGCGGACCTCGTCGCCGCTCTGCGCGCGGCCCTCGCCGAGGCGGGCGCCGACCCCGCGACCCGGGCCGTCGTCCTCACCCACACCGGCACCACCTTCTGCGCCGGCGCCGACCTGAAGTCCCCGTGCGACCCGGCGGACTTCGTGGCCCTGCTCACCGAGCTGACCGAGCTGCCCAAGCCGGTCGTCGCCCGCGTCACCGGACACGTCCGGGCGGGCGGTCTCGGCCTGCTCGGTGCCTGCGACATCGCGGCGGCCGGACCGGGCTCCACGTACGCCTTCACCGAGACGCACCTCGGCGTGGTCCCGGCCGTCATCTCGGCGCCGCTGCTGCCGCGCCTGGACCCCCGGGCCGCCTCCCGGTACTTCCTGACCGCCGAGGCGTTCGACGCGGCGGAAGCCGCCCGGATCGGCCTGCTGAGCCTGCACGGCGCGGCCGGCGAGGACGTCGACGAGCTGCTCGCCCCCGTCCTCGCGGGACTGCGCAAGGCCGGCCCGGAGGCCCTCGCCGCGACCAAGGAACTGGTCACCGCCCCGGTCCGGGCCGCCCTGGCCCGGGACGGGGCGGCGCTCACCGAGCTGTCCGCCCGCCACTTCGGCTCCGCCGAGGCACGCGAGGGCATCGGAGCCCGCTTCGAGCGCCGGGACCCCTCGTGGGCACTGTGACCGGACCCAAGCAGGCCCGCAGCCGGGTGACCCGCCGCCACCTCCTGGAGGCCGCCGTCTCCTGCCTGGCCGAGCACGGCTGGGCGGGTTCCACCGTCGCGGTCGTCGCCGAGCGCGCCGGCGTCTCGCGGGGCGCGGCCCAGCACCACTTCCCGACCCGCGAGGACCTGTTCACGGCCGCCGTCGAGTACGTGGCCGAGGAACGATCCACCGCCGTGCGGACCCTCTTCCAGGCCGGACCGGCGGCCCGGCCCGTGGTGGTCGAGGCACTGGTGGACATGTACACCGGGACGCTCTTCCGGGCCGCGCTCCAACTGTGGGTCGCCGCCTCCAACGAGGAGCAGCTGCGTCCCCGGGTGACCGAGCTCGAGGCCCGGGTCGGCCGCGAGACCCACCGCATCGCCGTCGAGCTGCTGGGCGCGGACGAGTCGGTACCGGGCGTCCGGGAGACCGTGCAGGGGCTCCTGGACATGGCGCGCGGCCTCGGGCTGGCGAACGTGCTGACCGACGACACGGCCCGCCGGGCCCGCGTCGTCGCCCAGTGGGCCCGGATCCTGGACTCCGCGCTGACCTGAGGCGGACACGGCGACGGCACCGCACCCCGTCCCGGGTGCGGTGCCGTCGCCCTGTACGTGACCCTGCGGCGTCAGGCCGTCTCGGCCATGTCCGCGTAGCCGGCGATCTCGCGCGGGTTGCGCACGCCGGGACCGGTGTAGCGGGCCGACGGACGCACGAGGCGCCCGGTGCGCTTCTGTTCCAGGATGTGCGCCGACCAGCCGGCCGTGCGGGCGCACGTGAACATCGAGGTGAACATGTGCGCCGGCACCTCCGCGAAGTCCAGCATGATCGCGGCCCAGAACTCCACGTTCGTCGCGAGCACCCGGTCGGGACGGCGCGCGTGCAGCTCCTCCAGCGCGGCCTTCTCCAGGGCGGCGGCCACCTCGTAGCGCGGGGCGTCCAGCTCCTTGGCGGTGCGCCGCAGCACGCGGGCACGCGGGTCCTCGGCACGGTAGACGCGGTGCCCGAAGCCCATCAGGCGCTCGCCCTTGTCGAGGGCCTTCTTCACGTACGCCACGGCGTCGCCGGTGCGCTCGATCTCCTCGATCATGCCGAGGACGCGCGAGGGCGCCCCGCCGTGCAGCGGGCCCGACATGGCGCCGACCGCCCCCGACAGGGCCGCCGCGACGTCGGCGCCGGTGGAGGCGATGACGCGGGCGGTGAAGGTGGAGGCGTTCATGCCGTGCTCGGCGGCCGAGGTCCAGTACGCGTCGACGGCCTTGACGTGCCGCGGGTCCGGCTCGCCCCGCCAGCGGATCATGAACCGTTCGACGACGGACCCGGCCTTGTCGATCTCCTTCTGCGGGACCATCGGCAGGCCCTGCCCGCGGGCGGACTGGGCGACGTACGACAGTGCCATCACGGCCGCGCGCGCCAGGTCGTCGCGGGCGGTGCGCTCGTCGATGTCGAGGAGCGGTTTCAGACCCCACACGGGGGCGAGCATGGCGAGCGCGGACTGCACGTCGACACGGATGTCACCGGAGTGGACCGGGATCGGGAACGGTTCGGCGGCCGGCAGGCCGGGGTTGAAAGCACCGTCGACCAGCAGGCCCCAGACGTTCCCGAAGGAGACGTGGCCGACCAGGTCTTCGATGTCCACCCCCCGGTAGCGGAGCGATCCGCCCTCCTTGTCGGGCTCGGCGATCTCCGTCTCGAACGCGACGACCCCTTCGAGCCCGGGTACGAAGTCGGACATCAGGCGGCTCCTCAGATAGTGCGAACACGCGCGGCTCCCGGCGTGATTCGCGGTCCGGCGCGGTCATCCCCGTTGATGCCCGGCACGGCCGTCGGTCACCCTCACGGGGACCCTCGGACCGGCCCCAAGATTTTGTCCGTTCCGCTTGTCGTTCGGAAGCGTGACATACGGCACACCTCCGCCGGGAGAACGCCCCCCGACGGCCGGCGGGGGAGCCGACGGGGGAGGACTGCGGCAGGATGGCCGGCGTGACCGATCAGGACCTTGACCCCGCCGCCATGCGCAAGCAGTACCGCTCGCAGCTCGTCGACGTGGACGGCCTCGCCGACGACCCGATGGCGCAGTTCTCCCTGTGGTTCCAGGAGGCCGCCGACGCGAACCTCTTCGAACCCAACGCGATGGTCGTCTCCACGGCGACCCCCGACGGGCGGCCCAGCTCCCGCACGGTGCTGCTGAAGCAGTTCGACGAGCGGGGCTTCGTCTTCTTCACCAACCACGGCTCCCGCAAGGGCCGCGAACTCGACGCGAACCCGTACGCCTCGCTGCTGTTCCCCTGGCACCCGATCGCCCGCCAGGTGATCGTGACCGGCACGGCCGCGCGCATCGGCCGGGACGAGACGGCCGCGTACTTCCGTTCCCGCCCGCACGGCTCCCAGCTGGGCGCCTGGGCGAGCGAGCAGTCCCGCGTCATCGGCTCCCGCGCCGAGCTGGACCGGCGGTACGCGGAGCTGGCGGAGCGCTATCCGGAGGGGGAGCAGGTCCCGGTGCCGCCGGAGTGGGGCGGCCTGCGGGTGGTCCCGGACGCGGTGGAGTTCTGGCAGGGCCATGAGAACCGGCTGCACGACCGGCTGCGCTACGTCCGTGAGGGCGGGAAGTGGCGGGTCGAGCGACTCTGCCCGTGAGCCGCCGGGCGGCCAAAGGGGGCGAGGGGGCGAGGGGCGAGAACGCAGACGACCCGCGGGCTCTGGTTCCTCTCCTGCAGTGAGAGGAGCCGGCCGGACGTACCGGCGAGCCCGCGGGTCGGGTGACTGCTTGGGATTGGCGCCTGGCGTTCCCGCCGGGCACCGCACTGGGTGCGTGCGACGACGGGCGCTTTAGCCCGCAGCCACCTCACGCGTCCGGTTTCCGTACATTTCGGGAACCACCTCCCTTCTCGTGTACCGCAGAGCCTACGACCCCTCCCCGGGTCCCTCAACTTATTAATTCGGGCCACACAACTCCCCTTACCGAGCCCTGAGTTGCTCCCTACACTGGCGTCCCGCGCGGGGAAACGGGGAGGGTGTCATGAGCACACGGCTGCCGCGGGAGTACCGGGTCCGCTCGGAGCAGATGGCCGGCGTGTACGTCGCCGTCGGCATCGGCACACCGGGCGTGCTGCTGACCGTGCTGAACATGGAGAACACCCCGGGGTGGGTGAAGTCCCTGGTCGTGGCCCTGGTGCTGGCCTTCTTCGGATGGCTGGTCGTGGCCGCGAAACGCTGTTCCACCTCCGCCGACCTCAAGGGGATCCGGGTCCGCCGCTTCACCGGGACCCGCAGGCTGGCCTGGGAGGAGGTCCAGGACATCCGCGCCGCCCCGAACCCGAGCGCCCACACCGCGAAGAACCAGCCGACGGTCATCTCGTACGCCTACGACGACGCGGGCCGCCGCGTCCAGCTGATGTACGTCGACGACAACCACGTCGACGTCGCCCGCGAGGTCGGCGCCCTGCGCGCCGCCTGGGAGGAGCTGCGCGGTCCGGACTGGGCGCAGGACCCGGAGGCGGTGCGCCGCATCGCGCGGCACGACGTCCGCGACCGGCGCGTACGGAAGACCTACCTCTGGATCGTCATGATCATCGTGGTGGTCTTCGTGGTCGCGATGGTGTCGTTGTTCGCCGGCTGAGCGGCCTGCCCCTCGGGGACATACCGGGATGATTCCGGGAAGCGGGTGTGGGCTGTGTCACGTTCCAGTTGAATGATCCGACGTGCCGCACACGCGAACACCTGCAGGGGGTGCCAGGTGAGTGCTTCCGGACGTAACGAGACCACCGACGATCTGCTCGCAGCGCTGCTGGACGGGATGGACGCCGCGCTGTGCGCGTTCGACTCCGACGGCGTGATCACCCACTGGAACCGCGAGGCCGAGCGGATCCTCGGCTGGTCCGCCGCCGAGGCGGTGGGCCGGCGCGGGTTCGCGGGCTGGGCGGTGCGCGCCGCCGACGCGCACGACGTGGAGGACCGGATCATGTCCGCCCAGGACGCGCCGGGACGGCAGGTGAACGAGTTCGCGCTGCTGACCAAGGACGGCGGCCGGGTCCTCGTCCGCACCCAGTCCGCCGGCGTCCCGGGCGCGGACGGCAAACCCGCCGGCGTCTACTGCGCGTTCAGCGAGGTCCACGCGCAGATCGACCTGGAGCGTTCCATCGCCCTCAGCGAGGCCCTGATGGAGGACGCCTCCTGGGGCGTCGTCCTGGTGGACGTGGACCTGCGCCCGGCCGTGGTGAACACCCACGCCGCCCGCGCGTTCGGCTCCGGTCGCACCGCGCTCCTCGGCCGGCCGCTCGGCGAACTGCTGACCCAGGGCGTCGAGGAACTGGAGGGCGCCCTCCAGCACGTGCTGGCGGAGGGCGCGCCGCCGTCGCCCGTCGAGCTGTGGGTGTCCGTCCGCACCCCCGAGGGGGTGCGCCGGCGCTGTTGGCGCTGCGGGTTCCTGCGGCTGGCCTCGCCCCTCGCGGAGGAGCCCGTGCCGCTCGGCGTGGGCTGGCTGTTCCAGGACGTCACCGAGGCCCGCCGGGCCGCGCTCGACACCGGACAGTCGCGGTTCCGGGCCAACCAGCTGTACCGGGCCGGCCGGGCCGCCGCCGAATGCGAGGACCCCGCCGAGGCGGCCGCCGTACGCCTGGACTTCGCCCTCGCCGGCTTCGCGGAACACGCCCTGGTCGACGTGCTCGAAGAGACGGGCGCGGACCCCGGGCGCCGCCGCAGACTCGTCCGGGCGGCGGCGTCGGCGTCCGGCCAGACCCTGCTGCTGCCGGGGCCCGGCGCGATCCCCCTGCGGTACGCGCCCATGCACCCGGCGCTCCAGGCCCTGGACCGGATCGGCCCGGTACGCACCAGCGCCCCCGGCGGCGAACCGACCGACGGCTGGGCCAAGGCGCGCCACTGGCCCGAGGACGCGGCGCACGCGCTGTGCACCGTACTGCGCAGCAGGGGCCGCACCCTGGGCGCGCTGACCTTCCTGCGCGGGACCTCGCGGGCCGCCTTCGAGCGGGCCGACGCCCTGTACGCGGAGGAGGTCGCCGCCCGGGTGGCCGCGGACCTCGACCTGGCGGGCCGGACCCGCGACCGGCACTGAGGGCCCCCGACGCCGGGAGCGTCGCGCCCTGCGTGGCGGGCCGCACCGGGCGGACCGCCCGCCTACCGTGATCCGGTGCGCCACACCTCCACCGTGCGCGTCCCGGCAGCGGTCGTCGTCCTGTGCGCCACCGCCCTGTCCTGCACCTCGCCGCCCCCGGCGCCGCGCTTCCAGGCCCCGAACCGGGAACTCGGCGCGCGCGTCACGGCCGTCCCGGCGGGCTCGCTCGGCGTCACCCACCGGGCGGGTTGCCCCGTACCGGCCGACCGGCTGCGGCTGATCCGGATGAACCACTGGGGCTTCGACGGCAAGGTCCACCAGGGCGAGATGGTCGTCCACGAGCGGGCCGTCCGCCCGCTGCTGCACGTCTTCGGCAAGGCCTTCGAGGCCGGGTTCCCGATCCGGCGGATGCGGGTGACGGCCGCGTACGGCGGCGACGACGACGCGTCGATGGCCGCCGACAACACCTCCGCCTTCAACTGTCGCCGGGTCACCGGCGACCCGGGCCGGCTCTCCCGGCACTCCTACGGCGACGCCGTCGACATCAACCCCGTCGAGAATCCGTACGTCGACCGCGACGGCGACGTCCACCCGCCCGCGGCCCGCGCGCACCTGGACCGCGACCACCCCGCCCCCGGCATGATCCGCGCGGGCGACGTCGTCACCCGTGCGTTCCGGGAGATCGGCTGGTACTGGGGCGGACGCTGGAGCAACCCGGATTACCAGCACTTCTCCGAGACCGGCGGCTAGGCCCTGTCGTCCCGGGACCCGGGCGACACGGCCCGCACGCTACGCGTCGTCGTCGCGGCCGTCGTCGTCGCGCAGCCTGCGCCAGATGCGGGTGCGGTGCAGCGCGTACAGCGCGAGGATCAGGAAGGCCACCTGGAGCCCCACGGCGAGCAGCCAGAAGACGGCCCCGCTCTCGATCTCGTCCGTCAGGTAGGCGAAGTTCATGCCGAAGAACCCCGTCAGGAAGGTCAACGGCAGGAAGATCGTCGACACGATCGCCAGTCGGTTGATCACGCCGTTCTGGTCGCCCGACACCAGCGAGGAGTAGCTGCCGAAGGCCCGTCGGGCGGCCTCCTGGAGGGACTCGATGTCGGTGAGCACCAGCCGCGCGGTGCGCTGGTACTCGCGGACGAGCCGCTGGCGCGTCTCCGGGAAGGCGTCGTTCAGCATCCGGCGCGTGACGGTCTCCTCCGCCACCCGGTGGTAGGGGAGGAGCGTGTGGTGCAGGAGGGCCGCGGTGCGGCGCAGCCGGGCCAGACGGTAGAGCTGCTCGGGTTCCCGCTGGTGGAACATGTCGTTCTCCAGGTCCTCCACCTCCAGCAGGGCCTGGACCGCGGCCCGGCGGTAGCTCTCCAGGGCGGCGTCCAGCAGCAGGAACAGCATGGCCACGGCGTCGGTCGGCTTCTCGTGCGGGAAGCGGGCCGCGAGGTCGCGCACCAGCCCGGTCGGCCCCCGGTGCGCCGTGAGGAGGTACCGCTCGGTCACCACGGCGTGGAGATGGATGATCCGACCCGCCTCGACCGAGGGCACGACGAACGCGGCGCTGTCCCCGAGGAACTCGGCCCGGGCGAATTCACCCTCCCTGCCGAGCCACGTCAGGTCCTCCTCCTCCAGACCGAGCAGGCGGGCCAGAGGCTGTTCGTCGGGCGGGGTCTCCTCGGGCAGTTCCACGTCCACGAGCAGGAACCGGGAGGCCGCGAGCCGCTCGCGCGCCTCCGAGACGGGGGCACGCGTCATGACGCCCTCCGGCATGGAGACCATCGATACGATCATCGTCCCTCGCCGTGGGTGGGCCGGTGCGGTCCTTCCCAGACTCCACCCGGCGTGACCCCGCGCAACCGCGGTGACGCATTCGCCCGGCAACGCCTCCCCGAACAGGTGACGTCGTGGAACGGGTGACGGCGTGACCCGGGGCGCGCCGCGCCCACAGTGCCGGAAGCCGCGCCCTCAGTGCCGGAAGAAGATCCGGTCGCCGTACTCCTGCATGACGCGGCCGTTCCACTCGTGTCCGCCGTCCACGTTGCCCGAGCGCAGCAGCGGGGGCTCGACGCCGCGCGCGGCCAGTTCGCCGGCGGCGGCCGCCATCACGGCCTGCATGATCGCGCTGGTCACGACGGTGGAGGCGGGGGCGAAGGGCGCGTCGATGCCGTCGATGCTCAGTTCGGCGTCCCCGACCGCGATCTTGCTGTCCAGGACGATGTCGCAGTGGTCCTTGAGGAAGGTGCCCGATACGTGCCGCGACCTGGTCTCGGTCGCGTACGCCACCGAGGTCACCCCGACGACCTTCAGTCCGATGGCGCGGGCGTTCATGGCCATCTCCACCGGCAGGGCGTTGCGCCCGGAGAGGGAGATGATCACGAGGACGTCGCCGTCGGAGGCCGGGCTGCTGTCGAGGACCGCGCCGGCGAGGCCGTCCACGCGTTCCAGGGCGCTGCCGAGAGTGGCGGGCATGACGTCGATGCCGGCGGTGCCGGGGACGGCGAGGAAGTTCATCAGGGCGAGCCCGCCGGCCCGGTAGACCACGTCCTGGGCGGGCAGCGAGGAGTGCCCGGCCCCGAAGGCGAAGAGCCGCTTCCCGGAGGCGACGGCGTCGGCGATGATCACGCCGGCCTCGGCGATCCGTGCCGCCTCCTCGTCGCGCACCCGCTCCAGCAGGCCGATGGCCGCGTCGAAGAACTGCCCGGCCAACTTGCTCTCGCTCATACGCCGAAGGCCCTTCCAGGGGTGAGGTGCGTCCGTGTTCGCCGCTCACCGTGCGGTCTGGACCAAGGGCGTGTCAATACGAACGTCAATCGTGGGACGAAAGGGCCCCGAGTGGGCCGCGGGACCGGGACCCGAGACGTCCGGTACGGGCCTCGACGCTCGGCACGGGACGGTTGTCGGCGCGATGCGTCAGAATTGGGGGCAGGGCCAGCGCACGCAATCCGAGGGGCACGAATGTCCGGACTGATCGATACCACGGAGATGTATCTCCGCACCATCCTCGAACTGGAAGAGGAAGGTGTTGTCCCCATGCGCGCCCGTATCGCCGAGCGGCTCGATCAGAGCGGCCCGACGGTGAGCCAGACGGTCGCGAGGATGGAGCGCGACGGCCTGGTGGCGGTCGCCAGCGACCGGCACCTGGAGCTGACCGAGGAGGGGCGCAGGCTGGCGACGCGCGTGATGCGCAAGCACCGGCTCGCGGAGTGCCTCCTCGTCGACGTCATCGGCCTGGAGTGGGAGCAGGTGCACGCCGAGGCCTGTCGCTGGGAGCACGTGATGAGCGAGGCGGTGGAGCGGCGGGTGCTGGAGCTGCTGCGTCACCCGACCGAGTCGCCGTACGGCAACCCGATCCCGGGGTTGGAGGAGCTGGGCGAGAAGGCCGAGGCCGATCCGTTCCTGGAGGACGGCATGGTCAGCCTCGCCGAGCTGGACCCGGGCGCCGAGGGCAAGACGGTGGTCGTGCGCCGGATCGGCGAGCCGATCCAGACGGACGCCCAGCTGATGTACACGCTGCGGCGCGCCGGCGTGCAGCCCGGCTCCGTGGTCAGCGTGACGGAGTCCCCGGGCGGGGTGCTGGTCGGCAGCGGCGGAGAGGCGGCGGAACTCGACTCCGAGGTCGCCTCGCACGTCTTCGTGGCGAAGCGCTGACCTTTGGCGCGGACCCTTGGCGGGTCCTCCGAACGGGCGTAGTACTGGTCGGTACGAGGTAGGACAGAGCCAAGGGCGTGACCACGGCCGTGCTCTGGCCGCCTCGGACGCGACGAGACTGTGACGACACGAGACCGTGACGACACGAGAGTGTGACGACACGAGACTGTGACGACCTTGGATGTGGGCGGTCCCGGCGCCTTGCGGCGCCGGGACCGATCCTCCCCTTGCTGACCTGGAGCCCCGAGCTCTCAAGGTCATCCCCTTCGGACCGTCTTCCCCAAGCGGCCCGCCTCCCTGTTGAAAGGATCTCCATCGGCAGTGGCGGCCAATCCTTGAGCAAGGTCACTCGAAAGAGCGGTGTTGTCGGCGAGAGACCCGTTCTCGAATACGGGTTCGATACTCTGGCCGGGAGCGAAGGGGGTGCATCTGCGGTGGTACAGCGCATCGATGTGACTGGGGCCGACGGCGTACGCCTGGCCGCCTGGGAGTTCCGCGAGCCGGCGGGCGAGCCGGGTACCGCCCCCGAGGTGCCCACCGAGCGGGAGCGGCCCGGGGTCCTGTTACTCCACGGTCTGATGGGCCGTGCCCTGCACTGGGCCGGTACCGCCCGCTGGCTCGCGGAACACCACCGCGTGATCGCCCTCGACCAGCGCGGCCACGGCCAGAGCGCCGGCCCCGCGGCCGATCCCGGCAACCCGACCCCCTTCGGGCGCGAGGCCTTCGTGGCCGACGCCGAGGCCGTCGTCGAGCGCCTCGGCCTCGCCCCCGTGACCCTGATCGGCCACTCCATGGGCGCCCTGACCGCCTGGCAGCTCGCCGCCCGCCGCCCCGACCTGGTGGAGGCCCTGGTCATCTGCGACATGCGGGCCTCGGCCCTGGGGGAGGCCTCGCAGCAGGAATGGGAGGAATGGTTCCGCCGCTGGCCCCTCCCCTTCCCCACCCAGGACGCCGCCCGCCGCTGGTTCGGCGAGGACGACCCCCGGGTGGAACGCCCCGATCCGGGGCGCGGCGCGTTCTTCGCCGAGGTCATGCACCAGGCCCCCGACGGCTGGCGCCCGGTGTTCTCCCGCCGCCAGATGCTGACGGCCCGCGAGACGTGGGTCCACGACGCGCACTGGGAGGAGCTGGCCCAGGTCCGCTGCCCGACCCTGGTCGTCCGGGGTCTGGACGGCGAACTGGGCCGCGCCGAGGCCCAGGAGATGGTCCGGGTCCTCCCGGAGGGCCAGTACGCGGAGATCCCGGACGCCGGCCACTACCTCCACTACGACCAGCCGGACGCGTGGCGGGGAGTCCTGCAGTCGTTCCTGGCGGGGGTCAAGACCTCGTCCTGACCTCCGCGACCAGCGCCGTCCACGCGGCGGCGCTGGTCCGCAGGACCCGGTGGCCGGGATCGCCCGGTTCGCCGGGGTCGCCGCGCTCCGCGACGAGGACCCGGCCGTCGGGGGCGACGGTGACGTAGACGCAGGAGTTGCCCTCGGCGCAGTAGGAGGACCGGTACCAGTCGTGGTGGGTCATGGGGCTTCCTTTCGCAGGTGTCGGGCGATGTCGGCGATCAGGTCTCGTGTGTGATCCGGGGGCAGGGACACCGCTTCGATGCGTTCGAAGAGGAGCCGATACTTGGCGAGTTGGGACTCGGCGTCCAGGAACACCACACCGTGTGACTGATCCAGTTGTACGGAGTCCAGCTGGGGCACTCGCCCGTGCGCGTAGTAGAACGACTGCCCGGACCCCGGTACCGCTCCGGCCGAGAACGGAATGGCGCGGATGGTCACGTGCTCCCGCTCGCCCATGTCGAGCAAGTGTCGCAACTGGGCCTGCGCGATGGCCGGCCCGCCCACGGCGATGCGGAGCCCGGCCTCGTGAATGATCGCCTGGTAGGGCGTCGGCGTGTCCCCGAACAGGATCCGCTGACGTTTCACGCGGAACGAGACGCGATGCTCGACGTCCGGTGGTGGCAGGGCCGGGACGGCCTGCCGGAAGATCTCGCGGGCGTGCTCGGGAGTCTGGAGCAGACCGGGCACGTGCATGGTGATCGAGTCACGCAACCCCTGTGCGTGATGCTCCAGTTCGGCGAGGTCGAGCCAGCCGGCCGGAAGCAGTTCACGGTATTCCTCCCACCAGCCGCCCTTGCGCTCACCGGTCATCGCGACCAGTGCCTCGATCAACTCGGTGTCCGTGCAGTCGTAGTGGCACGCCAGTGTGCGCACCCGCTCGGGACTCACACCGAACCGAGCCGCCTCCATGTTGCTGACCTGGTTCGGCTTGATGCCGAGCAGGCCGGCGGCTTCGGCCGAGGACAGTCCGGCACGCTCGCGCATCCTGCGCAGCTCGGCTGCGAAGCGCAGTTGACGCGCGGTGGGGCTGCTGCGCATGGGCATCGTGCGTTCCTCCGCGAGGAAGTGTCACCCACACGAGTGGGCGGAGAGTGCATTCAGCGAGAACCGCCTAAATACTTAAGCGGAGTGCCTATTGTGGTGGCAGGCCACCGCCCGGAAGTACCCCGCTCGACGGAGCGACCTGGTCACCGGGCACCGCATGTACACGGTCCAACTCTCCTCCTCGATCGGAGACTTCCATGGACGCAACCGTAACTCCGTCCTGGGCCTACACCCTCCGTCTTCCCCACGATCCGCGGGCCGCCGGCATCGCCCGCAGTACCCTGCGCGCCGTGCTGCGGGGCCACGGGATGGCGCGGCTGACCGACACCGCCGAGCTGTTGACCAGCGAGCTGGTCTCCAACGCCTACCGGCACTCCCGCGGTCCCTGCGCGCTGCGGGTCCGCGCGATGGCCCCCGAGCGGGTCCGGGTCGGCGTCTGGGACACCAACCCGGCCATCCCGGCGCCCTTCACGAAGGTGCCCGCCCCGCCCGGCCCCGACGCCGAGGACACCGACGACACCGACGCCGAGGACGGGCGCGGGCTGCTCCTCGTACGGCTCTGCGCGGAGCGCTACGGCGCGTACCGGCTCGACGGCGCGCACCGCGGCAAGCTGCTCTGGGTCGAGTGCGGACCCTAGGGAGGAGGTCGCGGCAGGTCAGGCCTCGATGCGGACCCACGTGTCACCGGCGCGCAGCAGCAGCGTGCCGTCCCGGCCCTGCCCGCAGTGCATGACCACGTGGCCGGGCAGCCGCTGCCGGTCCCGACCGGTCACCGCGCACGTCCCGTTGTCGCGCAGCTCGATCCGTACGACCTCGGTCCACGGCCGGTCGTGTTCCCGCGAGGTCAGCACGGCCCGGTCGCCGCGCACGGCGAGGCCGTCCACCCTCCGCAGGGGAGTGGGCCAACTCCTCGTCTCGCCCGTGGCGGGGGTGATCCGGGTCAGGTAGGTGCCCGAGCGGCAGTACCAGGCCGTCCAGACGTACGCGCCGTCCGTGGCGGCCGTGGAACCGTTGACGGGCCCCTCGGGGAAGGGCTGCCGAGGTGACCAGAGGGCGCGACCGTCGGGGCCCCACCCCGCCAGGGCGCCCCGGGACTCGGGGTGGCTGCCGAAGATGCCCTCGTCGCCGTACGCGGTCCAGATGTTTCCGTCGGGGGACGCCGAAGGCCCCGTCCGGCGGGCCGGGCGGGGCCTTCGAAGTGTCGAGCGGCGTGTCAGCCCTTGCTGACCGCCACGAGGATCTCCGGGAGCTTGCGGGACACCGCGGGGGCGGCGATGCGCACGCCCGCCCACGTGGTCAGGGTGCCCCAGGCGATGCCCAGCGGCAGCAGGATCCAGGTCAGGGACTGTTGGTCCGTCGCCCCGAGGTAGATCGTGAGGGCGATCATCGGCGCACAGATCACGGCCGAGACCAGCACGCCGCCGAAGATCCCCATCCAGGCCAGGCCGGCCTGGCCCGGGACGACGTTCTTGAAGGCCCCGTCGGTCGGGATGGAGTACGCGAAGTGCGCCGAGGCCAGCGAGCCCGTGCACATCATCGAACCCACCAGCGCCAGGCACATGCCCAGACCGGCCGGGAACGCGTTCCAGTCGCCGAGCAGCCAGGCGGTGACGGCCGTGACCAGCACCGTGTACGGGACGGTGATCAGGGCCAGCGCGTAGGCGCGGGCCCGGAGTTCGACGAACGCGTCACGCGGGGACGAGATGGTCTGGGCGACCATCCAGAACGCCGAGGTGTCCTGACCGAACTGGTTGTACATCTGGACGCCGAGCATGCCCGCGCCGAAGCAGGAGAGGTACACGGAGCCGGTGCCCTGGAGGGCGTTGAAGACCGGCACGATCAGGCCGATGGCCAGCGCCGACGCCCAGGACGCCTTGGTCTTCGGGTCGCGGATCGCGTAGCGCAGGCTGCGCTGCATGACCGCGCCCGTGCGGCCCGCCGGCAGGAAGGCCCAGACTCCGCCGTCACCGCGGTCACCGCGGTCCTTGTGCGGCTCGGCCGCCGCGATGGTGGAGCCGTC
Organism: Streptomyces sp. WM4235; assembly: GCF_001279725.1. GTDB lineage: Bacteria > Actinomycetota > Actinomycetes > Streptomycetales > Streptomycetaceae > Streptomyces. Next base: position 34,336 of record NZ_LGDE01000337.1, on the reverse strand, counting down.
CGGGGTCACCATCAGCCTGGTCAGGCTGCGCTCCCAGAACCAGATCAGCGCGGCCAGGGCCACCAGTGTGAGGGCCAGTTGGGCGGCGGCGACCGCGTAGTCGCCGTCGCTCACCGAGTCGACCATGCCGACCGCCGTCGCCGGCGGCAGCCAGCGCACCACGGCCTCGGCCGGCTCCAACTGCGTCAGGCCGCCGGCCTGGAACAGCCGCTGGCTCGCGAAGTTCGCCACCTGCGCGCCGATCGCGATCAACAGGCCGCTGAGCAGGGCCAGGTCGCGTCCCTTGCGGCTGGACAGGAGCCGCACGTTGGCCGTGGCCACCGCGCGGGCCAGCGCGACGCAGCCGAGGAGCAGCAGCGGGACGGCCACCACGGCGGCCGCCACTCCCGCGGCGCCCCGCGCGACGGCGACCACCGAGCCGATGGCCAGGCAGAGCGTGAACAGGGGGCCGATGCCCACCAGCGAGGAGGCCAGCAGGGCCCGTACGAGCGGACGCGGGTGCAGCGGCAGCATGACCAGCCGGCTCGGGTCGAGGGTCTCGTCGCCGGTCGGGAAGAACAGCGGCATGAAGGCCCAGCCGAGCGCCAGGATCGCCGCGAGCAGCACCACGACGGTGCCGGCGTGCGTGTGCCCGTGCAGCAGGGACAGGCCCAGCGTCATGAAGAACGCGACGACGAGCGCGAAGACGAGGCTGGAGATCCAGACGGCCTTGCGCTTCGAGGAGCCCTTCAGGCCGTTCTTCAGCAGGGACAGCTTGAGCCGCACGAACAGCGGGGTCAGGGAGACGGCGTGGGTCGCCGCGGTGGTGGGGGCGGTGACGGAGGCGGTGGCGGTCATCGGGCGCCGCCCAGCCAGTCCAGGGAGTCGCCGGAGGCGCGATCCTGGGCGCCGACGAGCCCGAGGAAGGCGCTCTGGAGGGACGGCGCGTCGCCCCGTACGTCGGCCAGCGGGCCCGCGGCGCGGATCCGGCCCGCGACCATGACGGCCACCCAGTCGCACAGCGACTCGACCAGCTCCATCACGTGGGAGGAGAAGATCACGGTGGCGCCGGACGCGGTGTAGCGCTCCAGCACGCCGCGGATGGTCTGCGCCGACACCGGGTCCACACCCTCGAACGGCTCGTCCAGGAAGAGCACTTCGGGGTTGTGCAGCAGCGCGGCCGCGAGGCCGATCTTCTTGCGCATGCCCGTCGAGTAGTCCACGACCAGCTTGTGCTGGGAGCCGGCGAGGTCCAGCACGTCGAGCAGCTGCGTCGCCCGCTTGTCGGTCTCCTCACCCGGCAGACCGCGCAACCGGCCCATGTAGCCGAGGAGTTCACGTCCGGAGAGTCGCTCGAACAGGCGCAGCCCCTCGGGCAGGACGCCGATCCTCGACTTCACCTCGACGGGATCGGCCCAGACGTCGTGCCCCGCGACGAGGACACGCCCCGCGTCGGGGCGCAGCAGACCCGTGATCATCGACAGGGTGGTGGTCTTGCCCGCACCGTTGGGTCCGACGAGCCCGATGAACCGGCCCGCCGGGATCTCCAGGTCGATGCCGGAGACGGCCACCTGCTCGCCGAACCGCTTCCACAGTCCCTCGATGCGTACGGCGGCGTGCGGCGCGGATCGCACGCCACCCGTCCCGCCGTCCGTCCTGCTCGTCGTGGCGTCAGCCTGGTCGGGCATGCGCGTGCCTCTCGTTCCGTTCCCCGTGGTCCTACGTTCCTCACCATAGGAGGAGGGGGAGAGGCGGCAGCAGTTACTTATGTCATGAACTTCTCGGAGAATTCCGCGGTGCGCTCAGGCGGTGCGCAGGTCCCGGGCGTGACTGCCGCACGCGTACGCGAGGGCGTCGATCAGTTCCTCGGTGTCCGGCAGCCACCGGTTGGCGGGCGTGGGCTTGCGGGCCCACTGCACCGAGCCCCGGCCGCCGAAGCGGGTGGGCGGCGCGGCCACGTACTCGCCCTCGCCCCGGGCGGCCAGGTCGATCGCGGCGGGCGACCAGCCCGACTTCCGTACGAGGTCCGGCACCTTCACGCCGGCGCCCGGCAGGACGAAGAAGAGCATCCGGTGGTCGGGGGTGAGGGCGACCGGCCCGAGGGTGCGCTGCATGCGTTCCAGTCGGGCCAGGGCCAGGAAGCCGGCGGAGTCCGGGACGTCCAGCGCGTCGAACGTGCGCCCCGTCGGCATCAGGATCGAGGCCTCGGGCTGCTTCGCCCAGATCCGCCGGACCTGCACCGCGCTCCCGGTGGCCTGTGCGGCCCAGTCCTTCACCGTCGGGTGGGCGCCGGGCGCCGCGCAGTCCGCGGTTCCGCAGGAGCAGATCTCCCGGCCGTCGGCCGCCTCCAACCAGGTGCCGGCGAAGACATCCCAGTGCCGTTCTTCCGCGTACCGCACGGCATGGTCCAGCAGCTGCTTGCCGCGCTGCTTGGGGATGGGTGCGGTCTCCGTGACTCCGATGGTCTCTTCCACGCCCATCACAACTCTCGCGATCACCTGGGGTTACGGGCGTAAACCGGCCCGTGGACGGAACATCGATCCTGCATACGGGGCGCACCGGTGCATGGGCGGGGGCGCGTGGGAGGTCGGGGCGCGGTCCGCGGGTAGCCACGCAACGCAGAGGGGAAGATTCTCCGCACATCAGGCGGGAAGTGATCATTCCTACGCTCTCCCGCGGCTTCAGGGGGTTTTTCATGGCAGCCAGGCCTCTCGTCGCCCGTCAACCGAACGAACGGTTGCAGGCGCTCATCCAGGAAGCCGGGTGCTCCAACGCCGGGCTCGCCCGGCGCGTGAACATGTGCGGGGCCGAGCACGGCCTCGATCTGCGCTACGACAAGACCTCCGTGGCCCGATGGCTGCGCGGCCAACAACCGCGCGGCCGGGCGCCCGGCATCATCGCCGAGGCGCTCGGGCGCAAACTCGGCCGGACCGTCACCATCGACGAGATCGGCATGGCCAACGGCAAGAACCTCGCCTCCGGCGTCGGCCTGCAGTTCTCCCCGACGGTGATCGGTGCCATCGAGCAGGTCTGCGAGCTGTGGCGCAGTGACGTCGGCCGGCGCGACTTCCTCTCCGGATCGAGCGTGGCGGCGTCCGCGCTCGTCGAACCGAGCCGCGACTGGCTGATCACCGGCGCCGACCCGCAGGTGGCACGCAGCGGCGGCTCGCGCGTCGGGATGTCCGACGTGGACGCGGTACGGGCGACCACCGAGGCGCTCAAGGAACTCGACCACCGCTTCGGCAGCGGTCACGTGCGGCCCGTCGTCGTGCACTACCTCAACTCCGTGGTGTCCGGGCTGATCGGCGGCTCCTACCGGGAACCGGTCGGCCGGGCGCTGTTCGCGGAGGTGGCACGGCTGACGGAACTCGCCGGCTACATGGCGGTGGACACCGGCCAGCCCGGCCTGGCCCAGCGCTACTACATCCAGGCGCTGCGTCTCGCCCAGGCCGCGGGCGACCGCGCGTACGGCGGGTACGTGCTGGCCGCCTCGATGAGCCACCTCGCGGCCGAGCTGGGCAATCCCCGGGAGATCTCGCAGTTGGCGCGGGCCGCCCAGGAAGGCACGCGGGGGCAGGTCACCCCGCGGGTGGAGTCCATGTTCTACGCGGCCGAGGCGCGCGGGCACGCGCTGATGGGCGACACCCGGGCCACGGCGGTGCTGTCCGGGAGGGCGGTGACGGCGCTGGAACGGGCGGAGCCGGAGACCGGCGACGACCCTTCCTGGATCCGCCACTTCGACCAGTCCTACCTCGCGGACGAACTGGCGCACTGCCACCGGGACCTGGGGCAGGCCGACGCGGCGGCCAGGCGGGCGGAGGAGGCGTTGCGGGGCCTTCCGGAGACCAAGGCCCGCCGCCGGGCGATCGGCATGCTGCTGCTGGCGGCGGCGCAGGTCCAGCAGCGGGAGGTGGAGCAGGCATGCCAGACGGCGGCGAAGGCCGCCGACCTCCTGGGATCGCTGCGGTCGCGGCGCGGAATGGAGTACCTGGAGGACTTCCGGACGAGGCTGGAGCCGTACCGCGACGAGGCCTCGGTGCGGGAATTCGGGGCCCGGCCCGCGGTGCAACCCGCCTGAGGGACCGGCCCCGGGCGGGGTGGGTGAAGTGGAAGGTTCGGGTGGGCCTGCCGGTGACGGCGGATGACCGGGTAGCGTGACCCGACGGTTCCGTAGGTTCGGACAAGTCGGAGAAGGAGTCTCCCGGTGACGCAGAACGGACGAGGGGGCGCCCCCCGGTCAGGGGCGCCGTGGGGTCCGGATCCGGCATATCCGGAGCAGCCGGAGTACCGGGAACAGGACGACTACGCGCTCCAGGACCCGGAGCCGGTGCGGGGACAGGAGTCCCCGCAGCAGCCCCAGCAGCCGCCGGCGCCCCAGCAGCAGTACCAGGACCACCAGGGCTACCAGCAGGCCCCGGCCCAGGAGTACCAGGGCTACCCGCAGGGGCAGCAGTACGGGCAGCAGGAGCCGTACCAGCGGCAGGAGCAGTACTCGCGGCAGGAGCCGTACCCGCAGCAGTACGAGCAGCAGCAGCAGCCCGGGCCCGCCTACGGGTACCCGCCGCAGGAGGACCCGGCGCAGCGGGCCGGCGAGCCCGGCTACGGCTACCCGCCGCCGCTGCACGAGGCCGCGACGCAGTACATCCAGCCCGTCCCCTCCGGTCCGGGTCCCGGTCCGGGGCAGGGTGCCGGTTCCGGTGAGGACGCGACGCAGTACATACCGCCGGTCCCCTCCGGTGGTCCGGGTACGCCGGCGCACGCCGAGGCCGCGACGCAGTTCATCCAGCCCGTCCCCTCCGGTCCGGGTTCCGGTCCGGGGCAGGGTCCCGGTGCCGGTGAGGACGCGACCCAGTACATCCCGCCCGTCCCCTCCGGCCCGGGTTCCGGTCCGGGGCAGGGTGCCGGTGCCGGTGAGGACGCGACCCAGTACATACCGCCGGTCCCCTCGGGCCCGGGCACGCCCGCGCACGCCGAGGCCGCCACCCAGTTCATCCCGCCCGTCCCGCCCGGGCCGGGGCCCAACGCCGCCGAGGGCTTCGACGGGTTGTTCCGCGGTGACGACGGGACCGCCGGGCACACGCAGCACCTGCCGCCGATCCAGGAGCCGGTGCTGCGACAGCAGCCGCCCCGGCCCCGTCCGCCGCGCGGGCAGGGCCCCCAGGGTCCCGGCCGCCCGATGCCGCCGCAGTACCAGCAGCAGCCTCACGCCCAGCACGCCCCGCCGCCCCCGCCGCCGCCGGCCGGTCGCAAGGTGTCGCCGGCCGTGATCGCCGCCGTGATCACGGGCCTCGTGGTGGTCGGACTCGGCGTCGGCGCGCTGTTGTCGGACGGCAAGGCGCAGAACACGGACCCGGGCGCGGAGCCCGCCGCCCCGACCGGTACCGGAGGGTCGGCCGCGGCGGTCGGGGAGGCTCCGGTCGACCCGGCCCGCCCCCAGGCCGTACAGCTCGACAAGCTGCTCGCCGAGAGCAACGACAGCAGGGCCGCCGTGATCAAGGCCGTCGAGGACATCAAGGGCTGCGCCAACCTCGGACAGGCTGCCGGCGACCTGCGCGCCGCGGCCCTCCAGCGCGAGCAGTTGGTGACCAAGCTCCAGGACCTCAAGATGGACAAGTTGCCGAACCACGCGAGGCTCGCCGCCTCCCTCACCAAGGCCTGGAACGCGTCGGCGGAGGCCGACAACAGCTACGCGGCCTGGGCGGACGACGTGGACCACGACAAGGGCAACTGCAAGGACGGCAAGGCCAAGACCACCGCCAACGCCGGCAAGGGCAACGCGTCGAGCGGCGAGGCGACGAAGGCCAAGCAGTCGGCCGCGGCCATGTGGAACTCGATCGCGGGCAAGTACGAGCTCACCAAGCGGGACAAGTCGCAGCTCTGATCCGGGCCGCCCGTACGCGCACGCCGGAGAGCGCGTACGGGTACGGGCGACCCGCCGGGATCACGTCGCGCGGGGGGCCTGCTCCAGCGTCGAGGTCATGTCCAGGGTCTGTTCGCCGGGCTGGGCGACGAGTCGCCCCGACCGGACGATCTGGAAGGTGACCCGGCCGTTCGAGATCCGGGGGAAACCGGCGACGGCGCGCAGGTCCTGGTAGCGCCAGCTCAGGTCGGGGGTGAGGCCGCCGGTCTTGACGCTCTCGGCCTGGTTGAGGGCGCGGGTGAGCCGGCGCGCGGTGACGTCCTCGCCCCGGTCCAGGCGCCGCACCATCTCGTTCAGCACGGAGTAGGCGATCCAGGTGGTCTGCGCTCCGCTGTCGTCGGGGTCGAGGGTGTCGTCGCCGAAGGCCTGCTCGGAGATGACCTTGCGCATGGGCTCCCACAGCGGGTCGGTGGACACCGGGTACCAACTGGTCAGGTAGGCGCCCTCGAAGGGGCTGTCCTTGCCGCCGGTGCGGTCCACCAGGGACTGGCTGACGCTGCCGAGCACGGAGGAGATCTGCGCCTTCGCGTGCCGGCCGTCGGAGCGGCGGAAGGCGTCGAAGAAGGTCTCGGTGCGCTCGCCGAGCACGGCCGCGACGCAACTGCGGTCCTTGCCGGTGGAGACGTTGGCGAGCGCCTCCCGGGCCTGCGGGGCGAAGTCGGCGGAGTCCTCGGCGGCCCGGATGTCGGCGGCCTCGGGCACGTTGTTGGCCTTGAGGCCGGCGTTGAGCAGGACCGGCAGGGCGTCGCCGGCGAGGGTGTCGGGGCGGACCAGGGACACCTTGGAGCAGGCGCGGCCCAGTTGGTGGCCGGCGCCGGCGAGGAGGACGGGCTGACCGCCGTTGACGGGGTAGGACAGGGGGCTCTGGAACTCCTCGGAGGAGACCCCGTACCCGCCGATGAAGGGGATGCCCTCGGCCTCCAGGGGGGCCATGTAGGCGCGGCCGTGCTGGCTGTACGAGCCGACGACCGCGACGGCCTTCTCGGCGATGGCCTCGCGCGCGCAGTCGGCGGCGCCGGTGGGGGTGTTCTTCTCGTTGCAGGTCAGGACGCGCAGCTTGTGGCCGTTGATGCCGCCCTTGGCGTTCACCCAGCGTTCGTACGCCTTGGCCATGCCGGGCATTCCCGGCATGTTGGTGGCTTTGGTGCCCATCGGGGCGAACGTCATGACCGTGAGGGTGCCCCCGGATTGCCCCGCGTCCCCGGGGAGCGTCCCGCAGCCGGCGACGAGACACGCGCCCATCGCCGTGGCCAGGAAGGTGCGGGTGAGGGTCGCCGTGCGTCGCCGATTGGTCATGTCCACGCACCATTCCGCCCCACGGGGAACTGGAGAGTGAGGTGTACACAACATTCGGTGACGCCCGGGTGAATTGCCGGGGCATCCTCGCACGCCCGGGCGCCTCAAGATCGCAGGTGGGGGGAACGTACGATCGAAAGCGTGACATTCGCCCAAGGTTCGAAGAACTCTTCCCGCCGCGGCGGCCGCTCCTCCACCATGGGCGGCATGCCCCTCAACGACATGCCGTGGTGGCGCTGGCGCGCCAATGTGCGCTCGGCGCTGCACATGCTCTCCGACCCGGCCTTCCAGGAGGAGGTCTGGTCGACCGGCGTCGAAGGCTACGGCGACGTCACCGATGCCGTGTACCGGCTCGTCGAGGACACCTGGCTCGACAGCTGGTCCGCCGAGAAGTACGTCGGCACGATCTTCCGCGACTCCGCCGAGGCGGCCGTCGTGGACCTCGCCGTGCTCCGCGTACTGCGGATCCTCCACCAGGTCGGACCGGACGCGCCCGTGTCGACGTACCTGGAACACCACGCCTGGCCCGAGGCGGTACGCGCCGCCCGCGAGGCCCACGTACGGCTCGCCGCGGCGGACGCGGACGACCCCGACGTACCGCCGACGTCGCTCGACGTGCTGAGGATCCTCACCCGCGCGGTGTGAAAGGCTGTCGGGTCATGAGCGCAGACCCGCAGCAGCAGCCCCAGCAGTACGTCCTGACCCTGTCCTGCCCGGACAAGCAGGGCATTGTGCACGCCGTGTCCAGCTACCTGTTCATGACCGGATGCAACATCGAGGACAGCCGACAGTTCGGCGACCGTGACACCGGTCTCTTTTTCATGCGGGTGCACTTCACGGCGGACTCGCCGGTCACGGTGGACAAGCTGCGGGCCAGCTTCACCGCGATCGGGGACTCCTTCCGGATGGACTGGCAGATCCACCGCTCCGACGAGCGCATGCGGATCGTCCTGATGGTGTCGAAGTTCGGCCACTGCCTCAACGACCTCCTCTTCCGGTCCAGCATCGGGGCGCTGCCGGTCGAGATCGCGGCCGTCGTGTCGAACCACACCGACTTCGCCGAGCTGGTCGGCTCGTACAACGTGCCGTTCGTACACATCCCCGTGACGAAGGACACGAAGGCCGCCGCCGAGGCGGAACTGCTGGAACTGGTCCGCGCCGAGCGGGTCGACCTGGTCGTCCTCGCGCGGTACATGCAGGTGCTGTCGGACACCCTGTGCAAGGAGCTGAGCGGGCGGATCATCAACATCCACCACTCGTTCCTGCCGAGCTTCAAGGGCGCCAAGCCCTACCACCAGGCGCACGCCCGGGGCGTGAAGCTGATCGGCGCGACCGCGCACTACGTGACGGCCGACCTCGACGAGGGGCCGATCATCGAGCAGGAGGTCGAGCGGGTCGGCCACGAGGTCACGCCGGACCAGCTGGTGGCCATCGGTCGGGACGTGGAGTGCCAGGCGCTGGCGCGGGCAGTGAAGTGGCACAGCGAGCACCGCGTCCTCCTGAACGGCACCCGCACGGTCGTCTTCGCCTGACCCCTGCCGCTCCGCTGCGCGGGCACTACGGGCGGGCCGGTCCGGCCTCGCCGGGGTCCGGTACCTCTGGACCTGCCGGGGTCCGGCACCTTCAGCCTCGCCGGCGTTTGAGGCGCGGGTCCGGGCGGAGCCCGGTGCTTGGCGGAGCCGGGGTCACCTGGGGCTCCGCCCCAGACCCCGCGCCTCAAACGCCGGCGGGGCTGGGTGTGCCGGACCCCGGCGGGGCTGGGTGTGCCGAGACCGCCGGCGAGGCTGAGGGTGCCGGGACCGCCGGTGGGGCCTAGAGGCGGCTGAGGGAGGCTGCCGCGAAGAGGACGTCGCGGATGGCCTCGCGGTCGCCGTGTTGTCCGGCGGCCGCCTCCTCCGGGGAGATGTGGCCCGCGGCCAGTTGGCAGAACTCGGTGCCCTCCAGGGCGACGTGCGCGACGGTGTGTTCCGCCGACGGCTTCGCCGCCGGCGAGTCCAGCGCGATGTCCCAGCCGCCACCGCCCGCTCCCTCGATCTCCAGGTGCAGGGTCCGACCGGGCGCCCCCGCCGCGACCAGTCCGCGTGCCGGTGCCGCCAGTCCGGCCCGGCGCCGCTCGGCCAGCGCGCCGGGCAGCAGGCGCGCCGCGAGGTCGATCATCTGGTGCAGGTGCGGTGCGGACGGGGCCTCGTACGGATAGTCGACGGCCTCCGCGATGTCCCAGGCGTGGACCCAGCACTCGAAGGCCCGCTCCAGGAAGGCGTCCGCGAGGGGCAGCGCGAAATGCCCGTAGTCCACGGCCAGCTCGGCGACGCCGCGGCCCGCGAAGGAGACCGTACGGATCAGGGTGTGCCCCTGTTCCCGCCACGGCTCGCGGACCTGGCGGGTCGTCGGGTGGGGGTGGGAGTTCCAGAAGTGCTCCGTACGGTCCGTCGGGTCGCCCGGTGGTGCCTGCGGACCCAGCGGGTCGTCCAGCCCGAGGGCCGCGGCGACGAGCCCGTCCACCGTCAGGAGGTGCCCGATCACCCCGGCGACCGTGGTCCGGCGCGTCTTGCGCCGCTCCTCCTCGAACCACTTGAGCCGCACCGGGGTGTACCACTCCGCGTCGCCGAAGTCCCGCAGCAGCGCGTCGAGCCGTGCCGTCTCGGTGTCGTACGGCGTCGCCCACGTCGGTACCGGAATGCGGGCGGGGCGCCTGCCCAGGCAGTCCTCCAACACCCGCGACCGCAGCAGCGGCTTGAGGTCCAGGGTTTCCTCGGGCTGCAACAGGCCCACGGCGTCCCGCAGCCTCAGGGCCTCCTCGGCGCAGGGCGCGCACTCGGTGAGGTGGTCCTCCACGGCCCGGGTCTCCTCGGCCGAGCAGGCGGCCAGCGCCCAGGCGCCGAGCAGGGATTTCAGCAGGGCGTGCGTGGGCGGCGGGCCGGGCACCGCGAGGTCCTCGGCCGAGGGTTCGGCCGACGGCTCGGGCGGCGGTGGTTCCGACGACGGGTCCGCCGAGGGGTCCGCCGAGGGGTCCGCCGAGGGCTCCGAGGGTGGCGACTGCTCGGGCAGCGGGAGCCGGGACGGCTCGCGCGCCGGCGGCGGCGTCCGGTCCGGTGCGGGTTCGGGCGACTCCCGGGGCAACGGGTCCGGCGCGTGCCGCGGATCGAGGTCGTCGGCGGGCCCGCGGGGGCCGGGTATCCACGCGGAACCGCTCACGGGCCGCTGGTAGCCGTCGGGAAAGTCTTCGGGGAACTCTTCGGCGGGACCGGTCATCGGGGCGTTCCATATCCGGGCGGGCCGTATCCGGGCGGTGAGGCGCCTTCCCGGGGGAGGACGTTGGCGGTCGACAGCAGTTGCAGCCCGAGCCGCAACCGGCGGCGCGCCTCGTCCTCGCTGATCTGCAGGTCGGCGGCGGCCTGCCGGTAGTCGCGGCGTTTGAAGTACGCGAGTTCCAGGGCGGCTCGCAGGGAAGCGGGCATGGAGGTGACGATGTAGTCCGCGCGGGCGGCGGCGTTGGCGGTGCGCACCTTCTGCTCCAGTTCCTCACGGGATCCGCGGCCCAGTTCGGCCTGGCGCAGCCGATCCACGGCCTGGCGCTGGGTGACGCGGGCGACCCAGGAACGCATGGAGCCCTGCTTGGGGTCGTAGGCGTCCGGGTTCTCCCAGATGTAGCCGAACACCTCGCGGGTGATCCGGTCCGCGCCCGTCTCGTCGCCCAGGACGCGGTGGGCCAGGCCGTGGACCAGCGAGGCGAACCGGTCGTAGAGCTCGCCGAGCGCCGCGGCCTCGCCCCGGGCGAGTCGTTGCTGCATGCGGCGGTCCCAGCGCGGTGGTACGTCCTTCGGCATACTGCCCCCAGCCGTGTGTCGACTCATCGAATGTAGTGGGCACATGGGGGTGTGCGCCTCTTTTGGGGGAAGCGGGTCTCGTGGGAGTGCCCTGCGTGATAGGCCCGTCGCTCGTGGTCGTCGGCGAAAAGTGACTCCGGTACGTGACACCCGTAAGGGCACGCCGATTGGCACACACATGCGCGCCCCGCCGCGCTCCCCGTGCGCGGGTTCGATGCGGCCACCTCCTTGACCGCTTCGCTTAACGCGCAGGCCACGGAGGCCTTACGCTCCTGCCTTGTCTTGAACTGCACCTCAACTGCACCCCATCGCACATGTGAAGGCGGAACGCCGAATATGGACAGCGCAGAATACGAGCGCAAGATCGCCGCCCGATTCGCCACCTTCGACCAGGACGGGTCCGGCTATATCGACCGCGAGGACTTCAGCGCGGCCGCGAAGGCCGTGCTGGCCGAATTCGGTACGACGGCACGCTCGGACAAGGGCCAGGCGATCTTCGGCGGAGCCGAGGCGTTCTGGCAGGGCATGGCCGGCATCGCGGACGTCGACGGGGACCAGCGGGTCTCCCGCGAGGAGTTCGTGACGGGCGCGGCGAAGCGGCTGCGGGACAACCCACACCGGTTCGCGGAGATCGCCCGACCGTTCCTGCGGGCGGTGATCGCGGTGGCCGACGAGGACGGCGGCGGCGCCACCCCGGCCGCCGCGGCCCGTGTGCTGAGCGTGCTCGGCACCCCCGTCGAGGTGGCCGGGACGGTCGCCGAGGCGCTGGACGCTGATGGTGACGGCCGCATCTCCGAGGACGAGATCCTGGCGGCCTTCGCGGGCTACTGCGGCGTGGAGGCCCCGGACGCCTGACCGGACCCCGGACCCGTGCCACCGGACGTCGGCTCTCGGGACCGCCTCACCGGACGGCTGCCTTCGGCTCCGCGTCACCGGGCCCCGGCTCTCCGCGGCCGCTTCCTCGGCCGCGTGCCTCGGCCCCGCGTCACCGGGCCCCGCGTCACCGGGCCCCGGGCCGTCGGGCCCGCCCGGTGAGGGCGGCCCCGGGGCGGGGCGCGTCCGGGCCGGGGCGCGCCCGTCGCGCGCGCCCTCGTCCCTGCCTCGGGCTGCCGTGTTCGGCGTCCGCTCAGGAGTAGCGCTCGCGGAGCCGGTACTTGAGGACCTTGCGCAGGGCGTCGTTGCGGGGGAGCGCGTCCACCACCTCCAACTGCTCGGGGAGCTTGTGGGGGGAGAGGCCCTGGGCGCGGAGATGGCCCGTCACGTCCACCAGCGTCAGGGGGGTCGTGCCGGGGGGTTGTTCGACCACCGCGCAGACGCGCTCACCGCGCTCGGGGTCCGGCAGCCCGATGACGGCGACGTCCGCGACGGCGGGGAGTTCGTGGAGGAGGTCCTCGATCTCCTTCGCGGAGATGTTCTCGCCCTTGCGGATGATGACGTCCTTGCTGCGCCCGGTGAGCACGAGGTGGCCGTCCGGGGTGAGGTGCCCCAGGTCGCCGGTGACGAGGTAGCCGTCGGCGTCGAAGGCGTCGGCCGACTGCTCGCGGTCCAGGTAGCCCTGGCAGACGGCCTCGCCGCGCAACCGGACCTCGCCGTCCTCGTTCGCGGGGAGCGGCGCCCCGTCGGGTGAGGTGATGCGGATCGACATCGTCGACGGGGGGCGGCCCTCGGTGGTCGCGAGGTTGTCGGGGGTGTCGTCGGGCGAACCCATGGTGATCATGGGGACCTCGGTCATGCCGTAGCCGTGGGTGAGTTGGCAGCCGAGTTCGCGCACCACCGCGTGGTAGATCTCCGGAGGTTTGGGGGCGCCGCCGCCCGCCAGGAGGCGGAGGGTGGGGATGAGCCTGCGGTCGGGTCGCTTGCGCTGCTCCGTGAGGAACATGGAGTAGAAGGCGGTCGAGCCGCCCGCGACGGTGACCCCGTGACGCCGGTACCCGTCCAGTGCGCCGGGCATCGCGAACTTCTCGAACAGGACCGCCGGGAACCCGTACAGCAGCAGCATGACGGTGTAGTCCGGGCCGGCGATGTGGGCGAACGGGAACGCCATCGAACCCACGTCGGTCGGGGTCAGGTGCAGGGCGTGGGCCAGGCAGGAGCCGCCCGCCATCAGCGAGCGGTCGGTGTGCAGAACGCCCTTGGGGTCCGAGGTGGTGCCGGAGGTCCAGTAGATCCAGCGCACGTCGGTTCCGGACCCGGGTGGCGGCGGGAGGGTCGAGGGGTCGCCCGCGGGGAGGGAGTCGTAGGCCTCGAAGATCCCGCGGGCGCCGAGCCGTTCGGCCATCGCGGTGTGGTCGAAGCCCCGCCAGACGCCGGGGACCGCGAAGTACTCCGCCTTCGACTCCCGGAGCGCGAAGCCGACCTCCCGGTCGCGGTAGAAGGGGATGACCGGCGACTGGACGGCGCCGAGGCGGGCGAGGGCGACCGAGAGCAGGACGGTCTCGATGCGGGTGGGCAACTGCCAGGCGACGACCGTGCCCGCGCGCACGCCCTTCGCGTACAGACCGGCGGCCACCTCCTCGGAGCGGTCGCGGAGGGCGCCGAAGGTGAGGGAACGGTCGTCGGCGGGGTCCTCGGCGGCCTCGATGAGGACCGGGGTGTCGGGGGTGAGGGCCGCCCGGCGGTCGACGAGTTCCCACAAGGTCCGGGAGCGGGCGAGCTCGATGGCCGTGGCGGTGGAGGTGGCGGTGGCGGCCGGGGGCGCGCCGGTCGTGATGGTCCTGGCGCCGTCCGTGCCCGCGCCCGTGCCGCCGTCCGGGCCCGCGCCCGTGCCGCCGTCCGGGCCCGCGCCCGGGTGCGTGCCCGGGGCCGCGTCGGAGTGTGTTCCCGGGCCCGTACCGGTGCCCGTGCCGGTGCCCGTTTCTGTGTCCGTCATCCCGGACCCCCTTTAACTGACGGCTAGTCAGATCCAGCGCAGAGCGTAGGGCTCGGGCGCTTGTCGGTCCAGGGGTGGCGGGGCTAGCTTGTTTCTGACGATCCATCAGATAGGGCGAGGGGACACCATGGAACTGCCTCGGATCATCAGCGTCGACGACCACGTGATCGAGCCCGCGCACCTCTTCGACGTGTGGCTGCCCGCCAAGTACCGCGACCGCGGCCCCAAGCCGCTGACCGCCGGCATCGGCGAACTCGCCTACACGGGCGGCAAGTACGTGATCACCATGGACCCCGACGGCCCGCCGACGGACTGGTGGATCTACGAGGACCTGAAGTTCCCGTACAAGCGCAACATCGCCGCCGTCGGCTTCGACCGCGACGACATGACCCTGGAGGGCATCACCCGCGAGGAGATGCGCCGGGGCTGCTGGGACCCCAAGGCGCGGCTCGCCGACATGGACCTCAACCACGTCGAGGCCTCGCTCTGCTTCCCGACCTTCCCGCGCTTTTGCGGCCAGACCTTCGCGGAGGCGCACGACAAGGAGGTCGCGCTGGCCTGTGTGCGCGCCTACAACGACTGGATGGTCGAGGAATGGTGCGGCGACAGCGGCGGCCGACTGATCCCGCTGTGCATCATCCCGCTCTGGGACATCGACCTCGCCGTCGCCGAGATCCGGCGCAACGCCGCGCGCGGGGTCCGGGCGGTGACCTTCTCCGAGATCCCGACCTACCTCGGGCTGCCGTCGATCCACTCCGGGTACTGGGACCCCTTCTTCGCCGTCTGCCAGGAGACCGGCACCGTCGTCAACATGCACATCGGGTCGTCCTCGCAGATGCCGGCCGCGTCCCCCGACGCGCCTCCCGCCGTGCAGGCCTCCCTCAGCTTCAACAACGCGATGGCCTCGATGATGGACTTCCTCTTCTCCGGGGTCCTGGTGAAGTTCCCGACGCTGAAGCTCGCCTACAGCGAGGGCCAGATGGGCTGGATCCCGTACGCGTTGGAGCGCGCCGACGACGTGTGGCGCGAGCACCGGGCCTGGGGCGGGGTCCGCGACCTGATCCCCGAGCCGCCGTCCACCTACTACTACCGGCAGATGTTCTGCTGCTTCTTCCGCGACAAGCACGGCATCGCCTCGCTCGACGTCGTCGGGCGCGACAACGCGACCTTCGAGACCGACTACCCGCACGTCGACTCGACCTTCCCGCACACCAAGGAGGTCGCCCTCGACCACGTCGAGGGCCTCGACGAGGAGACGGTCTACAAGCTGATGCGCGGCAACGCCATCCGCATGCTGGGGCTCGACCTCGACAAGGGCCTGCGGGCGGAACGCCAGTGGACCTGACCCCCACCGAGGAGGAGCGGGAGTTCCGGGCCCGGCTGCGCGAGTGGCTCGCCAAGGTGCTGCCCAAACTGCCCGCCAAGCCGTCCCCCGACGACTGGCCCGGCCGGCGGGCGTACGACGCGGGCTGGCAGCGCCGGCTGTACGACGCCGGGTACGCCGGACTGCACTGGCCCGTGGACGCCGGCGGGCAGGGCGCCGGCCCGACCCGGCACCTGATCTTCCTGGAGGAGACGGAACGCGCCGGCGCCCCCTACGTCGGCGCCAACTTCGTCGGGCTGCTGCACGCCGGCCCGACCATCGCCGCCGAGGGCACCGCCGCGCAGCGGGCGCGCTGGCTGCCGCCCGTCCTGCGCGGCGACGAGGTGTGGTGCCAGGGGTTCAGCGAGCCGGGCGCGGGCTCGGACCTGGCGGCGCTGCGGACCCGCGCCGTGCGCGACGGCGACGAGTACGTCGTGACGGGGTCGAAGATCTGGACCTCGCACGCCGAGGTGGCGGACTGGTGCGAACTGCTGGTCAGGACCACGCCCGTGGGCCCGGACACCCCCAAGCACCGGGGGATCACCTGGCTGGCCATGCCGATGGACGCGCCGGGGGTGACGGTCAGGCCGCTGCGGACCCTCGCGGGGTCGACCGAGTTCGCGGAGATGTTCCTGGACGAGGTGCGGGTCCCGGTCGGCAACCGGGTCGGAGCCGAGGACGACGGCTGGCGGGTCACCATGGTGACCCTGTCCTTCGAGCGGGGGACCGCGTTCGTCGGCGAGGTGGTCGCCTGCCGGCGGACCCTCGGGGACCTGGCCCGCACCGCGAAGGCGAACGGGCGCTGGGACGACCCCGTCGTACGGCGTGCCCTGGGGCGCCTCCACGGCGAGTTCGGCGCCCTGTGGCGACTCACGCAGTGGAACGTCGGCGAATCCGAGCGCTCCGGCGGCGTCCCGGGAACCGGCGGCAGCGTCTTCAAACTGGCCTACTCGCACGCCCGGCAGGAGCTGTACGACGTCGCCGCCCTGGTACTGGGCGCGGGCTCCCTCGTGCTGGACGAGGAATGGGTCCTCGACCGGCTCTCGTCCCTGTCGTACACCATCGCCGCGGGCACCTCGCAGATCCAGCGGAACATCGTCGCCGAGCGGATCCTCGGCCTCCCGAAGGGCCGGTGAGCCGGTGGACTTCCAGCCGACCGAGGAACAGCGGGACCTGCGGGCGGGCGTACGGAACCTGCTGGCCGGACGGTACGGGCGCGAGGCCCTGCGGGCGTCCGTCGAGTCGGGTGTCTGCGTGGACCGGGACCTGTGGCGGGAGCTCGGCGAGGCCGGCTTCTTCGCGCTGCGCCTCCCCGAGGCCGAGGGCGGGGTCGGGCTCGGCCTCCCGGAGGCGGTCCTCGTCTTCGAGGAGGCCGGCCGGGCGCTGGTGCCGGGGCCGCTGGTGGCCACGCACCTCGCGGCCGGGGCGGTCCCGGGGGCGGCGGCCGGGACGGCCGTGGTGACGGCCTCGGACCTGGACGGGTCCCTGGTGGCGCACTGGGGGGAGGCGGACGCCGTGCTCGGGCTGCCGGGGTTCGCCTCGACCCCGGCCGAGCCGGTGCGTTCCGCGGACCCGCTGACCCCGCTGCACCGGGTCGCGTCGGCCCCGATGCCCGGCGACCACAGGGACGAGGGCGCCCTGCTGACGGCCGCCCTCCAGGTGGGGAGCGCCCTGCGGACCCTGGAACTGGCGGTCCGGTACGCGGGGGAGCGCGAGCAGTTCGGCCGCCCGATCGGCTCCTTCCAGGCGGTGAAGCACCTGTGCGCGGAGATGCTGGTACGGGCCGAGGTGGCCCGTACGGCGGTCTACGCGGCGGCGGTGACCGGTGACCCCGCGGAGACGGCGGCGGCGAAGCTGCTGGCCGACGAGGCGGCCGTGCGCAACGCCCGGGACTGCCTCCAGGTGCACGGCGGCATGGGGTTCACCTGGGAGGCCGACGTCCACCTGCACCTGAAACGGGCCTGGGTGCGGGCCGAGCAGTGGCGCACGGCGGCCGAGGCGGAGGAACTGCTGGCGGCGGACCTGCTGGAGGGCGCGGTGCAGCGGGTTCAACGGCGGCCGGAGTGACGGGGGGTGTGCCTCGGTGTAGCGGGGGCCGGGCGGGGTACCCGGGGGATGGCAACCGGAGGGCGGCGTTCGGAAAGGGTCGCGGGTAGCCGGTCACGGGGACCGGTTCGGGGTGCCGGTTCGGTACGACGCGGAGGCACGGGAGGGACGCGGCGGGACGCATGTCTGATTACAGAGAGTTGATATCGGTTTGTGTCCTTCGCCCGGCACATTACGGACCGGAGTCGGGTGCTCGCTCCGGTACGCTCCGACGAATGCGAGCGGTTGAGCGGCGTGAGCGCCGCACAGTATGCACCACGCCTACTCCTTCGCGCGGGAATATGCCCGAAGCGCTTGTTGTGGTGACTGTACGTCAACCATGCTGCTCCGCAAGGGGGTCACGGATCGTGATCCCGTTCCGTCGTGAGGCGAAGTGTCCGCCGGTTCGGATGGTGTGAGCGGTGCAGGTGCTTCAGGTTCAGCTTGAGGTAGGCGCGGACCCCGCCGAGGTCGGCCGGGCACGCCGGTGGGCGCGGTCCAGGCTGGCGGGCTCCGGCATAGGGGACGACGAACCGCTCGCCGAGATCCTGATCCTGCTGATCTCCGAGCTGGTCACCAACGCCGTCGTCCACACGGGCTGTCCGGCGGTGCTGCGGATGCTGTTCGGGGGCCCGGGGGTGCGGGTCGAGGTGGCCGACGCGAGTGACCGGGCGCCGGCCCGCCGGCAGGCGGCCGGGGACGACACGGGCGGGCGCGGCCTGGAGCTGGTGGACGGCCTGGCGGACCGCTGGGGCTGGCAGCCCGAGGGCGCCGGCAAGCGGATCTGGTGCGAGGTCGACCGCGCGGAGAAGGCGGCCGCGGACTGCGCCGCGGACGGCCTCCGGAAACCTTCCGAACATTTTGACCAGAACCGGGAACCCCGCGTGTACCTCTAACGAGGTGTTGACGGTTCGTCACATCTTGATCACTCTGGTGTGGAGCGATTCGTCGCGAGGGGACGCCAAGGGTCCTGCCTTGACGAGTGCGGGTCGTGGGGTGGCGGCTGCCGTGCCGCGCTCGGGGCGTGCATGCGCGTCGCCGCCACCCGCAGGTCGAACCGCTCCGGGGCCCGCGACCGGGCCCCGGAGCGGGTGCCTGGCGGGGCGGTGTCCCGGGACGGTCGAGCGGGGAGCGCCTGGCGGGTGGGTCGGGTTCGGTTGGGCGGGAGTGCCGGTGTCAGCCGGTGCTGTCATCGCCGGACGGCAGGCTCGCCGGCAGGATCTCGTCTGCTTCCTCGCCACCCATGGCAGCGAGCAGACGTTGTCGCGCTTCGTCCAGGCGGCGGGCGTAGTCCGGCAGGAAGACCTCGGGCAGCGTCGTTTCGAGAGTCCCCGAGATCGCGTGGATCCCGGACCAGACCGCACCGTCGGGCACGATGCCCGCGAGTCTGTCGGACCGCATCATGACCTCGTGGAGCCAGTGGGACAGGACGAACGCCTGGTCGCGCGTGAGTCTGATGAGCACCGATTCCTCGTCCACGCGGTCACCGTACAGCCGAGGTAGGTCGAATGGCTGCGGGCTGCGGGCTGTCGCATCGACCGGCCACCCTGGCCGGTCGATGCGACAGGGCCGCAGCGGGCGGCCCGCTGAACCTCCGGATACCCGGGGTCCCCCTTGCGCGCATCGCACTGCGAAGGTCATTGCCCGGGGTGGATAGGGGTGCGATCACAGGCTGCGGACATGTGCTTTGCAGGTGGGGTCCGTCCTGCCCGAGTTCCCGCGACTCCGTGACGGAGACACGGGCTATTGCTGCCATCCGCCGTCGTTGATGTCAGCCGTGGATGTCGGCTTCACGCCCGCTTGCGGTCGAGGATGCCGCCCGCGTCGATTGCCCGGGAATTTCCGGGCCAGGAATCCCCTGCTTCTTGAGTGCAGAAATTCTACTGGCGATGGCCTTCGAGAATGCGTCCCATCCCACAGTGGTGGAGGGTTCCGAGAAATTACCACTCCCCATGGGGGCCGTCACGTAGCAGACTCCGTCATACAGTTCGTCCTCAAGGAGCCTCTCGCAGAAAATCCCGCCACGACCCTGGTATGACTTACCGCGCCAGGCATCGTCGACGAGAATCGGCGACTTTGCGATGCGTACCGGACGTCGAGAGTCCTCGTCGTCCTGCATGATGAAAAGGTATCCCAGCCAGGGCTTCTCGGATTCGGGGTAAATCTTGAAGAATGCCCGTCGGACGTCTGTGGCGCTACCTACGGCCTCCTCCACCCGATTGTTGAAATTGTTTCCGTATGAGGGGCCGCCCAACGCCTTGAGCTCGAACGCGGCAACGAGACTTTCGCCCCAGTTGACTACCAGGTCCCATTTCTTCTGAGGTCGGTATGACCCTGGGAGCTCAAGCTGAGATGCAGTTTGGATGCAGCTTTCCGGATATCCGGCATCCCGAAAGAACCTGGCGATCAGATTGGCGATCGGGTCGAACTGCTTGCCGCCCCTGACCGATCCTTCCGTTCCCGTTTCTTCGCCAGGATCTGCTCCCGCGGCAACAGCATCGGAATCGCCTTCGGTCGCCGCCACCCTAATGGCCAGATCCTTGGCGTCGGCACTCGCGCCAGGGTTGCCGAGGATTTCTGCGGCCTTCTTGTCCTTTTCCATCTTGGCGATTTTTTTGGCCCGCGCTTTTGCGGCCTGCTCTTCCTTGATTTTCCAGTACGCCGAAATGGCACCTTCGAGGTCCAGGTGGCTGACTGCCAAGATGAACTCTCCTAGTCGGGTAGCTCGGCCAGGCCATAGACTCGGAGAGCTGCCGCCGTGGCCGCATCGACGTCACGATCATCAAAGGCAGACGTCAAGGCGGCCTGGTCCTCAGGTGAAATCTCGGATGGCAGAGGAACGCGAATTCGTCGCAGATACTGCGCTTGGAAGCGCAACGTCCCTCCGCGCATCTTCACTGCATACGCTTCCACGAAGGCTTCGGCCACCCGGGACAGCAGGATGCCCCCGAGTACTCGCATGTCCCACGAGTCCGAGACGATGAAGTACAGGTTGTGGTGAGGGTACAGCCGTCCTGGATCAAGCACCGGATGGATGGTCAACTTCATGTCCGGGAACAGCAACTTCGGCCTACCGGCCAGGTGCGGGTCGACCTTATCGATGGTTTTGTACCAACGATGGGGCTGCTTGACCGCTACGTACCGCTTTCGTAGAGCCTCGCCGTGCTCTTCGAGGTAGCCGGCCAGCTTGGGGTACTCGGAGAGGTCGACCAGATTGCCGGCGTCGTCCCAAGGGTTGACGAGGTGGCTGCCGTTCCAGTCGAGCCACCCGGACGTGGTGTCCCGCACCATCGCCATGGGGAGAAGCCGTTCCTTCTCGACAATGCTGGTGCTCTGCGTGAGGAAGACCTTGTCCGCTCCCGTGGCTACGCCAATTCCGACCCGTGTTCCGCTGGACGAGTCCTCCAACAGCCCGAAGCGGTCACTCAGGTCTTCCAGCATGGCCAGTCTGGCCGGCGACCCGGCAGGCCAGGAGTCGGTGCCATCGAACCAATGGGGAAGTCGGGCAGCGTGAAAGGAGTCACCGCTGATGTGCGGCTCATCTGCAGTGTTGACCCATTCTTTGAATTCGGCGATCGAGCCCGGCCCAAAGTGCTTCGTGGTGTCGGCGACGACGGCAGTTCCCTGCGGTCCGTTGCGGATGATGGAGATCGCCGGATAGGCGGATACCTGCTCTTGGAACGCATCTACGTCATGCATGCTGAGTACGAGATCAACACTGTATGAGCGTGATACGAGTTCGCGAAGCTTACTACCGTACTGATTTCGCATCCAGCGGTCGGCGCAGATGAAACCAAGCACTCCGTCGGGTTTGAGGCTTTTCAGTCCGATCTCGTAAAATCCGATGTACACATCAGCTCTGCCGCCCATGGCGGTGCAGGCCGACCTGTAGGCCTTCATTCGTTCAGCGGGAACGTCTTCCAGCCGAATGTAGGGGGGATTTCCTACGACGAAGTCGGCGTTTCTTCCCGGCTCTTTCTGAAGGAGATAGTCGCCCTGGTTGATCCACGCTCTGGCCAGCTTCCGGGCGTCATCCTGATTCCATCCATCCGCGTGGAGGCGCTCTGCGACCAGCTTGCGGCTGTCTCGGACATTGGGAGCCAGCAGGTCGTATGCGCTTACGGCGTCCACAGCTTCACCGATTGACCTGTCATGCAATCGGCAAGAGGCGCTTAGCCGCTCGGTGATCGGTCCGAGGAAGGCGCCGGATCCACAGGCCGGTTCCACGATGTGCATTTGAGTGAGATCGCGGTCGGGCGTGTAGCCGACCAGATCCAAGATCGCTTCGACCACCCAGCGGTGTGTGAATACCTCGCCGTGTTGAACCGCCTCGGTGAGCGAGTCACTGAGGTGAGCGCTGTCCGTGTTGGTAGTCGTGAGGATGCTTGCCACGCTGTGACGATACAGGCAGGCGGTCGGCGACTCGGGGCCCTGACGGGGTGGAAGCGGTCAAGGTGGCGGGGCCGCTTGGCAGGTGTCATGCCGGTTGTCTGCAGGACACCACGCCGGCTGCCGACGGGCGTCGGATTTCTACCCACCATTGCCGGGCCCCCTCACGTTCACGAGGACCTGTCGGAACCCGCAGACGACGCTCCGTCCATCTCGGAGTCGCGATGTGGTGGTCGCGTGCGCGCTGCGGAACCGGCAGAGCATGTCCAGGCGTGGCGAACTGTTCGCGCAGCCCGCCAAGGGTTGATTGAGCACATGCGAAAGGCTCTGTGGCGAACGTGAGGGGTGGTTCAGGCAGCCGAGGTCGATCTTCCGACTCGGCCTGGTCCCGGACGCGGCCTGCCCGCCGGGCCCAGCCGCCTTGGCCGTAGGCCGGGGTTGTCCCGGTCCGTGCGGGCTGCGGGCCGGTCAGAGGATGGCGACCGGGGCCACCGGGGTGCCCACCGCGCCGACGAAGGGTTCGGGCATCGCGGAGAGGAGGAACGCGTGGCGGGATTCTTCTGCACAGGCTGTGGACAACTTTTCGAGATTCCAGTTCTGGCCCTGGTGCATGCCCATCTCCACCAGGTCCAGCGCGTGCACCGGCAACCAGAGGTTGTCGATCTCCGGCGGGAAGATCTCGAAGGTCAGGGTGTCATTGGCGACGGCCGCCACGTCCCGGGCGTGGAACCACTCGGGCGTACGGACGGACAGGCCGGGTGACGGGAAGCCGTAGCCGTGCTTGTCGCCGGCCAGGTAGACCTGGATCTGGCCCGTGCGGACGAGGACGATGTCCCCGGCGCGGACGGTCACCCCGCCGAACTCCTCCGCCTCCGCGAGGTCCTCGGGCGTCACGGCGTGGTCGCCCGGGAGCCGGTCCAGGCCCTTGGCGCGGGCCACGTCCAGCAGGACCCCGCGCGAGACGATGGGTCCCGCCTTGTCGATGCCGCTGAACTCCGCCCGGCCGTGCGCCGTGACGGTGCCGGCGGGGCGGCCGTTGTAGATCCTCCCGGAGTGGGAGACGTGGGTGAGGGCGTCCCAGTGGGTGGCGCACTGGAGTCCCATCGTCACGGCGTCGTCGCTGCACGCGACCGTGCCCGGACCGAAGATCTCCTGGTTGACCTGCACCATCGTGTGCAGCGGGTTGATCCGGCCGGGGATCATGCCGACCTGTACCCCGTCCTCCTTGAGCGGGAGCGCGAGCGGGATCCGGCGGCCGGTGCGGATCTCGGCGGCGGCCGCGCGGACGATCTCGTCGGTGATCAGGTTGAGGGTGCCGATCTCGTCGTCCGCGCCCCAGCGGCCCCAGTTGTTGACGCGCTTGGCGATGTCGTGGAACTCGGCGGGCATGCCCATCTGACTCATCAGCTCCTTGCCATGTGGAACCTCACAGGGGCTTGTGCGGGCGCGTCCGCCTGCCCATAGAATCTAACGGTCCGTCAGAAATCGCGGGAAGGGGTCGGGCGTGGGGAACTTCTTGGCAGGCAAGGTCGTCGCCGTCACCGGCGCGGGCCGGGGCATCGGGCGGGCCGTGGCACTCGCCGCGGCCGCCGAGGGCGCCCGGGTCGTCGTCAACGACTACGGCGTCGGCATCGAGGGCGGCGAACCCACGAGCGAGATAGCCGAGGCGGTGGTCAAGGAGATCGTCGCCGCGGGCGGCGAGGCCGTGGCCGTCGCCGACGACGTCTCCACGATGGCGGGCGGACAGCGCGTCGTCGACACCGCGCTCGCCCGGTACGGGCGGATCGACGGTGTCGTGTGCGTGGCGGGCATCCTGCGCGAGCGGATGCTCTTCAACATGTCCGAGGAGGAGTGGGACCCGGTCGTCGCCACCCACCTCAAGGGCACCTTCACCGTCTTCCGCGCCGCCTGCGCCGTCATGCGCAAGCAGGGCGGCGGCACCCTGATCGGCTTCACCAGCGGCAACCACCAGGGCTCCGTCGCCCAGGCCAACTACAGCGCCGCCAAGGGCGGCATCATCTCCCTCGTCCGCTCCGCCGCGCTCGGGCTCGCCAAGTACGGGGTCACGGCCAACGCCGTCGCGCCCGTCGCCCGTACCCGGATGTCGGCCAACGTGCCCATGGAGCTCAAGGAGATCGGCGAGCCCGAGGACGTCGCCGCGCTGGTCACCTACCTGCTCTCCGACCGGGCCGTCGCCGTCGGCGGCGAGCGGATCACCGGGCAGGTCTACACGATCGCCGGCCCGAAGATCGCCGTGTGGGCCCAGCCGCGCGAGCTGCGCGCCGGGTACGCGGAGGGCTCCTGGACCCCGGAGAAGATCGCCGACTTCCTCCCCGGGACGGTCGGTACCGACCCGATGCCGATGCTCGCGCAGCTCGAAGCCATGGCGAAGGCGGCGGCCGCCAAGGACCGCCCCAACGCGTAGAGGGGGGCCGGTGGACTTCAGCTTCGGGGCCGAGGACGAGGCGCTGCGCGCCCGCGCCCGGTCGTGGCTGGCGGGGCACCTCGTCGGACCGTACGAACGGGCCGTCGGCCTCGGCGGACCCGGCAGCGAACACGAGGAGGTCGCGGCGCGGCGCGCCTGGGAACGGGAGTTGGGCGCCGGCGGCTGGATCGGACAGGGCTGGGAGGTCCCGGACGGGGCCTACGGGCAGCGGCGGCTCTCCCTGACCGGGCAGGTGGTGTGGGCGGAGGAGTACGCGGCGCTGCGCGCGCCCGGCCGGGTCGGCCACATCGGGGAGAACCTCCTCGCCCCCACCCTGATCGCCCACGGGAGCCGGGAGCAGCGCGAACGCTTCCTGCCCGGGATCGCGCGGGGCGAGGAGCTGTGGTGCCAGGGGTACAGCGAGCCGGGCGCCGGGTCCGACCTCGCCGGCATCCGCACGAAGGCGGTCCGGGACCCGGGCGCCCCGGGCGGCCCGTACCGGGTCACCGGGCAGAAGATCTGGACCTCCCTGGCCCGGGACGCGGACTGGTGCTTCGTCCTCGCCCGGACGGAGGCCGGATCGCGGCGGCACGCGGGGCTGTCGTTCCTCCTCGTGCGCATGGACCAGCCGGGGCGCGTCGAGGTCCGGCCCATCCGGCAGATGTCGGGGACGGCGGAGTTCAACGAGGTCTTCTTCGACGGGGCCCTCGCCGCCGAGGTCGTCGGCGGCGAGGGCAACGGCTGGTCGGTGGCCATGGGACTGCTCGCCCTCGAACGCGGGGTGTCCACCCTGGTCCAGCAGATCGGCTTCGCCGCGGAGCTGGAACGGGTGCTGGCGGCGTACACGGCCTCGGGCGCGGGCGGCACCGGGTACGGGGCCGGGTGCGGGGCCGCGGGTGCGGGGGACCCCGTACTGCGGGACCGACTCGTACGGCAGTGGGCCGAGCTGCGCACGATGCGGTGGAACGCGCTGCGGACCCTGGGCGCGGCCGGTGACGCGGGCGCGCCGAGCGTGGCGAAGTTGCTGTGGGGCGGCTGGCACAAGCGGCTCGGGGAACTGGCGGTCGCGGTCCGGGGCGCGGAGGCCGCCGCCGGGCCCGTGGACTGGGCGCCCGGCCTGCCGTACGAACTCGGACTCGACGAGGAGCAGCGCCTGTTCCTGTTCACCCGCGCCGACACGATCTACGGCGGCTCGGACGAGATCCAGCGGAACATCATCGCCGAGCGCGTGCTCGGCCTGCCGAAGGAGCCCAGGTGAGAGGCGTCGTGTTCGACGGCAAGCAGGCCCAGGTGGTCGAGGATCTGGAGATCCGCGACCCGGGGCCGGGAGAGGTGCTCGTCGCGATGGCGGCGGCCGGGCTGTGCCACAGCGACCTGTCGGTGATCGACGGGACGATCCCCTTCCCGCCGCCGGTGGTGCTGGGACACGAGGGGGCGGGCGTGGTGGACGCGGTCGGCGCCGGGGTCACGCACGTGGTGCCCGGCGATCACGTGTCCCTGTCCACCCTCGCGAACTGCGGGGCGTGCGCGGACTGCGACCGGGGACGGCCCACGATGTGCCGCAAGGCGATCGGGATGCCGGCGCAGCCGTTCTCGCGGGGCGGGAAACCGCTGTTCCAGTTCGCCTCCAACTCGGCCTTCGCGGAACGCACGATCGTCAAGGCCGTCCAGGCCGTGAAGATCCCCTCGGACATTCCGCTGACCTCGGCGGCGCTCATCGGGTGCGGGGTCCTGACGGGCGTCGGGGCGGTGTTGAACCGGGCGAGGGTCGACCGGGGCGAGTCGGTCGTCGTCATCGGCACCGGCGGCATCGGCCTCAACGTGCTCCAGGGCGCGCGGATCGCGGGCGCGACCACCATCGTCGCGGTGGACGCCAACCCGGCGAAGGAGGCGGTGGCCCGACAGTTCGGCGCCACCCACTTCATCGACGCCTCGGCGGTCGCGGACTCCTCGGCGGCGGTGCGGGAGATCCTGCCCACGGGGGCGGACCACGCCTTCGAGTGCGTGGGCAACGTGAAACTGATCCGCCAGGCCGTCGACCTCCTGGACCGGCACGGGCAGGCGATCCTGCTGGGCGTGCCGGGCTTCAAGGAGGAGGCGTCGTTCCTCGTGTCGTCCCTGTACCTGGACAAGACGATCATGGGCTGCCGGTACGGATCCTCGCGCCCCCAGCGCGACATCGCCCTCTACGCCGAGCTGTACCGGCAGGGCAGGCTGCTGCTGGACGAACTCGTCACCGAGGTCTACCCGATCGAGGACTTCGCCAAGGCCGCCGACGACGCCCACCACGGCCGGGTGGCCCGCGGGGTCCTCACCTTCTGAGCCGCCTGCTCCGAGTCGTCTTTCGAGCCGCCTTTCGAGGTGGACGGCGAAGGGCCCGGCCGGCGGGGAATCCGTCGGCCGGGCCCTTCGGGGCGGGGCGTCAGTCCGTGAAGCGGCCGAAGCGGCCCTTGTGGAAGAGCAGGGGATCGCCCTCGCCGTCCGCGCCCATGGCCTCGACGCGACCGACGACGATGAGGTGGTCCCCGCCGGTGTGGACGGCGTGGATCCGGCAGTCGATCCAGGCGGGCACGTCGTCGAGTCGCGGCGATCCGGTGACCGGGCTCGGGCGGTGCGGGACGCCGGCGAACTTGTCGGCGCCGCTCACGGCGAACGAGCGGCACAGGCCACCCTGTTCGGCCCCCAGGATGTTGACGCAGAAGACCCCGGCGCGGGCGATGCGCGGCCAGGTGGTCGACGTACGGGCCACCATGAACGTGACCAGGGGCGGGTCGAGGGAGAGCGACGCGAAGGACTGGCAGGCGAAGCCTGCCGGCCCGTCCTCGTCCGCGCCGGGTGGGGCGGTGATGACCGTGACCCCGCTGGCGAAGTTCGACAGCACGGCCCGGAACTCGGCGGGGCTGACGGGCGCGCGCTCGTCCTCGCCGACGGCCCGCAGGTCGGGGCGCGGCAGCGTGTTGACGGGTTCCGGCTCCGCCGCGGCGGAGGTGGGGGAGCCCACTGACCTGAGGTATCGGACGACGGTGGCCGCCATCCCTGCGTGTCCCATCACAGGAACGATTGAAGCTGACGGGGCGTCAGATAGGAAGGGGTGGGCGGGATCGGGCGAATGCGGCGCTCCGGCGGATGAGGCATGGGCGGGCCGGTGGGCGGGTCGACGGCCGGGGGCGGTGGGTGGGGGCGGTGGGTGTGCCTCGTACGGATGAAATTCCCCCGTACGGGTGAAACCGGCGCCTCGCGCGGACTCGAACGCCCGGCTGCCCCGTGCGGGCTCGGCATGGTGGCACCCGTCCCATCCGCCCCGTCCACCCAGGAGGATCCTCATGCTCGGCACCGATTTCCGTACCGGCTCGCCCAACTGGCTCGACCTCGGCAGCCCCGACATCGCCAGGGACGCGGCCTTCTACGGCGCCCTCTTCGGCTGGGAGTTCGTCTCGGCCGGCCCCGACGCCGGCGGTTACGGGTTCTTCCGGCTGGACGGCAAGACCGTCGCCGCGATCGGCGCGCTCACCGAGGAAGGGGCGAAGCCGGCCTGGATGGTGCACTTCGACACCCGCGACATCCAGGCCACCGTCCAGGCGATCAAGGACGGCGGCGGCACGATCCGCATGGAGCCCACCGACGTCATGGGGCAGGGGTGGCTGGCGCAGGCCACCGACCCGCAGGGCGCGGAGTTCGCCCTGTGGCAGCCGGGCCGGACCGCGGGCTTCGAGCTGGGCTCCGCTCCCCACAGCCTCATCTGGGTGGAACTGCACGTACCGGACCCGGCCCGGGACATCGCCTTCTACAACGGCGTGTTCGGCTGGCGGCACGCGGAGATGCAGGCGACGCCCGAGATGGCGTACCGCGTGCTCAGCATCGCCGACGGGGACCAGCAGGACGGTTCCTTCGGCGGCGTCGCCCCCTCGCAGGGCGGCGGCCCGACGGGCTGGGTGCCGTACTTCAACGCGCCGGACGTCGACGGCACCGTCGCCAAGACCACCGAGAACGGCGGCACCGTGCTGATGCCGCCGGCCGACGTGCCGAGCGTCGGCCGGATCGCCTTCCTCACCGACCCGGCGGGCGCGATGTTCGCCTTGCTGAAGCCCGACCCGCAGATGTAGTCCCCGGCGCGCGGTCCCCGGCCGTGAGTCGCGGTCGCGGTCGTGGGCCGGTCCTCAGCGACCGAGGTACTTCGGGGTGCGGCGCTCCACGAAGCTCGCCACGCCCTCGTTCGCGTCGGCGGTGGTCATGTTGATCTCCTGGGCGGTGGCCTCGGCGGCCAAGGCGGTCGCCCGGTCACCGTCCAGCGAGACGTTGACCAGCTGCTTCGTCATGGCGATGGCCCGGGTCGGGCCCTGTGCGAGGCGTTCCGCCCACTCCCGGGCCGTCGCCTCCAGGGCCTCGGCCGGGACCACCTTGTTGACCAGGCCCAGACGTTCGGCCTCGGCGGCGGGCAGGGCGTCGCCGAAGAACATCAACTCCTTGGCCTTCTGCGGTCCGAGCAGCCTCGGCAGCAGGTACGCGCCCCCGCCGTCCGGGACCAGCCCGCGGCGGACGAACACCTCGATGAACCGCGCCGGTTCCGCCGCGATCACCAGATCGCAGGCCAGTGCCAGATGGGCGCCGATCCCGGCGGCCGTGCCGTTCACCGCGGCGATCACCGGTTTCTCGCAGTCGAGGACCGACGTGATCAACCTTTGCGCCCCCGACCGGATCAACCGGGCCACGTCCCCCGCGATCCGCTCGCCCGCGGCGGGCCCCCCGCGCAGGTCGGCGCCGGCGCAGAACCCCTTACCGGTCGCGGTGACGACCACGGCCCGGACGGCGGGATCGCACGAGGCCCCGTCGAGCAGGCCGATGACGCGCTCGCGCTGCTCCATGGTGACGGCGTTCATGGCCTCGGGACGGTTCAGGGTGATCCAGGAAACGCCGTTCTCGGTGCGGTGCAGCACGAGGGAGTCGATGTCCGGTGCGGTCGTGGCGTCCGGTGCGGTCATGGGGTACGGGCTCCAGTCGGTCCGGGCTCGGGAGGGCGGGGGACGAGCGGCGGTCAGCGGCAGATGGCCAGCGCGTCGAGCGCCACCGCGCCCTGGCCGCGCGGGAGGACCATCAGCGGGTTGATGTCCAGCTCCGAGAGCACGTCGCCCAGCTCCAGCGCCATCCGCTGGACCCGCAGGACGACCTCCACCAGCGCGTCCACGTCCGCCGGCGGGGCGCCCCGTACGCCTTCCAGCAGCGGATGGCCGCGCAGTTCCGTCAGCATCGCCCGCGCCTGGTCCTCGCCGAACGGCGGCACCCGTACCGCCGCGTCGCGCAGCACCTCGACCAGGACCCCGCCGAGGCCCACCGTCACGGTCGGCCCGAAGAGGTCGTCCCGGGTGACGCCGACGACCATCTCCACGCCGCGCTCCACCATCTGGCAGACGAGGATCCCGTCCAGCGGGACGTTCTCGTAGCGCGCGATGTCCGTCAGCTCCCGGTACGCGTCGCGGATCTGACTCGCGGAGGTCAGGCCGATCTTCACCAGCCCCAGCTCCGTCTTGTGACCGAGCTGCGGGCCCGAGGCCTTCATCACCACCGGGTAGCCGACCAGTCCGGCCGCGCGGACGGCCGCCGCCGCGCTGGTCACCAACTGCTCGCGGGGAACCCGTATCCCGTACGCCCGCAACAGCTGCTTCGCCGCGTGCTCGCTGAGCTGCTGGCCCGGCCGCATCAGGGCCTGCGCCTTGCGGTACGAGGGCGAGGGCGTGCGCGGGGCCTCGTCGAAGGGGGAACGGTAGGAGGCGGTGAACCGGTGGTGGCCGAGGTAGGCCCGTACCGCGGTGATGCAGTTGCCGAAGGTACGGAACGTGGCGACGCGGGAGGAGCCCAGCAGGGTCGTGCGGTACGCCTCCTCGGTGCCGACGGGGGAACCCCAGATCACGCAGACCAGCTTGTCGCTCTGCTCGGCCGCGTCCACCAGGTCCTGCGCCAGCCTGTCGCTCATGGGCGGGAAGGGGCCGGTGATCGGGCAGATCAGCACGCCCACGGACGGGTCGGCCAGGAGCGCGTCGATGATCTTGCGGCCGCGCCAGTCGCCGACGGGGTGACCGCCGTTGTCCACGGGGTTCGCGACGTTCAGGTACTCCGGGATCCACTGGTGCAGCTCGTCCTGCTTGGCCTGCGTCAGGGTCGGCAGGCTCAGGCCCGCCTCGGTGGCCAGGTCGGAGAAGTGGGCGCCCGTGCCGCCGGAGATCGAGTACACGACCACGCCGTCCGCCAGCGGCTTGCGGGCCCGCGCCAGCAGGGCGGCGGTGTCCTGGAGCTCGTCCAGGCCGTCCACCCGGATCACCCCGAACTGGCGCATGGCCGCGTCCACGACGGTGTCCGCGCCGGTCAGCTTTCCGGTGTGGGAGGCGGCCATCCGGGCGCCCGTCTCGGTGCGGCCGACCTTGACGGCGACGACCGGCACCCCGTTGCGGGCGGCCCGGTCTGCGGCCAGCAGGAAGGAGCGGCCGTCCTTGAGTCCCTCGACGTAACAGGCGATGGCGCCGACCTCGGGCCGCTCCGCGAAGTAGGAGATGAAGTCGGAGGTCTCCAGGTCGGCCTCGTTGCCCGTCGGCGCCCAGTGCGAGAGCCGGATGCCGAGCTCCTGGAGCGTGTACACGGGCCGGCCCTGGTGGCCGGACTGGGTGATCAGCGCGATGGCCGGGCCGTCGAGGTCGTCGCGGAACGCCTCGAAGGCGTTGAGGTTGGTGTTCGGGCCGAGCAGGCGCAGGCCCGAGCGTTCGACGGCGGCCGAGAGCCGGGCCTGGGCGGCGGCCCCGGCGTCGCCCGTCTCCGCGAAACCGGAGGCGAAGGCCACCGCGAACTTGACCTTGGCCTCGGCCAGTTCCTCGATGACGGGCAGCGGGTCGCCGACGAGCAGGACCGCCAGGTCCACCTGCTCGGGCAGGTCGGCCACCGAGGCGTGACACGGCAGCCCGAAGACGGTGGCGCGGGTCGGGTGGACGGGGTGGATCCGGGCGCCGACCCGCTGCGCCCAGGCGAGGAGCTGCCGGGTGATGCCGGTGTTCGGCCTGCCCTCGGCGTCGGAGGCGCCGATGACGGCCACCGACTCGGGCCGGAAGAACCGGTCCAGGTCGGGGACCTCGGCGTGCAGGGGGCGACCGCTGACGTCCAGGGCGACCGCGTCCTCGGCGGACGGCGCCGCCGAGGAGTGGACGGCCGTCCTGGGGGTCTCCCCGCAGGCCTCGACGCGTGCGCGGAAGTCGGTGGTGAGGGTGCCGTGAGTAGATCCAAGCATCGTTCCGCCCGCTCCTGCTCGATGAACTCCATGAACCGAACTCATGAACGCACAACGCGAATGCACGACGTGAATGCGCTAACTGACGCGTAGTCAGATTACTGAACTGACGCGCCGTCAGGAACAGGCCTGCGCAGGAAAGGTGGTGGAGGTGATGTGGTGAACGGTGGCAGATCCCCCCACCGCGGGTCCAGGCGGGATTCGGCCGAGGCGGCCGGGGGCTGGGGCGAGGGCTGCGGTGGGGGCTCGGGTGAGGGCTTCGGCGAGGCTTCGGGCGGGGTGGTGCGGGGGTGGTGCGGGGCCCGGCCTCAGGGGCGGGCGCGGTCCTTCCGGGCCACCGCCTTGGCGATCTTCCGGCCGTCCAGTGCCAGCTCGCGGAACATGCCGCTGATGGGGTTGGTGAAACCGGTGAAGTACAGATCGGGCGCGTGCGCGGGAGTGCGGCCGCCGTGTACCCGCGGCCGTCCCCGGTCGTCCAGTACGTCGAGGTGACCGACCAACCCCTCCAGGGCCCGCCGGTAGCCGGTCGCCGCGATCACGACGTCCGGGCTGATCCGCGTACCGTCCGCCAGTACCACTTCGTCGCCGTCGAGGGCGTCCACGGCGGCGACCGGTTCGACCCGGCCGGACCGGACGGCGTCGATCAGCCCGACGTCCTGGATCGGGATCGCCCCCTGCCTGACCCTGCTGTACAGGCCGGTGGCGGGGCGGGGCAGCCCGTACGCCGACAGGTCCGGGACGGAGGCCCTCGCCACCAGCGCGGACAGCCGGTCCACCAGCCACACGGGCAGCCGGCGCACCAGGATCCCGGTGCGTTGGGCCGGCCAGCCCGCGGTGGAGCGGCGCACGATGTGCGGGGCGGTGCGCACGGCGAGCCGCACCCGCGCGGCGCCGCCCTCGGCGAGGTCCACGGCTATCTCGGCGCCGGTGTTGCCGACGCCGACGACCAGTACATCGCGGTCCGCGTACGGGGCGGCGGCCCGGTAGTCGGCGGCGTGCAGCAGTTCCTTGCCGTACGCCTCACGGCCCGGCCACTCGGGCAGCCGGGGGGTGTGGTTGAACCCGGTCGCCACGATCACGGCACCGGCCGCCAACTCCCGGCCGCCACTGGCGTGCAGGGTCCAGCCGGAATCGTCCGAGGCCCGCTCGATCCGTGTCACCTCGACCCCGGTGACCAGTTCCAGCTCGTGGAACTCGGCGTACTTCTCCAGGTAGCGCACCACGTTGTCGCGCGCGACCCAACGTCCGAAACGACGCGGCACGGCCAGGCCGGGCAGCGCGGAGAGCCGTCGCGTCGTGTGCAGGTGGAGCCGGTCGTAGTGGCGGCGCCAGGAGGAGCCGACGGCGTCGGACTTCTCGACGACCACGGCGCGGACCCCGCGGGTGCGCAGGGCGGCGGCGACGGCGAGGCCGCCGGGACCGGCGCCGATCACGTACGTCGGGCGGGGCTGGGTGGTCATGTCGGGAGCTTCGGGCATGAAGAGTGATCGTATCGACACACAGAGTTGGTGGGTCTCGGACGAGGAGGGAATCGATTGCGGATCGATCACGGGGTGCCGTGGGGGCGACCGTCGGGGTTCGACCCCGGGTGTCGCGGCTCGGTGCGTGGGGCCTCGCGGTTCGGTGCGTGGGGCCTTGCGGTTCGGTGCGCGGGGCCTTGCGGGATCGGTGTGGATCCGCTCAACTGACGTACCGTCAGATGACGAGAGGGGTGGAGGACGCCGATGCAGACCATCTGGCTCAGCGGGGCCGAATGGACAGCCGTGCTCCGGATAGGCCTCGGCCTGTGGTGGCTGGAGAGCTGGCGGCACAAGGACAAGAAGGGCTGGTTCGAACGCGGCACCGGCATCTCCTGGGCCGCCGACGTCGCCGGCAAGCACCGCTGGGGCTTCGTCAAGGGCGGCTTCGACACGGTCGTCCGGCCGAGGCCGAAACTCGTGGCGTACGTGGTCGTGTACGCCGAACTCGCCCTCGGACTCGGCCTGGTGCTCGGCCTCCTGACGCCCGTGGCGCTGGTCGGCGGACTGCTGCTGAACCTGCTCTACCTCGTGCTGATGATCCACGACTGGGCCGAGCAGGGACAGAACGCGATGATGGCGCTCATCTCGATCGTCGCACTGTTCGCGATGGGCTGGCAGGTCTGGTCACTCGACGCGGCGATGGGACTCTTCCTGTGAACACCGTCCGGTACGACCTGCCCGAGGTCGACGACTTCACCCGCCCGTACTGGGACGCGGCGGCGCAAGGCCGACTCCTCCTCCGCCGCTGCGCGGACTGCGGGCGCGCCCACCACTACCCGCGCGAGTTCTGCCCGTACTGCTGGGCGGGCGAGGAGCGCGTGACGTGGGAGCAGGCCGGGGGGCGGGCCGTGCTGTACACGTGGTCGGTGATCCACCGCAACGACCTGCCGCCGTTCGGGGAGCGGGTGCCGTACGTGGCGGCGGTCGTGGACCTGGAGGAGGGGCCGCGGCTGATGACGGAGCTTGTGCCGGCCTCCGGGGGCGGGTCCTCCGGGGACGGGTCCTCCGGGGACGGGGGTGTGGTCTCCGGGGCCGGGTCCTCCGGGGCCGGGTTGCGGGTCGGGATGCCGCTGGAGGTGGCGTTCCGCGAGGCGGCGGAGGGGGTGTGGGTGCCGGTGTTCGGGGTGGCGTAGCCCTGGTCTTTGCCTTGGTCTTTGCCGTTGCCGTTGCCGTTGCCGTTGCCGTGGCCGGGCGGTGGTGGTTGCCGCGTTGCCGTCTTGCCGTCTTGCCGCGTTGCGGTTGGTTGCTGCCGGTCCCGGCTGCGCCGGGCGCCTCAAGCGCCGGCGGGGCTGGGGGGTGGGGGTCAGGCCCCCCCCCCGGTACGGGGGCCGCCCAACCCAGCCCCGCCGGCGCTTGAGGCGCAGGGGTACGGGCCCACCCTCCCGGTCCGGGCCGC
>NZ_LGDE01000336.1 GCF_001279725.1 Streptomyces sp. WM4235 | reverse complement strand
TGCTCGCCGCCGCCTCGCTCACCCTCGTCGCCGCCGTACCGCTCGGGGCGCGCGGCGCCGGCCGGCGGGTGGCGGCCACCGAATGGCGGGGCACCCTCGCCACCGTCGCGGGACTCGGCCTGCTGCTCCTCCCGGCCTCCGGCCCGGCCCCCGACGACACGCTCACCCTGACCGAGGCGCTGGCCGTCTCGGGCGCCACCGCCGCCGTGATCATGCTGCTGACGGTCCGCGGCGACGTGCGCTCGGGGCTGCGGCACGCGACGGCGTCCGGGCTGGCCTCCGCCGCCGCCTCGGCCCTGACCCAGACGGTCACCGTCGCGGGAGGCCGCGGGGGAGAGCGCGGGCGAGGGCG
>NZ_LGDE01000335.1 GCF_001279725.1 Streptomyces sp. WM4235 | reverse complement strand
GGTCATGGCTCCCAGAATGGAACCAGTTCCAGCGATGAATCCACGGCGCGAGACACCCTTGGAAACCTTGCTGTGCAGGGACTTGTCACTCATGTGACGTTCCTCACTCTCGACGGAGTGAGAACAAGTTCTACTGTCGCCGGCGTGGTAAGTCACTACATACGCCGAGGTAATTTGTGGCCGGTTCCGTATCGATGGCCCCAGGACTTGGGCGACACGCGTTCGACGGACACGCCCAGGACATCGACCATCACCGTGCGGTCGACCACGGAATTCGATGGCCCTTTCCGGCCGCGCCGTGCCATGGTTGGTCCAGCCGAAGGGGCGTAGCTCAACTGGCCAGAGCAACGGTCTCCA
>NZ_LGDE01000334.1 GCF_001279725.1 Streptomyces sp. WM4235 | reverse complement strand
ACGCCCGCGACCTCGCCGGGACGGTCGTCCTGGTCGGCGTGCCGACCCCGGACATGAAGCTGGAACTCCCGCTCATCGACGTGTTCGGACGCGGCGGCGCCCTCAAGTCCTCCTGGTACGGGGACTGTCTGCCCGAACGCGACTTCCCGCTGCTCGTCGACCTCTACCTCCAGGGCCGGTTGGACCTGGACGCCTTCGTCTCGGAGACCATCGCGCTCGACGGGGTCGAGGAGGCCTTCGGTCGCATGGAGCGCGGCGAGGTGCTGCGGTCGGTGGTCGAGTTCTGATCCCGCTCCGCCTCCCGCGCCCCGATCCCCCGGACCACACCCGGTGATCGGGCGCGGGTTCGCGGCGGGC
>NZ_LGDE01000333.1 GCF_001279725.1 Streptomyces sp. WM4235 | reverse complement strand
GGAGTTGACGGTGTTGGTGAGCCGGTATCGCACGCACGAGAACCTGCACGGGCAGTTCATGTTGGCCCTGCACCGCTCCGGCCGCCGCGGCGAGGCCCTGGACGTGTACCAACGGCTGCGGACCACGCTCGTACGGGACCTGGGGCTGGAGCCGTCGGGGGCACTGCGCAGACTCCAGCGCTCCATCCTGATGGCGGGACCGGAGGGAGGGGCGACGGCCGCCGTCGGCGCCGGGGCCGGCGCGGGCGCCGTGGGGAGTACCCGGGTGGAGCGGCTCGTACGGGTCTGAGCCGAGCGGCGCCCGTGGGTGCGGGTGTGTGGGTGGCTTCGCGTACTTCTCCCGCGGGTGGGATGCGTG
>NZ_LGDE01000332.1 GCF_001279725.1 Streptomyces sp. WM4235 | reverse complement strand
GCTGCTTGCCGCCGGGAAAGCAGGGGTATGCCCGGAGGCCAAGGACGACGGCGGCCTCGGCGGACGGCATGTCGGCCGTCACGGGCGGGTTCCAGGCGCGGGCGGTGCGTCGGCGGCGCAGCACGGAGCGGGAGGTGTTCACGACGGCGGTGCGCAGGTAGCCGAGCGCGTTGTCCACCTCCTTGATCTCCTCCCCGTGCCGCCGGTAGAGGGCGGTGAAGGCGTCCTGCACCACGTCCTCGGCGGTGGCCAGGTCGTCGACGAGGAGCACCGCGAGGCGGACCATGCGCAGCCGGTGCGCGTGGTACAGCTCGCTGACGGTGGGCGGGGGCGGGGCGTCGCCGTACCCGGTGGTCTCC
>NZ_LGDE01000331.1 GCF_001279725.1 Streptomyces sp. WM4235 | reverse complement strand
CCGCCGGCCCTCCGGGCACGGGGGGAGCGGCGGGCGGCGCGTGCGCCGGCCCCGGGGGAGGGGCGGCGTCGCGCCGGGCCCACCCCCTCACGGGCGTTCCGGTCAGACCGGGACGCCGTCCTTGTCGCCGGCCGACTGGACGGGCACGGCGGCCGGTTCCCCGGCGGGATCCGTCGCGTGCACGTCGTCGACCAGCGTGGTCTCGTCGAAGGGGAGGCGACCCGCGAGGACTTCGGTCGCGCGCTCGCGGTCGAACTCCTTGGTCCACGTCCCGATCAGCACCGTCGCGACGGCGTTGCCCGCGAAGTTGGTGAGGGCCCGGGCCGCGCTCATGAACCGGTCGATGCCCACGATCAGTCCG
>NZ_LGDE01000330.1 GCF_001279725.1 Streptomyces sp. WM4235 | reverse complement strand
CGGGCGTTGTCGATGCACACGGCGGCCCGCGCGGCCAGTTCGGCGGCGAGCAGGACGTCGTCGTGGTCGAAGGGCGTCGGGTTGCTGGTGCGCTGGAGGCCGAGGACGCCGATGACCTCCCCGCGGGCGGTCAGGGGCACCGCGAGGTAGGAGTGCAGCCCGGCCTCGACGAGCAGGGCCGCGGCCTCGGGGTTCCGGGCGATCCCGACCAGCTCCTGGTCGGTGACCTGCCGCACGAGGATGGCCCGGCCGGTGAGCACGCACTGGGTGACCAGGCGGGTGGCGTCGTAGCGGGCGAGTTCACCGACCGGGTCGACGGCCAGTGTGGCCGGGCCGGGACGGGCGGCGGTGACGGCGAGGGCGCGGAAC
>NZ_LGDE01000329.1 GCF_001279725.1 Streptomyces sp. WM4235 | reverse complement strand
CTACTCCCCGATGGCCCCGGTGCGTTTCGGGCCGCGCGAGCGCAGCACGCAGTCCCCGCAGAGGCCGCCGCCGGGCACCTTGTAGTAGAGGCAGCAACTGCGGCGCAGGAAGGCCGGCCCGAGCCCCTCCTCGTACACGAAGGTGCCCGTGCCGCCGAGCGCCCCGTCATCGGACAGCAGCTCGTCGACCAGGGCCACGGCCGGGCCGCCGGGCACCCGGTCGAGCAGCACCCTCAGCGCCCCGACCAGCCCGGAGGCGGTGTTGCCGCGCAACACCTTGGCGGACACCCCGAACCGGGCGCGCAGCGGGGCGTCCAGTGCCGCCAGGTTCCCGAGCACGGTGTCGCCGAGCGCCTCGGCGGGCAGGGC
>NZ_LGDE01000328.1 GCF_001279725.1 Streptomyces sp. WM4235 | reverse complement strand
CCGTGGGGCGGCCTGGCGGGGTGGTCGTGTGAGGGTGATCTGGCGGACCAGTTGTTGGAAGCAGGCCAGCGCGGCGACGGCGGGGAGGGCGGATGCCGCTCCGGCGGCGATCGTTCTGGGTGCCTGGGCGATGCACAGGAGTGTGGCCAGGGTGGAGAACAGCAGGACGATGGACCAGGAGTGGAGCGCGCGGCGCTGGTGCAGGGCGGATCTGAGGATGGACAGGGAGGCGACCATCCAGGGGCCGTAGATCAACAGGGGCCACCAGTGGACGACTTCACGGGCCGTTTGAGGTGCCGCGCTGTGGCGCAGGGCGTCACAGATGGCCAGTCCACTGAGGATGCTCACCACGGTGGCGATGGCGGCGACC
>NZ_LGDE01000327.1 GCF_001279725.1 Streptomyces sp. WM4235 | reverse complement strand
CGCCGTAGTCGACGACGATCCGGTTCTGCGGGTACAGGATCTCGGCGAGGTAGGTCACGCCCGGCACGAGCGCCGAGGTGTCCAGGCCGTCGAGCCGGCGCTGCGCCCAGGTCGCCTGGGCGCTGATGAAGGAACCCTTGGACGCGACCCGCCAACGGTCGGCGTAGTGGAAGACCACCGCCAGGCTGCCGTCGACCTTGTCGTAGACCTCGAACGGCTCGTCGGGCAGCGCGGGGGCGTACGGTTGGCCGGACTCGTGCTCGCCGACGTTGAAGAACTTCGGCAGCGGCAGGGCGACGATCCGCCCGGTGGTGTCGTCGGCGACGAGACCGCGGCAACGCCTGGTGACCTGGTTCCAGACCTGCTCGTAC
>NZ_LGDE01000326.1 GCF_001279725.1 Streptomyces sp. WM4235 | reverse complement strand
GCACTCCAGTGCCACCCGTACCGCCGTCTCCGCCACCACCGCGCGCAGGCGCGGTCCCGCCGCGCAGGCCATCGCGAAGGCCCGCGTCACGTGCTCCTCCGCCGTGCCGCCCGTCACCGCCGCCACCGCGTCGCGCAGCCCGCTGCGTTCCACGTCCCCGACCCGGGCGTTGACCCGCTCCTGCCGGTACCCCGGCAGGGCGTGGATCTGGAGGCGGTGGTCCGCCCCCGAGGTCCCGGTCAGGACCAGGCCCCGGGAGGCCCACTCGGCCTCGTGGTCCGGGTAGGTGTGCGGGCCGTCCGGAACGGAGGTCCTGGTCCGGTGGATGACCCGGATCACGTCCCGGAAGCGGTAGTTCGCGTACGTGTAGCGCCGTGGGTCGCCGCCCGGCGGGTCGGTGCCCAGCAGTTCGGCGCGGAGCACGGCGTGCAGGCGCCGGGCGAAGTCGCCCGGGTCGACCTCGTCGCGCATCAGGGACTCGCGGGCGGACACCGCACGTTCCACCCCGTACACCAGGGTGCATTCCAGGTCGCGGTCCGGGAGCGCCGTCAACGCGGCCCGGACCGGGTCGGACGGGCCCGGCGCGTCCTTGCCCATCGCCTGGGCCGAGGCCGCCACGTCCGTCCAGATCAGCTGGAGGGGCTCCACGGAGCGGTGCTGGGAGTCGTTCATCGTGCGCAGGGTGCACGGCGCGCGGCGGCAGGAGGTCCCGCACAGCGGGCTGCGGCTGCTCAGCAGCGGCGGCTCCGTCGACGCGTCCTCGGCGCTCTCGGCGTGCTCCCCGTGCGGGATCGCCGTCAGGACGGGCCGGTCCATGCCGTCGGCGGCGACGGCGGCCCGTCCGGGCGGCAGGGCGACGACGTTCTCGCTCTGCTCGGGCTGGAGGTTCATCGTCGCGCCGACCGCCCGCCGGTCGTCCTCCGCGGGCAGCCGGTGCATGATCTTCAGCGCGCTGTTCTTGATGACGTCGGGCAGGATCTTG
Organism: Streptomyces sp. WM4235; assembly: GCF_001279725.1. Classification (GTDB taxonomy): domain Bacteria; phylum Actinomycetota; class Actinomycetes; order Streptomycetales; family Streptomycetaceae; genus Streptomyces. The sequence goes on along the minus strand of NZ_LGDE01000326.1, from coordinate 59,222 downwards.
CTGGGGATCTGCTCGACGATCACAACACCCTCGCCGTACGCCCGGATCTCCGCCAGCAGGGAGGCGAAGAGCTCGACGGCGGCGGCCGCCGGCCCGTCCTCCACGTTCTTCAGGAGCCGGTGCGCCTCCTCCACCACCAGGACGTGGCGCAGCGGGACCCCGCCGGCGCCGTGGTGCACCCGCAGGTGTTCGACCAGGCGGATGAGCACCGCGCCGATGAGGAAGGCCTTGTCCTGGTCGTTGGTTATCGTCTCCAGTTCGAGGACCACGTTCCCGGCGAGCAGCCCGGCGATGTCCAGGGGATGGCCGCCCTCGAAGAACCGGCCCGGCGCACCCTCCCGCAGCGAGCCCATCCGGACGTCGACGAAGCCCCGCACGTCCGCGGTGACCTCCTTGCCGTACCCGATCATCTCGACGACCTGCCGGGCGGTGGCCTGGAGTTCGCCCAGGGTCGGGTAGCGGGCCGTCCGCGGCTCGTCCGGCTCCTCCAGTACGTACTTCGGCTTGTGGGCCGGGCGCGGTTCGCCGGTGACGAGGTCCCATCCGGCGGCCGTGTAGCACTGGGACAGAGCCCGTGACAGCACCTGCGGGAAGGGCTCGTGCCCCTCGAACGCCGCGAGGAACAGGGCCCGTACGAGGTCCACGTGGCTCTGCAGCGGAAAGCCCGGCTCCGGCTCCAGTGGGTTGAGCGAGGCGGGGGCCACGTCCACGTCACCGGGCCGGATCACAGTGACGCGCCGGGCGCGCTCGGGTCCCCCCGCCGCGGCGAGGCGGCCGGCGATGCGCGCGTACTCGGCCTTCGCCGGCTCGACCGCCAGCCAGGGGATCGGCCGGTCGTGCGTGGACAGGGCGGTGAGCAGGCTCCGTACCGTCTGGGACTTGCCCGAGCCGGTCGCCCCGCAGACGAAGGTGTGCCGGTTGAGGGTGGAGCGGGAGACGTGGAGCCGGTCGGCGGGCATGAGGGCCTCGTCGAGGATGTCGCCGATCAGGAAGGCGTCGGCGTCGTGTCCCGTGTCGTCGGAGGTGACGTCGAACCGGTTCGGGGCCACCGTACGGATGCCCGGGAGCTCCCGCGCGGGCGGCCGGGCCAGCGCCGCGACCAGTTCGGCGGGGGCGACGAAGGGCACGCTGCCCGGCGGCCCGGCGGCGCCCGCGGCCGGGGCCGCCGCCGGTTGCGGCGTGACGGTGGTCAGCGCCTCGGCGAAGGGCATCGGCCGCCGCGCCGGTACGAGCACGTACGGCAGTTCGTCGAGGTCGCCGGCGCCGCACAGCAGGGCCGCCGAGGCGAGCGCCGACTCGGGCCGCTCGGCGCCGACCAGTACGCGCACGTTCCACACCCCGGTGGCCAGGGCCCGGGTCAGCTCGCGGTAGCGGGCCTCGGCCCGGTCGGCCGCCACCCGGTCGGCGGCGGAGTTCTCGCGCTGGCGCAGCCGGGGCAGCTGGACGGCGAGTGCCGCGCGCTCCTGGTCCAGTCGCTCGTACGGGACGGGCTCGGCCAGCACGAGCCAGGCGAAGGCGTCCGGGAGGTGGGCGACCGCGTCGTCGAAGGAGCCGCGGCGTTCGCCCGGCAGGGCGCGCTCGTCGTCGCCCAGGCGCAGGGCGTCGTGGGAGCCGGGGCAGGGGATCCAGAACGGCAGCCGTTCCAGCAGGGCGACCGTCTCGCCCGCCGGGACGTCGCGGGCGGTGGCGCCGGGCGGGTAGCGCAGGGGACGCTGCGCACCGTCCGCGGCGGGCTCGTCGCCGGCGGGCGGGAAGCCGGGCGCTCCATCCACCAGGAAGTGCAGCGGTCGGTGCCGGCCCGGGCGTATCCATGCCGCGGCCAGACCCGCCGGGCGGTGCTCCCCACTGGCCGAGGGCGCGGAGAGCACGGCGTGGGCCGCCGTGACGGCGGCGGTGAGTTGGGCGGCCGTACGGTCCTCCGTACGGCCGTCCTCGGGCCGCCGGGGCACGGTGATCAGGCGGTGGAAGCGGTACGCGCCGAGTCCGGCGGGCCCGGCTCCGCCCCCAGACCCGGCACCGGGGCTCACGTCAGGCTCGCGCGGGGGCGGGTGGAGAGCCGGGGCAGGAAGTTGATGCCGGGATTGCAGTCCCCCAACACGACGCGACGGCCCCCCGGACCGGTTTCGACGAGGACCAGGCCGGTCGCCGGGAGGGCCTGGAGCTGGGTGGGAGGTGTTGGTCGAGTCCTGCCAGCTGCGCGAGAGGGAGGTGGAGAAGGACCTGGAGCTCCCCCAGCTGCTGCCGGAGGTGCCGCCGCCCGGTGGGAGCCGTCCGTGTCCGAGACGCCCCGCTGGCCGCCGTAGCTGCTGCCGCGGCCCTCGGTGAGGGTCTCCCCGACCTGCCGGGTCAGCTGGTTGACGAGGAACTTGTGCTCCTGCCCGATGAACTGCGCGGCCGCCTTGGCCTCCTCGCCGTTGCCCATGCGCATGAACACCGTCGCGCTGTCCGATCCGCCGGCGACCTGGACGGTGCCCTCCCGCAGGTGTTCGAGCAGGAACACGAGCCGGACACCGGCCGTGCGGGCCTCGCGCGCCATCGATTCCAGGGCGTCACGGCCGAGGTGGTCGGCTCCGGCGACGACGAGGGTCCCCGAGCCGTGCGCCACGGCGCGGGTGCGCAGCGCGTGGACCAGCCGGAAGAAGACGAAGCGGTCGGTGAGGTCCTTGCGGCGGCGCACGGAGTCCTCGGTCGTGACGATCGTCAGTCCGCCGGGCCGCCACCAGTCCGCGGCGCGGCCGCCGCCGGGAACGGCGGCCTCCTGCCCCCTCGGCGTGAGCAGCTCCGTCTGCGCCCGGACGTAGCGCAGTTCGTTCTGGACGCGCTCGCCCTGGCCCAGGAGGTCGACGGCCCGGGTGATCGACTCGACCTCGGTGGGGCCGAGCGGCCCGGGCGCGCCGGGGGCGGAATCGTAGACGCGGAGCAGGACGCGCAGCCCGGCGGCGAGCCGGGCGAAGGTGACGGGCCCTTCGAGCAGTTCCGCGACGGTCTGGACGAGGTCCACGTCGATGGTGTGGAGGTCCACGTCCGCGCCGGGCGGCCGCATGGTGCCCAGCGCCTCGGCCATGGTCTCGGCCAGCTCCTCGGGAGTGAACTCCGCGCTCAGGTCGGCGTCGAGCAGGGCCCCGGGCATGGGTACGTGGGCGACGGCGATGTCGCGGCGCGCGGCGAGGCCGGCGAGTTCGAGGGCGACGGCCTGCTGGGTGAGGTCCAGGACGACGAGCGGGGCGCCACCGCCGAGGAGCGGCCCGCCGACCGTGGCGAGCAGGCTGGCCCAGCCGTTGCCCGTGCCGCCGAACACGTCGATCCGGCTGGGACCGGAGGCGAGGGAGAGCGGGAACCAGGTGTCCAGCGTGTCGTTGTGCCGCAGGTGCTCCGTGTGGTGGGCGTCGATCCGGCTCTGCCAGGCGCGCCGGCGCTGCTCGTAGTCCCGCTGGGCGCCGGTGCGGGCGGCTTCCAGGCGCCGGCGGGCGGCCCTCAGCCTGGCGGCCGGGGAGGTCGCGGCCATGAGGACGATGACGAGGACGACCACGATCACGACGGCGGACGGGCCGCCGGCCGCGTAGGCGACGATGCCCGCGAGCACGAGGAGACAGCCCGTGCCCCTGTTCTTCCGGGCGGTCATGGCGCGCTCCTCCATGGCGCGGACCTCGTCGCCGGAGGGTTCGGAGTAGACGGGCGGATGCTGGGCGTCCCGGTGTGCGGGGGGCGCGGACGGCTGGACGAACTCCCAGCCCCAGCGCTCCTGGCCGGTGAAGACCCGCCGCGCGAGTTCCGCTCCGGCGTCCGGATCCTCCCCGCCCCGAGGTTCGGTTGCCGGTGCGCTCTCGGCAGTGCTCATGACGCCCCCCTGTGGATGTCGGAGCATCCTGACCTTCCGGAGCGCCCCTGTCAGCTCCCGGAAGCCGCGCGGGAGACCCCGTTGACCAGAAGTCATCTACGAATGACCGAAGTTGATGCACCGTCATATCCGGACCAGCGCACTCCGCCGCGAGGTCCGCGATCCGGGCCGGGCCGATGCGGCAGCAGCCGCCGATGAGGCGGGCGCCCGTGCGGCGCCAGGCACCGCATCGAGTGGTGGGCCATGGCCGGGAACACCGGCTCGCGTGCCGTCGCCGAGAAACTCGGCTTCACCGTCGAAGGGACACTGCGCAATCGCGGCATCGCCAACGATGGCAAGCCGCACGACTGGTGGGTGGGCGGACTGCTGAGGCCCTGATGCTCGGGCCGATGCTTCGCCGGCTGCGTTCGCTCATCTGCAGGGAAGTTCCCAGCTCGGACAGTTCCCGCAGAAGAACCACAACCATTGATCATCGGGGGGCAGCCGTGACGTGGCAGTGGCCGCACCGGGTCTTCGACGGTGACCAAGAAGTGGGCCAGTGCGGCCTTGACCCATCCTGCCTTCTGCGGTGTCTCGCGTGCACATCTCGGCGCTGTGATCGCAGAGTTGGCCGATCTGTGGCTCGCCCGGCGCGAGTCGGAGCTTCGTGAGCGGCGCGGTGCCGAGCGGCAGCGGGAGGCCCGGTGCCGGCCCGAAGCGCGACCTGGTCTTCATCGACGGCCTGCCCGCACCCTGGTCCCGCCGCAAGCCGAGCACCGGGCTCGTGCCCGCCCGGCAGGCCGCCTGCTGATCAACACCCAGCCCACCCGCCAGGCCGGCACGCCCAAACCTCGATCGCGGACCATTCGTAAGCACCGGGCTGCCGGATGCCCGGCGGGCCGGACCTGCTAGAAACGGTCCGATGGGCATCCAGGAGCGCGAACGAAAGATGTACCGGCCGCTGCGGCGAGCGGGCTTGGAGGTGATCCCGAACGCGGTGCCGGAGGGCATGATGCCGTTCGTGGCGGGATACGGTGCCGAGGACTTCGTCGGTGGTTTCTCCCACCGGTACGACACACCACGGCTTGTCGAGCGTCTCAACGAGGACTGGTACCGCCTGGCCCTCTCCTCGGGTCTCTTCGACGACCGGCGCGAGTTCCTCGTCCAGATCCCCCAAGGCGTCCTCACTCACCGGGCCGCCAACCACACACTGCACTGGGGGCCCCGTGTTCCACCGGCCGTCTGGACCCGGGTCCGGCTCCTGGACCGCTGGGACATCATGGGCCGGGGTGCGGAATCGGCGTTTCTCGGCATCCACGCCGGCCATCCGGGCTTCGCCATGATGGCACTCGACAGCAGCGTGTTCGTGAGCGCCTCAACGGGCGAGATGGGTGTCGATGTGGTCGCGGTGACCCGCCCGGACCGCTCGGAGAACATCCTGCAGTTTCTGGAGGGCTTCGTGGGCCGGAACGACACCGACCCCGACCGTGAGCTTCAGAAGCTGATCACCGTCTGGCTCGCGGGCCGCGGCGAACGGCTGAAGCACGTCGCGCAGTGGCAGAACGACATCGTCCGCCTGGAAAGCCGGTGAGCATGGCACAGCCCAGCGACTACTTCCTCGATGACGACCAGCTCCGGATCCTCTTCGAGGATGCAGTGCGGCCTGCCGTCTTGGACGGGTACAACCCGCAGGACCAGCCAGTGCTGTCACTTTTCGGCGCACAGCAGGGAGCGGGCAAGAGCCAGTCCTGTCGCTGAGCACTTGGGTTGGCGAGGGCTAGTGCGCAACCTCAGCTTGATTGGGGTGTGATCGTGTGCCGCCAGGCGGCCCTACTCGTTCCCGCCGCGTCCGGGTGGCCAACCGATGACGCCGTCCGCTTGGACCTCGCGCAGGAACGCTCCCTCGAACCGGGCACCGGTGACGTCGGTGAGTCCGAACGGGGGTATGCCGGTGTTCACGCTTCCGAGCCTGGCGTCGGCCAGATCGGTGTCACGCAGGTCAGCCCCCCGTAGATCGCATCCGGCCAGGCTGATTCCGCGCAGCGAGGCCCCACGCAGGTCCGCGCCGCTGAGGTCGCAGAGCTTGAACGAGCACCCGTCCAGGGTGGCGTGGCGTAGATCGGCTCCGATCAACGAGCAGCGGGTGAACCGCAGCCGCGACGTGCGAGCGGAAGCAAGGTTCTGGCCGGTGAAGTCCTCCCGGTTCACGGCCGCATAGCGGTGAAGCGCGGCAAGTCGTTGTCTCGTAGTCAGGGGTGCGGTCATGTGCGTCAGCTTGTCAGCCGGGCCGGCGCCCGGCGCCCTGACTTTTCGCGGTTCGCCGTCCACCGGCCGATCACACAGGTCCGGGCCGGTCGGGGAACGGGTGCGGTCGCTGGTAATCAGCAGTGTGTGAAGACAGAAGATCAGACGGTGGCCGCAGGGCTCACGGCATGGATCCCGTCCGTTGGCGGGAAGCGTTCGAGGGGGCCATGGGCCGTATCGCGGGCCGGGGCGCCCGGGTAGAACCCCGATGGCGGGCTGCGCGATTGGTGCAGGGACTGCCGGCGGAACTGCCGCGCAAGAACTGCCGGCAGATCGCCGAGTGGGCCGGGGATGCGAATCCGCATGGCATGCGGCATCTTCTGGGCCGGGCGGTCTGGGACGCCGATGCCGTCCGCGACGACGTGCGCGAGTACGTCGTGGAGCATCTGCACGACGAGGCCGCGGTGCCGGTCGTGGACGAGACCGGCAACGTGAAGAAGGGCCCCCACACCGCCGGATTCCAGGGCCAGTACACCGGCACCGTCGGCCGAATCGAGAACTCTCAGGTCGCCGTCGACGTGTGGCCCTGCCGACGGCCGGCCGGGAGGAGCAGCCACTTGGGCACCACCAGCCTTGGTTCCAGGGAGTTGGACGCATGGTGCAGCGGACACAGCGGGGCCGCCACACTGCGGCGGCCCCGCAGGCAATCACCTCGTACGTACCGGCGCCCACAGGCTGACGCTCCATACGAAGCCCTCTACGAGACATGGCAGTACCGCACGGTGGGCGAGCGCCGCCCTTTCGCCGACTCACCGCTGCACGCGGTCATGCTCCGCGCCTGCGCGACTGATGCGACGACGACCGCCATCGGAGGCCTGCCCCGCGGACGACGGATTTCGGACAATTGCCGTGCGCGAGGAGGCTGTTGGGTCATTCCCTCGTTTCCCGAGAAGCGATGCGCGCGTTTAAACTGTGTACGAACAGAAAGTCGAAGGAGGTGTCATCGTGCGCAAGATCGAAATCAAGCCTGTGCCCGTGAAGCGGGAAGAGCGCCGCACCAGCAACTTCATCCACAAGTAGGCCATGGGACGGGGCCGGCGCGGCTTCTGCCGGTACCGGCCCCTGCCTCCTGGGCGTATCAGGGGTCAGTCCTGGGAGTACGAGGAGTGGATGTGCGGCTGCGTCGGCTGAAGAACGTGACGTGCTACTGGCACCGAGGGGACTTCGTCGCCCATGCCCACCGTGGTCACTCGCCGGTGGCTCTGCATCCCTCGACCGCTGAGATTCTCAGCGCCTTCGACACCTGGACAACCCCCGCCCAAGCAGCCGAAGTTCTGGACCATCTGCATCCCGAGACGGTGGTGAAAGCCGCGGGAACACTGCTCGAATACGGTCTGCTGGCCGAGGAAGGCAGTCCCGAGGCCGAAGAGGACGAGCGCTTGGCGGATGCCTGGGGACCCTGGGCACCGGAAGCGTCCTTCTTCCACTACGCCACGCGCGACGTCCCCTTCGAGACAGCCACCCCCGAGCTGCGCCGGCACCTCACCCGCGACGGGCGTCCGGCGCTGTTCTCCGAGTACCCCGAGGCCGACCGCGTCCTGCTGCCCCGTACACCGGACCCTCGCCTGTCCGCACCGCTGGAGCAAACCCTCTACCGCAGGCGCACGCACCGCTCCTTCAGCGCCCAGCCGGTGAGCCTGCACGATCTCTCGATACTGCTCCGTACCGTCTTCGGCCCCGCCGAGTTCATCGACGGCTTCGAGTTCGGGGCCCTCATCCGGCGCACCAGCCCCTCGGGCGGCGCCCGGCAGGAACTCGACGCCTATCTCGCCGCCCCCAACGTCACCGGCATCCCCGCCGGTCTGTACCACTACAACGCCCGCGAACACAGCCTGGAACTGCTGCGCGAAGGCTTCACCCACGCCGAAGCCGGGGCTCTGTGCGTGCACCAGGAAGGCATCGACCAAGCGGCCTTCATCGTCTTCGTGGTCGCCGCGTGGGAACGTCTGCGCTCGAAGTACCGACACCCCCGCGCCTACCGGGTCAGCCACCTGAACGCCGGACACCTCGGGCAGACCTTCGCCCTGGCCGCCACCACCCTGGGCCTGGGCCCCTTCCAGACCGCCGCCTTCGACGACACCGCCGTCGAAGGCCACTTCGGGCTCGACAGTGTCACCCACAACGCCCTCTACGCCCTCGCCGCCGGACACCCCACCCCCGACACCGCGACCGACACCGCCGACCTGAACGCCTTCCGCCACACGACCCTGCGGCCACGGGCAACCGGGACGCTCTGACAACTCACCCGTCGGCCACGGCTTGGCCGCACGGGCGACTCAACGGCCTGGTCCGAGCGGGAGGCGCGGGCGACGCGGGCCTGCCGGCGTTGGAGGAGGCCGAGGGCCCACCCGACGCGGGCTCAGGCGGGTCAGGTGCCTTCTGCTCGGGCGGTGCGGGCCGTCACCACCCGCAGGGTCACGGCAGCCGCGACTCCCGCCACCAGACCCCAGGTCAGGGCGGCCGGGACGCCGGTGCCGAGGCCGGCGAACAGGCGCGGAACCCCCCAGCGCGCGCCCGAGTCGACCACCTCCATCAGGACCTGCAGCAACTGGCTCGCCAGCAGACCCAGGACGGTCGCGCAGACCGTGCCCACCGCCACGGCCGGGAGAGTGACCCGGGTGAGCAGCCCCGGCAGCCTGCGCAGGGCCCCCCACACCACGGCGAGCAACACCACATCGGGAAGGCGGTACAGGATCCAGCTGCCGATCGACCCGCCCTGCGGACCCGCCCATCCGCCGAGCAGCAGCCACAGCCGCAGGAGGTCGCCGGGTTCGGAGAGTAGCCCGGAGCCCGTGGAGGCCTCCTGGATCGCGGCGGCGACGGGCTGGTACGACAGGATCACCAGTGACGTGGCGATCAACGAGGTTCCGACGGTGGCAGCCAGCCGGGCCGCGCGGGCCGGTACGACAGCCTGTGGCAGCGGGCCCGCACCCTTGGTGGTGACCCGCGCCAGAAGCACCGTCACCGTCGCCGCGAGCAGGGCGGCCACCACCAGGACCTGGGCTCCGGAGGAGATCACGCTCGCGATCTGGGGGAGGAAGCGGTAGCTTCCGTGCCCTTGCCCGGCGATCAGCCAGGGCGCGGAGACGGCCATCGCCAGCGTCCCGGCGACCAGCCCCCAGGCCCAGACGGCGAGCAGCGCCGCCGACACACGGCCGCGTAGCGGCGGCAGTCTGCGGACCAGGAGCAGCGCCCCGGGCACGAAGAGGGCGAAGACCGCACCGAATCGGATCTGGACCGCGGTCGCGTACAGCGAGAGGTAGCGGGCCGAGTCGCTGGTCCCGGCCGCGTAACCGCCGCCGTCGCCTGCGCCGTCCGCGCCGGGGGGATCGTACGACCAAGGGGCGAGCCAGTGTTCGAGCTCGACGGCGGTCCCGATGCCGAGGACGCGGCTACTGCCCGGCAGGTGCAGTGCGGCCGTACTCGCCCCCGCCCACCACAGGAGCGCCGCCAGGAGCAGCCCTCCAGCCAATGCCGGTATCGCCGCGCGCCGGTATGCCATGTTCTGCCCCCGCTTGGTCGTGCGCCCCGTGTGCTTCCTGATCAGCGGGACAGTACGGGGTGGCAATGACACGGCGGAAAGGCAGCCCGGTGCTGTTCACCTTCGAGCAGTGGCAGACCGCCTTGGGGTCTGTCGGTCCGCCACGTTCAGATCAGTGATCCAGTAGCGTGCACGTGGCCTCCTGGTCAACGTTGCTCAGCAGCGCCGACCCTGGACACCCTCGCCACGTTCTCGCAGGCGAGCGCGGAGAGACAAGCAAGGACGAGCAAGGACGAGCAAGGACGAGCAAGGACGAGCATGAACGAACGCTCTGGATACTGGGATCCGCTCCCGGCGGCCCGGACTGCTGCCGACACTCCGGTGCCCGAAGCGGCGCCCAACCTGGTCTTGGCATTGCCGCACCCCGAGGTCTATCTGACGGGCCGTTGGGCGGAGCGGAACTGGCGCAACGTGCCCGGACCGTTCTACGGCGCTGCCACCGACACCTGCTGGTCTGGGCGGATGGCCGCACCCGACCACGTCCTCTACGACGATGAGACCGGCCAGGAGTTCGTCTACCGCCAGCCCAGGAACGCTGTCGAGGTCGATCGCCTGCTCTTCGCTGCCTGGACTGACCCGTTGAGCGGCTACGGCTGGGACGGAGACCAGCACTGGACTGCCGGCTCGGTCCGTACCTGGTGGCACGAACGGGCTCGTCTGCGCGAATGGGCCACCGATCTCAAGACCGCCTGGTCGCCCCACTCTGATGCGGATTGCCAAGAGGCGGCCACAGGGCTGGCCGTCCTCCTCGCCTACCTCGACGGCGAGCTCGAAACCGACTTGCGGCTCTACCTCTACTGGCTCGAGGAACGCCGCTCTCCAGGCCCCGCTGAGGCCCTGCCCAAGCTGTAACCGCGCGGCCATTGGGATCTACTCGTCCAGGTGGCCCGGGTGAGCACTTGCGAGCCCTGCGAGGGTGGACCGGTACGGGCTGAGCCGCGATGCGGCAGCCAGATGTTCCCGGCGCTTCCTCCATAGGGTGGGGCGGGGGCTCAGCGCGGTCAGTCGGAGTCGTACCAGTGATCGAAGGGGCGATCCGGGCAGGCGCGGCACTCGAAGATGTACACCGAGCCGACACCTCCCACATCAAGCCCTGTGGGGTCCACAGGGACTGCCGGGCCGCCGTCCTCGTCCCGGTTCTCCAAGGTCAGCCAGATGCGCCACGAGGCTCCGTCGCACTCCCGGCTCGCCACGGTGAGCAGGTGGTCCATGCGGCGGCCGCACCCCTCGCATTCGGCCGCACCCCTCGCAGTCCACCCATCCCTCCCCTGTGAACCAGGACGGATACCCGCCGAGTTTGATGCCCGGCGCCTCGGCGAAGTCGCAGAAGGACAACAGCGGAATCGCCGCCTGCGGCGGAATCGCCTCCCGCAGCCGGCGGAAGTCGTCCTGCCACTCGTCGGCCAGGTCCTCCGGCAGATCCCAGCACGGGTATTCCGTCACCCGCTCCGGGTGGACGATGCACGGCGCCGGAACATGCCAACGGGCCGCCGCCGGATCTGTTGGCGGCGCCGAAAGCACGGCCTGCACGGCAACGGAGTCACGCCAGAACACCACGGGTCGCGGTGACGCGGGAAACTCGTGGGTGAACGGGCACCAGAGCACCTGCAAGACATCTGCGCCTTCGGGGAAGGGCACTACGCCGGGCGGCAGGTCCGAGCGGAAGGCCTGCACGACCGGCACCATCGGTACCCTGGAGCTGCTCGACAGGCCGTTGCCGAAGTTCCGGTGCATGTGAGTACAGACCGGCCCAGGTCTCGCCGGCCGGCCACAGCAACGGCCCACCCACGGAACTCTCGGTGCTCGACGGCGCACCCCGCCTCGGGCGCAGACGCACCGTGTCCCGCGCCCGGGCGGCCAGCCCTGGGACCAACCCCACCACGTCGACGGGGCGTTGCGGCGTCCGCCGTCTCGCCACACCCTCACAGGGCTCCGAGTTCATCGGATGATCGTTCATGGACGGATCCCTGCCGTACAGAGTCTGCGCGCTGGATCCGACCGGAACGCAAGGCCGAACACTTTCCCTCCTACTACGGCTCGACCACCACCCGCGACATCGACAACGAACTGCACGGCCCCACGAAAAGGACCACAGCGTGACCAGTCTCTCCGCCTCGTCGGCCACCCGGCACCATGGGGCCGCACGCCGCATCACCAACGGGTTGGACCCAAAGTTCACCATCCTTGCCGTCTGCCTGATCATGGGCACCGCTCAGAGCAATCATTGGACCGGGCTCGGGTGGGCTGTCCACGTCATCGTGTTCGCCGCACTGATCCCCACCCTGTACATCCGCTACGGCGTCAACACGGGCAAGTGGGACGATCGGTACGTCGGACAGCGTGAACGCCGCGTACGCCTCATCCCCGTGATCATGGCGTCGGTCGCCGCGGGAATCACTCTCATGATCATCATGGACGCACCGCAGGAGATGCTCGCGCTCATCGTCGCGATGCTCGTCACCCTCGCCGCGATTCTGCCCATCACCAAGTTCTGGAAGATCTCCGTGCACACCGCGGTCGCCTCCGGCGCACTGGCGATGCTCATCATCGGACTCGGCCCCTGGTGGGCCCTGGGTTACATCCTGCTGCCGGTCATAGCCTGGTCCCGCGTAACCCTGCGCGATCACACCTGGGGACAGGTCACCGCAGGCACCGGCCTCGGCGCGATGGTCGCCGGCGCGACGTTCGCCCTACTGGCCTGACCATGTCTCGGTCCCCCGCCAAGCGCACCCATGGGGGCCTGCATCACCGGCGCCATGGTGCCCCCGTCGACGGCGGCGCGGGCCACCGCCGCCCCACCGAGCCCTTCGCGCCTACCTCGCCGCGCGGGCCCGCGACAACTACGGTGCTGTGGTGACTGATCTTGAAGTAGTGGCACGTGGGATGGTTGGCGGCGGACGCTCCTTTGAACAGCTGAGATGCCATCCGCGACTGCCGCTGGTGGCCTGCTCGGACTCCGAGCGTCCGGCAGTCCACATCTGGGACTACGGCACGGGGCAGCTACGCGAACTCGGCTCCGTGTGCTTCACGTCGAACGCCTATGGAGATGCCCTCGGGTGGGAGCGGGCAGAGCGGACGCCTGCTGTCGCGTGGCATCCGGACCAGCCACTGCTTGTGGTGGCGGGGGAAGACGGACTGCGGCAATGGACTCCTGCCGGGATCTCCGAGCCGGAGGGTGCTCCAGCCTTCGCCACCTACCGCAGTCTGGCCTTCAGCCCGGACGGGCAGACCCTGTGGGCTTCACCGTCGTTTCGCGACGAAGGCGATGGTTGGGAGAGCTCGGACGTCCTTGACCTTGCCGCCGGAACCATCGGTGCCGGACCCCGCTGGGACACAGGAGTCGCGCAGCATCCCGGCGGCGGACTTGTCGCCACGCTCAGCAGTGACCAAGGGGCCACTCACTGCCTCTTCGCGCGAGTCGACCAGGGGACCGCGCCCGCCATGATGCGGCCGCTCCGCCGGGCGTTGATCCTGGACTGTGACGGCTACGAGACTCCGCTCTTCAGCCCGGACGGACGTCACCTCGCGGTTCGTGGCAACGCGTACGGCAACTCGGTGGAGGTTTTCGAGCTTCCTTCGTTGCGCCGGGTGCTGGCCACAACCCTCGGCGACCCCAGCCCCGGCTATCCGTACTCGCAGGAGTGGCTTGACCAGATGCGAGCCTGGTCGCGTCACAATCTTGCCTTCGGGGCGCGTCCAGGTGTGCTGTGGATCGCGACACCCGCGGGAGCGCTGGTCGAGGTGGACCTCGAAACTCGGCAAGCGGTCGAGCACGATGTGCTGACCGGATCCCGCTTGTCCGCGCTGGCCGCCACAGCCACTGGCGAGCTCCTGGTCGCCGGCAGCGGGGGAGATCTGCTGCTCTTGTCCGTGCTCTCCGGCTCCACGCAGAACCGCGCCACGAACAGGGACACTTCCCGGGATGCGGCCGCGGCGTTCCTGGAGACCACCGCCGAGGTTCCGGACGACGGCAATGACCTGGAGACGCACCTTGTCCTGACCGACGGAACCCGCACATGGGAAGCGGACGATCTGGCAACGACGTCTGCGGCCAGTTCCACAGATCCAACCTGGCTTCAGCTTCAAGCCGCAATGAACGCGGCGCAGGCCCAGTGCGAATGAGCCGACGAACGCGACACGCCACCTGCGACAGCACTGGGACCAACGCTACGGACATGGATGTGGACGGTCAGATCGAGGGGGCGAACGGATGAGCGCAGATGGGGAACGGGAGCGCTGGGAACTGCGGTCCGACGGCGGTGTGGGGCCGCTGCGCTTCGGGATGTCCATAGACGAGGTCGCCGAGGCCCTGCTGATTTCCGAGCCGCAGGCACGGATGGGTGGCCCGTACGGCCGGCAAGACTTTCGGGACGGCGTGAAGGCGTTCTACGACGCGGGCAAGCTCGCATGCGTCGCGCTGGACGCAGTCGTCGGACCGCAGGTCTTCCTGGCCGGCTTTCCACTGGCGGGGAGCGACCACGGGCAAGGCCAACAGTTTCTCCTGGACCATGCCGCGGAGCATGGGAACCGCATCCTGTTCACCTCTGACGGATCACTTTCCCTGACCGACCTCGGGATTCTTCTGCGCTCACAGCGGGTCGGGGAAGCGTGGCTTACGCGTCCGCTCTTCGTGAAGGAGGAGTGGCTGGAATCGGAGTACCGCCGCGACCACCTTCCGCTGGAGGGTGTCACAGACTGAGCGCTTGATCCGGCGAGCGGCGCCAACTACGCCAGGGTGCGGTCCCGGATCCGCGCTCCACCGCAGATGCTCCCAATCGGCCATGTCGCCGAGAAGCAGCACCCGCGCCCGAAGCTGCTTCTCTGGGAAGGCCGGCAGTGGACCGGCACGGCCGCCCTCCGGGAGTTCGTCCCGGTCAGGCCCCCGCACCGGCCCACCCGCCGACCCCGACGGTCAGGGGGCGTCGATGAGTACCCGGCCGTCGGTCGGCACGGTCGCCGCGAGCCCGTTCACGTACGCGCTCTGCACGCGGGACCGCTCCGTCGCGTTGGGCACGACGTTGGTGCAGGCCGTACCGGCGCTGGACCCGGACATCAGCTGGGAGCACGGCCCCGGCTTGGTGTCCGGGAGGCCCAGGCTGTGGCCCAGCTCATGCGCGGCGATGCGCGTCTTGTCGTACCCCTGGCTCACGGCCTGCGCGCCGAGTTCGACTCGCACCTGTCGCCCCGGACGGACCGGGCCGAGGGTGGCCTGCGGCCAGCCGGTGGTGGCCACGATGACGATCTCGGCCCGGACCCCGGGCGCGGCCTCCACCAGCCGTACGTTACCGACGTTCGCGTTCCAGGAAGCGACCCCGGCCGCGATGGCCGCTTCCCAGCCGCCGGCCCGGCTGCCGTCGTAACGGAGCGTCACTACCGCTGCGGCAGCGTCCGGTATGGGCGCGGGTGCCGCGGTCGCGGCGGTTGCCGCCGCGAGGACCAGCGCGGCTGCGGAGGTGCCGACTTTCAGCCAGGTGCCCAGAGACATGGTCGTCTTCCTTCACGCGTGGGGGGCCCGGCCCCTCGGCGGAGCCGGGGCACTGGAGACGCCGCCACCGCCCGCCTGTGGCCCGCACGTTCGGACAGCCGCCCCTCCGGAGCCCTAAGAAGGTAGCCCCGTACCCCACCAACCCGTCATGCACCTGCCGGCCAATTCCCGCAGGCACTCCGGCCGATGACCGGTCAGCGGGCGGCGCCATCCAGAGGGCTTTCGCGGACGCGCTCGACGAGCCGTCCGCGGACGGCCGCGTCGGCGCAACCATGCGGATTCCTGACAGCCAGGCCGCGAAAAACAAGGTGTGAACGGGCGCGCCCATGACAGCCGGCCACCTTCGCGATTGGCGCCTGCCGGCAGCGGCTCGGTCAACCCGTGACAGCCATGATCATCGCCGTCATGATCGCCACCGCTGCGCAACATGACCAGTGACAGCCGTCCCGTCCCGGCTGACGCCCGTCCGACCCCCCGGAGCGCAGGGCGCGGATCGATCCGAACGGTCCGTCCTGCCTCGCGTCGGCCTCGGCCGCCGCCTTCTCCGCCGCACGCTCGCGGGTCTGCGCGGCGTGGCGCTCGGCCGGGACTGGCACATGTCGCAGAGGCCGCCGGATGCGGCCGCCGTGCCCCACGGATCACCGGCGGGGCAGACCTTGCGGCCGCACTCCGGGCAGCGCCACGTCATGGCTTACCGGCGCCGGCGCTCCTCCCGGTGCTCCTGCTCCTCCCGCCGGCGCTCCGCCTCATCGGCCGCCCGGCGCCGGTCCCCACGCTCGAAGTCGATGCCGGGTCATAGGGGTTGGCCGAGCCGCAGTCCTCGAATCCGGGAGGCACACGACCTCGTCGTCGCGTTCGCCGCCGCCCTTGGCTCCACCACACCGGTTCAGCAGTGAGGTCCGATCCGCACAGGATCAATTCAGGCGTGGCCGGCCGGATGACAGGGCGGCCCGCGATCAGCTGGTTCGGCCCTCGTGCGGCGGGTCGTCAGTTCCTGAGGTGTGTCCAGGCAGATGACCCGCCGAAGACCCGGTCCAACATTCGGTCGGACAACAGCCTGGACAGCACGCGGCTGCCGGTCGCGTCTCGGCCGACGGTGTAGCGGGTCTTGGGCCGCTGGGCGACCAAGGCGCGGAAGATCACCCGGGCGACGTCGTCGGGGAGCGTACGGCTGCTCCGGGCAGAGGTCTCGTTGTCCTTCATGAACTTTTGGAACGGGTGGCGGTAGAGCTCCTGGACCGGCGCCGGAACGCTGTCCAGGACCCGGTTGCCTCCGTCGGACATTTTCTCCCAGAGCGGGGTCAGGACGGCGCCAGGCTGGATCACGACAACGGGGATCCGCTGCGGAGCGAGCTCGCGGCGCAACGTGTCGCTGAGGGCCTCCTTGGCGAACTGGGAAGCGGCGTAAGCGCCGAGGTAGGGGAGAGCGACGTTCCCGAGGCCCGAAGAGACGTTGACGATCCGCCCGGAGCCGGCTCGCAGCAGAGGCAGCAACCCCTGCGTCACCCGCAGCTGACCGATCACATTGGTGTCGAGCTGCCGGCGCATCAGCTCCATCGGTACGCACTCCAGCGGAGCCGTGACCGCGATGCCCGCGTTGTTGACCAGCCCCCACAGCCCGGCCTCACCAGTCAACTCGGTGACCTCGTGCACGGCTTCCAGGACCGACTTCTCGTCCGTCACGTCCATGATCACCGGGGTCAGCCGCCCGTCGGCGGCTTCTTGCAGCCGCTGTCCGTCCTCGGGCCGGCGGACTCCGGCGATGACGTGGAAGCCCACCCGGGACATGTGTAGCGCGCAAGCTTCCCCCAGTCCGGATGAGGACCCGCTGATCAGCACGGCCCGGCCTGCGGGCGTCATCGGACCCGATGATTTCGTCACTTGTTCACTCCAGTTCAGGAATCGGAGACAGCCGGGACCGCACCTGCCATCCGTCGGCGAGCCGCTCCCCCTACTTCGCCGTGATAACCCCCTCGCGACCAAAGGGTTTCGGTCTCTCCGCCTGAATTCGGTATGGGTGCCACGCTGTTGAGGACATCGGCGGACGCGGTAATCCGCCGCAGCGGATCCGTTCCACAGGCGCGTGCGCCCGAATGGATGAAATGGCGGAACAGGAACCTTTCGTCAAGTTGCCCCACTTCATGCGACAAGGGAGGGTGATCATGAAATTCCCCCTCACCCCCACGGAGGAAACGTGACCGCTGCGGCGCAGGACGTCATCACCATCAAGCTCGAGCGCACATTCGACACCATGGATGCCAATCAGGACGGTTATCTGGACTGGACGGACTACCAGAAGCTCGCCGACCGCTACATCTCGGCGTACAAGCTCGCCAAGGACGACCGCCGGGCCAGGGCGCTCCAGACCTTCTGCCAGATCTACTGGCTCGAGCTGCTCCGTCACGCCGGCGTCGACGGGGACCGACTCACGAAGGAGCAGTTCATCACGGCCAACCGCCTCGCCGTGATCGACACCAGTCGGCTCAACGTGACCGAGGGCGGCGGCCACGCGATCTTCGACGTCATCGACGTCGATGGCGACAACGAGATCAGCAAGGAAGAGTTCGCCCGGTTCCTGCGGGACGTCTGGAAGAGCGACGCGCCCGACGCGATGGACATGTTCACCAAGCTGGACACCGACGGAGACGGCTCGATCTCGCGCCACGAGTTCATCCGGGCGGTGCGCGAGCACTTCCTCTCGAACGACCCGGAGGCGCCGGGCAGCCTCTTCTTCGGGCGCGTGTGAGCGGAACCGCCTGAGCGGAACTGTTTGAACCGGTACTGCAATCGCGTTCCTCGGAGTACGCCACGGCTGAGTAATACGCCGTAGCAGCACCCGGGGACGGAGCGATCACCTCCAGGGGGCCAGGGCCGTGGTGCGGCGTTACCCCCTTCGGCGGTGGCGCTCCGGGCGCGGTTGCAGTACTGCCCTTCGGTGTTACGTGGCGATATCCCCGAGGGGCTGCTTCAGTGGTGCGTTTCGGGTGAGCGGACGGTGTGCCGGTGGATCGGATGAATTCCCTGCTCACCGCCTGATCTCAACTGCGCCGCATTTCCCTATAGGCATCCAGGTATCTTTTCCTCCCACCTCCCCCGCAGGCGCTTTCGCGCGGGTCCGTCTGCCATGTCCGTGCTCCCGCGAACGACTCGACGAAATGTGAAAGGCCGCCCCATGCTGGCGCAACACCCCCACACCTCCGGCGACGTGGGGACCTTCTACGACCGTCATACGGATGTGTACGACCATGCCCTCGGCGGAAACATCCACGTCGGTTACTGGGAAGACGACACGGACCACAGTTCCATGCGGGCGGCGACAGACCGGCTGACGGACCTCGTCACCGAACGCCTCGCGCCGACCGAGGGCCGGCACCTGCTTGACGTGGGCTGCGGCCACGGCAGCACCGCGGCGCGCATCGTCGCCCACCATGCCGTGCAGATCACCGGCATCAGCGTCAGCGACTACCAGGTGGACCTGGCCAACAGCCGTCCCTTGCCGTCGTCCCTTCCAGGACGGGCCACGTTCCGGCTGGCAGATGCCATGGAGAACCCCTTCGAGGATGGGAGCTTCGATGGCGCGTACGCCATCGAGTCCCTGATGCACATGAAGGACAAGAAGGCGGCCCTCGGGCACATCGCGCGGGTCCTGCGTCCCGGCGGACGGCTGGTCATCGCCGAACACAGCCTCGCGGGCGAGCTCGGCGCGCCGGACGCGGCCCGTATGGCCGACGCGTACGCGTACTTCAAGTTCTCGCTGACCACCGACATGTACGGGGAACTACTGCGGGAGGCCGGGCTGGAGGTGGTGGACCACACCGACATCACCGAGAACGTCCGGCGCTGC
The DNA here is from genome assembly GCF_001279725.1 of Streptomyces sp. WM4235. Taxonomy (GTDB): domain Bacteria; phylum Actinomycetota; class Actinomycetes; order Streptomycetales; family Streptomycetaceae; genus Streptomyces. The sequence continues at coordinate 40,231 of NZ_LGDE01000326.1, read as the reverse complement.
TACGACAGCATGATCAGCGGGTGGCGGGACGCCGCGAACAACTCCAGTGGCGAGACGTCACGTGAATGGGCCACGGCGGCCGACTTGGGCGAGTGGTTCTTCTGCAAGGTCCCGGAGCTCCGCTACGGACTCCTGACCGCCGTTCGCCACTGAGCACCGACTACCGCCACCGAGGTCGTGAGCCATGTCCTCCCCGCCCTCTCGGAACCGCTGCCCCTACCGCCTGGACGGCAGCGCCGCGGACGTCCACGGCGAAGCCGGGGCACTGCGTGCCCTGGGGCCCGCCGCCCGGGTCGAACTGCCCGGTGGCGTACCGGCGTGGTCGGTGACCGACCCGGGCCTCGTCCGGCGATTACTGGTCCACCCCCGGGTCTCCAAGGACGCACACCAACACTGGCCCGCCTTCGTCAACGGTGAGCTTCCCGCCGACTGGCCACTGCGGATCTGGGTCGACATCCGCACCGTCCAGACCGCTTACGGGCCCGACCACAGCCGACTGCGCCACCCCTTGGTGCCCGCGTTCAGCACCCGCCGCGTACGGGTGCTCGCCCCGTGGATCGAGGAGACCACCGCCGCGTTGCTTGACGACCTGGCGCGGGAGGCGGCCCTCGCCCCCGACGGGGTCGTGGACCTGCGGACGTGGTTCGCGACACGGCTGCCGTGGCGGACGGTGACCACGCTGGTCGGGCTGCCGGAGTCCATGTACGACAGTTTCCAGGCCGTCAACGACATGGTCTTCACCACCGATCTGAGTGCGGAGCAGGCGAGCGACACCGAGGCGGAGGCCGCGCGGCTCCTCGCGGACCTGATCGTGCTGAAGTCGGATCAGCCCGGCGACGACATCGCCACCGCGCTGGTCGACGCACATCGCGAGGGACTGCTCGACGAGCGGGAACTGGCCGACAACATCTGGCTGGTTCTGGGCGCCGGCTACGGGACCACGGCGAACCTGCTCGACCATGCCGTGGTCAACCTGCTCTCTCATCCGGATCAGCTGGACCTGGCCGTATCGGGCCGGGTCGGCTGGGACCGGGTCGTGGAGGAGACGTTGCGCCACCAGGCCCCGGTGGCCAACTTCATGATGCGCTTCCCCACCGAGGACCTGTACGACGAACCGACAGGGCTGACGTTCGAGCGGGGCGACGCCCTCGTCATCAACTACGCCGCGGTCGGACGCGACCCGGGAGTACACGGTTCGGGGGCCGACCTCTTCGACGTCACCCGCCCCACCGTCCGCGATCACCTGGCCTTCAGCCACGGTCCGACGTACTGCCTGGGAGCGGAACTCGCCCGCCTGGAGGGCCGTATCGCGCTGTCCGCGCTCTTCTCCCGGTTCCCGAACCTCGAACTCGCGGTGGATTCGGACCGCTTGACCCCACTTCCCTCTCTCATCTTCAACGGCCACCGGGAGATCCCGGTACGGCTCGAAGGAAACGCCCACAGGTGAGCACCAACCCCGGATCATCACACCAGTTGACGTCGTACCAGCGAGACGTCTGGTCCATTGGATCCCGAGCGCCGCAATCACCGCAGTTCAACTGCGTGCTCCACGAGCGCCTGCACGGCGGTGTCGACCACAGAAGGCTCGCCGCCTGTGCGGAACTCGTTCTGCACCGCCACGAGACGTTCCGGCTGCGGTTCGCCGACAGTGCCGGCGTTCCCTTCCAACGGGTGGCGCAGGAGACGGTTCCGGTCACCGTGGTCGATCTCTCGCAAGCGCCCGAACCGGACGGCGCCTGCGCCGAGTGGATGCGCGCGTCGATGGCGGGCGCCCTGCCGCTCGACAGCGGTCCCCTGGTCGAAGCCACGGTTCTCCTGGAGAGCGCGGACGTCACGCACCTGCACGTCAAGGCACACCACATCGTCGCCGACGGCTGGACCCTCGACCGGCTGAGCCACGAGATCCTCCGGGAGTACGCCGGGGCGCCGGAGGGCGATCAGCGGAGCGTCACCAGGGAGGCCCCCTCCTACCTGGCATTCGTCGAGGAGGACTCCGCCTACCGCACGGGGACCGACGGCGACCGCGACCGCGCCTTCTACCGGGAGTACCTCGCGGACGTGACACCCGTGCTGTTCACCCGTACGACGGGCGGCGTCCCGCGCGAACGGGGCCGCCACTCGTTCGTGATCGACGGTGTCCTCGTCGACCAGGTCCGCGGCGTGGGTCACTGGCCCTTCACCTACGTCGCGGCCATGCTCGGCATCTGTCTGACGCGTCTGCACCGGAGCGAGGAAGTGGTCCTCGGCATCCCCTTCCTCAACCGTCCGACGCAACGGCACAGGGACGTCCTCGGCCAGTTCGCCAACACCCTTCCGCTACGGATCGCGGCGCCGGGCGGGCTGACCGTCGGGGAACTCCTCGCCGAGATCGACGGCACGACCCGTCGGCTCCGACGACATGAGCGGCTCGCGGTCGGCGACATCCTGCGCGAGACTTCCCCGGCGGCCCGAAGTCCGCGGCAGCTCTTCGACGTGACGCTCTCCTACATGAATTGGTCCCGGCCCGACATTCCGGGAGTCGTTCGACGCAGCGCCCTGATGGCCGCCTCGCACGACCAGGAGGCACTGGGCATCCTGGTCTCCGCCTTCGACGGCACGACCGACATCCGCGTCGACCTGGACTACGACCGTGACGTCTTCGACGAGGACTTCCCCATCGGCGCCGTGGCCGGTCACCTCACGACGCTCCTGGAGCACGGTCTGGACCTGCTGGACCGACCGCTTCGCGACGTCCCCATGCTGACGCCGGCCGAGCACCGGGACCTCACCGCCGGTCGCGCACACGGCCCCCTGGTGCCCTACGCGGACCAGGCGACGTTGCACGGGCTGTTCGAGGCCCGGGCCGCCCGCCGCCCGGAGCGGACCGCCGTCGTCACGGCGTCCGGAAAGACGCTGACCTACGCCGAACTCGACGAGCGGGCCAACCGCGTCGCCCGGGCCCTGCGGGCCGAGGGCGTCGGTCCGAACGACCGCGTCGCGGTGATGATGGAGCGGGGACCGCAGTTGCTGGTCGCACTGCTGGGCATCCTGAAGTCCGGCGGCGCCTACGTACCCGTGGACCCCGACCACCCGGCCGGGCGGGTGGACTTCCTGCTGCGCGACAGCCGTGCCAAGTTGGTGATCGTCGACGACACCTCCGCCGGCCTTCCCCGGGACGCGGCGGCCCGGCACATCGACGGGCTGCGGACCGGCGGCGAAGCCCCGGTCGAGCCGGTCGCCACCTCCCGTGACCTCGCCTACGTCATCTACACCTCCGGTTCCACCGGGCAGCCCAAGGGCGTCATGGTCGAGCATCACAGCGTGGTCAACCGCCTCGCATGGATGCAGCGCCGATACCCGCTCGGAGAGCAGGACGTGCTCCTGCAGAAGACGCCGGTCTCCTTCGACGTCTCGGTGTGGGAGTTGTTCTGGTGGGCCGTCGAGGGCGCGACCGTGGCCCTGCTGCCGCCCGGCGCGCAGCGGGACCCGCGCGAGGTGCTCCGGGCGATCCGCGAGCACCGGGTCACCGCCGTGCACTTCGTCCCCTCGATGCTCGGCCCGTTCCTCGACCTGCTGGAGGAGTCGCCGCAGACACGCCTGGGCATCGCGTCCCTGCGTTACGTCTATTGCAGCGGCGAGGCCCTGTCCGGGCCGCAGGTCGAGCGGTTCAACCACCTCGCCGACCGGTCCTGCCGCGAGAGGGGTGGTGAACAGCCGACGCAGATCGTGAATCTGTACGGCCCGACGGAGGCGACGGTCGACGTATCGTCCTACGACTGCCCACCCGACCCCGCACGCGGCGTCACACGGGTTCCCATCGGGCGGCCGATCGACAACACCAGGCTGTACGTGCTGGGCGCCGACGACCTGCCGCAACCCGTCGGTGTCGCCGGCGAGCTGTGCATCGGCGGGGCCGGCGTCGCCCGGGGGTACCTCGACCGTCCGGAGCTGACCGCCGAGAAGTTCGGCAGCGACCCGTTCGTGCCGGGCGGTCGCCTCTACCGCAGCGGGGACCTGGCCCGGTGGCTCGCGAACGGCACCGTGGAGTACCTCGGACGGATCGACGACCAGGTCAAGATCCGGGGCCACCGCGTCGAGCCCGGGGAGGCGGCGGCCGCCCTGCGCGCGGTCCCCGGGGTGCGTGACGCCGTCGTGGTGGGACGTGACACCATCGACCGGGGAACCGTCCTGGCCGGCTACTACGTCGCCGACGACCCGATCGACACGGCACTGCTGCGCGAGCGGCTCGGGCGGACGCTGCCGGCGTTCACGATTCCGGCGACCTTCACCCGGATCGACGCGGTTCCGCTGTCCCCCAACGGCAAGACCGACCGCCGCGCCCTTCCCCTGCCGGACGACTCCCCGAGGGCCACCGGGGACGGCCGGCGGCGCAACCATACCGAGGCGGTCCTCGCCGAGGTCTGGGCCCGTGTCCTGGGCCATGACGCCGTGGGGGTGCACGACGACTACTTCGCCCTCGGCGGTGACTCGATCACCATGCTCAGGGTGCGCGCCGCGGCGGAGGCCAGGGGCCTGTGCTTCTCGCTCACCGACCTCCTGCGCAACCCGACGGTGGCCGGTCTCGCCTCATGTGCCGAGGAATGCGACGCGTCCGGGGCCGAGGCCGTCCCGGCTCCCTTCGCCCTCGTGGCGGACGTGGACCGGGCCCGGCTGCGGGACGCCGAGGACGCCTACCCCCTCAACCGGCTCCAGCTCGGCCTGCTCTACCACAGCCGCAGGCACGAATCCTCGGCCACCTACCGGGACGTCTTCCGGTACACCCTGGAAATGCCCTGGGAGGAGGAGGAGTTCCGCCGCGCCTTCGACCGGCTGACGGCACGGCATCCGGCGCTGCGGTCGGCTTTCGACCTGAACGGTGCCGAACCGCTGCAGATCGTCCGGTCTCAGGTGCACGGCGGCCTGGAGATCGCCGACCTGCGTCCGCTGGACGACACGGCAGCCGAGGCCGAGGTACGCGCGCACATCGAGGAACGCCGCCGCCACCCGTACGTCTTCGACCGGCCGCCGCTGTACTTGTTCCGCGCCCACGTGCGCCCCACCGCTGTCGACCTGGTCCTCAGCTTTCACCACGCGCTCCTCGACGGCGGCAGCGTTGCCACCCTGCTCCAGGAACTGCTCCAGGACTACGCACACGGCCTCGGTCTGGACGCCGATCCCGTCGAGGACGCGGCACTCGCGTCACCGGCGGCCCACGTACGGCTGGAGCAGGCCGCTCTGCGTTCGCGGGAGGCCCGGCGTTACTGGCGCGAGAAGCTGGCCGGCTCCGAGCCCCTGCCGATCGAGTCGTTCTCGCCCCACCTGCCCGGAGCCGGCCACCGTCCGACCTCCCGGCGGTTCGACCTGCCCGCCGCCCTCGTCGAGCAGGTGCGGCGCTTCGCGGCCGAACACACCTTGCCGGTCAAGTCCGTACTCTTCGCGGCGCACGGCCTGACACTGGCCGCGCTCGCCGGCACCCGTGACGTCACCACGGGTCTGATCACCCATGGCCGGCCCGAACTGGCCGGTGCGGAGCGCATCGCCGGACTCTTCCTGAACACCGTGCCCCTACGCCTGGACACCGCGCGGGACACCTGGCTGGGCGTGGCACGTGAAGGCTTCCGCCAGGAGCAGGACGGCCACCCGCACCGCCGCTACCCGCTGAGCGCCATCCAGGAGGACCACGGCGGTCCCGTGCTGGACACCGCCTTCAATTACGTGCACTTCCACCAGCTCTCTCGCGTACTCGCACTGCCCGGTCTGCGCCTCGCCGAGTTCCGTACCTGGGAGGAGAACGACTTCCGTCTCCTGGTGAACGCGGTCACGGAACCGGACGGCACCGGCATGTGGCTGCGGGTCGACTGCGACGGAACGACGTTCCCGGCGGAGCAGGGCGACCTCTACGCGGTCGGCTACCTGAGCATCCTGCGCCGCCTGGTGGAACATCCGGACGAAGCACCGGACTTCGCCTTCCTGGCCCCCCGCCCCGTCCTCGCCCCACCGGCGGAACACCCCACGGTCGTCACCCGCTTCTTCGAACAGGCGGCACGCACCCCGAACGCGACCGCCGTGGTGATGGGCGAGGAACGGTGGAGCTACGCCCGGCTGGCCGAGGCCGCGGCGAACGTGGCCGGACGGCTGTACGCGCTCGAGGCCCCGGCCGGCGCCCGCATCGGGATCGCCATGAACCGGTCCCCGCTGACCATGGCGGTGCTCCTGGGCGTCATGCGCGCCGGATGCGCGGTCGTCCCGATGGACATCGGGTACCCCGCCGCCCGGCTGGACGCCATGGTGGGGCAGGCCCGGCCCTTCCGCGTCGTGGCCGAGGCCCCCCACGCCCATCTCGCCGGTGATCCGGCGCTGCTGCTACCCGCCGAGTCGGTGGCCGCGCCCGCACCGGTGTGCCCGGCAGGGGGCGGAACGGACGGCGCGAGCACCGCGTACGTCCTGTTCACCTCGGGCTCCACCGGGACCCCCAAGGGCGTCGCCATGCCGCACCGCACCCTGGCCGCTCTGGTGGCCTGGCAGGCAGTGGCGCCCAGCGCGGTCCCGGGCGGCGTCACCCTGCAGTTCGCACCGCTGAGCTTCGACATCTCCTTCCAGGAGATCTTCTCCACGCTGTGCCTCGGCGGCACCCTGTGCCTGGCCGGCGACGCGCAGCGGCGGGACATGCCCGCGCTGCTGCGCCTGCTCGATCGCGAACGCGTCGAGCAGGTATTCCTTCCCCCGGTGGCCCTCCAGCAACTCGCGGAAGCCGCCGGCACGCTGGACATCACGCCACCGGCCCTGCGGGTGGTGATCACCTGCGGCGAGCAGCTGCGCGTCACCCCGGAGATCCGCGCGTTCTGCGCCCGTCTCCCGGGGGTCGTCCTGGACAACCAGTACGGTCCCACCGAGACCCACGTGGTCACCTCCTTCCCCATGACCGGGGACCCCGCTGCCTTCCCTGCGCTGCCGCCGATCGGCCGCGCCCTCGACGGGGCCGAGGCACACGTCCTGGACAAGCGGATGCGCCCGGTGCCGGCCGGGGCACGGGGCGACGTCTACCTGGGCGGCAACTTCCTGGCCGACGGCTACGAAGGCCGACCGGACCTGACCAAGGAGCGTTTCCTCCCGCATCCCTTCGCGGACGGAGACCACCGGCTCTACTACACCGGAGATGTCGGCATGGTGCTTCCGGGGGGCGACATCGTCTTCCTCGGACGCGATGACGCGCAGGTCAAGGTACGGGGCTTCCGCGTGGAGCCGGCGGAGGTGGAGCTGGCCGTCAACGGCCTGGCGCACAGCTGTTCCGGCCTGCGCGATGTCGCGGTCGTGGCCCGCGAGCGGGCGGACGGCGAGACCTTCCTCGCCGCCTTCCTCCTCGGCGAGGGCACGGCGGAGGACCTGGCCGGCATCCGTGAGCGACTGCACGTCACTCTGCCCGCCTACATGGTCCCCTCGCACCTGCAATGGGTCTCCCAGTGGCCGCTGACCCCCAGCGGCAAGCGCGACGACGCCGCACTGCGCCGCGCCCCGCTGACCGCCCCCGGCCGCGCCCCCGACAGCGGACCGCGCGACGCGTACGAGCGGACACTCGTCGAGTTGATGGCGGACGTGCTGGGGCTGGACACGGTGGGGACGCATGACAGCCTCTTCGACCTCGGCGGCACCTCCCTGACCGCGATGCGGCTGGTGATCCGGATCGAACAGCGCTACCAGGTGAACATCCCGCTGGCCGAGTTCGTCGCGACGCCCTCTTCCGCCGGTATCGCGGCACGGCTGCGCGAGGGCGGGGCGACGGCCGCGTTCGATCCCCTGGTGCCGATCCGTCCGCAAGGCACCCGCCCGCCGCTGTTCATGGTCCACCCGATGGGTGGCACCGTGCTGTGCTACGTCTCGTTCGCCCGGCACCTTCCGGCCGACCGGCCGCTGTACGCGCTCCAGGCGGCCGGCGCCGACCCCGGCACCACACCGCTGTGCACGGTGGAGGGCCTCGCGGACAGCTACCTCGCCGCGCTGCGGACGGTGCGGCCGGACGGCCCCTACACCATCGGCGGATGGTCCTTCGGCGGCTTCGTCGCCTTCGAGATCGCCCGCCGGCTGCGGGCGGAGGGCGAGGACGTGACCCTGCTGGTGGTGGACACCACCGCCCTGGACCAGGGACCGCGCTCACCTCACGACGACGAGGCCATGCTGGAGTGGTTCTTCCACGAGCTCCTCTGGCCGCGCGACGGCGGCACGGCATCCGCCCGGACCGTCCCGGGCGGGCTCGGCTCGCCGGAGGAGAGGTTCACGTACATGGCCCGCGTCGCGAGTGAGCGGGGCATCCTGCCGGCCGGCAGCTCCGGGGCCGTCATCCGCCGCCTGTTCGACGTCTACCGGGCGAACTGGCGCGCCACACTGGCCTACCGCCCTCCGCGCGAGGACCAGGACCTCACCCTGATCCGCGCCGCGGAACCGCTGCCCGCGGTCTTGACCGCCATGCACGGCGCCGCCCGGACCCGTCACCAGGACCCCTGCAACGGCTGGAGTTCCATGACCAGCGGACGGATCCGGACGGTCCGTGTCCCCGGAGACCACCTGACGATCATGGAAGAACCGCACGTGGCACAGCTGGCGAACGCCGTCGTCGAACTGATCGACGACTCCGCCCGAAGCCGGCGGGTGGGCTGACGCCATGCCATCAGGACGCCGTGTGAAAGCCCTTGTCATCGGTGCCGGCATCGGCGGTCTTACGTGTGCGGTCGCGCTCAGGCGCGTCGGCGTCGACGTCGAGGTGTACGAACGCGCCACCGAACTGCGCGAAGCCGGCTCGGGCCTGTCGGTCATGAGCAACGCCGTCACCGCCCTCGCCGGCCTCGGCATCGACCTGGGCCTGGACAAGCGCGGTCAGGCCGTGGAGTCGTTCACGATCATGGATCGCCGTGGCCGGCTCATCAGGGACCTCCCGTTCAAGGACGCCTGCGAGCAGGTCGGCGCGCCGAGCTTCTGCCTCGGCCGCGCGGACCTCCAGGAGGCCCTGCTGACGGAGGTCGGCGACTGCCCCGTCCACCTGGGGGCTGCCGCCGCCGATTTCGAGATCGGGGACCCGGGAGTCACCGTCCGCTTCAAGGACGGCCGCTCGGCGAGTGGGGACGTCCTCATCGGCGCCGACGGGTTCAACTCGGCCGTACGGCGCCGCCTCGTCGGACCCGAGCAGCCCCGGGACTGTGACCACCTCTTCCGGCTCGGCATCGTCCCCTTCCAGCACCCGCGCCTCACCAGAGGTGCCGTACGCCACTACTGGGGGCGCGGACAGCGTTTCGGTCTCATCGACATCGGCCACGGCCGGTGCTACTGGTGGGCCGCCATGAGCACCACCTCCGGGACGCCCGGTCACGTCAAGGACGCCGTCCGGCAGGCGTACGCGGGGTGGGCCGACGAGGTGCGAGCGGTGATCGAGGCCACCCCCGAGGCGGACATCCTCACCGCTCCCTCACGTGACCGTGCCTTCCTGGAACGGTGGGGTGACGGCCCCGTCACCCTCCTCGGCGACGCAGCCCACCCCATGCTGACCACGCTCGCCCAAGGGGCCGGCATGGCCATGGAGGACGCCGTCGTGCTGGCCCGGACGCTGGCCGAGGTGACCAGTGACGATCCGGTACGGGCCCTGCGCGCGTACGAGGAACTGCGCCGCGACCGCACGCGGGCCATGGTGGCCGGGTCCCGCAGCATGAACAGACTGACCCAGGGGGCCCGCCCGCACCGGCGTCTGATCCGCGACGCCTCCTTCAGACTGATGCCCCGCCGTCTCCTCGTCCGGCAGACCACCCAGGCCCTCACTTACGCGGACGAGCCGGCTGCCGAACCCGGCGGCGTACGAAGGGGCCTGAGTCCCTTGGAGCGCCTGTACTGGATCGCCGACCTGACCTCGCCGCTCAACGTCATCGCCCGCGCCCGGGTCCACGGGCGCATGTCCCCGTCGCTGCACCGCCGCGCCCTGGACATCCTCCAGCTGCGGCACGCCCTGCTGCGTGTCGCGATCACCGACGACGGCACCGGAGCACACCCCGCCTTCGTCCCCCTGGACGGACGGCGGATCCCTCTTCGGCACGTCCGTGTACGACCGGACGACCCCACGGCCGACACCCGGTGGCAGCACGAGGTGGACGGCCGCGAGCTCGCGGAGGGCCTGGACTGGCGCACCGGGCCGCTGCTGCGGGCGGTGGTGATCACGTCGGGAGGGACGGAGGACGAGGACGGAGGGGACGTCCACGATCTGCTGCTGACGGCCTCGCACGTCATCGCCGACGGAAAGACGTGCCTGTCCCTGGTCCGTGAGTGGATCGAGATCGCCGCTCGGCTGGACCGCGGCGCCCCGCCACAGGCCGTTCCGCGGCGGGTCCTTCCCGCGACGGACGACCTGCTCCCGCGCCGCCACCGGGGCGCGGCGGGTGTCGCCGGGTTCGAAGCCTTGATGCGACGGGAACAACAGGCGTCCTTGAGTCGCCCCGCACAGCGGGTCATCCCCAGCGAACACGTCCCGTTCGAGCAGCGCCGCACCCGGATGACACACCGGTTCCTCACCGCCGGCCAGTTGGAGCTCCTGGTGCGGGCCGCCAAGCGGCACGGCACCACGGTCCATGGGGCCCTGGCCGCCGCGATGGTGTCGGCGGTCGCCCGGGACTCGGGCACCCCGGCCGCCGCGCACTTCTCGATCGGTTCGCCGGTCGACTTCCGCGCCGACCTCGAACCCCCCGTCCTCCCGGACGAGGCCGGCACCTACGTGGCCACGGTTGCCTCTCGCGTCCGATACGAACCCGACCGGCCGCTGTGGCTGATGGCCCGGGCCATCAGCCAGGACCTGGTACGGCGCCGGAAGCGGCAGGAGCATCTGGCCACGATCAGCCTGCCGCGCGTCGCAGGCCCCAGGTCTCTGGCGGACAGCAGGTCGTTCATGCGGTTCATGGACGAGGAAGGGCCGATCAACCTGTGCCTGTCCAACGTCGGCCGCTACGAGTTTCCCGAGCGGACGGGCCCGTGGCGGGTCGACGGCGCGCAGTTCCTCACAGGTGTCTCGGTGATGGGGGCCATCGTGGCGGCGGTGACCACCAGTCATGATCGGCTCTCGTGGAACTTCGGCTATGTCGAGGGCCTGGTTCCGGCGTCGCGCGCGCAGCGCATCGCCGACGACTCCGTGCGCATCGTGCTGTCCGCCCTCTCCGAATGACCGGCCGGGCCGCAAGCGTGCCGGCGCAGCGGACCCTTCGTGGTTCCGCTCTCCGCTCCTCGGACCCTGTCGGCTGTCCCCTTCCCGTTGAAAGGCTCCGTTCCGATGACCATTGCTCCTGACCGCACGCCGACACGGCGCCGTGTCCTGCCGGCCGGCGACAACGGCTCGCTGTGGGAGGCCCGGCCCTCGTGTGGGACCTTCGAGTTCCGTGGCGTGCGTCTGCGGCTCATGGTGGACGATCCCGCGGAGGTACTGTTCCCGACCGACTGCGGGCTGAGTCTGCTCAGCGCGCTCAACGGCGACGGCTGTCCCGCCCTGGAGGGCGTCAACGCCCTGGATCTCGGAGCCGGATCCGGCATCTACAGCGTCGCCCTGCTCGCGGCCGGTGCCGGACGGGTGACCGCTTTGGACATCAACCCCGCCTCCGCCGCCCAGACGTCGATGAACGTGATGGCCAATGGCCTCGATGTCACGCGACTGACCTGCGTCACCTCGTCGTTGGAGAGGTACACACCGGTCGAGCGGTTCGATCTGGTGATCACCAATCCGCCGCACCTGCCGTATGACCCGAGTTATGCGAGGAGGGACGGGCTGGAAACAGCCCTCGTCGCCCGGAGGGGCGGCCTCGCGGTGTACGACTCGGTCCTCGAGCGCGTGGACACGCTCCTCGCACCAGGCGGCGCCCTGCTCATGGCGCACTCCTCACTCGCCGACATCCCCCGGACCGTCACGGAGCTCACCGCGCGCGGCTATGAGACCGAGACACTTGAGATCTTCGAGATGGACATTCCTCTGCTGGCGTACGCCGAGCACAAGGAGACCATGCTGACCCTGCTCAAGGAACAGCGAGCGGCGGGGCGGGCGGAGTTCGACGGGACGCGCTTCACGGTGCACGCCCTGATGTTCCGGCGTCCCGGGAACGTCACGCGCCGCTGACGTCGCCCCGGTACGGCCCGGCAACACCTGGGCCGATGGGCCCGCCGAATCTCTCGACGGGCCCATCCGGACCACCACCGCCCTGGAAGCCTCCCCGATGCATGCTTGAGCCGCGGCGGCCCGCCACCCGTTGTGCCCGCGCGGTGCCGCCGCCGAATGTGCTGGTGGTGTTGTGCCAGCGCAGGAATCCCGGCTCTTCAGACCGATGCGTTGTGCTTGTCCTGCATCAATTGCGCGATCTCGGCCAGGGTGTTCGCCTCCGAGAGTTCGTCGAAGCTGATCCGCAATCCCGGGTCGCCTTCCAGCACGAGGGACAGTTCCACCACGAACAGTGAGTCCAGGCCGAGGGCCACCGGCGTGGCTTCGGGGGCGACCAGCCCGGGGCGCACCTGGAACTTGTCGGTCAGGATGCTGACCAGGATGTCGTACATGCCGTTTCTCCGGATGAGTTGGTGCGGACGGGTGAGGTGCGGCCACACGAGGGTGGTGGCACCCCAAGCCAAGCCGCCGCCGAAGGCCGTGAGCAGGACCCGGTGTCCAGGCTTGAGGTCCCCTGCGCGGTTGGCGTGGTCGAGAAGGATCGGGATGGACGCGGCCGAGGTGTTGCCGACCTGCTCGATATTGGACAATGCGCTCCCCGCGCTGATGCCCAACCGCTCCGCGAGCATGGAGATGATCCGTGCGTTCGCCTGGTGGGGGACGATCCGGTCCACGTCCTGCGGCTTCCACTCCGCGGCGTCCAGAGCTGCTCGGGAGGCGGAAGTCATGTGCTCCACCGCTCGCCAGAACACTTCTTGCCCGTCCAGCCGCAGATACGGGTCCGCCGGGGTACCGCCGGCCCGGGAGCGTTCCTCGGATCCACCGCCGCGCACAGTGATCAGATCGCGGCCGGTACCGTCGCTGCCCAGCACGAAGGGCCCCAGAGCGCCGGGTTCGTCGCAGTGCCCCGAGCGCAGGACGACGGCGCCGGCTCCGTCGCCGAAGAGCATGCTCGTGGGGTCGTCCGGGGCCACGAGCAGCGAGAGCGCATCAGTACCGATCACCAGAACGCTGTCGGCCGTACCCGCGGCGATCAGGCCCTGCGCGACACTCAGTCCATAGACGAAACCAGCGCACACGGCTTGGACGTCCAGCGCGGCCACACCGGCCATACCCAGCCGTGAGGCGACGCTCGGAGCGATACCGGGGCACGGCCTGTCCGGCGATGTGGTGGCGACGACCACGGCTGCGACATCGCCGACCGCGGACCGAGCCAGAGCCTCGCGGCCGGCCGCGACGGCCAGGTCCCCACTGGTGACACCCGACTCGACGACGTGCCGGAACCGGATGCCCGAGCGTTGAAACATCCATTCTGGCGACCGGCCCAGCCGCTCGACGAGCTCTTCGTTGGCCACCTGGCGTGGTGGCACACACGATCCGACGCCTGCCAGGACGGACGCCGGTGTTCTTTGATCCCTCACTCTTCCACCCTCGACTTCGGAGGCGGACCGGGAGCCCGCCTGGGCAACCGGAGCAGAACGCCCTGCCTACTTCCGAGAGGGAAACAGTACTCCACGTATTCACACGTGTACGCAGCGTATCGACTGACCCTGCGTCGTCACCCCAAGCCTGACGTGACCATCGGACGGAACCACCGCACCAGCAGCGGCAGTTTCCGACTTCCAGGGGCACCGGAAGTTGCAGCCCGGCGCCCTGCGGATGAAGACCTGTGGGGAACGAGCGAACGGCCTCGTTCGCGGGGAATCGTCGCGCGATAGTCAGAGCATGACTCTGCCGAAGACAGTCAAGTCGTGGAACGACGTCAGAGCCGGCCGCCGCTCCTTCCTCACTGCCGTGGGAGCCGTCGGCGCCACCGTCGCGACCGGCGTTCCCGCGTACGCGTCGGACCACGCCCGGGACGTCCGCGACGCCGACGGCCACGTGGACGTCCAGTTGCTGAACATCACCGACCTGCACGGGTATCTGGCCGCGGCACCGGGCGGCGACGCCACCATCCACGGCAACGGCGGCCAGACCTACACGGTCGGCGGCGTCGCCTACATGGCCGCCCACCTGAAGCGGATCAGGGACGGCAAGGCGAACTCCCTCTTCTTCAGTCCCGGCGACAACTTCTCCGGGTGGGAGTTCGATGCGGCCGTCTTCGCGGACGAGCCCACGATCGAGGCCTTCAACCTCATGAAGCTCGACTTCTCCACCGCCGGCAACCACGAGTTCGACAAGTCACCGGCCATGATCACGCAGCACATGGAGGAGGGCGTCCCCTTCCCGGTGGTGGGTCGGGACACATCGTTCATCGACTCCACCGGCCGGCGGTTCCGCGGCGCGAACTTCCCCTTCTACACCGGCAACGTGCAATGGCGGGGAGACGGGGCCGACATCCTGCCCGCGTACAACATCAGGCACGTCGACGGTCCCCGGGGGGAGAAGATCCCGGTCGGTTTCATCCACCTGACAGCCATCGGCACGGAGTCCTCCAGCACGGCCTACCTGCCCGCCGTGAAGACACTCGACGAGCTCCAGACCGTCAATCGGCTGGCCGCTCTCCTCAAGAAGCGCGGTGTCAACGCCATCGTGCTCAGCATGCACGACGGCGCGGTCGCGGGCGGCGACTTCAACGGCGGAAACAACCCCTCGGGCCCGGCCTACGACCTCGCCCTCCGCGCCTCGCCCGACATCGACGTCATCGTCACCGGCCATTGGCACACCCGCTTCAACATGATGCTGCCCGACCCGAACGGCGTGCCCCGGCCCTTCGTGGAGGCCGGCTGTCACGGCCAGCTCATCAACGAGATCAACCTGAAGCTGGATCCACGTACCGGCAAGGTGGTCCGAGAGCTGACCGTGTCGACCAACCACCCCAACACGCGGACCGACATCGCCCCGGACCCCGAGATGCAGAAGGTCGTCTCGTACTGGAACGGACAGGCGACCACCCGGGCCAACTCGACGATCGGCCGGCAGCGCGGCTCGTTCCTGCGGGCACGGAACGCCGCAGGGGAGAGCACCATGGGCGACCTGGTCGCCGACTGGGCGCTGTGGGCCGGCAGCCGGCCCACGGACAGGAACTTCAACGGCAACCACCACCCGAACATCCCGGCGCAGCTGGCTCTGGTGGCAATCGCTCCCCGGGTCGGGCAGACAGTGATCGCCGGGGACCTGGTCCATGACCCGGCCACGAACGGGGCGATCCCGTTCGTCCGCGCCTGGCGCGGCGTGGGCTACGGCGACCCGATCGTCAGCGTCTGGGTCACCGGCCAACAGATCCACGACGCCTTGGAGCAACAGTGGACGACGAAGGAGGGCGGGGGAACGCAGTACGCGCCGTTCGCCGTGTCGAAGAACGTGCGCTACAGCTTCAACTCCGGCGCCGCCGTGGGCTACCGCGTCGATCCCCTCGACATCCACATCGACGGCAAGCGCCTTGAGCTCACGAAGCGCTACCGGCTGGCCACCCTGGCCTACACCCTCGTCGGAGCGGACGGATACCCGGCGCTGACGGACTTCGAAGAGCCGTTCACCCACCAGCGCGACTTCGAGAGCTTCGTGGCGTTCGTGAGGCAGGCGGGCACCCTCACTCCCGCGCCGACCGACCGTGTGTCCGTGTTGTCGTACGGCGCGCTGCGATCAGAACTCGGGGAGATCGTGGACCCGGTGGCGCCACTACTCTCCGACGGCACGCCGATGTCCCGGCCCCAGGCGGCGATCGTGACCGCGGCCAGGTCGAAAGACATCCCGTACCCTCCCTGCTGACGGGCAGCACGGACACGTACGCGCGAGACGCCGGCCCATCCGCCGGATGACGGCACTCCCCCGCCCCTCGACCCCCGGCATCGACGCTCCACGCCCCAACGGGCAATCCGCCCGGCCGCGTTCGCGGTCATGGGCGACGCGAAGGTCCCCCATCCCACCGCCGACAACGTGACCGGGCCCGGCGGCCCGGGCAGTTGTCGGCCGAGGGTCAGGCCTCCGCGGCGCGGTCGAGCCAGCCGCGGATGGCGGCCTGGGCGCCCGCCTGGAAGCGGGTGCCCGCGTCGAGGTCGTCGAGCATGCCGCTGATGCGGCGGCGCGCGGTGTGTACGTGAACGCCCAACCGGCGGGCGATGGCTTCGTCCTTCAGGCCCGAGGCGAGCAGACTCAGCAGTTCCCGCTGGGGCGCGGTCAGATGGCTGTCGGGGTTGCCGACCGGTGTGGCACGGTCCCACAGGGTTTCGAAGAGCGGCAGGACGGCTCTGCGCAGCAGGGCTCCACCCGGTACGAGTGCCCCTTCCGCGCCGTCGCCGGCAGTGGACGGCGGCAGCAGGCAACTGTGGCGGTCGACGACGATCAGCCTCGTGGGGAGGCGGGCGCCCACCCTGGCCTGAAGGCCGCGTTCGGTCAGTGCGCCCAGGGTCTGTGGCCGGCCCGGATGCTTCATCCACTCGCGGTCCAAGATGGTCCGTACGATCACACCCCGGTCGAGCAGGTCCCCGATGGCGGGCCCGAGCGCCTCGCCGTCCGGCGCCGGATCGGGTAATCCTCTGGTGCCCGGGGGTCTGTCGAGGATCAGCACCTCGCTCTGGGCGGCGGCGAGCATGTGCCGCACGCGCGTCGTGATGTCCTCGGCGCCCGACAGGATCTCGGGCGCGCCCGAGCGCCCCGCCCCGAGGACGGCGTGTGGGCGCTCGGCCAGTCCGTCGGCGTAGGTACACAGGCGCTCCAGTTCAGCGGACTCCTGGCGAAGCAGTGCCTGGCGGCGTCGGACCAGCAGCCGAAGGGTGGTGGCCGGTGAGGTGGCCGACTCCGGGGACTCTCCCGGCAGCGGCGTGGTGACGCCCCGTCCGGTCGGGCGGGCCGGCGTCCTGTCAGGTCCCGGATCGCCCACGCCGGTCAGGGCGTCGAGATGAGCGGCATCGCCGGCACCGGCCACGAGGAGCGCCTTGTGGGCGTCCTCCTCGGGCCATCCGAGGCCCGGGTTGTACGGGTCGGTATCGATCATGTCGGGGATTCTGGCGTCTTCACAGAGTGCCCACAAGTGTGCGTGGCCACTTCTGAGGGGCGTCGGAGGCTGTGCAAAGGCTGTGGAGCGGGCTTGCATGACCGTGACGTAACGCATCGATCCAAGCACCCACCGTTGAGGAGACGTCTTGCGCAAGCCCGCCACACGTTCATCGGCACCGGCCGCAGTCGCGGACAGAGGATGGCGCGTATCGCTCCGTTCCGGCACCGGAATCGCGGCTCTGCTGGCCGCCGCGTTGACACTGACGGTGTCACCCGCGCAGGCCACGGACCCCACTGACGGAGGGTCAGGCATTCTCTCGGGACGGGACACCGCCACCCCCGTCCTGGTCGAGGGCATACGTGAACCCGTGGACGCCAAGGCGGCTCCCGCCGACGCGGCGCGTCAGCACCTCGCCTCGAAGAAGAGCCGCTACAAGATCCCGCAGGCGGTCAGTGACCTGACTCCCGTCTCGACGGTGAACAGCGGCGCGGACGAGACGGTCCGCCTGCAGCAGAAGCACCACGGCGTGCAGGTCCTCGGCGGCCAGTACGTGGTGCGGATGCAGAAGCAGGACGGCAAGCGGGTGGTCACCGGCACGTCCGGGCACTACTTCACGGGCCTCACCGCCGACGTCACCCCGCAGGTCGGCCAAGAGCTCGCCGTCCAACGAGCGGTGGCCGCCACCATCCACCAGCTGGGCGGGGCCGTGCTCGGCAAGAGCCAGGCACCGAAGGGCGCCGGCCACGGCGCCGCCCAGGCTCCGCTGACCGGTGAGGCCAAGGGGCTCGTCGTCCTCCCCAAGGGAGACGGTGTTCTCGCCTACCGCGTCACCGTGCGGGGCAGCGCGCCCGGCACCGGGGAGCCGGTGGTGCGCGAGGTGTACGTCGATGCCAAGTCGGGTTATCCGGCACTCCAGTACAGCGCCCTGAAGACGATGACGGCGCCGGACGCGGTGAGTGCCAAGGACACGAAGGACGCCCCGGCCGCGGACGGCCCGACGGGTGACGCGTCCGGTCTGTTCCCCGAGGCGGGATCGGGCACCCGGCTGAACGGCGCCAAGGCCCCGCTGTCCATCGCCTACGACCAGCCCGCGGGATCCTTCGTGATGGCCGATGCCGTCCGCATGCGGGGCACGTCCAAGAACCTGCTGGCGACCTGGGACGCCCGCGGCCGGTCGGTCTCGGAAGCCTCCGGCAAGTGGCCCAGCAACCTCAAGATGTTCTCCTCGCCCACCGCCGAGTTCGACGCCACGGCGACGGACTCCGGGGCCGTCGACGCCCATTGGAACGCCGGACAGGTCTACGACTACTACAAGAACGCCCACGGGCGTGACGGCCTCGACGGCAGCGGCATGACCGTCAACTCGCTGGTCGGTGTGACGTACTACGGCATGCCGTACGTCAACGCCTTCTGGGACGGCGCCAAGATGGTGTACGGGAACGGCGACAAGGAGTACAAGCCGCTCTCCGCCGACACCGACGTGGTGGGCCACGAGATGACCCACGGCGTCATCGAGCACACGGCGAACCTCGTCTACGCCGGTCAGTCCGGTGCCCTGAACGAGGCCCTCGCGGACTACTTCGGCAACGCGATCGACGTCACCGCCAACGGGATCCCGATGACCGACCCCACCGCGGGCCTGATCGGGGAGAACCTGTGCCGCACGAAGTCGGCCGCCGACTGCGCTCTGCGTGACCTCAACGACGGCGCCACCACGTCGAAGGGCTTCCTGGGTGTTTCCTTCGCCACCGACAACGGAGGCGTGCACCTGAACTCGACGATCTTCTCCGGCGCGCTGTGGGACATGCGCGAGGACCTCGGCGGGACCCTCGCCGACAAGATCGTCTACAAGGCCCTCACCGAGTACATGACTCCGGTCGACGGATTCACCGAGGCCCGCAACGCGGTACTCGCCGCGGCGAAGTCGATGGGCGTCACCGCCGGCCAACAGAACACGGTCAAGCGCGCCTTCAACGCCCACGGCATCGTTCCCGGCTGGGAGCAGGCCCTGGGCGTGGACAGCGACTCCCTGTTCGGCAAGCTCAACACCACCGACAGCGGTGTGGGCGCCGGTGGCGGGTGGTGGACGGTCTCGAAGTCCAACGACGACGGCTCCGAGCCCTACTCCGTCTACGCCGGCCGGATGGACGGCAAGGGTGCGGCGAAGGTGATCAGCCCCAACGACGGGCGCTTCCACACGGCGCCCGCGACCGACGGCAAGACGGCCGTCTGGACGGCCTACGGCACCACTTCCGTCGACATCCTCTCCCGTCCGATCGCGGGCGGCCCGGTCAAGAAGCTCTACAGCTCGACCACGGGCATCTCGGGCCTGCGCATCGACAAGGGCGTGGTCGTCTTCGAGGAGTACGACATCTTCGGCGGCCGGCACGTCGGCTACCAGCGCCCCGCCGACAAGGCGCCCGTCTTCGTGGACGGCCAGGACTGGGACATCATCACCGCCCTGCCGTCCGTCAAGGGTGACAAGCTCGCCTACGCCAAGCTCTACCCGCAGGACGGCACCTACCGCCTCGGGGTGGAGATCCTGGACCTGGCCTCGGGCAAGACCACACCGGCCGAGCAGCTCGACGAGGCCGTGAGCCTGGGCCAGACGGGGGTCAACGGGAACAACGTGTTCTGGCTGAGTGACACCAACGAGGGCGATGACGGGCAGATGACGATCCTGCGCTCGGCGCTGGACGGCACCGGGACCGTCATGGTCAGCAGCGAGCACAAGCCCGGCGCGCTGATCGCCTCCGACCTCACCGTCTCCGAGGAGGCGCTGACGGTCGTCGCCCAGACGCCCGACACGCAGTACCGCAACGAATCGCTGCCCAAGCTGTGGCAGTTGACGACCGACGGGTCCCGCCAGGACCGGGTCTCGTGCAACCGCGGTGAACAGAGCTACCCGGCGGCGGGCACCGGCCGCCAGGTCGCCTGGATCGACGCGACCACCGGCTCCACGGACCTCGTCGTCCGCGACCGGCCGGCCGGTCGCTGCTGACCCGACGCACTCCAAGGAGGCCGGGGGCTCGTGGCACACGCCACGAGCCCCCGGCCTCCTCGCGTCCCGCCCCACGCGAGCGGCTTCTTCTGGCTGGCGCTCGTCGGCTCACCACACGACCGGTGGAACCCCTGGCCGGTCGGCCCGTGGACGGAGCGTCAGCCTTGGTTCCAGGGGGTTGGACGCATGGTGCAGCGGACACAGCGGGGCCGCCACACTGCGGCGGCCCCGCAAGCAATCACCTCGCACGTACCGGCGCCCACAGGCTGACGCTCCATACGTCCCCGTGGCCTACGTGGTAGCCCCGCTCCTCCTCGTCGTCGTCCACGACGACGACGGAGACGTTGGACGCGGCTGCCCGGTATTCGAGGAAGCCGCCCTGGTCGGTCACCTTGAATTCCGGGGCTCCGGGGACACGGGCGAGCGCGTCCCGCACATCCTCCCAGGCTACGTAGCGGGGGAACTCGACGCCCATGGTCCGCGCCCATTCCTCCGCCATGTCGTAGCCGGATGCGAGCCGGTGCAACTCGATCGACCCGCCGGACATCACCCACTCCTCTCCGGGGTTGAAGTAGAACTCGACGAATCCGTAATCGCGGCGAAGTGATGCGCCACCCTCGTCGACGACATCGACGAAGCGGTGTGCGATGGCCCGGTCGACCTCGTCGAGGGTGGAGCCGATGCCGATCCCGTGCAGGCGGCCGCTCGCGATGAAGGAAGCGAGGAATTCGATGCCGGTCACGGCCAGTTCTCCAATTTGTCGATCAGGGCTCGCATCTCGGAGGAGCGGTTCTGCTTGTTGCCCCAGTTGTGGTCGTCCATCTACTTCGTGTTCCTTCCCCTTCTTCAGGGGATGTGGATGTGCGCGCCCTTGGTGGCCCAGTCGGAGGCGACCGGAGAGACACGGATCTTGCAGGGTTTGAGCCCTGGATGAATGGGTCCAAGGGGTGTCGTTGCGATCAGTGATCGTAGGGCAGTGAGTGATCGCTTGACGGGCTGTCCGGTTTGGTCGTTGTGCCAGATCGCCGCTGTGAGTGCGAGGATCCGGCACAAGACCCGGGCTGACACCCCTGCCGGGCTCTCGCCGCCGTGCCGTTCCAGGTTGAGCTGCCCCTTGAAGGTCTGATTGATCGACGCGGCGAAGCCGGCGCCGCTCGGAGGTGTATCCGAGCAGCGCCGACATGACCGCGAGTGTGATCAGCTCGGCGTCACTGAGCGTGGGCGTGATTCCGACGGCAGGCCGCCACGGTGCCGGACACGGCGAAGCCTTCAATTCGTCGTCGATCCGGGCATGGAGTGCCGTTGTGGGGGTGTCCAGGTCGTGAGTCACACATCGACGTTGGACGACCTGGTCTCATGTCCGCGAGTGATCCCTTGGACTCGTTCAGGGATCCGGGGCGGTGCCCACTGCGGTGACCATGCGGCGCGGTCATTTCGCAGGGCCTGGGTGAGCCAGGGGTACACCGGGATCAGGTTCGGTACTACCTGCCAGCCGTTGACGATCCATACCAGCTGCCAGTACCGGTCCACCCTGGGATCGTGCGCCTCTTCGAACTGCTGCGCCATCCAGTCCCGGAATTCCGTGTCAGGGGTGCGCGCGAACACCTCGGCGAAGCGGTGCACGAGGTCGTCGATGACGGGTGCGGCTCTGTCGCTGAGCGGGTCTGTGCCCGACTTCCTGGCTTCGGCCACCTTCTGACGGGTGAACTCCATCAGTTCCTCGCCGGCATCGCGCTCGATGTCGAGCGGGCGCCCGGCGGCCTGGCGTACGGCCGTCCGGCGCATCCGGGCCCGGAAGTCCTCGTCGCCGACCAGCTCGGCGAGTTCCACCCACGCGGCGACCTGCTCGCCGGTCGGATCATCGGGGAGGTCGGGAGTGGCAGCGCGAACCATGGCCACTGCGCCCGGGTCGGCATCCACGGTGCCGAAGGTGCCCTCCATGAAATCGTCGATCAGACGTCGGCGTTCCTCGCCGGACAACTGCGTGAGCCTGTGCATGAGCTCGGTCTCCTCGGGACTGGACCCGCGTCTGGCCACGACTCGCAGAACGCTCCGACGCAGTTGCAGCATTCGGATCTGGACGTCCATGGCGTCGGCGTGCGCCGCGGCGACTTCCGCCACCGAGACCTCGCGGTCCAGTACCCGTTGAATCGTGGTCAGGTCCATGCCCAGCTCGCGCAGTGTGCGGAGGAGTTCCAGACGAAGCAGTGCGTCGAGGTCGTAGAGCCGATAGCCGGCGGGACTACGGGTGGTCGGCGCTACCACCCCCGAATCGGAGTAGAACCGGATGGTCCTCACAGACAAGCCGGTCCGCCGGGAAAGCTCCCCGATCGAGTAGAGGGTCGTAACGTCCATGTCCCCCACTCTGCTGTCTCCAGTCACTGGAGACTCAAGGCGATTCCCCAGCGGGGCCCCGACCGAGACCTCCTCCGAGGTACTGAAGCATGAGGCGCGCGATCTCCGCTGACCGCCAGGATGAACAGGCACGCCTTGCACGCGCGGGGCGAGCGAGGGCAGCGACATGCGACACCACTCGCCGGCGGCCTACGGCCACGAGCCCTTGGACTCGTAGTGGCGGTGGAGGTTGTAGTGGAGTCCCGTCCCGGGGTCGAAGTACCTGGCCCGGGAAACGCAACGGGGTGTACGCCGCGCTCGTGGTCGCCCACGTCGTCGTCCCCCACGGCGTGCTACGGGTCCGCCAGGCGAGGTCCCCCGACTCGTCGACAAGTTCGGTGGGCACACCGACGAGGTCGGAACGTTCATCGTCGCTTCCCGCGCGCCGGCCGGTCCGCGGTGGATGCGGCGATGGCTCGACCATCGCGGCCGGCCTCGCCGGAGACCCACCCCGGGCTCACCGGGGCGGGTCGGCACCGGTCAGGCCGGGCTGACGGGTTGGGGCTCCACGCCGCGGACCGCGCCGAGTTGTGCGTACAGGTCGAGTTGGTCGTCCGTCAGCCAGTACTCGGCGACCCGCCCGTGTTCGATCCTCAGGGTGTCCACGCCGGCGAAGCTGACCGCGGTGCCGGGTGGCGCCGATGCCATCGCCGGGCGGCCCGCCGTCCAGGTTCCGGTGAAGCGGAACCTGGAGACCACGTGGTCCCCGTCGGTGAAGGGGCCCAGCTCGCAGCGGAAGGAGGCCGAGGAGAAGGAGCTGCGGAACAGGCCGATCCAGCGGGCCATCGATTCCGGATCGTTGATGCCCTCCTCAGGGGGCATGCCGAAGGCCGGCAGATGCACGCGCAGCGACGGCGCGATGATGCGTTCGGCTATCGCGAGATCCCCGTTCCACATGGCCAGCCATTGGTCCACCAGCGTCTTGGTGTCGAATGCGTTCATCCCGTCCACCCCTGCCCCTTCTCGTGCGCCGTTTCTTCGCCGGGGTGCCCGCGGACTCGGCGCGGGCACCTCACGCAGGGACAGAGCTCCGCGGGTGCCGTCCGGATACACGGGAGGCGGACGGAGGCGGACGGCGTGCGCTGCGCTACTCCCGGTCCGCGACGGGAGCCATACCGGGCAGCAGGAGGCTCCACAGCTCCGCGATCGATTCGAGGAGCTCCTCCCTCGATGCCGATTCCTCGGCCCGGCATTCCAGCGAGAACAGGAACGCGACGAGGAGGGAGGCGCAGGTCCGCAGCGGAAGGCCGTCCCGTATCTCGCGCCGCTCCGCCGCGCCGCGCAGCAACCGGGAGAGCAGGTCGTGCAGTTCGCGGGAGAGGTACCGTCCGTCGCAGTCCTGGTGGCCTCCCCTCTGCTGCTCGCGCCCGAGGCGCAGGCCGACCCGTACGATCACGTCCTGCCCGAGCCACTCGGCCGTGAGCCCCGGCAGGCGCATAAGCACCTGGACCGGGGACTCGCCCGCCTCCATCAGGTCGGAAGCCTTCGCCGCGAACCGGTCGCCGCACGCTCCGCGCACGGCGTCGGCCAAGTGCTCCTTGGACGGAAAGTGGAAGTAGAGCGCCCCTTTCGACACGCCTGCCGACTTGCTGACGGCCTGCATGCTCGCCGCCCCGAGTCCGTGTTCGTCGAATGCCTCCGCCGCGGCGCGCACAAGGCGCTCCCGGGTCCTGGCGGCTCGTTCCTGCATGATCCCCGCACTTCCTGTCTCCCCCTTCGGCCTTGCGCGCGGCCGGCTTCCGGTCACTTCGCCGACTGCGATCGGAGCTCGGGCCTATGCCGTCCGGGACTCCCTCCGCGTGCCCGGCTCGCGCTGCAGCGAGCGGTCCGACGCGAGTATCGCCCCGTGCAGTGCCTGGATGCGGGGGGACGGTTCGAGGCCCAGCCGGCTGGAGAGCTCGTGTCGCAGTTCGCGGTAGACCTCCAGTGCCTGCACCCGGCGTCCCGCGCGGTACAGGGCCAGCATCAGCTGTGCGTGCAGCGGTTCGTTCGTGCGGTCATGGGCGGCGTGGGCGACCAGTTCGCCCAGGAGTTCGTAGTGGCGTCCGAGCCTGAGTTCGGCGCTGATGCAGCGGTCGAGGGCGGACCTGCGCCGCTCTTCCAGCTCTTTCTTGCGGATCGCCAGGATGGGGCCGGCCGGCAGATCGGCGAGCACGGGCCCGCGCCACAGGACCAGGGCCTGCCGGAATCGGCTCGAGGCGAGCAGGTCATCGCCGATGCTCACCGCGCGATGGCCGCGCTCGGCCAGTCGGCCGAACTCCTCGGAGTCGACCTCCCCCGGCGCGAGGTCGAGCAGGTAGCCCCCGGGGCGGGTGCAGATCACGGACTTGGGGTCGAGCTTCGGTTCTGCGGTCGCGATCAGTTCGCGGAGGTGGCGGACGTAGGTGTGGATGGCCGAACCGGCGGTGCGCGGTGCGTCTCCTGCCCACAGCTCCTGCACGCTCTCGGCCACCGAGACGGGCTGATTGCGGCTCATGGAGAGGAGCGCGAGCAATTTAGCCGGCTTTAAAGCCGTTGGTGTCGCATTTATCCCTGATATGCGCACATCAAATGATCCTAGTACTGAGACGTCCATTCGACTTACCCCCGGATAGTCGTTAGTTACCAGTCACTTCGACCCTAAAAATCCGTCGGTCGGTTTGTCAAACATCAACTCCGGCATGAAACCGTCAACTTGGCGGCGTTCTCGCAGGTGAGAGGGTTACCGAAGGGTAATACCCAAGGCTCGGTCAAGAAATCGGCAGCGCCGGACTCCAGCCCTCGCACAGCGCTGCTGGAGCCCACCCATCGTCACGCTGAAGCCTGTCTCAAGTCCCGCTCCCGAGCGGCTGTTTCAGGCCTCCAGGCGACCTCCGAAGGACTCCGGTGGCGGCTCGAAAGCTCCCTATCGTCCTCACCATCCGGTCCGACCGCATGGCGAAAGGTGAGGCGAGTGCTACTGGCAGACCGAGGAACACCGCGCGGCGGCCCCTGGCGGCCGGCCGTGGACCACGAGATGGACGGCGAGTCCCTGCGCATATGGGAGCGCCCCGCGCTCACTGCCCAGGGACGTCCCGCGCTCGTTCCGCAGGGGCGCACCGTCGTCCTCGTACACGGTTTCGAGGAGAGCTGGGAGGACTGGAGGGTGCTCGCGCAGCACCTGCCGGCCGACACCCGCCTGTTCGCCCTCGACCTGCCGTGGCGGAGCGGTTCGCGTCATCTCTGGGCGGATCGGGGTGCTTCGACCGCTTGGCTGGAACGCGCCCTCGAACTGCTGCCCGTACGGCCCGACGCGGTGGTGGCCCACTCGTTCGGCGCGACCACACAGCTCGAACTGCTCACCCGGCGCACGCCGAGCGCCTCGGTCCCCACGGTGCTGGTGGCGCCCGTCTTCCGGCCCCACGACCAGCCCGTGGACGCCCTGTTCTTCCGCGAGGCGATCGATCGGTTCCGCGGGGTGCTCGCCGACGGCCTGCGCGCCCAACTGGGCCCGCGCGCCGAGAGGATCCCCGCCGACATCGTCGAGGCCATGATCGGCAAGGTCCGCGAGCGTGTGGAACCGCACGGCTTCCTGCAGTTCTACGCCACGCTCGGGCGCGGCCCCGGCCTTCCGCTGCACCGCATCCAGGCTCCCGTACTGCTGGTCAGCGGCACGCACGACCCGTCGGCACCGCCGGCCGCGATCGACGTCCTGATGGCCTCGATACCCGACGTCAGGCTCAACCAGGATCCGGGGCTCACCCACTTCTGCCAGCTGGAGCAGCCGGTACGGGTCGCCGAGCACATCACCGCCTTCCTGGAGGTAACCCCCCTGCACCACTACGACAAGGAGGCGATCAGCGCATGACCGTGCTCGAAGACCGCGTGTACGACGTCGTCATCAGCGGAGCGAGCATCGCCGGCAGTGCCGCCGCGATCCTCCTCGCCCGGCGGGGCGTACGCGTCGCCCTGCTCGAACGCCGTTCGGACCCCGCGGCCCACAAGGTGCTGTGCACCCACTACCTCCAGCCCTGCTCCTACCCGGTACTCGAAGAGCTCGGGCTCGTACCCGCTCTGGAGGCGGCCGGCGCCGTACGCAACGAGGCGCGCTGGTACACCCGCTGGGGCTGGATCGAACCGAAGGCCGCGCCGTCGGGCCCCGAGCTGCCCTACTCGTACAACGTCCGGCGCAGCACCCTCGATCCGCTGATCCGGTCCCACGCCGCCCTGACCCCGGGCGTGGACCTGCTGACCGGCCACACCGTGACGGGTCTGATCCAAGAGGCCGGGCGCACCGCGGGCGCGCGGGTCTCGGGGCCCGACGGTGAGGGCGAACTTCGGGCCCGCCTCGTCGTCGGCGCCGACGGCAAGGACTCCCCGGTCGCCCGGTTCGCCGGGGTCGGGACACGGACGTACGAGAACGAGCGGTTCAGCTACTTCGCGCACTTCCGGAACCTCCCGCTGCGCGACGGGATCACCCACTCCTGGTTCCTGGAGCCGGACGTGGCGTACGCGATGCCGAACGACGACGGAGTCACGGTCGTCGCGGTGATCCCCGGCAAGGACCGGCTCCCGGCCTTCCGGGAGGATCTGGAGGGCGCCTACACCGAGTTCGTCCGTGCTCTGCCCGGCGGGCCCGACATCGACTCCGCCGAACGCATCACCAAGATCACCGGCACCGTCAACTATCCGCTGCACTCGCGACGGCCGGCCGCGCCGGGCGTCGCGCTCATCGGGGACGCCGCCATCACCAGCGACCCTCTCTGGGGCGTCGGCTGCGGCTGGGCCCTGCAGTCCGCCCAGTGGCTGGCCGAGGCGGCCGCCACGGCCGCGACCGGGCGCGGTGACATGGACCAGGCGCTCACGGCCTACGCGCGCCGCCACCGGCGCGGTCTCGGCGGCCACCAGCACCTGGCCGTCGACTACGCCAAGGGCCGGCCCTTCAACCCCTTCGAGCGGCTGATGTTCTCGGCGGCGGCCCGCGACGAAGCCATGGCCCGCCACATGCACCTGTTCGCCTCGCGGCTCATCGGACCACTGCGGTTCCTCAACCCGGTGGCGCTGGCCCAGGCGTCGGTCGTCAACCTGCGCCACCGAGGACCGAGCGCCGCACCCCCCGCGCACCTGCCGCGGCCGACCTCCGTGCCCAGTGCCGCGGGGCTCGCCCCCCACTCGCGTACAGCCACCCTTCCGGCAACCTCCAAGAACGAAAGGCGGACGCCATGAGCGCCGACACCACCATCCTCACCGCCGAGCAGGACAGCCGGCTTCGGGAGATCATCCTCGAGGTCCTGGAGCTGGACGAGGCCGAACTCACCGACACGAGCAGCTTCATCGACGACCACGACGCCGACTCGCTCCTCGCCATCGAGATCCTGGCCCGCATCGAGAAGGACCTGGACGTCACGATCCCCCAGGACGCCCTGATCGAGATGGGCAACCTCGACGGCGTCCGGGCCGTGGTCACCCGCTCCCTGGGGGCCGGTACCGATGCCTGAGCCGGGCACGCGCCGCGTCGTCATCACCGGGCTGGGCGCGGTGAGCAGTGCCGGGATCGGCGTTGCCGACTTCACCGCCTCCATCAAGGCGGGCCGCCGCACCACCTCGCCCATCGCCGGTTTCGACACCACCGGCTTCCCTCATACGCACGCGGGTGAGGTGCACGACTTCGACCCCGCCGCGTGGCTGCGCCGTATCGAACCCGCGCGGTGGGGCCGCAGTGCCCAGTTCGCGGCGTCGGCCGCGCGGCTGGCGGTCGCCGACGCGGATCTGACCGAGTCGGCCCTGGCCGGGGCCCGTTCCGGGTCCGTGATGGGCACCACCAGCGGTGAGTCGGCGGTCATCGAGGAACTCGTGTCCCAGTGGGCGGCGGACGGGCTGAAATCCCTGGACGGCGACCGGGTGGGCGCCGTTCCGGCGGGCCGGATCGCCGCCGCGGTCAACAGCGAGCTCGGGCTGTCGGGGGAGGCGCTCACGCTGGCCACCGCCTGCTCGGCCAGCAACTACGCGCTCGGCTACGCGTACGACATGGTGGCGAGCGGCGAGGCCGACTACATGCTGGCCGGCGGCGCCGACTCGTTGAACCGCTGGGCGCACGCCGGGTTCTACCGCCTGGGCGCCCTCGCCGAGGAGATCTGCCGGCCCTTCGACGCCGACCGCTCGGGCATCCTCACCGCGGAGGGCGGGGTCGCACTGCTCGTGGAGCCGTACGACCGCGCCGTCGCCCGGGGGGCGCGCATCTATGCCGAGGTGCTCGGCTACAGCGTCAACTGCGACGCCAAGCACATGGTGCACCCGGACCCGACCAGCATCGCCGAGTGCATCCGATCGGCGCACCGCAGCGCGGGCGTCACGCCCGAGGACATCGACTACATCTGCGCGCACGGCACCGGGACGCGGACCAACGACGCGACGGAGGTGGCTGCCGCCCGCGAGGTCTTCGGCGACAGGATCCCGCCGATCAGCTCGATCAAGTCGATGATCGGCCACACCATGGGCGCGGCCAGCGGGTTCGGCGCGCTGATCTGCTGCATGGCCCTGTACGAGGGCTTCCTGCCGCCCACGGCCGGTGTCGAGCGGGTCGACCCCGCGCTGGGCCCGGGGGTCGACCCGGTGGCGGGCTCCGCCCGACCGGCCAGTCCGCGGGTCGTGCAGAACCACGGGTTCGCGTTCGGCGGCAACAACGCCATCACCATTCTCGGAAGGGCATCATGAGCACCGCCATCGCCGAAGCGACCGCGGACCGCCCCGCCGTCGCGGTCCTGCCGCTCGCCATCACCGCGGTGGGCGTGGCGACGCCCGCCGGGCTCGGACTCGAGGCCCTGGGGCGGGCCGTGGGGGACGGCATTGCGGGACATGCCGAGGAGGTTCCCGGCGACGAGACCCCGCCGCCGCGGCCGGTGCGGACCGTACCTGATCTGCGGACCGCCGAACTGATCGGCCGCAAGGGCGTGCGTCATTTCGACCGGACCACTCAACTCGGCCTGGTGGCTTGCCGGTTGGCGCTTGATGCGCAGGCGGAGCCGATGGGCGAGCGCACGGGTGTCGTGCTCGGCACCAGCACGGGGAGCATCCGCAGTTCCAGCGAGTACTCGATGGAGACCCTGAGTCAGGAGCGCCCCTACCTGGTGAACCCGAGTCTGTTCCCCAACACCGTGATGAACTGCGCGGCCGGCCAGATCGCCATCCGGCACGGATTGCGCGGGGTGAACGCCACGCTGGCCGGCGGTCATCTGGCCGGGGTCCAGGCACTGCGCTACGCGCGCAACGCGCTGCGCCAGGGGCACGCCGACCGTCTCCTGGTGGGCGGCGTGGAGGAATTCAGCGCGCAGGGCGCGTGGGGCTGGCACCGGTCGGGGGCGCTCGACGCCGAGGCTCCCGTGGGTGAGGGCGCCGCGGTGCTCGTGGTGGAGCCGCAGGCCGCGGCGCTCGCCGCGGGGCGGCCTGCGCTCGCTCGGGTACTGGCGTGCGAGACCGGCTTCGCACCGCGGCACGGCCTCGCCGAGGGTCTGGCGTCGGTGGTCGGCGCGGCGCTGCGGCGCAGCGGCAAGAACCCGGACGAGGTGACCACGGTCTCCTTGGGATGCACCGGCCGGACCGGCCTGGACCGGGTCGAGGAACGCGCGTTGGGGCTGGCCCTGGGCGGAGCACTGCCCGGACAGGTCGTTCGTGTCAAGGAGACGGTCGGCGAGTGCTTCAGCGCCGACGGGGTCCTGCAGATCGCCGCGGTCCTCGGTCTGTGGCAGCGCGAGGGCCGCACGCGCGGCGGCACGGCGGTCGTCACCTCGTTGTCCGGGGACGGCCTGGTGGGCTGCGCCGTCATCGACACGGCCGAACCCCTCGGCTGACCGCACCCGGCCGGGCGCCCGCCACCACCTCGCGCACATTGCCCGCACTCCCCAGGAAGGAACCCATGTCTTCGACGCGAATGCGCCCGGCGGACGCGGCCGCCGGAGCTCTTGGCCCCGGTGAGCTGGTCGCCGCGTGCCTGTCCGGTTCCCAGCAGGCGTGGGCGGCGCTCGTCGAGCGCTACGCCCCGGTGGTGTGGACGGTGGCCCGCTCGCACCGGCTCAGCCCGGCCGACTGTGAGGAGGTCTTCCAACTGACCTGGATGCGGGTGTACCAGAGCCTGCCGAGGATGCACACGCCGGAGCGGTTCCCGGCCTGGCTCACCACCTGCGCGCGCCGGGAGAGCCTCAAGCAGTACGACCGTGCGGGACGGTACGTTCCCGTGGGCGACACGGGCAGCCTGGAACGTCCCGCCACCGCGCACCCCGGGCCGGAGGACGCCCTGCTCAGCCGGGAGCGCAGTGCCGAGGTCCTGTCGGCGCTCGCGGAGCTGCCCGAGCGTGACCGGCAACTCCTGGCCCTCCTGAGCGCGGATCCGGCCCCGGGGTACGACGAGGTCAGCCGTCTGCTCGGGATCGCCCGCGGCTCGGTGGGTCCGCTGCGCGGCCGCGCGCTGCGCCGCCTCGAGGAACAGCTGCGCAAGAGGCACGGCTTCAGCGACGCGTACGAGGCCGCGGTGTGAGGCGAATTCCGGCGTCGGCCCGCACGGCGTGGGTCCGCTCGTCGTCGGCCGGTTCGTCGTCGGCCCGCACGGCGTCGGCCCGCACGGCGTGGGTCCGCTCGTCGTCGGCCGGTTCGTCGGCTTCGGGCGCGGCGAACCTGCGCGGCGCCGGCCACGAGGCGATCTCCGCGACGAGCGCGCGAGGCGGTCGGCCCACCGCGGTGCGCAGTTCGTCCGGCAGCGGGTTCTGGTGCTCGCCCGCGCTCTCGCGCGGCCCCGCACGTCCGCCGGGATCGGTGTCGCGCATCGCGCGCCCCTCTCGTGTTCGGGCCGGCTCGGCGGCCGCGATGATGGACGCCGAGGTCAATCTACGGGTAAGGGTGCGCAGGTGGGCCGGGGAGGTACCGGCCGGCATCGGCAGGGCGCGATCCGACACGGCTGCGGCGGCGGTGAAGCCCTCGGGCACCTCGACGTCCACGAAGTGCCACGCGGGGTCCGCCGACGCGTCCTGCGCGGCTCCGACGCCGTGCGCGAGCCCCGTTCCGATTCCCTTCAGGTAGGCCTCCGTGCGGACCCAGCAGCCCAGGAAGGCGCGGAGCCGGTCGGGCTCGGGCAGGACGTCCAGCCCGCGTCGCTGGGCGGCCGGCAGCCACCCGGCGACGGTACGCGCGGTGCGCGCGGGGACCGCGTCGGATTCCACGTCCACTCCGACGGGGCCCCGCGCGAAGGCGTACAGGACCCCGTCGCCCGCGTGTGCCATCGAGAACTCCAGGCCGTGCCCGCCGGCCGCGTAGGGGCGGCCGTGCGGTCCACCGCACGCGGGGCAGGCCGCCCGGCGCAGCCGGACCTCGGACGGCCGCGTACCCAGGTGGCCGGCGAGCAGTACCCTCAGGCCGGCGTGAGCCATGATCTTGCGGTGCCGGTGCAGTGGCCGGTTCAGCCGCGCGGCGCGTTCCCGCTGTTGCGGGTCGAGGAGCCGCGCGGCCGTCTCCGTGTCCGTACCTGCCGGTGGCACGGTGAGCCACCACAGGTGCAGCTCGCCGGGGCGCACCGCCGGGTACGGAGTGGTCAAAGTGCCACGCCCCCGTCCACCTGGAGGATCTGTCCGGTGATGTAGGACGCCTTGTCGGACAGCAGGAAGCCCGTGAGGTCGGCGACTTCCCGGGCGGTGCCGAAGCGCCGCAGCGGCACCGCGGCGAGGGCTTCCTTGCGTGCCTTGTCGCTGAGGTCGTCCGTCATGTCGGTCTCGATGAAGCCGGGGGCCACGACGTTGACCCGGATGCCGTGCCGGGCGAGCTCCTTGGCGAGGGTGCGGCTGAGGCTGTTCACCCCGCCCTTGGACGCGGCGTAGTTGGCCTGTGTGGCATGCCCGTAGACGCCGGCCACAGACGAGATGTTGACGATCGCCCCCGCACGCCGTTTGAGCATGCCGAAACCGACGGTCCGGCAGAAGTTGAACGTTCCGGTGAGGTTGGTGTCGATCACCGAGGCCCAGTCGTCGACGGGCATCATCACCAGGTGGTTGTCCTTGACGATTCCTGCCGAGTTGACCAGGCCGTACACCGGCCCCAGTTCGCCCTCGGCCCGCTTGACGAAGGTCTCGACGGCCTGGTGGTCCGCCACGTCGCACGGCTCGTGGAAGACGGAGGCGCCCTGTGCGCGGACCGGTTCGGCCGTTTCCCGGGCGGCCGCCGAGGCGGACCTGCCGCAGAAGGCGATGTCGTACCCCTCGCCGGCGAGGTGTACGGCGACGGCGCGGCCGATGCCGCGCGTCCCTCCGCTGACCATGACCAGGCGCCGTGGCGCCTCCTGGTCGCCGTGAGTGGTGGGACGGGTGACGGTGTTCGTCTCGGTCATCGGTTCTCCCAGATGGCGAGGGCGCGGGCCTGGATGTCGGCGGAGAAGTTGTCCTTGAACGCGGTGCTGCGGGCGCGCTTGTCCTCGTCGGGGTGGAGGAGGCAGTCGTAGGCGACCTTCGGGCCGCCTTCGGCGAGCTCGGCGGGCGAGTAGACGACGTGCAGCGGGGTGACCTTCTGGTCCTCGATGAGGATCTGGCCGCGTGTGGGATGGCTGCGCGTGTGGAAGGCCCACATCAGGTCGCGCAGGTCGGTGGGGTCGATGTCGTCGTCGAGGACCATGATCCGGGTGACCCAGTATCCGACCTTGGGGCGCAGTGCCAGATGGGCGATGGCGCGCGTGAGCATGCGGGTGCTGGTGAACGCGGAGCGCTCGCGCCAGTCGCGCGGAACGGTGACCGCCAGCAGGTTGATGGCGGTCTCCGGCACGATCCAGGCGGCGGTGACGGGGAGCCCGGCCGCGCGGAGCTGGTGCAGGGCCTCGGCGGAGTAGGTCGTGCCGACCGCGGTGTGGTCCTCCTCTACGGGCTTCCCGGCCGAGACGACGGGCAGGATCGGGTCGTCGCGGTGGGTGATGGCGCTGATGTGGAAGACCGGCCAGGGGTTCGCCTTGCCGGTGAGGTAGCCCGCGTACTCGCCCATGGGTCCCTCGGGCGCGGTCTCGTCGAGGGAGACGTGGCCTTCGATCACGATTTCCGCGGTGGCGGGTACTTCGAGGTCGACCGTCTTGCAGCGCACGAGTTCCAGGGGCTCGCCGAAGTGGGCGCCGAGGTAACCGGCTTCGTCCGTTCCGGAGGGGAGCCCCATGCCGCAGGCGAAGGGAACGGCCGGTTCGGCGCCCTGGACCAGGGCGAAGGGCATGGGTTCGCCGCGGTCCCGCCACAGTTTGAAGATCTTCCCGACGTCCTGGAGCGGCCGGACCATGCCGGCCATCCGACGGCCGTCGATCATCATGACGCGTGCGATGGACCAGTTGGTCCAACTGCCGTCGGGGGTGCGGACGACGATCGCTCCCCAGGTGTTGATGTAGCGCCCGCCGTCACCGTCGTGGATGAGGGGTACGGGAAAGGAGTCGAGCGTGGCGTCTTCGCCGAGCAGGACGTTCTCCTGGCAGGGGCCCCGGTCGACGACGACCGGCGCGATGGGCTCCCGGCCGCGCGCCGCGGCGAGCTCCTCGACGATGTCCAGCGGGTGGGCGGCGGCGTCGAGGCCGAGCGAGAGGGCGACCCTGGCCCAGGGGGCGCCGGGCGCCGAGCTGAGCGCGGCGGGGGCGCCCAGGACCCGGAAGCCGGGTGCGTATCCCTTGACCGCGGTGAACAGCGGCGCCGGGTCGCGGTTCTCGGCGCTGCGCCGGATGACGGCCCCGATCTCCAGGTGGGTGTCGGCGGGGGTGTGCAGCTCACGCACGTCTCCCAGCTCGGCCAGGGCGGCGAGGTGGTCGCGCAGGCTCGTCAGGTGTTTGGTCATGTGTGCTTCCTCAGACGTGGACGGCGCTCTGCGCGAGCGGTCGCGTGGTGGTCGGCGCGGGGGCGGCGTCCTTGGCCGGTACGGCCGGCTCGCCCCAGCGCGGGAAGGTTTCGGAGTCGATTCCGAACAGGTCCAGGGCCCTGCCGACGGACTGGTCGATGACTTCCTCAAGGCCTTCCGGGCGGGTGTAGAAGGCCGGCACCGGCGGCGCGATGATGCCGCCGTTCTCCGTCACGGTCGTCATGTTGCGCAGGTGGGTGAGGGTCAGCGGGGTCTCCCGGACCATGAGGACGAGCCGGTTGCGCTCCTTGAGGGTGACGTCGGCGGCCCGCGCGAGCAGGGTGTCGCAGGTGCCGACGGCTATCTGCGCGAGACTCTTCACGGAGCAGGGGGCCACGATCATTCCCCGGGTCCGGAAGGATCCGCTGGCGATGGGCGCGCCGACGTCTTCGGGCGAGTAGTGGAAGTCGGCGAGTTCCTGCACCTGAGCGGTGGTCAGGTCGCTCTCGTACGAGAGCGTCAGCCGCGCGGACCGCGACATCACGAGGTGCGTCTCGATGCCGGCCGCTCTGAGGACCTGGAGGGTGCGGATGCCGTAGGCGATGCCGGTGGCTCCGCTGATGCCCACCACCATCCGGTGCGCGCCGCGCGGGTACGACGTGTGGTTCATGTGTGTGCCTTCCTGCCCGCGAGGGCTGCTCGCGGGGTATGCCGACGCGGGCTCGATGCCCGGTGTGCTCACTTCTCGGGAGCCTGGACGACCGCGGTGGACCAGGTGAAGCCGCCGCCCGCTCCGGCGACCACCGCGAACTCCCCGGGCCGGAGCATGCGGTGGCTGACGATGTCCGCCATGTTCGCGAGCATGTCCCCCGCTCCCAGGTGTCCCGTCCTGCCGCCGAGCAGCACGGTCTCGGCCTTGAGCACGCCCGCGAGGGAGCCGTACATCACGTCGACGAGGCGCGGACCCATGCGGGGCATGGTGAACAGCCGGATGCGCGGGTCGTGCGGGTGCAGGCCGGCCTCGTCCAGGGCCTGGTCGAGTGAGGCGCGGACGTGGACGCGCGCCTCCTCGGGGAAGGCGTCCTTGCCCACGGCCTCGTAGAACGCCTTGCGCTCGACGTTCGTCTCCCAGGTCGTGCGGTCCTGCATCGGCAGTTGGGAGAAGGGCCGGTCACCGCGCTCCATGCCTTCGAGCCTGCCGGCCGTCGAGTGGGTCAGGGACAGGAGGTGCAGGTCGTCCGGACCGCCGTCGCGCCGGTGCAGGAGCGCGGCGGTGGCACCGTCGCCGTATCCGATGTCGGAGTGCATGCTCCAGCGGTCCCAGGCCGGGGCGTGGTAACGCTCGCCGGTCGTGACCAGGGCTCCGGAAAGCGAGGGGTCGCCCAGGAGCTGGGTGGCGGCCACCAGCAGCCCCGTCGCGCCGCCGGTGCACAGGGCTTCGATACCGAAGGGCAGCGCTGTCGGCGGGAGGCCGAGTTCGTTCGCCATGTAGTGGGCGTACGACCACTTCTCGTGCCCTTGGTGGAAGACCCGTGCATGGGCGAGGAAGCCGATGCGTGCGGGGTCCCATCCCGCGCGGTCGAGGGCTCTGCGGGCCGCCCGTACCGCCATCTCGGGTGCGGCCAGGTCGGGGGTCACGGGGAGTTCCGTGACACCGAGTTGCCGGGCGCGCTCCGGGGTGAGGCGGCCCGCGGCGACCTGGTCCCTCGTGGTCTGTGTGGTGCTGGGCAGCCAGGTGGTGACCGCCTTCACGCCCAGTCCGCCCTCGAACTTCATTACCGGGTTTCCCTCCGCCTGCCGCTGGTTTACGCCCGTACAGAGCCGGTCGCCGACCGCGTGGATACAGGCGGCGTCGAAGGACTCGCCGGCCGGTGGGGAACACGGCGAAGCCGCCTGGAGTCCGGCGGGGGTTCCGGGCTCCAGGCGGCGGTCGGTGGGCAGCCTCGCGCGGCGCGGGTTCACGCCGCGCCGTGCGGCTTCAGGTGGCGTCCGCCTCGGTTCGCTTGGCGAGCGGCAGGCTGACGAGCAGGGCCAGGATGCCGATCCCGGCCGCGATGAACCAGGCGTGGCGGAAGGCCTCCAGGGTGGCGGCGCCGGGGCCGGGGGTGCCGAGCACGGCGATGAACACCGAGATGCCGATGACGAGTCCGACTTGACGGACCATCATGTTGACGGCGGACCCTGTGGCGAAGGACGCCGGGGGCAGGTCCTTGGTGACCAGGCCGACCAGCGCGGTGGTGCCGAGAATGGTGCCGACCGGGGTCAGCAGGGCGCCGGGCAGCAGCATGGTGACGTAGTCGGGTTCGCTCTGCGCGGCGATGCCCCACCACAGGACACCGGCGGCGAGCAGGGCGCATCCGAGCATGACGACGGTGGCGGCGC
The DNA here is from genome assembly GCF_001279725.1 of Streptomyces sp. WM4235. Taxonomy (GTDB): domain Bacteria; phylum Actinomycetota; class Actinomycetes; order Streptomycetales; family Streptomycetaceae; genus Streptomyces. Next base: position 3,580 of record NZ_LGDE01000326.1, on the reverse strand, counting down.
CGAGCTTCCTCACGAGCGGGCCGGTGGCCATGGCCATGACCGGCATCAGGAAGGTGCCCGGGGCGAGGGCGAGCCCGGTCTCCAGCGCGGAGTAGCCCCACACGTTCTGACACCAGAGCATGAAGGAGAAGAGCATCGCGCCGAAGCAGGAGTTGAAGACCAGCGCGGTCGTGTTCGCCAGGCTGAAGGACCGCACCCGCAACAGCGAGAACGCGACCACGGGGTTGGGGTGCCGGGCGGAGCGTCGGAAGAACTCGGCGAGGCCGAGGACGGTCAGCGCGAAGCAGCCGAGTACACGTGCGGAGCTCCAGCCCCACTCGGGCGCCTTGATGAGGGCCAGCGAGGCGGCGGCGACCGCGATGACGATGAGGACCGAACCGAGCAGGTCGGGCAGCGGGCCGCGTTCGGGCTGTGCGTCGGCGGGCAGGACCCGTCGGCCGACCAGCAGTGCGGCGATGCCGAAGGGCAGGTTGATGAGGAAGATCCACCGCCAGTCGAGGTTGACCAGGGCGCCGCCGACGATCGGGGCGAGCGCCGCGGCCACACCCCCGACCGCCGTCCAGGCCCGCACGGCGCCGGCGCGCCGCTCCGGCGGATAGGTGGCCAGCAGCAGACCGAGCGAGGTGGGGACCATGGCGGCGGCGCCTAAGGCCTGGAGCACCCGGGCGGCCACCAGCATGGGCACTCCCTGCGACGCGGCGCACAGCGCGGAGGCGAGGGTGAACAGGCCGAGCCCGAGCAGGAATCCGCCCTTGCGGCCGGAACGGTCCGCGAGCCGGCCGGCGGGCACGAGCGCTGCGGCGAAGACGATCGAGTACGCGTTGAGGGTCCAGGACAGGGCCGCCGCGGTCGTGCCGTGGAAGTCCTCCTCCAGGGCCGGGAACGCGACGTTGACGATCATCATGTCGAGGCTCGACATGACGAAGCCGGCGCACACGACGAGGAAGACGAGTTTGCGGTGGCGCCGGGCCTCCGCTGACTCGGGTGGCGGCGCCACGGTCTTCGTGGGGACCGCGTCCCCTGCGGTCTGAGTCATCTCTTCGTTCTTCCCTTCGCTGGGCGGGCTACGTGCTGCAAGGTAGCAGTGACTAACTACTCAGTCAACGGGCCGCCTTCCCACCACGGGTCACATTTACGCCCGTCGCGTGGTTTCATGTGGCCATGGAACGAATGACGGGCGGCGAGCGCCGCAAACAAATTCTGCAAATCGCCTCCGAGGAATTCTCACATGGGGGCTATTACGGAACTTCAGTGGAAACGATCGCCCGGAAGGCAGGAATCAGCCAGCCCTACGTTTTTCGTATCTTCGATACGAAAAAAGGGCTCTTCATTTCTGTCGTCGAAAACTCATTCAACCTGGTCGTGGCGTCCTTCGACCAGTCAGCCGACGGCCTGACCGGCGTAGATGCCCTCGTCGCGATGGGTGACCGATACCGCTCCCTGGTGCGCGACCGGCTCTTTCTGCTGATCCAGCTGCATGGTTTCGCCGCATCCGACGACCCGGACATCCGCGCGGCCGTCCAAAACGGATTCGGGCGCATGTGGAATGCCATCCAGAAGAACTCAGGAGCCGATGACGTCACCGTCAAGCGGTTCCTTGCCCTGGGTATGATGCTGAATGACATGGCTGCCATGGATCTGTGGAACTTGGACGAGCCCTGGGCCAAGGCGTGCGTCGCCTCGCTCCCCGTGGAGAGCTGGGCGGGCTGACGCGATCCGCGCCACCCGCCCCCCCGGGGGGCGGTCGTCGGCCGCCCCCCGGTATGAGAGGGCGGCCGACGACCGCCCCCTGCTTCACACGGCGGACGGCGGCCGCTCGTCGGTCTCCGCTCCCTGCGTCCAGGCTTCCACGATCCAGCCGTCGACGATGCGCAGGATGTCGACGCCGACCCAGGTGATCCGCTTGCCGGGCACGTCGGACGGCCACCCGGTCCGCCCCAGGCAGGTGGCGGTGCCGAACCAGCGGCACACCGCGAGTTCACCGTCGACCACCGGCCCCAGGTCCGTCTCGTAGCGCAGTCCCTCGAACTTGCCCGTGAAGCCGGCGACCCAGTCGGCCATCGCGCCCGGGTCCCGAATCGTGTCCGGGTCGATCGTCGCCCCGGTGGTGGGCAGATGAAGCCGGTACTCCGCACCGATGATCTTGTGTGCGGCGCCCGGATCCTCGTTCCACATCTCCAGCCAGCCGTCCCACAGTTCAGCCGCCGTACGCGTCCTCGACACCATGACTTTTGCCCTTCTCGCTCGATGGCTCTCCGCCGGGGCTCGGACGGAGCCCCCTCTCACAGAGCCCCGGGCAGCCGTCCCGCGTACACCCGAAGCCGGTGTATCTGCGGCCCCGCCCCGCCGGTCTGTCGGAATGCGACGACCCAGGAAGGGCCGGCGCGGCGATGGGCGAAGCCCAGGACAGGAGAACCCGCGATGCGTTTCAGCGACGGCCTGACGGTGGAGGCGGCCGCGACCTGGCTGCCCGACACCACCCAGAGCGCGTACGCCCTGGTGGCCGACGGTGTCCTCGACCCGGACGGCCCGGAAGCGGCCGGAGTGGTCGAAGTACCGGTCTCGTACGACAAGTCGGCGCCCGACATGGCCGTATCGGCCGGGCTCAAGGCCCTGGCCCTGGCAGGGGTCGAGGCCGGCGACATCGGCCTGCTGCTGCACAACTGGATCTGGCACCAGGGCCACGACTTCTGGTCCCCGGCCCACTACGTGGCCGACCGCGTGGGAGCCTCGGCGGCCATCCCCTTCGGCATCCAGCAGATGTGCCACGCCGGAGCGATGGCCCTGCACACCGCCGCCGCCCACCTCACCGCTGATCCTTCGCTCAGCACTGCCCTGATCACCACCGCGGACCGGTTCGACCCCGCCGGTTTCGACCGCTGGCTCGGCGACTACCAGGTCGCCTACGGGGACGGCGGCACCGCCGCCGTTCTCGGACGGTCCGGGCGCGGGCTGCGCCTGGTGGCCCACGCCGTGCTGGCCGCCCCCGAGATGGAGTCCATGTACCGCGGCGCGGACGCGTTCAGTCCCGCGCCGCTCGCGCACGGCCGGCCCGTCGACATCCGCCGGACCAAACGGGCGTTCCTGGAGGCGGGCGGCATGGCCCGGTTCGCCAAGACCGGCCCGGAAGCCGTGCGCACGGTAGTGCTGCAAGCCCTGTCCGAAGCGGGTCTGCCCCCGGACGACCCGCGTATCCGGTGCGTCGCCCTGCCCCGGCTCGGCCCCAAGGTCCTCGAGCTGATGTACCTCCCGGCCATCCGGGAGCTGTTGGCGGTGGAGCCACTACGCCTCGGCGCACGAACCGGGCACCTGGGCTGCGGCGACCTGTTCGCCAACCTCGCGGACCTCGGCGCGCGGGACCGGCTGGCGCCGGACGAGTACGCCCTCGTCCTCACGGGCGGCGGCGGCTTCACCTGGTCGTGTCTCGTGGTCCAGCAGCTCGCGGACGGATGGGGGGACGGACGATGAGGAACCGGATCAGCGAGCTGCACTCCCTGCGTGACGTGGCCCGCCGCGGGCCGAGCGACCGCGCCACCGAGGCGCAGCATGCCAAGGGCAAGCTGACCGCGCGTGAGCGGAT
>NZ_LGDE01000325.1 GCF_001279725.1 Streptomyces sp. WM4235 | reverse complement strand
CTGGGCGCCGAGAACCAGTAGGGAGGGTTCCGACGGGGGCGGCCCCCACGCCCGCCGTCGGATCCGCCGCCCCGCCGCGGGGCTCAGCCCGCGGCGGGTTGCTGCATCGTGGAGCAGTGGATGCCTCCGCCGCCGCCCATCAGCCGGTCCCCGTCGAGCTGGGCGACCTCACGGCCCGGGAAGGCCGCCGCGAGCGCCTGACGGGCGGCCGCGGCCTTGGTCCGGTCCCCGAACTGCGAGGTGATCACCGCTCCGTTGGCCACGTGAAAGTTCAGGTAGGAGTCGACGAAGTCGGGGTTGTCGGAGCGCAGGGTGTCCGGGCCGTCGACCTTGAGGACCTGGAGCCGGCGGCCCTTGGCGTCGGTGGCGGCGG
>NZ_LGDE01000324.1 GCF_001279725.1 Streptomyces sp. WM4235 | reverse complement strand
GCGGGTCGGCGAAGTCGTGGACGCTGACCGGGACGGGCTCGCCGGCGGGACGCCACTGGGGGCCGCTGTTTTTGAAGTCGCCCACGAGTTTCTTTTTTTTGGGGTCCCCGCTGATGACCGGGTGGCCCGGGGAAGTGAGATTACTGGCCAAGATGGTGTGTTCGGCGTGGAATCCGGCGACGAGCCGTTGGGGCGGGTCCTGCGTCCCGTTGGTTTACGCAAACGGGTTGCCGATCTGGGCCCGGGGCTGCGGCCGGCACTGCTGGCGGTGGTCGAGCCCGATGAGAGAGGCGCCCCGATGTCGCCGCTGCCGTGGACTGTGAAATCGACCCGTGCGATCGCGGCGGAGCTGGCCCGGGCCGGGCACCGGATCAGCGC
>NZ_LGDE01000323.1 GCF_001279725.1 Streptomyces sp. WM4235 | reverse complement strand
GGGTGGGCACCTTGATCTTGTCGCCCACCGCCGAGGGGCTGCGTGCGGCCAGCAGCTCGCGGGCCTCGGCGTCGGGCTTCCCGGCGACCGCGACCCGCTCGTACATCGCGCACAGCTCCGGCTGGAACCGTCCGCAGCCGGGCACGGCCGCGGGGTCGGTGGACCGCGCCGACGGCTGGAGGCCGGCCGCACCGCCCGCCGCGCCGCCCCCGGTCGCACCGCCGCCGGCGGCGCCCGTGGTGAAGAAGATGCCGGTCCACAGCTTCTTGAACACGTCGTTCGGGAAGAGGGAGTCGGCGAGGTTCCAGTACGTGATCTGCGGGGCGATGGCGTCCACCCGGTGGTCGTACCCGGCCGCGAGGAGCGCCGCCGCACCGC
>NZ_LGDE01000322.1 GCF_001279725.1 Streptomyces sp. WM4235 | reverse complement strand
GTCCAACAGGAGACCGGCGGTGTCGGTGGGGTCCAGCGGGGGGGGTCCGGGGGGGACGGGGTCACGCCGGGGGTCGGAAACGATCATTTGGACTTTTAGGGTTGACCACTCCCACGGTCCCCCGGGGTAGCAGTGCCGGCCGGTCCACTCGGCCTCGTCGGCGAGGGCCAGGAGCGCGGGGCGCTCCTCGGCGGGAGTGTCGGCGTGCTGGGCGAGGGCCTTGGCGTAGGTCGCGATGATGAACAGTTCGGTACGGGGGTTGAGCGTCACGGGGACTCCAGGTGTGAGGCGGTGTGGGGATGAGCCGCGGTGGTGGTGCGCACTTGGCGCGGTCCTGACTGCCGATCGGCGCGTGCCGGGATCAGCTCCGGGATTCCTGC
>NZ_LGDE01000321.1 GCF_001279725.1 Streptomyces sp. WM4235 | reverse complement strand
GGCGAGGAGTGCGGGGAACGGGTTCCCGGGGTCCTGGGCGTCTTCACTGGGGATGCGGGCGGTGAGCGGTTGGCCGCTCGCGGCCGGCTGTTCGTGGCTCTCGGCGAACTCCCACGCCCCGGTCGCCGGTTCTGCTTCCTCGGCGGACACCGTCAGCGCGTGGACGTACTGGCGGTACTGCTCCTCGGGGATGCGCTGCAAGGGGACGGGAAGGTCGAGCGGTTCGAGGCGGGCGCTCTGCTCGCGGGTGGGGTCGAGGGTCTCGGCGTGCGGGAACGCGCGCCGGGCCGCAGCAGTGGCGGGCAGGGCGATCGGGGGTGGGAGGGGGGGGGGGGGGGGGGGGGGGGCGGCGGGGCGGGGGGCGGGTTTCTCGTCGTGGTCCCC
>NZ_LGDE01000320.1 GCF_001279725.1 Streptomyces sp. WM4235 | reverse complement strand
CAAGGGCAACCAGGCCTTCGACGCCGAGCGCTTCGCCAAGGTCGTCGAGCTCGTCATCACCGCGATGGACATCTCCATCTGCTTCGCGGACTTCCCGACCCAGAAGATCGGCGACAACACCCGCGCCTTCCGCCAGCTCGGCATCGGCTACGCCAACCTCGGCGCCCTGCTCATGGCCACCGGCCACGCCTACGACTCGGACGGCGGCCGCACCCTCGCCGCCTCGATCACCTCGCTGATGACAGGCACCGCGTACAAGCGCTCCGCCGAGCTGGCCGCGATCGTGGGCCCGTACGACGGCTACGCCCGCAACGCCGACTCGCACAAGCGCGTCATGAAGCAGCACGCCGACGCCAACACCGTCGCGCCGCGCACCCAGGACCTGGAC
>NZ_LGDE01000319.1 GCF_001279725.1 Streptomyces sp. WM4235 | reverse complement strand
GTCCAGGTCCTGGGTGCGCGGCGCGACGGTGTTGGCGTCGGCGTGCTGCTTCATGACGCGCTTGTGCGAGTCGGCGTTGCGGGCGTAGCCGTCGTACGGACCGACGATCGCGGCCAGCTCGGCGGAGCGCTTGTACGCGGTGCCGGTCATCAGCGAGGTGATCGAGGCGGCGAGGGTACGGCCGCCGTCCGAGTCGTACGCGTGACCCGTGGCCATGAGCAGGGCGCCGAGGTTGGCGTAGCCGATGCCCAGCTGACGGAAGGCGCGGGTGTTCTCGCCGATCTTCTGCGTCGGGAAGTCCGCGAAGCAGATGGAGATGTCCATCGCGGTGATGACGAGCTCGACGACCTTGGCGAAGCGCTCGGCGTCGAAGGCCTGGTTGCCCTTG
>NZ_LGDE01000318.1 GCF_001279725.1 Streptomyces sp. WM4235 | reverse complement strand
GCACGCTGGGTTCCGGTGGTGGGGGCGGTGGGTCGAACCTCGTCCCGTCGGGAGCTACCTCCGGACCCGCCGCGGGAGCGGCCCAGGTGACCATCACCTACGAGCCGGTCCCCACCTGCGCAAACGCCACGCCGACCATCACCGGCACCGACGGCCCCAACATCCTGGTCGGCACTCCCGGCGATGACGTGATCTTCGCTCTCGGCGGCAGCGACGTGGTCGACGGCCGCGGTGGCAACGACATCATCTGCGGCGGCGACGGCAGCGACTCGTTGTCCGGCGGTGACGGCAACGACCGCATCGAGGGTGGCAACGGCGCCGACAGCCTGAACGGCGGCAACGGCAACGACGCCCTCTTCGGCGGTCCCGGCAACGACGCCCTCTTCGGCGG
>NZ_LGDE01000317.1 GCF_001279725.1 Streptomyces sp. WM4235 | reverse complement strand
TGTCGCCGCAGCCGACCGTGGCGTCGACCATGCGGTGGTTGAGTTCGCGCGGGGTGGCGGCGGCGTCGCGGCCGGGGCCCACCTTGGTGGTGATGACGAGTTCGTCGCCGTACGGGGCGAGTGCCCGGTTGATGAGCTCGTTCGCGGAACGCAGCGGGGAGAAGTAGAAGGCCGCCGTGTCGATGTGGTTCACCCCGAGCTCCACGGCCTTGCGGAGCACCCCCGTGACCCGGTCGCGCTCGCTCGGGGAACCGTCGGCGAGGTGGGTGAGGCGCATCGCGCCGAAGCCGATCCGGTTGACGGTCAGATCGCCCAGCCGCCAGGTTCCGGCCGCGGCGGCGTTGATCGTTTCAGAGGTCATGCGGCACTCTCGCACATCCCCCGCAGGCCTCCCACC
>NZ_LGDE01000316.1 GCF_001279725.1 Streptomyces sp. WM4235 | reverse complement strand
GCCCCCCTCCCCCCCGCGCCCCGCCCCCCGCCCCCCCTCCCCCCCGACCACCCACCCCGCCGCCCCTTCGCCGACAGCCTCGGCACCGACCCCGGCCCCGCCCTGCGCGCCTTCCACGCGGAACTCCTGCGCCCGCCCCCGGAACCCACCGCGCCCCCCGAACCGTCGGAGGCCCCGCGCGGCAACCTCCGCCCCCGCCTCACCTCCTTCGTGGGCCGCGAGCCCGACCTGGAGGCCCTCCACGGCGACCTGTCCCGGCACCGCCTCGTCACCCTCATCGGCCCCGGCGGCTCCGGGAAGACCCGCCTCGCCGAGCACGCGGCGGCCGATCACCCGGAACCGGGCTGGCTCGTCGAACTCGCCCGCCTCGACCACCCCGCGGCCGTCCCCGGCGCCGTGC
>NZ_LGDE01000315.1 GCF_001279725.1 Streptomyces sp. WM4235 | reverse complement strand
CCCCACCCGCAGCCCGAGCTGAGCCGCCAGTGCCGGAGCCAGGTCGAACAGCTGCGACGGGCTGATCACCGCCCCCGACAGCGCGTCCACGCCGCGTGCGATGCCCAGCTCGGTCGCCTCCCGCAGGTCCACGTCCGTCATCCGCGCCCCGCTGAAGTCCGCCCCGCGCAGGGTGCACTCCCGGAACTCCACGCGCTCCAGCACCGCGCCCCCGAAGTCCGGTTCGACCAGCACGCACCCCTCGAACACCACGTCCTTGAGGCGGGCGCCGCGCAGGTTCAGGTAGTCGATCTTGCCGCCCCGTACGACGACCCGTTCCAGTACGGCGCCGTGCAGTTGGATCCCGCCCAGGCGGGCCTCCACCAGTTCCACGTCCCGCAGCGAGGCCCCCGACAGGTCCGTTCCCACCCCCCTCACTCCCTCCAGTACCGAGTCCAGGAAACGGGCCTTCGTCAGCCCCGTCTCGTCCAGTGCGCACCGCCGCAGCGCGCAGTCCATGAACCGCGCCCCGATCCCCTCCTGCCCGACCAGGTCGAGGTCCGCGAACTCGAGCCCGTCGTAGTCCCCGTCCGGCTCCAGTTCGCCGCCCGGCCACGCCGCGAGCTCCGGCAGCCGCACCTCCGGCCGTCGCGCCGCCTTCACCGTCCGAGCCCGCTCGTTTCGCACCATCGCCCCATCGTGGCCCACCGCACTGACAAAGCCCCGAAGCCCCCCGCGGGCCCTCGAAGACACCCGAAGAACCCCGACGGTCATCGGAGGCCCCGAAGACCCCCGGGGACCCCGGCAACCCCCGGCAACCCTTGACCTCAACCCCGGTCGAGGTCCGAGGCTGACCCCATGAACACCACCCCCGACACGAACACCCGCCCGGGCGCGACCGCCACCCCCGACACCATGAACGCCGTGCGCCTGCACGCCTTCGGCCCCGCCGAGAACCTCACCTACGAGCGCGTGCCCGTACCCGTGCCCGCCCCCGGGCAGGTCCGGATCGCCGTCGCCGCCGCCGGTGTCCACCTCCTCGACACCGCGCTCCGCCAGGGCGTCCAGGGGCCGGCCCCCGCCCTCCCCGAGCTTCCGACCGTCCCCGGCCGGGAGGTCGCCGGCACCGTCGACGCCCTGGGGCCCGGCACCGATCCCGCCTGGCTCGGGCGCGAGGTCGTCGTCCACCTCGGGTTCGCCCCCGGCGGGTACGCCGAGTACGCGGTCGCCGCCGCCGACCGGCTGCACCCCGTACCACCGGGCCTCGACGCCGCCCGGGCCGTCGCCATGATCGGGACCGGCCGCACCACCCTGGGGATCCTCGGGTTCGCCGACCTCGGACCGGGCTCCGTCGCGGTCGTCACGGCCGCCGCCGGCGGCATCGGCACGCTGCTCGTGCAGTACGCGAAGAACGCGGGCGCCACCGTCGTCGCCCTCGCCGGTGGTTCCGTCAAGGCGGGCCTGGCCCACGCCAACGGCGCCGACCTCGCCCTCGACTACAACGACCCCGGTTGGGCGGAGGCCGTACGCGCCCACCACCCCGGCGGGGTGGACGTCGTCTTCGACTCCGTCGGCGGGGCCGTCGCACGGGCGGCCCTCGACCTGCTCGCGCCCGGCGGTCGCCGGCTCGTCTTCGGCTGGTCGGGCGGCGAGCTCACCCTCACCGACGCCGAGCGCGCCGCCCTCACGGCCCGCAGCGTCACCAGCGAGGTCGTCCTCGGCCCGGCGATGATGCGGCGCGTCGGCGACCCGGACCCGATTCGCGCCCTGGAGACCCGGGCCCTCGCGGAGGCCGCGGCCGGCCGACTGCGGCCGTCGATCCAGCGCTATCCCCTGTCCCGGGCGGCCGCCGCCCACGACGCCCTCGTGTCGCGCGACACCACGGGCAAGGTCGTCCTCGTCCCCTGAGCCCGGCCGACCGTCACCCCGCCAGGCGACCGTCACCCCGCCCTGCGACCTTCACCCCGCGTCCGTCGTCACCCCGCCCGCCGGCCCTCACCCCACCCGGCGGCCGGCCAACAGCAGTTCGGCGGTCACCAACTGCTCCTCCTGCAAGGGCTCCTCGTCCTCCACGTCCCACAGGCAGTTCTGCAACACCCGCCCCAACGTCCAGGCCCGGGCCCGATCCCGGTCCAGGCCCATCACCTCCGTCATCAGGTCGAAGCGCCACCACACGTCGTCCGCCGCGAAGTGGTCGCCGATCGCCGGCATCAGGTCGAACGCCGGATCGCCGGACAGCGGCTTCGGGTCGATCGCCAACCACGGCTCCCGCCCGCCCGCGAGCACGTTGTCGTAGTGCAGGTCCCAGTGGAGCAGCCGATCCCCCGGCTCCCCCATCACCTCCGCCACCGCCGCCGCGCAGTTCCGCAGCACCCCGCGCCCCCGCTCGTCCACCCGCCCGAGCGCGGCGGGCACGTCCGCCAGCATCGCGCCCGCCACGTCGCCCAGGCCGCGCAGTCCCGCCGGGGCCGGCAGGGCCGTCAACCGCGCCAACAGTTCCGCGATCACCCGTACCGCCTGCCGCACGTCCATGGCGGCGAGCACCGACAGGTGCCGGTCCGAGTCCAGCCGTTCCAGCAGCATCGTGCCCGTCGACGCGTCGTGGTCCAGCAGCCGTACGCTGCCGTCCCCGCCCCACGCCCGCAGCGCGAGGTGCTCCCCCGCACTCTCCTCGTCCAACGCCTGCAACTTCAGCGCGGCCGGTGTGCCGTCGGACCGCTCCACCGGAAGCACCAACGCCGTCACCCCGTGCAGCCCCGGGCCCGTCCGCGTCAGCTCCCACCGCTCCAGGAAATCCGCCGCCCGCGCCGGCAACACGGCGATGAACTCCCGCCCCGCGTCGCCGTCGTACCTGATCTGGGCCTCGACCAATCCGGTCGGAATCTCCACCATCCTCCCGACCCTACGTCCGCACACCTGTGCCGCGCCGGACCCCGGATGACCCGCCGCCACCCGGGGTACGCACCCCGTCGACACCGGTATGCCGGAGCACCGAGGGAGAACCACACATGACCGTGTCCGACCGCTACCGCAAGGCCTGGGACGGCTTCTGGGAGCAGAGCAACGGCGAAGCGGGCGAAGCGTTCTGGGACGCGGACGCCTCCCTGACCGCCGAACGGGACATCGCCCTCCTCACCCCCCACGCCGACCCCGCCCTGCCCCTCGCGGACCTCGGCTGCGGGAACGGCACCCAGACCCGCCACCTCGCCACCCGGTTCGCCGTCGTCGTCGGCGTCGACCTGTGCGCGGCGGCCGTCGCGCACGCCCGCCGCGCCGACCCGGCGGGCACCGCCACGTACGAGCAGGTGAACCTGGCCGACGACGCCCAGGCCCACGCCCTCCACGACCGGCTCGGCGACACCCACGTCTACATGCGGGCCGTCCTGCACCAGAGCGACCCCGAGGACCGGCCGGCGGTCGCCGCGTCCGTCGCCACCCTCGTCGGGGACCGCGGCCGGGCGCTGGTCCTGGAACCGACCGGCGAGGCGAAGGCCGTCCTCCAGGACCACGCCGAACGGACCGGCGGGCCCTCCCCGAAACTGCGCCGCGTCAAGGAACACGACCTGCGGCCCGGCGAGGTCGCCGAGGGCGAGATCGCCGGGCTGCTGCGCGACGCCGGCCTGCACGTCCTCGACGAGGGCGCGACGGCCCTGGCGATGAGCGAGACCGGCGCCGACGGCACCCCCGTGATGCTCCCCGCCCGCTGGTTCGTGGCCGGCCGCCGCCCCTGACCCACCCCCGGCCGACGGCGCGCCTACGTCCTCCCGCGCACCCGCCGCATCAGCCAGAAGGCCGCGGATCCCGCCCGGGGACCCGGCACCGCGTCCCTGGACACCCCTTCGCGACGAGGTGTAGCAACTCCCCCATGACGATCAACGGCGGAATCTCCTTCTGGCACGCGACGGACGCCGGCGCCCCCCGGCCGCCCCGCACCCCCCTCACCGGCGACGCCACGGCCGACGTCGTCATCGTCGGCGGCGGCTACACCGGCCTGTGGACCGCCTACCACCTCAAGACCTCCGCACCCGACCTCCGCGTCACCGTCCTGGAGCAGAAGACCTGCGGCTACGGGGCCTCCGGCCGCAACGGCGGCTGGCTCTACAACGGTGTCGCCGGCCGCGACCGCTACGCCGAACTCCACGGCCACGACGCCGCGCGCCGCCTCCAGCGGGCCATGAACGACACCGTCACCGAGGTCATCCGCACCGCCGCCAAGGAGGGCATCGACGCCGACATCCACCACGGCGGCGTCCTCGAAGTCGCCCGCACCCCCGCCCAACTGGCCCGCCTCAAGGCCTTCCACGCCGCCGAGCTCGCCTTCGGCGAGAGCGACCGCGCGCTGTACGACGCCACCGACACCCGGGCCCGCGTCGACATCGCCGACGCCGTGGGCTCCAGTTGGTCCCCGCACGGCGCCCGCGTCCACCCCCTGAAGCTCGTCCTGGGCCTGGCCGCCGCCTGCGAACGGCTGGGCGTCGTCATCCACGAGTCCACCCCCGTCACCGACATCGCCCCCGGCCGGGCCGTCACCGCCCACGGCACCGTCCGGGCCCCGTACGTACTGCGCTGCACGGAGGGCTTCACGGCCGCCCTCAAGGGCCAGAAGCGGTCCTGGCTCCCGATGAACTCCTCGATGATCGCGACGGCCCCGCTGGCGCCCGAGGTCTGGGACTCCCTCGCCTGGTCCGGCCGGGAGGTGCTGGGCGACATGGCCCACGCCTACATGTACGCCCAGCGCACCGCCGACGACCGCATCGCGATCGGCGGCCGCGGCGCCCCGTACCGCTTCGCCTCGCGCGCGGCCGGCGCCGAGAACACGGGCAGCACCGACCCCGCCACCGTCACCGCCCTCACCACGCTCCTGACCTCATTCTTCCCGCGGCTGGCCGGTACGGAGATCACCCACGCGTGGTCCGGTGTACTCGGCGTCCCCCGCGACTGGTGCGCCGGCGTGACCCTGGACCGCCTCACGGGTCTCGGCTGTGCCGGCGGCTACGTCGGCTCCGGCGTGGCCACCTCCCACCTCGCCGCCCGCACCCTGCGCGACCTCGTCCTGGGCGACTCCACGGAGCTGACCACCCTCCCCTGGGTCGACCACCGCGTCCGCCGCTGGGAGCCGGAGCCCTTCCGCTGGCTCGGCGTCCACGCCCTGTACGCCGCCTACCGCCAGGCGGACCGCCGCGAGAGCGCCACCGGCACCCCGAACACCACCGCCCTGGCCCGCCTCGCGAACCGCGTGTCGGGCCGCCACTGACCCCCGCCGGCACACGCCGAAGGCCCCGGACCACAAGGATCCGGGGCCTTCACGCGCGGAGCCCCCTATCGGATTCGAACCGATGACCTACGCATTACAAGTGCGTTGCTCTGGCCGGACTGAGCTAAGGAGGCGCAACCGTCATCACTTTACACAGCGGGCCATTCGCGCGGCCATCACGTTCACGGACGCACCGGACAGTCCGCCGCGCACCCCACCCCGCCCGGCGCGGGGTCGCCTCGTCCCGCCCGACGGCATCCAAGTCGCCGTCCTCCGGGTGCTGACAGAACGGGCGTGGCCGGGGTAGCGTCGGGCGGAGTCCGATTACTGGACTAGACCTTCCACTCGGATCGTCCGGCACGTTCCTGCCGGTAGAAGGGATTCATCACCATGGCTTCTGTCACTTTCGACAAGGCGACCCGGCTGTACCCCGGCGGCGACAAGCCCGCCGTGGACCAGCTCCAGCTGGAGATCGAGGACGGCGAGTTCCTCGTCCTCGTCGGCCCCTCCGGCTGCGGCAAGTCCACCTCGCTGCGCATGCTCGCCGGCCTGGAGGACGTCAACGGCGGTTCCATCCGCATCGGTGACCGCGACGTCACGCACCTGCCGCCCAAGGACCGGGACATCGCGATGGTGTTCCAGAACTACGCGCTCTACCCGCACATGTCCGTCGCCGACAACATGGGCTTCGCGCTCAAGATCGCCGGCGAGGACAAGGCGACCATCCGCCGCAAGGTGGAGGACGCGGCGAAGATGCTGGACCTCACCCAGTACCTCGACCGCAAGCCGAAGGCCCTCTCCGGCGGCCAGCGCCAGCGCGTCGCGATGGGTCGGGCGATCGTCCGCAAGCCGCAGGTCTTCCTGATGGACGAGCCGCTGTCGAACCTGGACGCCAAGCTCCGCGTGTCCACCCGTACGCAGATCGCCGCCCTCCAGCGCGACCTGGGCATCACCACCGTCTACGTCACCCACGACCAGGTCGAGGCCATGACGATGGGCGACCGCGTCGCGGTCCTCAAGGACGGCCTGCTCCAGCAGGTGGACACCCCCCGCAACATGTACGACCGCCCCGTGAACCTCTTCGTCGCCGGCTTCATCGGCTCGCCCGCCATGAACCTGGTCGAGGTCCCGATCACCGACGGCGGCGTGAAGTTCGGCGACAGCGTCGTCCCGGTGTCGCGCGAGGCGCTGTCCGCCGCCGCCGACGCGGGCGACCGCACCGTCACGGTGGGCGTCCGCCCCGAGCACTTCGACATCGGCGACACGGGCGGCCTGACCATCACCGTGAACGTGGTCGAGGAGCTCGGCGCCGACGGCTACGTCTACGGCTCGACCTCCGAGGCCGAGGGCAAGCAGGACATCGTGGTCCGCGTGAACGGCCGCCAGGTCCCGGAGAAGGGCTCGACCCTGCACGTGGTGCCGCGCGGCGGCGAGATCCACGTGTTCTCGACGTCCTCGGGCGCCCGCCTCTCCGACTGACCTCCACACGGCGGCAGATGAGCCGTGAACGGGTGACACACGAAGGGGCGCTCCGCCAAGGGGCGCCCCTTCGGCACGAGTTGTACGCGGACAGCCGGCGGGTACCGCGAGAGCGGCGGCCGAACCCGAGCCGGCCCCGGCCGCCACCACCCCGCCAACCCCCGCGGGAACCCCGGCAGACCGGGCCATTCAGCCCTACTCGTCAACCCTCTATTCGAAAAACCACGTCGAACCATCCCCCGACCGAGTGACTGGATGTCGCCAAATCCTCACCGAGCGCTACTCTCGCCCTCGTGACCCACTCTGCCCGCCGTATCGGCCGTTCCCTCGCCCTGGTCCTGCCCGTCGTCCTGGTCCTGTCCGGCACCCTCGCGGTCACCATGGTCCCCTGGTCGGACACGTCCTCGTCCCAGGTCCTGACCGCGTCCGCCGAGGGTGTGTCCGTCCCCGCGAAGCCGCGCGCCGCACAGGACGTGCTGCGCGACAAGCTGCTCACCGAGTTGCAGGACGGCGCACAGCCCGGGGCGGTCCTGACGCACCTCCAGCAGGAGGTGGACCGGCGTCCGTCCCTCGCCGCGCACTGCGTGGGCATCGCGCGGGCACTCGGCCGTGCCGCGGTGGACGCGTACGGGCCCACGAAGGCGCAGTCGTTCGCCCGGCCCGTGTGCGACACCTCGTACGCGACCGGCGTCGCCTCCATGGGCTGACGCACGCCGCGTCGCCCTCCGTCGGAGTCGGGGTCTCCCTACTCTGACCGCCATGACCGACGCTCCCTCCGCAGCACCCCAATCCACCCATGACGCGGCCGCGTTCCCGGCCCGCCCGACCCAGGCAGTGATCCTGGCGGGTGGCCAGGGTTCGCGGCTGCGCCCGTATACGGACGACCGGCCGAAGCCGATGGTCGAGATCCCGGGCACGGGGATCCCGATCATCGGGCACCAACTCGCCTGGCTCGCCTCCGAAGGGGTCACCGACGCGGTGGTGTCCTGCGGGCATCTCGCGGAGGTCCTCCAGGACTGGCTGGCCCGGGCGCGCCTGCCGCTGCGGGTGACCACGGTCGTCGAGGAGGAGCCGTTGGGGCGTGGCGGCGGCCTGAAGTACGCCGCGCGCCGGCTCCCGTACCCCGACCAGCCCTGGTACGCGACCAACGGCGACATCTGGACCCGGTTCTCGCTGCGGGAGATGGCGGCCTTCCACACGGAGCGCGGTGCGACCGCGACGCTCGCGCTGGCCCGCCCGCGGATCCCGTGGGGGGTCGTGGAGACGAACGAGTTCGGGCAGGTGCTGGACTTCATCGAGGCTCCGCCGTCGCCCTATCCGGTCAACGCCGGCGTGTACGTCTTCGGCCCCGAGTTCGCCGAACTCCTGCCCGAGTTGGGCGATCACGAGCGGACCACCTTCCCCCGGCTGGCCCGGGAACGCCGCCTGGCGGGCTTCCCGCTGCCCCAGGGCGCCTACTGGCGGGCCATCGACACCGCCAAGGACCTCACCGAGGCCGCCAGGGAGTTGGCCGCGCAGAGCGGCGCCTGAGCGCTTCCCCGGGCCGATCCATCCTTCCCCGGGCCGATCCCTCCCCGAACCTCCCGATCATTCACCTCACCGACCCGGCCGCGAAAGCACGGCGGCACGCGAGAGGGCCCGGCGCGCTCCTCGCGCGCCGGGCCCTCCCCCGTACCGTCGTTCCGTCCGGTCAGCCGCCGATCAGGCCGCCCACCAGGCCGGGCTTCCTGGCCGGGGTGCCGCCACTGCCGCCACCGCTGCCGTTACCGCCCGTCGCGCTGCCCGCGCTGCCGTTCCCGGAGGACGAGGACGGCGCCTTCTGCGGGCTGGACTGGCGCGGGGCGCTGCTGCGCGGGCTGCTCTGGCTGCCGGCGCCGCGGGTCGCGGAGGGCGACTGCGCTCCGGTACCGGCGGTCTCGCGGGCCGGGGAACCGGTGCTGCCGCGGCTCGGCTTGCCGGTCGGGGCCGAGGCTCCGGCCGACGGCGTGGCCTTCTTCGCGGGCTGCTTCGGGGCGGACTGTCGGGGCGACGGCTGCTGCTTGGTCGGGGTCTGCGGCAGCGGGGTCCCCGGCAGGTAGTTGCTGGGGGCGCGGCCCGGTCCGGGGACGGTGACCACGGCGGTGGAGCGGACGGCGCCGCCGAGCAGCGAGCCGATGAGCAGGGTGAGTCCGCAGACGACGGTGGCCATGACGGCTCCGCGCCGCAGGACCCGCCGGCGCAGCCGCCAGACCTCGCTGCGCGGGCCGAGGGTGCGCCAGGCCTCGCCGGCGAGGCGTCCGTCGAGGGAGTAGACGGGGGCGCCGGCGATGATCAGCGGGCTCCAGGCGGCCAGGTAGATGATGTCGGGCGCGTCGTAGGCGGGAACGGTCTTCCAGCTGACCGTCATCAGCAGGGCGGCCGACAGCAGCGCCCCGAAGCTGGCGGCGAACCGCTGCCACAGACCGAAGACCGTGAGCACGCCGACGATGACCTGGAGGAATGCCACGCTGAGGCCGGCGCCGACCGGGTGCGCGAGCGCGAAGTCGCGCAGCGGCTCGGCGAGTGCCCACGGCTGGAGGGTGTGCAGCCAGGTCACCATGGAGCCGCGTTCGCCGCCGTCGAAGTAGACGGGGTCGCACAGCTTGCCCATGCCGGCGTAGATGGAGATGAAACCGAGGAAGACGCGCAGCGGGAGCAGCACGACGCCCAGGTTCATCCGGCGGCCGGGGTAGTACTGGGCCTGGGCGCGGGAGTCGGCGGCGGCCCGACGGGAGTCCACCCCGCCTCCGCCCGGTCCGTCGCCGTCGCGCGGGCCGTACGACAGGTCCCGTACGGCGGCCAACGGACGCGTCTCGTCCGGGTCCCCGTAGGTGCGCTGGCCGATGACGGTCGGCGTGCCGAGGGTGTCGTCGGCGAGGTCCTGCGCGAGGTCGACGCGCGGGATGGTCTGGGTGGCGCCGCCGTCGTACTCGTCGGAGCCGCGCCCGGCCTCCCGTACGGCCTGGAGGAGTCCCCCCATGGCCGCGGAGTCGCCGGGGGCGGCCTTGCCGCTCCAGACGACGGGGGCCCGGCGGCGGGTGGCCCCGGCGACGGCGGCCGCGGCCGCGACGCCGAGGACGGGTGCGCGGCCGGGGGCGCTCGCGGGCTTGGAACGCGCGCTCGGGCTCGGTGCGAGCCGCACGCGGAAGCTGGCGTGGTTGACGATGACCTGTGCGGGATCGCACGGCACCTTGACCATGCTCAGCGCGGGCTGGTCGTCGAACCCTGACGTTCTGGTGTCCACACTCATCTAACCGAGTGATCAGTGCTTAGGACACTGCCTTGACATCAGGGATCTGTCCGAGACCCGTCAAGATCCCATCGGATGTGGCGAGATGGAACCAATGTTCGGCGGCGTGACCCCATCTGGTGGGAGAATCAAGGGAGTTGTGTCAGTCGGTCATCTGGGGGGAGCCGCACATGTCCATTCGCACGTCCGAGCAGGAACAGTCAGGTGAACCGGAAGAGCCGTCCGCGGGGGCGGAGGTCCTGACGGCGGGTGACCCGAACGGCCCCCCGCTGAATCCGCTGCAACCGGCGCGGCGGGAGCCGAACCAGTTGGTCTTCGGCGACCTCACGGACTATCCGGTGATGGCCCAGGCCCTGGACAACCAGTGGCTGCCCGCCGAACTCGCCTCCTCCCGACAGCACCCGGACGCGGTGTCCGGCCCCTCCCCCGAGACGGTCGCGGCCGCCGCCGGCGAACTGCGCCGCTCCCTCGTGAACAGCGGGACCCTGGTCGTGAACCGGGCGTTCATCCTCAACAACGAGGCGCTGTACTCCTCGTACCTGCCGACCGCCGATCCGCTGGAGCGCGGCGCGTTCGCCAAGCTGCTCAACTCCCGCGCCCTCGTCCCCTTCCTGTTCGCCGAACGCACGGCCACCACCGACTTCGCCTGGGGCTACGACCGCCGGGTCCACACGGCGTGGAGCCGGTTGCTGGAGGAGGAGGCCGATCCCTCGCTCGTCCGCTTCGACTGGGACGACGCGCGCAACGGGCCGACCACCGCCCGGATCGGCAACTGGTTCTCCCAGCAGCTCTCCGTCCTGAAGCGGCTCGACGCGGCCGAGCTGGCGTCGAGCCTGGGCATCTCCATCGCGCAGGCCCAAGCCATGCGCGACGGGATCCTGCGGGACCTCTACATCTGGGCCGGCGACCAGGACAACGACCAGTCGATCACGCGCAATGCCGTCTACCAGCGGTTCCTTTCGCGGCCCGGCACCGAACCGTACGAGAACCTGCTGCTCGACGGGCCGCACATCGTGCCCTTCAAGCAGCTGATCGACCTGCTCTACAACCTGGGCGTCCCCACCGCGAGCGGCCTGGTGGCGCTCACCCCGCCGGACTCCCCGCCCCGATCGGCCCTCCAGGAACTCCGCCGGGAGAATCCCCGCGAGAACGACCCGGAGGCCATCGGGCTGCTGCTGCGGGCCCTGCTCGCCGACGACCTGCACCGGGCGGTCGACGGACCCAATTCGTACGCGGGGCTGGGTCTGGCGGACGTGGTGCTGCTGCGTCGGGAGGAGGAGTGGCGGGCGTACATCAACACTTTGTCGGCCTTCCTGGACGGCAGTTTCGCGGATGGCCGGCTGCCCTCGAAGGAGGAGTTCACGGCCGGTACCCGCGAGGTGGCCCGCCGGCACGCGCGGATGCTCCAGGTCACCCGTCGGCTCAGCAGTTCCGACACCGGCTTCCGCCGCGAGATCGCCACGGTGCTGGTGTTGGAGTCGGCCGGGATCGCGATGGAGGTGCTGGCCGGCGAGACCCCGTCGGTGCCGGAGGCGGCCTTGGCCCTCCTCGTCGCGACGGCGGGCCCGCTGACGATCCGGCTCCAGTTCCGCGACCGGGGCGGTGCGCGCGGGCTGGGACGAGGACTGAGCCACAGCATGACGTTTCCGGCCCTGAGGCTGGGCAGTCTCCAGAGGGACTGGACGACGATCCTGCGGGTCCTCGGAGCCGAGGTCACCCCCACGGACCGTCACCCGGGCGGCCCCGGCCGGCTCGCGGACCGCCAGACGGACTGACCGAAGCGGCCGAACGGGCCGAGACGATACGACGGGGGACGCCCATGACCGGAGTCGACGAGTACGAGGCCCTGCGCGCGGCGCGGCCCGAGCTGTTCCGCAACCTGCCGGACGGGATCGAGATCCTGACCGACCCGGCGGCCGTCGCGGCGGCGGGCGGGGTCCTCTACCGGGACCGGTACCTGACGCTGCTGCGCGACCCGGTGCGCTTCCCGGACGGTCGCGAAGGCACGTACATCCGGTCGATCGGGACGACGGCCGAGCCGGGGTGCGTGGTGTTGCCGCTGCTGGACGGCGAGGTGGTGCTGATCGAGCACTTCCGGCACGCCACCCGGTCCTGGCACTGGGAACTGCCCCGCGGCTTCGGTACCGGCGGTCTGGACGATCCGGCGAACGCGGCCAAGGAGCTGCGCGAGGAGATCGGGGCGGCGCTACGGGAGCTGATCCCGCTGGGCGTGCTGCACCCCGACACGGGGTTGCTCGGCGACCGGGTGCTGCTGTACGCGGCACGGATCGACGGGATGGGCGAGCCGGCGCACGGGGAAGGCATCCGCAGTGCGCTGACGGTGCCGTTCGACGAGGCGGAGGCGATGGTCGCGGACGGCCGGATCACGGACGCCTTCACCATGGCGGCCCTGCTGCGCGCACGCCTGGCGGGCCTGGGGAACTGACCCCGTACCGGTGCCCCTTGCCCCGGTCCGCCGGAAGCCGCCTCCGGGGGCGGCCCTCCGACGGACCGGAGCAGGGACCCGAGTACGTGACCGGGGTGCGGACCGGGTCGGGCGATCGGGCGCGGATCAGAGGCGGGGGGCCTCGGCGCGGCGGCGTGCGGCCTCGTACAGGACGACGCCCGCGGCCACACCGGCGTTGAGGGACTCGGCGCCACCGGGCATCGGAATCCGGACCAGGTGGTCGCAGTTCTCGCCGACCAGACGGCCCAGGCCCTTGCCCTCGGAACCGACCACGATGACGACGGGACCGACGAGCGCCTCCAGGTCGTTCACCGTGTGGGTGCCCTCGGCGGCGAGGCCGACGATGGTCATGCCGGCCTTCTTGTACTCCTGGAGGGCGCGCGTCAGGTTGGTGACGCGGGCGACGGGGGTACGGGCGGCCGTGCCGGCCGAGGTCTTCCAGGCACCGGCGGTCATGCCGGCGGCGCGGCGCTCGGGGATGACCACGCCGTGGCCGCCGAAGGCGGAGACGGAGCGGACGATCGCACCGAGGTTGCGCGGGTCCGTGACGCCGTCGAGGGCGACGATCAGCGGGTCCTCGCCGTTGTCGTAGGCGGCGGCGGTGAGGTCCTCCGGGTGCGCGTACTCGTACGGCGGGACCTGGAGCACCATGCCCTGGTGGTTGAGCCCGTTGGTCATCCGGTCGAGCTCGGGGCGCGGGGCTTCCATCAGGTGGATGTTGCCGCGCTCGGCCGCGAGCTGGAGGGCCTCGCGGACGCGCTCGTCGTTCTCGATGAACTGCTGGACGTACAGGGTCGTGGCGGGAACACCGTCACGCAGCGCCTCGAAGACCGGGTTGCGGCCGACGACCATCTCGCTCGTGCCCTTGGGACCGCCGCGGCGCGGGGCCGGGCGGCGCTTGGCCGCCTGCCGGGCCATCGCGTTGCTGATGCGGTTCGCCTTGTGCTTCTTGCGGTCCTCGGCCTTGGGCGTGGGGCCCTTGCCCTCCAGGCCCCTGCGCCGCTGGCCACCGCTGCCGACCGTCGCGCCCTTCTTGTTGGACGTGCGACGGTTCCTGCGCTGGCTGTTCCCGGCCATGACTTCTACCTGATTTCGTTGGTGCTGCGGTATGTACGTATGAAGAGTGTGCCGCCCGGGGGGCCGGGCGGCACAGTCGGACTGCTCCGGTGGTACTGCTCCGGTGGGCTCAGCGGGGGCCGAGCGTCCAACGGGGTCCCGTGGGGCTGTCCTCGATGACCAGGCCGGATTGCTGGAGCTGGTCGCGGATGGTGTCGGCGGTCGCCCAGTCCTTGCGGCCGCGGGCGGACTCGCGCTGCTCCAGGACGAGGCGTACGAGCGTGTCCACGGCGCCGTGCAGGTCCTCGCCCCGGTCGGTCTCGCCCGCCCAGTGCGGGTCGAGCGGGTCCAGGCCGAGGATGCCCAGCATGGCCCGCACCTCGGACAGGCGCGCGATGGCCGCGTCCTTGTCGTCGGCGGCCAGGGCGCTGTTGCCCTGGCGGACCGCGGTGTGGACGATGGCGAGCGCCTGCGGGACGCCGAGGTCGTCGTCCATGACCTCGGCGAAGGCGAGCGGGACCTCCGCGGCGGGCTCCACGGGGCCGCCGGCCTTCTCGATGACGCGCTGGTAGAAGCCCTCGATGCGCGCGAAGGCCGACTCCGCCTCGCGCAGCGACTCCTCGCTGTACTCGATCATCGAGCGGTAGTGGGGGGTGCCGAGGTAGTAGCGCAGGACGATCGGGCGCCACTGCTTGAGCATCTCGGAGACGAGGACCGAGTTCCCGAGGGACTTGGACATCTTCTCGCCGGACATGGTGACCCAGGCGTTGTGCACCCAGTACTTCGCGAACTCGTCGCCGTAGGCCTTGGCCTGGGCGATCTCGTTCTCGTGGTGCGGGAAGATCAGGTCGAGCCCGCCGCCGTGGATGTCGAAGGCACTGCCGAGGTACTTGTGCGCCATGGCGGAGCATTCGAGGTGCCAGCCGGGACGACCGCGGCCCCAGGGCGTCTCCCAGTCGGGCTCGCCGGGCTTGGTGGCCTTCCACATCGCGAAGTCGCGGGGGTCCCGCTTGCCCGTGATGCCCTTCTCGGAGGGCTGGCGCAGGTCGTCGATGTTCTGGTTGGAGAGTTCCAGGTAGCCGGGGAAGGAACGCACGTCGAAGTAGACGTTGCCGTCCGCCTCGTAGGCGTGACCGCGCTCGATGAGCGTGCGCATCATCTCGATCATCTCCGGCACGTGACCGGTGGCGCGGGGCTCGTACGTGGGCGGGAGGCAGCCCAGCGCGTCGTAGCCGTCGTTGAAGGCGCGCTCGTTCTCGTAGCCGATCGACCACCAGGGGCGGCCCTGCGTCTCGGCCTTCGCGATGATCTTGTCGTCGATGTCGGTGACGTTGCGGATGAAGGTGACGTCGAGGCCGCGGTAGGCGAACCAGCGGCGCATGATGTCGAAGTTCAGGTACGAACGGACGTGCCCGATGTGCGGGGCGGCCTGCACCGTGGCGCCACAGAGGTAGATCGAGACACAGCCCGGCGTGAGGGGGGTGAAGTCACGGATCTGCCGGGCGCTGGTGTCGTACAGGCGAATAGTCACGGCATCCAGGGTAGTGCGCGCGTAGCAGTGCCCCGCGACCCTTTGGGGACGCGGGGTGACGTTTGTGGCGCGAGACCCGGCGCGAACGCTCTCACTCGGGCGATTTCCCGGTGTTCGTCCGGTAGACGAGGGCCGTGGCGATGGCGGCGAGGCCCTCGGCCCGGCCGGTCAGGCCCAAGCCGTCGGTCGTGGTTCCGGACACGGCGACAGGGGCGCCCGCGGCGGCGGCGAGCGCCTTCTGTGCCTCTTCGCGCCGCCTGCCGATCTTCGGGCGGACGCCGATCACCTGGATCGCGATGTTGCCGATCTCGAAGCCCTCGGCCCGTACGATCCGGGCGGCCTCCGCCAGCAGGACGACGCCGGCGGCGCCGGACCACTCGGGGCGGGAGGTACCGAAGTGCGCGCCGAGGTCGCCGACACCGGCGGCCGAGAAGAGGGCGTCACAGGCCGCGTGGGCGGCGACGTCGCCGTCGGAGTGACCGGCGAGGCCGTCCTCCCCGTCCCACAGCAGGCCCGCGCACCACAGTTCGCGGCCGGTCTCGAAGGCGTGCACGTCGGTGCCGATGCCGACCTGCGGGATCAAGGGACTAGTAGGCATCGGTGGCCCTCCTGCGGGCGAGTACGGCCTCGGCGAGGACCAGGTCGAGCGGACGGGTGACCTTGAAGGCCTCTTCGTGGCCGGGCACCACCACGACGGTGACGCCCAGTTGTTCCACCATGCCGGCGTCGTCGGTCGCGCCCTCGCCCCGTACGGCGACCCGCTCGTGGGCCCGTACGAGAGTGGCGAGGTCGAAGCCCTGCGGGGTCTGCACGGCGCGCAGTCGGGCCCGGTCGGGCGTGGCGACCACCGGCTCGGGCTCGCCGGGCTTCCCGGGCTCGACCTCCTTGACGGTGTCGGCCAACGGCAGCGCCGGCACCACGGCGGGGGCACCCTGACGGACGGCCTCCACGACGGAGTCGACGGTGTCCACGGGTACCAGCGGCCGGGCCGCGTCGTGGATCAGCACGGCGCAGACGTCGGCCGGCAGGGCGTCGAGCCCGGCGCGCACGGACTCCTGGCGGGTCGCGCCGCCGGGCACCACGAGGACCTCGGTCCGCTCGGGCAGCGCGTGCTCGTCGAGCATGCGGCGCACCTCGGGCGCGTCGTCGGGCGGGGCGACGACCACGACGAGGGAGACCGCGCGGGAGCGGGCCATCGCGCGGACGGCGTGGATCAGCATGGGGATCCCGCCGAGGGTCCGCAGCGCCTTGGGGGCGCCGGGGCCGAGGCGCAGCCCGCGCCCGGCCGCCGGGATCACGGCGGCGGTGCGGGGGGTACGCGTTTCGTCAGACATCAGTAGCTCCGAGCCAGGTTTGTGACTTCGGCCGACATGGGTATGGCCTCAAGGGTGCCGGGTGCGACGCCCTCGCCCCTTCCGTGACGACCGGTCGAGCCGGCTGCCCGGACCCGGCACGCCAGTGAGATCCGCACCTCGGTGAGGGTTGCACCACAGTGTGAAAACCAGCAGGGTGGGCACCGCGGAGCGCGTTCCGTGGAACAAGCAGCGCAGGCAGTACGCACAAGCATGGGTACAGACATGCCGCAGCGCCCGGCGACAAGTTTCCTTGTCATCGGGCACCGCGGCACGACTGTGTACGACCGGTCGTGTAAGACCGGTGTTCGCGTCAGGACGCGAGAACCTCGTCGAGGAGAGCCTCGGCCTTGTCCTCGTTGGTGTTCTCGGCGAGCGCGAGTTCACTCACCAGGATCTGGCGCGCCTTGGCGAGCATGCGCTTCTCACCCGCGGAAAGCCCGCGCTCACGCTCACGACGCCACAGGTCACGCACGACTTCGGCGACCTTGATGACATCGCCAGAAGCGAGCTTCTCCAGATTTGCCTTGTAGCGCCGGGACCAGTTCGTCGGCTCTTCGGCATACGGTGCGCGAAGCACCTCGAAGACCCGGTCCAGCCCGTCCTGGCCGACTACGTCGCGAACACCGACGAACTCCGCATTGTCCGCAGGCACACGAACCGTCAGGTCGCCCTGGGCGACCTTGAGCACCAAGTAGGTCTTGTCCACGCCTTTGATCTGACGAGTCTCAATGGCCTCGATCAGCGCGGCCCCGTGATGGGGATAGACCACGGTGTCGCCAACCTTGAACGTCATGTGACAGGTACCCCTTCCGTGGCTATCCAGGGTAACACGAGAACGGACTGTTATGAATGGCGTTTTCGCAGGTCAGGGCACATCTCGGGGCTTGACAACAGCGAGGCGAACGTGCTGCGAAGGACTTCCGGAAGGGGGTATTCGCAGGTCGGAGGCGCTGTGCGGACCAGGAGAAACGGCCACGTTACACCTGACAGACGCCCCGTCCAGTGTGACGTACATCCCGTTTTGCCCGTTTCGGTAACCGAAAACCCGACTACTCCGTTCGACTGGCGGGCTGGTGTACGGGGCGGTTCCGGCCCAATCCCGAATTGATCATCGAGGGGTGTTCGAAGGAATCCCGGAATTGATCATCGAACGGCCGGCGCGCGATATGGGGAATGCGAGATCACGGGCGGATCCCCCGAAGATCGCGGGGTGATCGCGGAACCGGCGCAGGGCGGCCGGCGCGCTGCGGAGGGTCGGGTGCGGGGGCGGGGCGGCGGCTCGGTAACCTAAGCGCGCTGACACACCCTTAGGGCGGCTTTACCTCAGCCGCCCCAGGGGGAACCTCCCAGCGCACTGGCTGGGGGCGTCCACCCTCCGTCCGAACGTCCAAGGAGTTGCCGCCGCCGTGAGCCGCAGCCTTCGACGCGGCGCCCTCGCCGCTACCGCCGTCGTCTTCTCGATCGCTGCGCTCGCCGCATGCGGAGCGGGCAACAACGCCCAGACCCTCGAGATCAAGCCGGACAACGCCGCCATCACCAAGGGCGACATCAAGATCCAGAACGCCCTGGTGATCACCCAGAGCGAGCAGGACAAGAAG
The DNA here is from genome assembly GCF_001279725.1 of Streptomyces sp. WM4235. Classification (GTDB taxonomy): domain Bacteria; phylum Actinomycetota; class Actinomycetes; order Streptomycetales; family Streptomycetaceae; genus Streptomyces. The sequence continues at coordinate 42,278 of NZ_LGDE01000315.1, read as the reverse complement.
GGCCCGGCGGCCGTCTCGGCGACGGTCTTCAACACCGGCACCCAGGCGCAGACCCTTGACGGCATCACCCTCGCGGGTGGCAAGAGCAAGGTCGTCCTGAAGAACGCCGAGGGCGCGGGCAAGATCACCGTGCCTGCCGGCGGCTCCGTCGTCCTGGGCGGCACGGGCAACGCCTCCGCCGTGGTCGTGGGCGGCCGCGAGGCCGTCGAGGACGGAAACGTCCAGAAGGTCACCTTCCAGCTCAGCAGCACCGGCGACGTGGCGCTGGACGCCTTCGTCGTCCCGGCCGCGGGCATGTACGCGGGCTACGGCCCGACCGTGGCCCCGGCCGCCGCGCCGAGCCCGTCGGCCTCCCCGTCCGGTACCGTCTCCGGATCCCCCTCGGGCACCCCGTCCGGTGGCCCCTCCGGGTCCGCCGCGGGCACCCCGTCGGGCGCGACCTCGGGCAAGCCCTCGGGCTCCCCGTCGCAGAGCGCCGGGCACTGAGCCCCGGCCGTCACGACGCACGTACGGGAAGGGCCCCCGACCGCTCCGGCGGTCGGGGGCCCTTCCCGTTTCCCGTTGCGCGGTCCGACCCGGGTCGGGTCGGAGGCGCCGGCCTACGGCTCGAACTTGTAGCCGAGGCCGCGCACGGTGACCAGGTAGCGCGGGGCGCCCGGGTCCGGCTCGATCTTGGCGCGCAGGCGCTTGACGTGGACGTCGAGGGTCTTGGTGTCGCCGACGTAGTCGGCGCCCCAGACCCGGTCGATGAGCTGCATGCGGGTCAGTACGCGGCCCGCGTTGCGCAGCAGCATCTCCAACAGGTCGAACTCCTTGAGCGGGAGGTCCACCTTGCCGCCGGAGACCGTGACCACGTGCCGGTCGACGTCCATCCGTACCGGGCCGGCCTCCAGGGCCGCCGGGGTGACCTCCTCCGGCTCGCCGCGGCGCCGCAGCACCGCGCGGATGCGGGCGACCAGCTCCCGCGAGGAGAAGGGCTTGGTGACGTAGTCATCGGCTCCTATCTCCAACCCGACGACCTTGTCGATCTCGCTGTCCTTGGCGGTCACCATGATCACGGGGACGTTGGAACGGCCGCGCAGCTGCCGGCAGACCTCGGTGCCGGGCAGGCCGGGGAGCATCAGGTCGAGGAGGACGAGGTCGGCGCCGTTGCGCTCGAACTCGTCGAGCCCGTCGGGCCCGGTCGCGGCGATGGCGACCTCGAAGCCCTCCTTGCGGAGCATGTAGGACAGGGCGTCGCTGAAGGATTCCTCATCCTCGACGACGAGCACTCGGGTCACGGAAGGACCTCCGGGGCAGGGATGGCTGTTTCTGTTTCAAGCAGGGGTCGGGCGGGTGCGGGGGCCGTCGCAGGGGCCTGCGCGGCCGCTTCGGGCAGGCGCAGGGTGAACGTGGAGCCCTGGCCCTCGGAGCTCCACACCGACACCTCCCCGCCGTGCGATGCCGCCACGTGCTTCACGATCGCGAGACCCAGTCCGGTTCCTCCCGTGGCGCGGGAGCGGGCCGGGTCCACGCGGTAGAAGCGCTCGAAGACACGTTCGCGGTCCTTCTCCGGGATGCCGATGCCCTGGTCGGTCACGGCTATCTCGATCAAGTCTCCTCCCGGCGCGGTGACCCGGCGCGCGGCGATGCCGACGCGGGTCCGGGCCGGGCTGTAGTTGACGGCGTTCTCCACCAGGTTTCCGAGGGCCGCCGCCAGCTGCCCCCGATGTCCCCACACCCGCAGTTCGGCGGTGCCGCCGGCGGCCATGGTGATCTGCTTGGAGGTGGCCGTGTGCCGACAGCGGTCGATGGCCTCGGCCACGAGGGTGTCCACCCGCACGGGCTCGGCGTCCTCCAGGGCCTCGTCGTTCTGCACCCGGGAGAGGTCGATGAGCTCCTGTACGAGGTTGATCAGGCGGGTGGACTCGATCTGCATCCGGCCCGCGAAGCGGCTGACCGCCTCGGGGTCGTCGCAGGCGTCCATGACCGCCTCCGAGAGGAGGGAGATCGCCCCGACGGGGGTCTTCAGCTCGTGCGACACGTTCGCGACGAAGTCGCGGCGCACCGCCTCGATGCGGCGGGCCTCGGTGAGGTCCTCGACGAGCAGCAGCACCAGGCGGGAGCCGAGCGGCGCCACTCGGGCGGAGACCGCGAGGGCCTCGCCGCGGCCGGTGCCGCGGCGGGGCAGGTCCAGTTCGATCTGTCGTATCTCGCCGTCCCGGCGGGTGTCGCGCGCCATGTGGAGCATGGGTTCCACGGCGAGCTTGCCGCCGCGGACCAGCCCCAGCGCGTACGCCGCCGAGCTGGCCTTGACCACCGCGTCACCCTCGTCGAGGACGACGGCGGAGGAGCGGAGCACGGAGAGCACGGTGTCCACGCCGGGCGGGAGCACCGCGTTGATGTCGGGGCGCATGGAGCTCCGGGTGGGGCGGGCCTGGTCGCGCTCGCTCCAGCGGAACGCCAGCATCGCGATCACACCGGTGCAAAGACCGGCAATCGCTGCAGCTGCGGCGACCGCCGCGTTCACGTCCATGCACCCAGGTTAAGCAGGTGCAACGACACTTCCACAGCCGTTCGGGTGGCAGCTCGAACACTCGTCGCCCAGAGTTCACCCTGGCGACGGGGTTGATTCACTTGCGGTGCCGGAGTCGGACGCGTTCGAGGCCCACCGTGGCAACGTGAGGCAAGAAGCCACGCAGCGATAGGGCAGTAGTAGTAAGAGTCCGCGACATCAGCGGGCGAGCAGTCGAGAGAGGGACCACCATGCGCGACGCGTACCACGAGGAACTGGACTCGATCGGAGAAAGCCTGGTCGAGATGGCCCGGCTCGTCGGTTCCGCGATCGGGCGGGCCACGACCTCCATGCTCGACGCCGACCTGAAGCTGGCCGAGAGCGTCATCGCCGGGGACCAGAAGGTCGACGACCTCCAGCACGACCTGGAGGCGCGGGCCATCGCCCTGCTGGCCCGGCAGCAGCCGGTCGCCACCGACCTGCGCATCGTCGTGACCTCGCTGCGGATGAGCGCCGACCTGGAGCGCTCCGGCGACCTGGCGCAGCACGTGGCGAAGCTGGCGCGGCTGCGCTTCCCGGACACGGCGGTACCGCGTGACCTGCACGCGACCATCCTGGAGATGGGCCAGTTGGCGCAGCGCCTGATGGCGAAGGCGGCCGAGGTCATCATCACGAAGGACGTCGACCTGGCCCTCCAACTGGAGCAGGACGACGACGAGATGGACCAGTTGCACCGCACGCTGTTCCAGCACCTGATGGACGACCGCTGGAAGCACGGCATCGAGACGGCCGTCGACGTGACGCTGCTGGGCCGGTACTACGAGCGGTTCGCGGACCACGCGGTGTCGGTCGCGAAGCGCGTCGTGTACCTGGTGACGGGCGAACACGCGGACGAGCTCCAGCAGCCCACGCAGGTGGAGGGCATCTGACGCGTGTGACCGGCCGGACGGGGTCGGGGGCGGGGCGTCGTCGAGTCGGGGGCGGGGTGCCGTCTGGTCGGGGCGAGCCCCAATGCGCCGTTGACGCGCCGGTGCGGCTGGGCATGAATGAGGCGAAGGCACGAAGGCACGAAGGCACCACGCCGTACGACGACGACCTGTGCGCACGCCGCCTGCGAGGAGGATCCATGTCCGATTCCCCCGTCCCCATCACCCCGGAACACGAGCAGCCGCAGCCCCGGGAGCCGCTCCGCCTTCCGTTGCTCGCGGCCTGCGGGTGCGGCTCGGGCTGCGGCTGCGGCTGCCAGTCCGGCGCCCCCTGCCAGTGCGGCGGCTGACCCCGCCCGCCGGATCCACGTATGCGAGGGCCCCGTCCGACCCCGTCGGACGGGGTCCTTCGTGCACGCGAACTCCCTTGGCAGGGAGTCGAGTTCACTCGGATGCCATGTACGGATCCCCGTGTGCCCCAGGTTCGACGCGTGGACTTCTTCGCGCGCTTCTGGTGGGTCTTCGCGCTGTTCGGTGTTCGCCGGTGTGGCCACGGTCGCCTCGGTGAGAGGGTTCGTGCGCGAAGGGGCCGATCCCGACCCGGTGGACAGGTGTCCCGCTTCTCCCTGCGCCGCCGCTCCGCCTCGGACCGCCACAGGCCGTGAGGCCAGGGGGCGACGCCCTGCCCCGCGGACTGCCCGGCGGACTGCCCGGCGGGCCCCGCACCCCCGAATCTCGGCTGCGCTCCACCACTTCCGCATGCGATCTTGCCCGCATGAAGGAAAACGTCCCGGCGCCACTGACCATCGCCGACAGTGAGATCCTCGCGGGCCGCACCATCTCCGCGATCAAGACCATCCACGAGCACCTCGGACGCTCCCTCCAGGAAGCCGTCCTGGTCTACCACGACCGATGTGATGTCCTCCGGCGCGAACAGCCCGACGCGTTCGCCGTGGCGCTCGACGACCACTGAACGGGCTTGCACGGCACGCGGAGCGGGCCGAAGGCGCGAGCGTCGCCGCCGAGCGGGTCCGGGAAACCCTCAGGGCCCGGTCTCGGCACGGAACTCGTCGAGGAGCTCGAAGAACAACTCCACGGCCGGCGTGCCCGCCGCTTCGGCTGCTCGCTCGATCTCCACCGCCCAGCCCAGGGCGCTTGGGTACCGCATGTCGAGCCGAGGCCACAACCATTCGCCGAAGGGGCCGAAGTGCTCGAAGATCCCCATGCTTGGTGCGCCGTGTACCTCGGTGGCGACGCGGTACCCGTAGAGGATCGATTGGAGATCCCGGAGCGGGAAGGGGGGACGCAGGTGCATGCCCGGTCGTAGGCGTACCTCATCCAGGAAGTCGTGGACGTCGTGCAGCTCGCTCAACTTTCGCGGCGCACCTCCCGCCGCGGGCGAGGACGTCATACGGAGGTTCCCGTCGGGCGCCTGCCGTCATGGCTGCGGACGTGGGGGCCCGCACCGTCCAGGGCGTCCGGGAGCCGGACCGCGTAGACCTCCGGGGACTCGCTGACTTCGAGGACTCCGCCCGGCAGTTCCCACGTCCCGCTGTCCGCGCGACGGATCGCCAGGAGCCGGCCGTCCTCGCGCGGCACCGCCCCGGCCACGGACACGGAGTGCGGTGCCTCTGACTTGCCCTGCGGAGAACTCGTACTCATGTGCGGGAGCTTAGGAGGAAGAGGGGGCCGTACGACGAGAAACCCCCCGTCCGCCGGGAAACGGCGGACGGGGGGCTGTTCGTGGCTTGGGACTACTTCTTCTTGCCCTGGTTCTTGACGGCCTCGATGGCGGCCGCGGCGGCGGCCGGGTCGAGGTAGGTGCCGCCCGGGTTGAGGGGCTTGAACTCGGCGTCCAGCTCGTAGGCGAGCGGGATGCCGGTCGGGATGTTGAGGCCCGCGATGTCCTCGTCGGAGATGCCGTCCAGGTGCTTGACCAGGGCGCGCAGCGAGTTGCCGTGCGCGGCGACCAGGACGGTGCGGCCGGCGAGCAGGTCCGGGACGATGCCGTCGTACCAGTACGGCAGCATGCGGACGACGACGTCCTTGAGGCACTCGGTCTTCGGGCGCAGCTCCGGCGGGATGGTCGCGTAGCGCGGGTCCTCGGACTGCGAGTACTCCGTGCCGTCCTGGAGGGCCGGCGGCGGGGTGTCGTACGAGCGGCGCCACAGCATGAACTGCTCCTCGCCGAACTCGGCGAGGGTCTGGGCCTTGTCCTTGCCCTGGAGGGCGCCGTAGTGGCGCTCGTTCAGGCGCCAGGAGCGGTGGACGGGGATCCAGTGACGGTCGGCTGCCTCGAGCGCCATCTGCGCGGTGCGGATCGCGCGCTTCTGGAGCGAGGTGTGCACGACGTCGGGGAGCAGGCCGGCGTCCTTGAGCAGCTCACCGCCGCGGACCGCCTCCTTCTCGCCCTTCTCGTTGAGATTGACGTCCACCCAGCCGGTGAACAGGTTCTTCGCGTTCCACTCGCTCTCGCCGTGGCGGAGGAGGATCAGCTTGTACGGTGCGTCGGCCATGCGTACGAGCCTAATGGACGCCCCGGGGCGCTCGCGCGCGGTGTCCAGGGGGCTCGGGGGGCTTTCGTACGGGCCGCGGGGACCCGCTCGTTCGGTACTCGGGAGGGGGTCGTTTGACGTTCGGCGTCAATTGACTGGCGGGGCACCACGGACGTTCGTAGCATGCGGAAAGCCGTAGAGACACTTACATATCCTGGGGGAATCCGTATGTTCACAGGCCGTTTGACGCGGATTGCCCGGGAAAGCGTGGGGGGTCTTCCGCGCGCGTTCTGGTGGCTGTGGACGAGCACCCTCGTCAACCGGCTCGGGGCGTTCGTCGCGACGTTCATGACGTTGTACCTGACCTTGGAGCGGGGCTACTCGGGCTCGTTCGCCGGTCTGGTGGTGGCCCTGCACGGGCTGGGCGGTGTGGTGTCCTCGCTGGTCGCGGGGGTGATGACCGACCGGCTGGGACGGCGGCCGACGCTGGTGGCGGCGCAGGCGTCTACGGCGTTCTCGGTGGCACTGCTCGGCTGCATGGAACACCCGGCGGCGATTGCCGCGGTGGCCCTGCTGGTGGGCATGACCTCGAACGCCTCGCGCCCGGCGGTGCAGGCGATGATGGCGGACCTCGCGCGGCCGGAGGACCGGGTCCGGGCCTTCGCGCTGAACTACTGGGCGATCAACCTGGGCTTCGCCGTGTCCGCGACGGTGGCGGGGTTCATCGCCGAGTACAGCTACCTCGCCGGGTTCCTGGGCGAGGCCGCGCTGACCCTGGTGTGCGCGGTGCTGGTGTTCGTGAAGCTGCCCGAGTCCCGGCCGGAGAAGAGCGCCGCGGAGAAGGCGGCGGCCGAGCCGGAGATCGGGATGGGGACGGTGCTGCGGGACGGCCGGTTCATGGGTGTGGTCGGGCTGTCGTTCCTGATCTCGCTGATCTTCATGCAGGGCTCGTTCGGACTGCCGCTGGCCATGGGCGAGGCCGGATTCTCGACGGGTGACTACGGGCTCGTCATCGCCGTGAACGGGGTGCTGATCGTGTTGCTCCAGATCCCGGTCACCCGGTTCATCGAGCACCGGGATCCGCAGATGCTGCTGGTCCTGTCGGCGCTGCTGGCCGGGTACGGGTTCGCGCTGACGGCCTTCGGCGGGGCCGTGTGGAGCCTGGGGTTGGCCGTGTGCGTGTGGACGCTGGCCGAGATCGTGAACTCGCCGACGCAGATGGGGCTGGTCGCCCGACTGTCCCCGCTGCACGGCCGGGGCCGCTACCAGGGCATGTACACGTTGTCCTGGGCCGTGGCCTCGCTGGTGGCGCCCCTGATGGCGGGGTTCACGATCGACCGGTTCGGCGCTTCCTGGCTGTGGGCCGGCACCGCCGGTCTGGGCACGGTGGCGGCGCTGGGCTACTGGCTGCTGATGCGCAACCTGCCCGAGGTCGGCGAGTCGGCGGCGCCGGCGGTCGCCGTGGTCGAGGCCCCGGTCCCGGCCCAGGTGCCGGCGGCCCAGCCCGCCGGGGTGGTCCAGGCGCCGACGCCGGAGCGGACGCCGGCCGCGACCCCGGCCGAACTCTGACGCGGCCTTCCGCGCGAAGGCTCGGCCTTCCGCGCGAAGGCTCGGGTCAGGTGCCCGCCGGGCGGGTCAGGTGCTTGAAGGCGTCGAGGTTGTAGGTCGGTTCGCCGCGGGAGACCCGCCATTCGTACTCGCGGCGGATGGCGCTCGCGAAGCCGAGTTCCAGCAGGGTGTTGAAGGCGCCGTCCGCCGCCTCCAGGACGGTGCCCAGGAGTCGGTCCAGGTCGTCCGGGGTGACCACGGTCAGCGGCAGTCGGGCCGTCAGGTACACGTCGCCGAGGCGGTCGACGGCGTAGGCCATCCCGTACAGCTTGAGGTTGCGTTCCAGCAGCCAGCGGTGGACGCCCGCCTCGTTCTCGTCGGGGTGCCTGATGACGAAGGCGTTGACCGACAGGGAGTGCTTGCCGACGCGCAGCGAGCAGGTCGTGGAGAGCTTGCGGGTGCCGGGGAGCTGGACGACGTACGTGCCCGGGTCCGGGTTCTCCCAGCTCAGCTCGGCGCCGTTCAGCGTGGCTTCGATGATCTCGGCGGTGTCAGCCATGGTGGGAGCGTACGCGACGGCGATGATCATGCATGGCCGCGGTGTAGACGTCGGCGGTGCCCGCCGCCGCGGTGTCCCAGCCGAAGAACTGCGCGTGCCGGGCCGCCTCGCCGCCCATCCGGTCCGTGAGCCCGGGGTCGTCCACGAAACGCCGCAGCTCACGGGCGTAGTCCACCGGGTCGTGGCCGGGTACGAGGATGCCCGTGACCCCGTCGTTGACGGCCACCGGCAGGCCGCCGACCTCGGCGGCCAGGACGGGCGTGCCCGTGGCCTGGGCCTCCAGGGCGACGAGCCCGAAGGATTCGTTGTAGGAGGGCATGACCAGCACGGAGGCCGCGCGGAACCAGTCCGCGAGCCGGTCCTGCGCGACCGGCGGCTGGAAGTGCACGAGGTCCGCGATGCCGAGTTTCGCCGCGAGCTTCTGGAGCCCCTCCGGTTTGGCGAGCCCACTGCCGCTCGGCCCGCCGACGACGGGAACGAAGAGCCGCCTGCGCAGCGTCGGGTCCCGGTCCACCAGCTCCGCGACGGCCCGCAGCAGGACGTCGGGGGCCTTGAGGGGCTGGATGCGGCCCGCGAAGAGGGGGATGACGGCTTCCCGGGGCAGCCCGAGGCGGGCGCGGGCGGCGGCGCGGCCGTCGCCGACGGTGAACCGGTCGAGGTTCACCCCGGGGTGGACGACGGCCACCTTCCCGGGGTCGGCCTCGTAGTGCCGTACGAGTTCGTCCGCCTCCTCGGCGGTGTTCGCGATCAGCCGGTCGGCGGCGGAGACGATCTGGGTCTCGCCGATGACGCGGGCGGCCGGTTCGGGCGTGTCGCCCTCGGCCAGCGCCGCGTTCTTGACCTTGGCCATGGTGTGCATGGCGTGGACGAGGGGCACGCCCCAGCGTTCGGCGGCGAGCCAGCCGACGTGGCCGGAGAGCCAGTAATGGGAGTGGACGAGGTCGTAGTAGCCGGGGCGGTGCCCGGCCCAGGCCTGCATCACACCGTGGGTGAAGGCGCACAGCTGCGCCGGCAGCTCCTCCTTGGCGAGGCCCTCGTACGGGCCCGCGTCCACGTGTCGTACGAGGACGCCAGGGGCCAGCTCGACGGCCGGCGGAAGCCCTCCGGTGGTGGCCCGGGTGAAGATCTCGACCTCGATGTTGATCGCGGCGAGGCGCTTGGCGAGCTCGACGATGTACACGTTCATCCCGCCCGCGTCGCCGGTCCCCGGCTGGTGCAGCGGTGAGGTGTGCACGCTGAGCATGGCGACGCGGCGCGGCTTGCGGTGGTGGCCGACGGCCGGGAGGCGCAGGCGCGGCGGGTCGTGACGGGTGCTGCGGGCGGCGGCTATCCGACCGCTGATGCTGCCGCCGAGGCGGGACACGTACTGGCTCAAGGGAGCAGTTCCTCTCGCTCGGACGACTCGGGCGACTCGTACGACGCGTACACCGGGTGCCGCGCGGACGGCATGGCGAACGGAGCGCGGGCGGCGCTCTTCCAGCAGTGCAACCCGGACGGCGGTGCCCCGCATTCCGGGGGGCACCGTTTTCCTCGGTCGTTTGCCGGATTTTTATGTTGGGTGTGTGCTCCGCATACGCTCGGCGCATGGCCTCCCGCAGCACCCCGCCGCCCCCGAGACGCCCCGTGGGCACCGTGACGCGCGGGACCACGAACCCGAATCGTCTGCGCCGCATGGACCGCTGGATCGCGGCGACGCACGGGGCGGCGCTGCGGCGGGCGACGGCTCCCGTCGCGGTCGACCTGGGTTACGGGGCGGCGCCGTGGACGGCGGTGGAACTGCTGGCGCGGCTGCGCGCCGCGGCCCCCGCCGTGCGGGTGGTCGGCATCGAGATCGAGCCGGCCCGGGTGGCGGGTGCCAAGCCGTACGAACGGGAGGGCCTGACCTTCCGGCACGGCGGCTTCGAGGTGCCCCTGGACGGCGGCGAGGCACCGATGCTGATCCGCGCCGCGAACGTGCTGCGCCAGTACGACGAGGAGCGGGTCGAGGAGGTGTGGCGGCTGCTGTGCGCCCGGCTGTCCCCCGGCGGGCTGCTCGTCGAGGGGACCTGCGACGAGATCGGGCGCAGGCACGTGTGGGTCGCGCTCGGTCCGCAGGGGCCGCGCACGGTGACGTTCGCGACCCGGCTGGGGTCGCTGGAGCGGCCGTCGGACCTGGCCGAGCGGCTGCCGAAGGCGTTGATCCACCGGAACGTCCCGGGTGAGCCGGTGCACGCGTTCCTGCGCGACTTCGACCGGGCGTGGGCGGCGGCGGCCCCGTACGCCTCGTACGGGGCGCGGCAGCGCTGGATCCGCACGGCCCGGGCCCTGGCCGGGACTTGGCCGCTGGCGGACGGGCCGGTGCGGTGGAGGCAGGGGGAACTGACGGTGCGTTGGGAGGCGTTGCGCCCGACGGGGTGAACCTCGCGTGTCGGGGAACCCGCGCCCGGAGCGGCCCGTTGAGTCGTCAGGGGCGGGCGTGACGTGGCCGGTGATGATCAGGGGGGCATCCGCAAGGGTGTCGGAATTCACGGACTCGTGGCACCATCCCGAAGGCAGTGCCAAGTTACTGATGAATAGTCAGATCTGGTGTGGGATGACATCGGTCTGACGCGGGGCACCTGGGGGGACCATGGGGACCGTGAAGCGAGCGCACCGACGGGGCGCATCCGCTCTCACGCTGTTGTGCGCGATGGCGATATTGACGGCCCCGGGCCTCGGACTCTCGGGGACGGCGCACGCGGCACCCGCCGCTCCCTCCGTGCCCGGAGCGCCGGCGGCGCCCACGCCCGAACCGGGAGCCAAGTCCCTGGAGCAGATCCGCAAGGAGATAGAGGATCTGTACCGCCAGGCCGGAAGCGCCACGGACGCCTACAACCTCGCGGAGAGCGAGACGAAGGTCCAGTCGGAGCGGATCGTCCAGATCGCGCAGTTGATCGTGGCCGGCCGCGAGCGGATCAGCGGGCTGAAGGACCGGGCCGGCGCCGCCGCCCGCGCCCAGTACCGCTCGGGCGGACTGCCGGCGGGCGCGCGGCTGGTGCTGAGCGACAGTCCGAGCCAGTTCCTGGACTCCAAAAACCGGCTGCGGCAGGGCGAGAAGGCCACCACGGACCTGCTGACCGAGCTCGACCGCACCCAGCACGACCTCCAGCGGTACGCGAAGGACGCGAGCACGGTCTGGCAGAAGCTGGAGACGAACCGGGTCGAGCGGGAGAAGTCCAAGAAGCGGATCGAAGAGAAGATCAAGGCCGCGCAGGACCTGGAGAGCAAGCTGGAGGCCGAGGAGAAGGCCCGGCTGCTCCAGCTGGAGCAGGAAGCCCAGTACAAGGCGCAGACGCAGTGGCTGTCGTCCGGCGCGATGAAGGACGTCAGCGGCAAGGCGACGGACGCGGGCAAGAGGGCGGTCCAGTTCGCCACGGCCCAGGTGGGCAAGCCGTACGAGTGGGGCGCCACGGGCCCGGGGTCCTTCGACTGCTCGGGCCTGACCTCACAGGCCTGGCTGGCGGCGGGGAAGGCGATCCCGCGGACCTCGCAGGAGCAGTTGCGGCTGCGGAAGGTCGCCGTGAAGGACATGCGGCCGGGCGATCTGATCATCTACTTCGACGACGCGAGCCATGTCGGGATGTACGTCGGGGACGGGGCCATGGTCCACGCGCCACGACCCGGCCGCGACGTGACGATGGCGGGCGCGGGCTCGATGCCGATCAAGGCGGTCGTCCGCCCGGACGCGTAGCCGCGCAGCGGCCGGTCCATGGGGTGGCGGGGTTCTCGCCGGCCCGATCCGGGCGGGGCCGTGGGCGTGTGACGCGCGGCCCACGGTGCCCGGCGGCCCGGTGGGTCCGGGGTCGGGCTTCCGACGGGTACCGGGCCGGGCCCCCGGAGCGGGCTCCCGGAGCGGGCTCCGCTTCCCACTCCGGGCCTGGTCCCCCTGGCGGGGACCCCCGCGGGGGTCGGTTTCGCCCGGTGCGCGTGGTGAAGCCCACATCGGGTCATCTCGGCAGCCGGGACTTCGGTCCTCCCACCGTGAGCTTGGTCATCCCATCAGCCCGCATTTCCCCCGCGATAACGGCATATGACGGAGGCCCTCCCCGGGACCTCCACCGGACCGCCATTCCGCTCCCCCGTTCCGGCCCGCTAGGGTCGAGCGCATGAGCGCACCCTCGGGGGGAGGGAAGGAACCGGAGACGATGCCCCTACCCATACCGCGGCAGAGGGAGAACCTCGCCACGGAGGGCGGCCAGGCCCTGTTGGCCACCGCCGTCGAGCACGTCCCGACCACCATCCCGGTCCCCGTACCCGCGCAGACGTCCCTGACCCTCCTGGTCATCGAGGACGATCCCGCGGGCGGCCTCACCGTGCCCGAGATACTGGACGCCGACGGCCATCGCATACGACTGCGCACCGCCCGCAACCTCACCGAGGCCACCCGGCTGCTCACTCCCGACGTGCACTGCATCCTGCTGGACCTGTCGCTCGCCAACCCGGGACCCGGTACCGCCGACGACCGGTTCGCCACGCTCCGCGAGGTCCTGCGGCTCGCCCCGCGTCACGCCGTGCTGGTGCTGACCGCCGAGGCGGACGCGGAGCACGCCGCCGAGGCGGTACGGGTGGGCGCCCAGGACTACCTCTTCCGCGACGAGCTCGACGGCCGGCTGCTGAGCCGGGCCATCCGCTACGCCGTGGAGAGAAAGCGCGCCGACATAGCCCAGTACAAGCTCGCGGAATCGAAACTCCGGGCCCAGGAGAACGCCCGCCTGGAACGCGGACTGCTCCCGAACCCCCTTCTGGAGGGTTCCGACCTCCGCTTCGCCGCCCGCTACCGGCCCGGCCGCAGCCGGGCCCTGCTCGGCGGGGACTTCTACGACACGGTCCGCACCCCGGACGGCACCGTGCACGCGATGATCGGCGACGTCTGCGGCCACGGCCCCGACGAGGCCGCCCTCGGTGTCGAGCTGCGCATCGCCTGGCGGGCGCTGACCCTCGCGGGACTGTGCGGGGACGATCTGTTGGCCACGCTCCAGGAGGTGCTGGAGGTGGAGCGCCCCTGCGAGGAGATCTTCGCGACGCTGTGCACCGTGGACATCGCCCCGGACGGTCGGCGCGCCGGCCTCTGCCTGGCCGGTCATCCGGCGCCGCTGATCTCCAGGCCGGGTCGGGCCGCGCGGCTCCTCCCGTACGAGAACAGCGGGCCGGCGCTCGGACTGCTCCCCAAGGCCCGCTGGCCCCGCCGCCAGGTCGAGCTGGGCGGGACCTGGAGCCTCATGCTCTACACCGACGGCCTCATCGAGGGGAAGATCGGCCAGGGCAAGGAACGGCTCGGACAGGACGGAATGATCGAGATGATCAACCGGCATCTGGATCAGGGGCTGAGCGGCGAGAGCCTGTTGGAGGCTTCCGTCACAGAGGCCCGGCGCCTCAACGGCGGCGAGCTGACCGACGACGTCGCCGTGGTCCTGCTCTCCCGCGCGGAGGGCTGAGCCCGGCGCACGGCGCCGGGCCCACCACCGGGACCCCCGGCCGGGAGTTCCTGCGAGAGTGCTTATCGGCCGCCGTTGTACGGACCGTACGGACCGTCGCTGCTGCTGCCGCCGCTGCGCCGACCGCCGCCCGACACCTGCTTCAGGGCAGGTCGAACGTCGACCATGAAGACGATGGAGGCCACCAGGCCGGCGATCTGCAGGAACAGCATCCCGAGGAAGAAGTCCACGAGGATCGTGATGCCGAGGATGACCAGCCAGAAGGTCTTGGTCTTCTTGTCGGCCGCCCGGTAGGCGTCGTCGCGCGCCATCAGCGCCAACACGAAGGCCACGACGGCGAGCGCCAGCATGGCGTATCCGAGCAACGGGATGACCCCGTTGTCGAAACCGTTCATCAACATCGCCTCGACCACCTTCTTCCGCGTCTGATGCCTTCGCCCCCACGCTACCGGGGGAAGCGGCCCTCACCCATGACAACGGACCGGACACCTTCCCGGTGCCCGGTCCGTCGCCTGTCCGATCGGCTCTGTCGCCGGTCGCGTCAGCTCTTGTCGCCGGTCGCGGCGACCGTCTTCTTCGCGGTGCTCTTGCGCGCCGTGGTCTTCCGGGCGGACGGCTTCTCCTCGGCGGAGGCGGAGGCGTCTGCGGGGGCATCGGCGGAGGCGTCGGCGGCCACCGGCTCGGCGGCCGGCTCCGACTTCGCGGGCGCCGCCGGCTCCACGACCTCGGCGATGTCGACGATCTCGTCGGTCAGCTCGCCGCGCCAGGCGCGTACGGCCTGCTCGCCGTGCTCGGCGACCTTGTCGTACGTCTCCTTGGCGCGCACCGCGTACTCGGCGGCCACGCCCACACCGCGAAGGGCCAGGTCCTGGGCGGTCTCGCCCAGCTTCTTCGGGTCGATCGCCCCGAAGACCTCGGCGACCTTGGCGGTGACCGCCTCCTGCGCCCCCTTGGCCCTCTCCTGGACGACCTTCGGGTCGGTGTTCTTCACGGCCTCGATGCGTGCGGGGGCCTCGGCGCGCAGCTGCTCGATGAACCCGGGCACCTTCTTGGCCTGCTGCACCGCGAGGTCGGCGGTGCCGGCGGCGAAGTAGAGCGGGGTCGGGTCGGTGAGGGTCTTCTTCAGGTCATCGGCGATGGCCATGTGCTGGTCCTCCCGGATCACAGTCGGTTCGTATGGGGCGGCTCGTCGTCGGCATCGATCGCGGCGTCGACCGCGGCGTCGGCGGCTGCCGCGGCCGGCGCGTTCTCCTTGCGGAACGAGTCGTAGATCTGGAGCAGCACCTGCTTCTGCCGCTCGTTGAGGGACGGGTCGGCGAGGATGACGGCCCGCGTCTCGACCTCGTCCCGATCCCGCTCGTCCAGGATTCCGGCCTGCACGTACAGCGTCTCCGCGGAGATCCGCAGCGCCTTGGCCAGTTGCTGGAGGATGTCCGCGCTCGGCTTGCGCAGCCCGCGCTCGATCTGGCTCAGGTACGGGTTCGACACCCCTGCGGCGTCGGCCAGTTGCCGCAGCGAAAGCTGGGCCTGTCGCCGTTGCTCACGGAGGTACTCGCCGAGGTTCCCGACGTTGAGCGATGCCATGCCCCGATCCTGCCGCACGTTGCTAACTATTGCAAGCAGACGCTTGCAATAACTCCCGCTCCGTGAGGGGCGACACCTGCCACTGCGGCTTCGCCTTCCCCGAAGAGCCCCGGACGACACTCGGCCGGGCTTCGGGGACGATCCGCCGGCAGGGTCGCGCGCATGTGGGTGGAAGGGGAAGTGGAACTGGACAGGATCAACCGGGCTGCGCTGAAGCACAATTACGGGTCCGCCGAGGACGTTCCCGCACTGCTCCGCCGATGCGCGGGTCCGGATCGGGACGACGCGGACGGCGCCTCGGACGAACTGCTCAATCTGCTCTTCCACCAGGGTGGCCGGGTCTGTTCCGCCGCCTCGGCCGCTCTGCCCTTCGTACTCCGTCTGGCTGCGACACCGCGGGTTCCGAGCCGCCGCGCGATGCTGGAACTCGTGGCGATGCAGGCGGCGGAAGCCGGTCGCGCCGATGCCCGGTTCCTCGATCCCGGCTGGTCTGCGGCGTGGACACAGGCCCTGCCCGAGTTTGCGGGCCCGCTGGACGATCCCGAGCCGAAGATCCGACGGGCCGCGGCCGACGTACTCGGTGTCTGCGACGGCCCCGGCGAGCTGCTCGGCGCCTGCGGCCTGTCCGCGTGAGGTGCGCCGCGCCCCGGCCGGGGCGCGTCCGCGCGCATGCCCCGGCCGGGGACCCGTGACTCAGAGGTCGAGGGCGCTCAGGTCGAGCTCCTTCAGGCGTTCCGGGTCGGCCAGGACGTCGATGGCGACGATCCTGCCTCCGACGACCGTGAAGGCCATCACCGACAGGCGGCGGCCGTCCATCACCACCATGACGCCGGCGGTCCCGTTGATCAGCGCGGGGCGGGCGAACGGCGACAGGGAACCGAAGGTGATCGCCTGCGAGGCCACCGTGCGGGCGCCGTTGAACACCAGCGTGTGGCGGGCGCGCGTCACGCCGCCGTCGGAGCGCAGGACCACGTCGGGGTCGAGCACCGAGACGAGCGCCTCGAAGTCGCCGTCCCGCGCCGCGGCGAAGAAGGCGCCGACCACCTGGCGCTGGAGTGCGAGGTCCGGGTCGGGGGCCGGGGCCCTGCCGCGCACCCGGCGGCGGGCCCGACTCGCGAGCTGCCGGGTCGCGGCCGGGGTCTTCTCGATCATCGGGGCGATCTCGTCGAAGGGCACCGCGAACATGTCGTGCAGGACGAACGCGAGCCGCTCGGCCGGCGCCAGCGATTCGAGGACGACCAGCAGCGCCAGGCCCAGGGAGTCCGCCAACAGGGCCTGCTGTTCCGGGTGGAGACCGTCCTCGCCGCTGATGACCGGGTCGGGTGTCCGGAACTCCAACGGATCCTCGCGGCGGGTCGCCCGGGAACGCAGCATGTTCAGGCACACCCGGCCGACAACCGTGGTCAGCCAGGCCGCCATGTTCTCGATGGCGTCCGCGTCCGTGCCGTCCAGACGCAACCAGGCCTCCTGGACCGCGTCGTCGGCCTCACTGACCGAGCCGAGCATCCGGTAGGCCACCGCCCTCAGCCTGGGCCTGTGCTCCTCGAACCGATCCGCCCGCCATGCCCCGTGGTCCACCGCGCGTCCCCTCCCCCATGTGGTCCGGCCCGCACCCGTCCGTCGACTCCCCTGGAACGGTGGGCCGTTCAGGCGCCCGGCCGGGCGCCGATCACCACGTTCGCATACAGCTCCCGCGAGCCGACCGCCCGTACCGTGAGGCCGCCCGCGGCCAGTGCCGACGCCGTCACCGGGGACTGCCGGGCGCTCGTCTCGATCAGCAGGTGCCCGCCGGGCGCCAGCCAGTGCAGCGCCCCGGCCGCGACCCGGCGGTGGACGTCCAGACCGTCGGCGCCGCCGTCCAGGGTGGTCAGCGGTTCGTGTTCGCGGGCCTCCGGCGGCAGGAAGCCGATCTCCTCCGTGGGCACGTAGGGGGCGTTGACCACCAGGACGTCCACCCGCCCCGTGAGGTCCCCGGGCAGCGCCGCGTACAGGTCGCCCCGGTGGACGGTCCCGCCGTACGGGGCCACGTTCCGGCGGGCGTAGCCGACGGCCACCTCGTCGATGTCCGACGCGTGCAGCTCGACGCCCGGGACCTGCGAGGCCACCGCCGCGCCCAGCGCGCCCACTCCGCAGCACAGGTCGACGACCACCGCGCCGGGCCGGGCCAGCGCCACGGCCTCCCGCGCGAGGAACTCGCTGCGCCGGCGCGGTACGAACACCCCCTCGCCCACCTCCATGCGCAGGCCGCAGAAGCCCGCCCAGCCCACCACCAGCTCCAGGGGCTCGCCGGCGACCCGGCGTGCCAGCATGCCCGCCAGGTGTCCGTCGTCCCGCGCGGCGGCCGTCAGCAGGTCCGCCTCCTCCTCCGCGAAGACACAGCCGGCCGCGCGCAGGCGTTCCACGAGTGTTGCCACGTACCTCAGTCCTCGGTTTCCCATCCGTGACGTCCAGGGTCTCCAGCCGCGCCGGATCCGCCAGGATGTCGATCGCGACGATACGTCCGCCGCGCACCGTGAACTCCATGTCCCTGACGGGGTACGGGGACGGGCCGGTCAGAACACGTCCGGGCACCACGGCCGGCGAGCCGTGCGGAAGGCCGCGTCGGCGAGCGCCAGCGCCCCCGGCCGCTCCTGCGTGACCTGCCCCAGCGCGGCCAACCGGACCGCCGACTCGTCGCCGAGGTACAGGGACCCCAGCGCGGACACGTCGAGGCGCAGGTCGGCGGGCTCCTCCGTACGGGCGCAGTCGCCGGTGCCCGTGTCCAGCCGGTAGCGCCCGTCGGCCAGGCCCTCCGCGTCGGTCACCTCCAGGACGAGGACCCCCGGCACGGCGTACGTCCGCGCGCTCAGCGCCCGTACGACGTCGAGCACCCGCACCCACAGGAAGTCGGCGGCGGTCACCAGGCGTGCGGCCCGCGGATCGGGCAGCAGCAGCGGGGCGAGGTCGTCGGGGGCCCGGTATCCGGTGCGGACCTTCTGCACCCAGTCGATGGAGCACAGGAAGTGCCACAGGGCCCGCTGCGCGTCGACGGTGACCGCGATCAGGTCCTTGACCTGCACGGTGTTCTGCGGGAGCTTCGCGTCGCTCCACTGGTCGTCGGCCCGGTAGACGGCGATCCCGGCGGGTTCGCCGTCGGCCGTGCGGTGGACGGCGTGGAACGACTCCTTGTAGGGGCGGTGGGACATCTGCTCCGTGCCGGACGCCAGGTTCCACCAGCGCTCGTCGCGGTCGACGGTGCCGTGCGCGTGCGCGCGCAGCCGCTCGTGGAGGGCGGCGCCGATCCGGCGGGCCTCGGCCGCGTCCACCAGGTCGATCCGCCCGCCGTCCCCGGGCCCGGACCAGCGCGGGTCCAGGCCGGTGCGGGCCACCTCGATCTCCCACTCGGCGATCGAGGTGGCGGGCCCGTAGCCGTACCGGCCGTAGATCGGGTACTCGGCGGCGATCAGCGTGGACAGCACTTCGCCGCGGTCCTTCGCGGCCGTCAGGTCGGCGCGCATCATCCGCGTCAGCAGGCCCCGGCGGCGGTGCGTGGGCGACACGGTGACGTTGGAAACGGCGTCGGCGACGACGACGGCCCCGCCGGGAACGGTCAGCTCCTGCGCGAAGGACCGGAAGGTGGCGACGCAGCGGCCGGCCTCGGAGTCGAAGGCGCCCCGGATGCGGGCCAGGTCGCCGTACTCGGCCCGTTGGGCGACGTCGGAAACGGTGACGGGGGCGGTGGTGAGGAAGCCGGTGTTGAGGGCTCGGAGCCAGTCGGGGAGTTCGGAGGCGGCGATCGGCCGGACATCGGTGGTCATGGCCGGCCACGCTAACCGCCGCGCCGCGAGCACGTCGCCTGAATTTCCGCCGCCCCGAAGCGGCCCGCTCACCGCCGGCCCCGGCGCCCCCGCGGCTACGCCAGGCGCCGGCCCCGGCGCCCCCGCGGCTACGCCAGCAGGTCGTCCACCTGTGCCTCGCCCTCCCGGTACCGGCGGGTGATCTCCGCGCCGGCCTCGTCGGCGGTGCGCTGCAACCGTTGCCGGCGCCGGGAGACCTGCTGCTCGTAGCGCACCAAGCGGCCCATCGCCTCGTGCAGTTCGTCGTCCGTGCGGGCGCCCAGGTCCGAAAGCTCCACGTCGCAGAGCATCTCCGCCTCCAGCAGCCGGAACTCCTCGCTGTGCGGGGCGGCGAGCGTGACGTGCCGGGCCGAGGCGCTGCGGCTGGACGGGGCGTCGGCGAGGATCTCCGAGAGCCGGTCCACCACCGGCGTCTCGGGGTTCGCGCGCCGGGCCGCCTCGGGGTCGCAGCGGCGGGCGAGTTCGGCGCGCAGGATGTCGATGCGGCCGTGCAGGAGTCTGCGTACGTAGCTGAGATCGGCCTCGTCGCGCTGCGCGTCCCGGCGCAGGGCACGCAGTTCGGGCAGCCCGAGGGCGGTGGCGGGGGTGGTCGGCCCCTGCGACTCGCCGGTGCGCTGCGCGGGAGGTCTCACCGTCGCCGCCGCGACGTCGGCGGCCGTCGCCGCCGCCGAAGCGGGCGCAGGTACGGAGGTACCAGAAAGATTCATGTGAACGTGTCCGTCCCCTCGACCGGTGCCGGAGGCACCGCCTGCGTGCATCGTGCCACTGTCCGTGGTGTGGATGCAGTCCCACTGCACCCGATCGGCCCCGGACGGGTGCACGCCTGATACACAGGTGGTATGCGAGCAGTGGTGCAGAGGGTGGACGGCGCGAGCGTCGTGGTGGCCGGCGAGACCGTCGGGGAGATCGTCGGCGAGGGACTGTGCGTCCTGGTCGGGGTCACCCACGACGACACGCCGGAGAAGGCGGAGCTGCTGGCCCGCAAGCTGTGGTCGGTGCGGATCCTGGAGGCGGAGAAGTCCTGTAGCGACGTGAACGCCCCGCTGCTGGTGATCTCCCAGTTCACGCTCTACGGCGACGCGCGCAAGGGCCGCCGCCCCACCTGGAACGCGGCGGCGCCCGGCCCGGTGGCCGAGCCGCTGGTCGACGAGGTCGTGGCGCGGCTGCGGGCGCTGGGCGCGACGGTGGAGACGGGCCGGTTCGGGGCGGACATGCGCGTCTCGCTGACCAACCACGGCCCGTTCACCATCGTCATCGACGTGTAGGGCTCGCCGTGACGGCGCCCCCACGTGGGCCCGTCAGGGCGCGACGACGACCTCCTGCGCGGCGGCCGTCTTGCCGACGAGCAGCGGCGCGTCCAGCGGGACGTTCCGCTTGACCAGCGCCAACGCGATCGGCCCCAGCTCGTGGTGGCGGACGGCCGTGGTCACGAAGCCCAGCTGCCGGCCCTCCTCGCCGTCGGCGGCGAGCCGTACGGGCGTGCCGTGCGCCGGGAGCAGCACCTCGGAGCCGTCCAGGTGCAGGAACACCAGCCGGCGCGGGGGCTTCCCCAGGTTGTGGACGCGGGCGACGGTCTCCTGCCCCCGGTAGCAGCCCTTCTGGAGGTGGACGGCGGTGCCGATCCAACCCAGCTCGTGCGGGATGGTGCGGTGGTCGGTCTCCAGGCCCAGACGCGGCCGGTGCGACTCCACGCGCAGGGCCTCGTACGCCAGGAGGCCCGCGGCGGGGCCGTGCGCGGCGGCGAACGCCTCCAGGTCCTCGCGGGGCACGAAGACGTCCCGGCCGTGCGCGGTCTCGCGGACGGCGAGTTCCTTCGCGACCTCGGCGATCGAGCCGGCCGGCAGGTGGACGACGGCGAACTCGGCCGTACGGTCGGCGACTTCGACGCGGTAGAAGAACTTCATGGACTCCAGGTAGGCGATCAGCGCCTCCTGGGTGTCGGGCTCTACGTGCGCCCAGACCGTCTCGCCGTCGTCGACGAGGTACAGGGCGTGCTCGATGTGCCCGTTGGCGGAGAGGATCAGCGCCTCGGTGGCCTGTCCGGGCGGCAGGTCGGTCACGTGTTGGGTGAGCAGCAGGTGCAGCCAGCTCAGCCGGTCCGTGCCGGTGACGGTCACGACCCCGCGGTGGGAGAGGTCCACGAACCCCCGGCCGTCCGCGAGTGCGCGTTGTTCGCCGTACAGCTCTCCGTAGTGGGCGGCGACGCCCTCGTCGCGGCCTTCGGCCGGTACGGCGCCGGGGAGATGGAGCAAGGGGCTGCTGGTCATGCCACCAGCGTACGACCCCGGACCCGACGATCCCACGGGGTGTCGTGCGGCGGTGCTACGTCTCGGCGGCGCGGTGCTTGGCGGCGTCCTTCGCGCAGAGCCCGAAGATCGCGAAGTGCTTCATGTCGGTCTCGAAGCCGAAGGTGGAGCGGAGCTTCGCGGTGAACTCGGCGGCCACGTCCAGATCGGCCTCGATCACCTCGGCGCAGTCGCGGCACACCAGGTGGATGTGGTGGTGCCGGTCGGCGAGGTGGTAGGTGGGGGCGCCGTGTCCGAGGTGGGCGTGCGAGACCAGTTTGAGCTCCTCCAGGAGCTCCAGCGTGCGGTAGACGGTGGAGATGTTGACCCCGGAGGCCGTCTTGCGGACCTCGACGAGGATCTCGTCGGGGGTCGCGTGCTCCAGTGCGTCGACCGCTTCGAGCACGAGTTGGCGCTGCGGGGTCAGCCGGTATCCGCGCTGCCGCAGGTCGCTCTTCCAGTCGAGTCCGCCGTCGGCGGTCCCGGTGCCCTCGGTGCTCACCACCCGGCCAGTGTAAGCGCGCGAAAGGGACCGCGGGCGGTCCCGGGGTCCCCTTCTCGCACAGGCTGTGGAAAACGGCCGATCAGCGGAAGAACGCGATGCCGTCGTCCGGCATGTCCGGCAGGTTGCGCGCCATGTCGGCGATCTCCTCCGGGGTGACGACCTTCTTGAGCTGGGCCGACATGTAGGGGCGCAGCTCGACGTCGGGCGTGGCCTTCTCGCCGACCCACATCAGGTCGCTCTTGACGTAGCCGTACAGCCGCTTGCCGCCGCTGTACGGGCCGGAGGCCGCCGTGCGGGCCACCGCGTCGGTGACGACGTCGATCTGCGGCTTCTGGTCGGCGAGGTCGCCGTACCAGACCTCGACGACGCCCTGGTCACGGACCATGACGATCTCGACCTTGCGGTCCTTGTCGATGCGCCAGTAGCCGGACTCGGATTCGAGCGGCCGCACCTTGTTGCCCTCGGAGTCGAGCACCCAGGTGTGGGAGGCGTACTCCAGGAAGTCCCGGCCGTCGTGGCTGAAGACGACTTCCTGGCCGAAGTTGCACTTCTCCTCGCCGGGGAAGTCGAAGACTCCCGCGCCCTCCCAGTTGCCGAGGAGGAAGGCGAGCGGGACGAGGCCCGGGTTCAGGTCGGACGGGATCTGGATCATGTGTGGCTGCTCAGGCGATCTGTGGGAGGGATCCGGGAGGGACGGCTGCCGATCAGGGGGTCAGCGCTGGCCCTGGTACAGCTTCTTCACGGCGAGGGCGGTGAAGGCGAGCACGCCGACGCAGACCAGGACCAGCAGGGCGGAGAAGAAAGTCTCAAGCACGGGAGGTGCTCCTCGAAGGTTGCGTTCGGGGGGTCCCCCCGGGACGGAGTCCCCGGAGGTACGGGGCCGGTCCCCAAGCCTACTGGCCCGGGACCCGGCGCACTCTGCGAGGTGGGCCGTACCGGTGGCGGGCCGGGCGTCCGGCCCCGCGTCCGGCGGGGCGCGTCATTCGTCGCGGCGGTGCTTGCCGTCCAGTTCGTCCCACCACTCGTCCGACTTCTTGTCGCCCGAGGGGTCGTCCCACCAGCGGTCGTCCGGGCCGCGCCGGTTCGCGATCATCGCGGCGACCGGCGGGATGACCATGGCGACGACGCACATCGCCACGGCGGCCGGCACGGAGAAGAGCCGTACGAAGGACCAGGCCGAGACGAAGAGGAAAAGGCAGCCGCCCATCATGAGGAAGTAGGCGCGGCGCCGCCGGGCGTACATGCCTCCAGCGTAGGTCCGGGACCGGCCGCCGCGCAGGATCCGGGACGGGCCCCCGCGCACGAGCCGGGACGGGCGCTCGTGCACGGGCCGGGACGGCACGAAGGGCCGCACCCCGTTCCAGTGGCGTCCAACCCCCTGGGGTGCGGCCCTCCGGCCGTTCTCGTCTGGAGCGATCAGACGGCGATGGCCACGTCCGTCACGCCGCCGGCGTCCGCGACGACGACGGCCCGGTCCGCCTGGCCGCCCGGGACGAGTGCCCGCAGCGTCCAGGAGCCGGTGGCCGCGTAGAAGCGGAACTGGCCGGTCGCGGAGGTCGGGACCTCCGCGGTGAACTCGCCGGTCGAGTCCAGCAGCCGCACGTAACCGACGACGGGCTCGCCGTCCTTGGTCACCTGGCCCTGGATGGCGGTCTCACCGGGCTTGAGGGTGGCGAGGTCGGGCCCGCCGGTCTTTGCTCCACACATGTCTCTGTCCTGTCCTGGAGGGGTCTGCGTACGTACTGCGGGCGGCGCGGCCCCGCGGGCCCGCAGGGGCTGCTCGGGTTACTTGGCGGCGCCGAGCTCGATCGGCACGCCGACGAGCGAGCCGTACTCGGTCCACGAACCGTCGTAGTTCTTGACGTTCTCCTGGCCCAGGAGCTCGTGCAGCACGAACCACGTGAGCGCGGAGCGCTCACCGATGCGGCAGTAGGCGATGGTGTCCTTCGCCAGATCGACCTGCTCGGCCTCGTAGAGGGCGGTCAGCTCGTCGTCGGACTTGAAGGTGCCGTCGTCGTTGGCGTTCTTCGACCACGGGATGTTGCGGGCGCTCGGCACGTGGCCGGGGCGCTGCGACTGCTCCTGCGGAAGGTGCGCCGGTGCGAGCAGCTTGCCGGAGAACTCGTCGGGCGAGCGGACGTCGACCAGGTTCAGGGAGCCGATCGCGGCGACGACGTCGTCACGGAAGGCGCGGATGGACTTGTCCTGGGCCTTGGCCTTGTACTGGGTGGCCGGGCGGTTCGGGACGTCCTTGCCGTCGACCAGGTCGCGGGAGTCGAGCTCCCACTTCTTGCGGCCGCCGTCGAGGAGCTTGACGTCCTGGTGGCCGTAGAGCTTGAAGTACCAGTAGGCGTAGGACGCGAACCAGTTGTTGTTGCCGCCGTAGAGGACGACGGTGTCGTCGTTGGAGATGCCCTTGGCGGAGAGGAGCTTCTCGAAGCCCTCCTGGTCCACGAAGTCACGGCGGACCGGGTCCTGGAGGTCGGTCTTCCAGTCGATCCGGACGGCGTTGGTGATGTGGTTCTTGTCGTAGGCGGACGTGTCCTCGTCCACCTCGACGATGACGACGTCGGCGTCGTTCAGGTGGGCCTCGACCCAGTCGGCGTCTACGAGGACGTCGCTGCGGCTCATGGTGTTCTCCTCCGGGGCAGTGTGCGGCGGGGTGGTGCTGGTGCTGCTGCGGGATGGTGCTGCGGGTGCGCGCCGCGGACGGATCGGCCTCGCGGTACCCGGGCGGGGAGGCGTCGGGCGGGCGGAAGGCGGGGTGCGGTCACGCGGGGAAGGCCAGTCGTCCGGCCGGTGGAGCGGATGCGCTCACACGTCACATGGATCGACAGAGCATGGCGGCGACGCGACACAGGTCTACTGCCCGCCGCTTCGTGAGGTCCGCCTGCTGATGCTTCATAGTCATGGATCGTAGGGACGAATCGACCGCCCTGTCACCGGTGTGTCATATGTCGAGACAGGATCGTCCGAATGATGGACGAGAAAGCCCCGGCAGGCCGCTCGGGCGGCCTCCGGGGCTCTTCGCGCGACCCACCCTTCTGAGGGGCGGACCGCACCGTCTCACGATCCGGCCAGCGACACGTTCGTGCCGGTCAGCGCCAGATGCACGCCCGCCTCGTCCGACGTCAGGGTGGTGAGCTTCAGTCCGGCCGGCAGACCGGCGTCGAGCCGGCGGTCGAAGTCGGTCTTCTTGCGGACGACCTTCTCGATCCCCGGGATCCCCTCGCCCGGAACCTCCTCGGCGCGCACCCGGACGATCTTGCCGCCCGGGGAGTCCTTCGCGTCCTCCAGCGTGACGGTCGAGATCACGCTGCGGGTGAACTTCCGGCCGAGGAAGTCCACCGTCGCGCTGACCTTCACCTTGCCCGGCTGTCCGCCGTAGGAGACGGTCACCCCGGTCTCCGAGGCCGCGGTCAGGTCCGCGTACGAGACCAGGGCCTTGCCCTCGGCCCTGCCGGCCGTGCCGCCGCTGTAGTCGCTGTTCAACTTCACGTCGTGGAAGGCGGCTTCGATCCGCGTCAGCCGTGCCTTGCGGCCTTCGGCGGAGGCGTCCACGCCCGTGAGCACCAGATCCACCTGCTCCAGCCGGTGGTCCAACGCCTGGGTCAGGAACGGAAAGCCGTGGATGTCCACCTTCACGTCACCCGACAACCCCTGCCGGGACTGGATCTTGTCGGCCAGTTGGTTCTCGGCGTAATCGACCGCCCAGCGGTCGGCGCCCACGAACAGGGCCCCCAGGATCACTCCGATGATGACGATGGCCCGCAGAAAACGCACGTGCCCCTCCCCCAATAGATCAGTACGTGCGCTCTAGTTGACCACGCCTGGAAAGGGAGGGGTCGAACGTGCGGCCGACGTCAGCCCACCACCCGGCCCATCAGGTAGACGGCGGGAGCCGCCGCCGCCAGCGGCAACGCGACACCGGCCGTCATGTGGACGAACTTCGACGGGTAGTCGTACGCGGCCACCCGCAGGCCGACCAGGGCGCACACCCCGGCGGCCAGACCGAGCAGCGCCCCGCCGGTCCCGATGCCCGTCATCGTGCCGACCGCGATGCCCGCACCCGCCGCGGCGGCCAGCGAGACCGCCACGGACGCCGGCGCGGGCAGCGGCAGGGCCCGGGCGAAGACGGCGACCGCCACGGCGGCCCCTCCCACGCTGACGGCCTCGGAGCCGGCCGCCAGGTACCCGGCGCAGACGATGGCGAGGGCGGCGGAGGCCACCGAGGCCATGAGTCCGTACATCCGCTCGTCGGGGTCCGCGTGACTGCGGAGCTGGAGCACCAGCGTGAGCAGCACCCAGGCACCGAGGGTGCCGATGATCGCGCCGGGCCCGTTCACGTCGTCCACGGCGAGCACGGCGGCGTCCGCGACCACGGCGCCGAGGAAGGCGAGGGCGATGCCCTGACGGGCGGGCCACATGCCGTTGAGGCGGAACCAGCCGGCCGCGGTGAGGCCCTGGAGGGCGATCAGCGGCACGAGCAGCGCGAGGTCGCCGAACGCGGCGGCCGCGGCCAGCAGCAGTCCGAGGGCGGCGGTCAGTATCGCCGACTGCGGACCGGGGCCGATGATCGGCGACCGACCCTCGGCGCGGGCCTGCGCCGGGTCGACGGCGCGGAGCGTGTTGCCCGCGAGCGTCGGCGGGGAGTACTCGGACCGCGTACCGGGGTCGGCGTCGGGGTCCGGGGAACCCCGTGCGGGCTCCGGGGCGGCCGTCACCGGCGGCAGATAGGCGGTGGCCTCCACGGCCGGCTCCGCGGTCTGCGGCGGCAGGTACGCCGTCTCCTCCGCCCAGCCGGCCGCGGCGGGCGGGGCGGCGGGGGCGGGGGCTTGGGCCGCCGGGGCCTCCTCGCGGAACCACCCCTCGGGCACCACGGGCTGCCCGTACGACGCCTGCTGCGGCGGCTGCGCCTGGAACTGCTGGGGCTGGAACTGCTGTCCCTGCGACTGCTGGGGCTGCTGGGGCTGGAACTGCTGTCCCTGCGACTGCTGGGGCTGCTGCGACTGCTGGGGCTCCTGGTACGGAGGCAGGTACGCCGTCTCGGCCCACTCCTGGGCGGGCGCCGCCTGCGCCTCCTCGCGGAACCAGGCCTCCGGCGCCACGGGCTGCCCGTACGACGCCTGCTGCGGCTGCTGCTGGGGCTGGAACTGCCCTTGCGACTGCTGGGGCTGCTGCGACTGCTGGGGCTGGAACTGCTGCCCCGGCTGCTGCTGCTGGAACTGCTGTCCCTGCTGCTGCGGCTGCCCCGGCTGCGGCTGCCCGGAGTCCTGGTACGGCTCCCGGTACGGCGGCGGGTACGCCGTCTCGGCCCACTCCTGGGCGGGCGCCGCCTGCGCCCCCTCGCGGAACCAGGCCTCGGGCGCCGCGGGCTGCGCCGGCTGCTGCCCGCTCCGGCCCGGGACCCCGCCGAGCTGCGGCTGCATCGGCTGGTAGCCGGTGTCCCAGGTGTCGGCCTGCCAGGTCTGCGTCCCGTACGGATCGTACGGATCGTGCTGTTGCTGCTCCTGCTCCTGCTCTTGCTGCTGCCTGCGCTGTTGCTCTTCGGGGGTACTCATGGGCTCCCGCTCACCCGCCCGCGAACGGCGGAAGCACCTCGACGGTGCCGCCTTCCGTGAGCAGGACGGCATCGTGCGGGCGCTTGCCCACAGGTTCTTCGTTCACGAGGAAGGAGCAGCGCAGCAGGACCCGGGTCAGTTCTCCCGGGTGGCGTTCGCGCACGGCGTCGAGCGCCTCGCCCAGTGTCCGCGCCGCGTACGGCTCCTCCGCCGTCCCGGCGGCGGCCTTGGCCGCCGCCCAGTAGCGGATGGTTCCGGTTGCCACAGCTGCTCCCCTCGTCGGCTCTCTGTTCGTCGGCATCCATGATGACCCCTCCGAACACCCACCCCCGTGTGCCTCCGCGCGCCCCGAGTGCGCCCGCGTGCGGCGACCAGAGGCCGCCGATCAGACGAAACCGGGGCATACCCTGGTGACGGGCGTGGCAGGAACCACAGAAGGGGTTCGCCGGAGCCTCTGCCCCGAAAGGGCCGGTGGGCTATTCTGGCGGCGTAGAGGATCCGGGCAACGTTGCCCCCGGGTCCTTTTGTGCTTTCAGCGCGTTGAACGGACCGAGAAGAGTGCGTCACCCCGGACCCCAGGGCGCGGGGACCGGGGGGGCGAGGCAAGTCGTACGAAGCAGTGCCGCGAAAGTCCTCGACGGGACCGAGGAGGAACCGACGTGATGGACCAGCGATCCGTGCACACGCACGTGCACAAACGCCCGACC
The DNA here is from genome assembly GCF_001279725.1 of Streptomyces sp. WM4235. Lineage (GTDB taxonomy): Bacteria > Actinomycetota > Actinomycetes > Streptomycetales > Streptomycetaceae > Streptomyces. Next base: position 14,325 of record NZ_LGDE01000315.1, on the reverse strand, counting down.
CGGGCAGGTGGTCGGGCATGAGCTCTCTCCTGCTGCTGACCAACGCCCTGCAGCCGTCGACCGAGGTGCTGCCCGCCCTCGGCCTGCTGCTGCACAACGTACGGGTGGCGCCCGCCGAGGGACCGGCCCTCGTGGACACCCCCGGAGCCGATGTCATCCTCATCGACGGGCGCCGCGACCTCCCGCAGGTGCGGTCGCTGTGCCAGCTGCTCCGCTCGACGGGCCCCGGCTGTCCGCTCGTCCTCGTCGTCACGGAGGGCGGTCTGGCCGCCGTCACGGCCGACTGGGGCATCGACGACGTCCTCCTCGACACCGCCGGGCCCGCCGAGGTGGAGGCGCGCCTGCGGCTCGCCACCGGCCGGCAGCAGATGGGCTCCGACGACTCCCCGATGGAGATCCGCAACGGCGATCTGTCGGTCGACGAGGCCACCTATTCGGCGAAGCTGAAGGGCCGGGTCCTGGACCTGACCTTCAAGGAGTTCGAGCTGCTCAAGTACCTCGCGCAGCACCCGGGACGGGTCTTCACCCGCGCCCAGCTGCTCCAGGAGGTCTGGGGATACGACTACTTCGGCGGCACCCGGACGGTCGACGTCCACGTGCGTCGGCTGCGGGCCAAGCTCGGCCCCGAGCACGAGTCGCTGATCGGGACCGTGCGCAACGTCGGCTACCGCTTCGTCACGCCCGAGAAGGTCGAGCGGGCGGCGGCGGAAGCGGCGGCCCAGGCCGCCGCGAAGGCGGCGGCGGCCCTCCCCCGTCCGGAGGAGACCCCGGTGCAGATCGAGTCTGCGGGACGGCCTGCCCAGAGGTAGGTCACCCCGCGTAGACTGCCGCGCGTGGCCAAGGTGACGCGGGATGACGTGGCGCGACTTGCGGGTACCTCTACCGCCGTCGTGAGCTATGTCATCAACAACGGACCCAGGCCGGTTGCCCCGGCCACGCGCGAGCGTGTACTCGCCGCGATCAAGGAGCTGGGCTACCGGCCCGACCGGGTCGCGCAGGCCATGGCGTCCCGGCGCACCGACCTCATAGGCATGATCGTCCCGGACGCCCGGCAGCCGTTCTTCGCGGAGATGGCGCACGCGGTCGAACAGGCCGCCGCCGAGCGCGGGAAGATGGTCCTGGTCGGCAACTCCGACTACCGCGACGAGCGCGAGGTCCACTACCTGCGGGCCTTCCTCGGCATGCGGGTCTCCGGGCTGATCCTGGTCAGCCAGGGCATGAGCGAGCGCGCCGCCTCGGAGATCGAGGCGTGGGACGCGCGGATCGTGCTGCTGCACGAGCGTCCCGAGGCCATCGACGACGTCGCGGTGATCACCGACGACATCGGCGGCGCGCAGCTCGCCACCCGGCACCTGTTGGAGCACGGGCACCCGTACGTGGCCTGCATCGGCGGCGTCGAGAACACCCCGTCGGTCGGCGACCCGGTCGCGGACCACGTCGAGGGCTGGCGGCGGGCCATGCTGGAGGCCGGGCGCTCGGTGGAGGGGCGGCTCTTCGAGGCCCCGTACAACCGCTACGACGCGTACACCGTCGCCCTGGAGGTCCTGTCGGGGCCGAACCGGCCCCCGGCGATCTTCTGCGCCACCGACGACCAGGCCATCGGTGTGCTGCGGGCGGCGCGGGAGCTGCGCATCGACGTACCGGGCGAACTGGCCGTGGCCGGCTTCGACGACGTCAAGGAAGCGGCGCTGACGGACCCGCCGCTGACCACCATCGCCTCCGACCGCACGGCGATGGCGCGCGCGGCGGTGGACCTCGTGCTGGACGACGCCCTGCGGGTGGCGGGCTCGCGCCGGGAACGGCTCAAGCAGTTCCCGTCGGCGCTGGTGATCCGACGGTCCTGCGGCTGCCACTAGGACCTCTCCGTCGGTCGGGCTCGGGCATCCCCGAGCCCGATCCCGACCCCTGTCCTTATATCGGGCATACGCGGTTCTGTCGGGCTTCTCAGCCGGGACTCAGGAAGCTCTCATGATCCCCGGACACAGTCATAGACATGACCGAGAGCTTCCGCCGCGAAGGCGAGTACCCCCAGGAGAACCGCCCCCAGCCCGAGCCGTTCGGCGAGGACTGGCAGCGCGGACGTGACCGGCTCGCCCAGGAGGCCGCGGCGGGCGCCTACCCGCCGCCGCCCCCGTACCCGCCCGCCGCGCCGGCGCCCGGTTGGCACGAGGCGCACCGGCCGCCCGTCGTCCCGGGCGAGACGGTGCCCGCCGAAGACGGCGGCCGGGACCGGCCCGCCCCCGCCCCGGAAGGGCCCGCGCACGCCGGGCCGGCCCGCGCCAAGCGGCCCGTGGCCCTGCTGGCCGCCGTCGCGCTGGCCGCCGCCGTCGTGGGCGGTGGCACCGCCGCGGCGGTGCAGCAGTACCTCGGCGGGCAGAACACCGGCGGCTCCGGCATCAGCGGCACCAACGTCTCCCAGTCCAGCAACGGCACCGTCTCCGGCGTGGCCGAGCAGGTCAGCCCGTCCGTCGTGCGCATCGACACCCGCACCTCGTCCGGCCAGGGCACCGGCTCCGGCATCGTCCTCACCGCCGACGGGGAGATCGTCACCAACAACCACGTGGTCGAGGGGGCTTCCGAGATCCAGGTGACGATGAGCGACGGCAAGAAGTACACCGCCAAGACCGTCGGCACCGACCCGGACAAGGACCTCGCCCTGATCAAGCTCCAGGGCGCCAGTGGCCTCAAGGCGGCCAAGCTCGGCAACTCCGACGGGCTCAAGGTGGGCGACGAGGTCGTGGCCATCGGCTCCCCGGACCGGCTGACCGGAACCGTCACCAGCGGCATCGTCTCCGCCCTGAACCGCGACGTGAACGTGCCCAAGTCCGAGCAGCAGGCCCCGCAGGGCCGCCAAGGCGGCGGCTGGCCGTTCTCGTACGAGGGACAGCAGTTCAACGGGAACACCGGCCAGAACACCACCTCCTACAAGGCCATCCAGACGGACGCCTCGCTCAACCCCGGCAACTCCGGCGGAGCCCTCGTCAACATGAACGGCGAGATCGTCGGAATGCCCTCCGCGATCTACTCCCCCTCCAGTGACAGCAGCAGCGCCGGCAGCGTCGGCCTCGGCTTCGCCATCCCGGTCAACACCATCAAGGCCGACCTCGACTCCCTGCGCGGCGGCGGCAGCGGAAGCGGCAGCGCCGGCAACGACGGCGCCGACTCGGGCGCCGGCGACTCGGGCGGCGCCGCCAACGGCTTCGGGACCTCCTTCTAGGCGCCCCGTGCGAGTCTGATAGGACCGACCACCACCCCCGGGGGACCCACATGAACGCCGCCGAAGGCGACCAGCAGCGCATCCTCGTCGTCGACGACGAGCCGGCCGTCCGCGAGGCCCTGCGCCGCTCCCTCGCCTTCGAGGGATACGGCGCGCGGACCGCGGTCGACGGCCTGGACGCCCTCGACCAGGCGGTCTCGTACGCCCCCGACCTGATCGTGCTGGACATCCAGATGCCGCGGATGGACGGCTTGACCGCGGCCCGGCGGCTGCGCGCCGCCGGCAGCACCACCCCGATCCTGATGCTGACCGCCCGCGACACCGTCGGCGACCGCGTCACCGGCCTCGACGCGGGCGCCGACGACTACCTGGTGAAGCCGTTCGAGCTGGACGAGCTGTTCGCTCGGGTCCGGGCACTGCTGCGGCGCAGCTCGTACACCGCGCCCGCGGCCGGCGGGCCGGAGCCCGAGGACGCGCTGACCTTCGGCGACCTGCGGATGGACCTCGCGACCCGCGAGGTGACCCGGGCCGGGCGGCAGGTGGAGCTGACCCGCACCGAGTTCACGCTGCTGGAGATGTTCCTCGCGCACCCGCGCCAGGTCCTGACCCGGGAGCAGATCCTGAAGACCGTCTGGGGCTTCGACTTCGAACCCAGCTCCAACTCCCTGGACGTGTACGTGATGTACCTGCGCCGCAAGACCGAGGCCGGCGGGGAGCCGCGCCTGGTCCACACCGTGCGCGGGGTGGGATACGTGCTGCGCGCCGCCGGGGCCGGGGACCACGGAGGGCCCGAGTGAACCCGGTCGCCGGATTCCGCGCGCTGCCGCTGCGCTCCCGGCTGGCGCTGCTGGTCGCGGTCGCGGTCGCGGTCGCCGTGGCCGCCGTGGCGGCGGTGTCCTGGGTGATGGTGCGCGCCCAGCTGCGGGACCAGCTGGACCGCTCGCTGATGGCCACCAACCCGAACCCGCAGGTGGGGCGGGTACTGGACGGGGGCCGCTGTGTGACCCGCCCCGCCGAATCGCAGCAGGACATCGCCGGGAACCTGAACGCGACGGTCCAGATCGTCACCGACCAGGGCGGGCACTGCTGGGTGAGCGGGCCGGCGACGCTGCCGGTGACCGCCATCGACAGGGAGATCGCGGCGGGCAAGCGGCGGGCCACCCTCCAGGACGTGACAACCTCCGAAGGCGTCGACATGCGCGTCTACACGACGCCCGCGCAGGTGGTGTCCGGCGGGCCCGTATTCGGCATCTCCATCGCCAAGCCGCTCGCCGACATCGACAAGCCGCTGTCCACGCTGGCCTGGGTACTGCTCCTGGTGTCCGGCATCGGTGTCGTGGGCGCGGGCGCGGCCGGCCTGTGGGTGGCCCGTACCGGTCTGCGGCCGGTCGACGAACTCACCGGCGCCGTCGAGCACATCGCCCGTACCGAGGACCTCACGGTGCGGATCCCCGACGAGGGCGAGGACGAGATCGCCCGGCTGTCTCGGTCCTTCAACTCGATGACCGCCGCACTGGCCTCCTCCCGGGACCGGCAGGCCCAGCTGATCGCGGACGCCGGTCACGAGCTGCGCACCCCGCTGACCTCACTGCGGACGAACATCGAGTTGCTGGCGCGCAGCGAGGAGACCGGCCGGGCGATTCCGCCGCAGGACCGCCGGGAGCTGCTGGCGTCGGTGAAGGCGCAGATGACGGAGTTGGCGTCGCTGATCGGGGACCTCCAGGAGCTGTCCCGCCCGGACGCGGCCTCGCCGGGCCCGCTCGGGGTGGTGGCCCTGCACGAGATCGTCGGGTCCGCGCTGTCGCGGGCCCGGCTGCGCGGTCCGGAGTTGACGTTCGGCTCGTCGCTGGAGCCCTGGTACGTGCGGGGCGAGGCGGCGGCGCTGGAGCGTGCGGTGGTCAACGTCCTGGACAACGCGGTGAAGTTCAGCCCGCCCGGCGGCCGGGTCGAGGTGGCGCTGCACGCCGGGGAGCTGACCGTACGGGACCACGGGCCGGGCATCCCGGACCAGGACCTGCCGCACGTCTTCGAGCGGTTCTGGCGGTCCCCGTCGGCCCGCGCCCTGCCCGGCAGCGGGCTGGGCCTGTCGATCGTGGCCCGTACGGTGGGCCGCGCGGGCGGCAGCGCCGAGCTGCGGGCGGCCCGGGACGGCGGCCCGGGCACGGAGGCGGTGCTCCGCATCCCGGGCGCGCCGACCCCTCCGCCGGCAGCGGATCCGCAGGCGTCACCGCCCGCGGGCGGCGCGTCAGTTGTGCCGGATCAGTGAGGTGACGAGTCCGGAGCGGGTGTTGGGGAAGTCCATGGGGACGATGCCGAGCCCGGTCCGGCCGGCCATCTCCCCGCCGTCCACGAAGCCGTGGACCTGCGGGTTGAGTCGGTCGGAGTTCCAGCGCGGGGGCATGTAGGCGGCGGTGCTGGCGTAGTTCACGAACAGCTTCCCGGGCTGCTGCACGGCCTTGCGGAAGTGGTTCTCGATCCGGCCCCGCTTGGCGAAGGGCTCGGTGTTGTAGTCGTCCTGGATGTCGAAGACGTTCCCGTCGCCGTACCGCAGGCCGGGCAGTCCGCCGTTGTCGGCGAGCAGCACCACCTTGCCGCGGGCCTGTCCCAGGGACGAGGGCAGGGTGTCGGCGATCCGGAAGAGGGGACGCCAGCCCCGGTTGTCGAGGTAGTCGTCGAAGACGGCGCGGAAGGTGGCGTCGCTGTCCTCGGAGTACTCCTGCTTGACGCGCATCAGCACGGTCTCGGAGGGGTGCGCGGCGAGGAAGTTCCCACAGTCGACGAGGACGTCCCCGAACATCAGGTCCTGGAAGAAGGCCGCGTGGTGGATGGCGAACGAGCCGCCCGTGACCCGACATCGGACGTCGAGGAAGCGGATGCCCGCGTCGAGCTGCTGCGCGATCGAGGTGTTCTGGCAGGCGACGTAGAGCCCGCCCTTGCGGGCGCCGGAGTCGTGGGTGCCGGGGATGGTCATGCGCTGGAGGGGGGTGGAGTCGGCGAGGCCGGCCATCCAGTCCTGTGTGCCGAGCGTGGCCGCCGAGGCCCGGCCCGCCGCCCCCGTCCCGAGGGCGGCTCCCGCCGCCAGCGCGCCGACCAGGAACCTCCGCCGGTCCATTCCGCTTCCCATGCCCGCCCCTTCGCCGACCCAGTGGTGGGACGGGATCATGGCATGCGGGACCGGGCATTGCTACCCATCGGTAGTGGTCAGCTTTCGAGCAACTCCGCCATGGCGCGCAGGCCTTGGGCGAGCTCGTGGCCGTCCGGCGCCGCCTCCGGGTCGGTCAGGCACTGCACCATCACGCCGCTGAGCAGCGCGATGTGCACCGAACCGAGGGCCCGTACGTCCGCTTCGGAGACCTCTTCCTCGGGGACGCCCCGGAGTTGGGCCGCGACCATGCGCCGGGACCGGCGCTGGCCCTCGGCGAGGATCGCGAGGACCTCGGGCGAGGACTGCGCGTGGACGAAGGCCTCGACGTTGGCGATCCACAGCCAGCGCATGTCGCCGAAGTCCCGGATCTTGCGGTCCCAGGTGTCGGCGTACCGCTCCTCGGCGGTGTCCCCCTCGCCGGCGAGCCGGCCGGCCGCCGCGGCCCACTCGTCCATGGCGTCGAACAGCGCGCGGTTCAGGAGCGCCTCGCGCGAACCGAAGTGGTAGCCGATCGCGGCCATGCTCACCTTCGACGCCGAGGCGATGTCGCGCACGGTCGTGCGCAGATAGCCCTTCTCCTCCAGGCAGCGGCGCGCTCCGGCCAACAGGTCCTCGCGATTTCCCATGCGGGGATCGTATCCGCGCCCCGGTTCTTGGGCGCTCGCCTCAGGCAGATGCCCTACACATGCGTATTGCGCGCTTGCCCAAATGCCGGCAGCCTTGAACCGGAACACCGATCGATCCGACCCGTCGATCGATCCGACCGATCACACCCGGGGAGAAGCCACGCCATGCGCCACGAGCTGAAGATCGACGACCGCACCCTGTCCCACCTGGACTTCGGCGGCCCCGGCCGCCCGCTGCTCGTGCTCCACGGCGGCCTCTCCGAAGGCGCCGCCTTCACCGGCCTCGCCGCCCACCTCGGCGACGCCTGGCGGGTCATCGCCCCCGACCAGCGCGGCCACGGCGACTCCGACCGGGCCCCCGACTACCGGCGCGAGGGCTACGTCGCCGACGCCGTGGCCCTCCTCGACCACCTCGGCCTCGACGCCCCCGTCGCCGTCCTCGGCTACTCCCTCGGCGGCCTCAACGCGATCCACCTGGCCGCCGCCCACCCCGACCGGGTCCGCGCGCTCATCGACGTGGACGCCGGGCTGGAGGTCGACCCCGACGGGCCGGAGCCGTTCCCCTTCCTGCGCGGCATCCCGTACACCGGCGAGAGCCCCGAGGCGCTCCTCGCGGCCGTCGGCCCGATCATCGCCCAGTTCGTCACCGGCGCCCTGCGACCGCTGCCCGACACCGGGCACTGGCGGCTGCCGTTCCACCCGCAGGACATGCTCGACTCCATCCACGCCTGCCGGGGCGACCACTGGGACGCCTGGCTGGCGAGCACCTGCCCCGCCCTGCTGATCCACGGCACCCGCAGCGCGGCCCTCCCGCGGCGACTGGCCGACGCGATGGTCACCCGACGGCCGGGAACCTCGTACGCCCCGCTCGACGGGGACCACTTCGTGCCGTTCACCGACCCGCGGGGCTTCCACGAGGCCGTCGGGGCGTTCCTCGACCGGCTCTGAACCCTTCCCGGCGGCGCCGGGGACCGCCGGGAACGCCGAAGGGGCGACGGGCCGCCGGGCCCGTCGCCCCTTCGGGCGCGCTGTGCGCGAAAGTGTCGCCTGGTGTTACTTGACGATCGTGATCCGGTTCGCCGCCGGCGGCGCGATCGGGGACTCCTGCGAGGAGTTGTTCGTCAGGTAGGCGTTGAAGCAGTCCAGGTCGGACGCGCCCACCAGCTTGTTCTTGTGCTCCTTCAGGACGGTGAAACCGTCACCGCCGCCCGCGAGGAACTCGTTCATCGCGACCCGGTAGGTCTTGGCGGGGTCGATGGCCGCGCCGTTCAGCTTCACCGAGTCCACGACGATGCGGTCCGCGCCCGCCTTCGTCAGGTCCAGGGTGTACGTGAAGCCCTTCGAGACCTGGAGGATCTTCGGGTTCGGGCCGTTGACCGTGCCGCTGACCTGCTGCTGAAGCGCGGTGATCAACTGCGCGCCGGTCAGGTCCACGATGTTCATCATGTTGGTGAACGGCTGGACCGTGAAGGACTCGCCGTACGTCACCACACCGTCGCCCTCGGCCCCGGAGGCCTTGAAGGCGAGGTCCGAACGGATGCCGCCCGGGTTCATGACGGCCAGCTGCGCACCACCCTTGTCGGCCGGGGCCAGGGCCTCCAGCTGCGCGTCGGCGATCAGGTCGCCGAGCGGCTTCTCGGGCGCCTCCGAGCCGCGACCCGGGATGTCGGCCGAGATGAAGCCCTGGGGGCGGCTCGCGATCGGGGCCGCCAGCTCGTTCCAGCGCCGGATCAGGTCGCTCATGTCCGCGGCCTTGGGCTGCTCGCGGCCCACGACCTTGTTGACCGGCTTGGGCGAGGTGACCGGCGTACGGACGATGTCCTTGGTCTGCCGGTCGTACGTGAGCGTGGTGTCCGTGTACAGCCGACCGATGGAGGCGGCCGAGGTGACCGTGCGCGGGTTGCCCGCCGGGTCGGGGATGTTGCACGCGTACGCCTGGTGCGTGTGGCCGGTCACCAGCGCGTCGACCTTGGGGTCGACCTTCTTGGCGATGTCCACGATCGCGCCCGAGATGCCGGCGCCCGCGCCGGGGGTGTCGCAGTCGTAGTTGTACGCGCCGCCCGCGGGCAGACCGCCCTCGTGGATGAGCGCGACGATCGACTTCACGCCCTGCTTGTTCAGCTCCGCGGCGTACTTGTTGATCGTCTCGACCTCGTCGCCGAACTTGAGGCCCTTGACGCCCTCGGCGGTGACGACGTCCGGAGTGCCCTCCAGGGTGACGCCGATGAAGCCGATCTTCACGTCCCCCTTCTTCCAGACGAAGGTGGGCGACATCAGCGGACGCTTGGTCTTCACGTCCGTCACGTTCGCGGCGAGGTACTGGAACTCCGCTCCGGTGAACGTCTTGCCGTACTCGAAACAGCCCTCGGTGGGGTGGCAACCGCCGTACGCCATGCGGCGCAGCTCGGTCTTGCCCTCGTCGAACTCGTGGTTGCCGACGCTGGAGACGTTCAAGCCGAGCTTGTTCATCGCCTCGATGGTCGGCTCGTCGTGGAAGAGCCCCGACAGCATCGGGCTGCCGCCGATCATGTCACCGGCCGCGGCGGTGACGGAGTACTCGTGGCCCTTGCGGGCTTCGCGCAGGCTCGTCGCCAGGTACTCGACGCCGCCCGCGGGTATGGCCTTGGTGGTGCCGTCCGCCTGGCGTTCGGTCACGGTGCCGGAGGAACCCTGCGGGGGCTCCAGCGTGCCGTGGAAGTCATTGAACGAAAGCATCTGAACGTCGACGGTCCGGCTCTTGGCCGCACCGCCACCACTCGCGGCTCCGGCCGGAAGGGCGGCGGCGACCAGGGCTCCGGCGCCGGCCGTGGCGGCGAGAGCGGCGAGGGTCAACCGGCGGGCTCGGCGGTGCCGTTGTGGCTTCGCTGACATTTAGTCCCCTTTGCGGACAGCGAGACAACTTGGGAGGTCCGCCGCAGCCTATTGTCAACGCGCGTAGCACGACAGGGGCTAATGGGTTACGGGCTGGTTGCGGTCGTACGGTGGGGTCATGACTGACGCAGCAGCGGCCCTGGAGCCGGGACGGCAGATTGAGACCCTCGACGAGCTGACGGAGGAACAGGCCGACGCCGTACTCACCCTGATCACGGACGCCGCCCGCACCGACGGCACCACCGCCGTGTCCGAACAGGGACGCATCCAGCTCCGCGGCGGACCCCGCGAGGGCATCCGGCACTTCCTGCTCACCGCCGACGGACGCCTCACCGCGTACGGGCAACTGGAGGACACCGACCCGGTGGAGGCCCCCGCCGCGGAACTCGTCGTCCACCCCTCCCTGCGCGGCCGCGGCCACGGCCGGGCCCTGGGCACCGCCCTGCTGGCCGCCTCGGGCAAGCGCATCCGCGTCTGGGCCCACGGCGGCAAGTCCGCCGCCCGGCACCTCGCGCAGGTCCTCGGTCTGACCCTGTTCCGCGAACTGCGCCAGCTGCGCCGCCCGCTCGGCCCGGAGGCACCGCCGCTGCCCGAACCCGCCCTGCCGGCCGGGGTCACCGTACGCACCTTCGTCCCCGGCGCCGACGACGCGGCCTGGATCGCGGCGAACGCGGCCGCCTTCGCCCACCACCCCGAGCAGGGCTCCCTCACCGAACGGGACCTGGCCGACCGCATCGCGCAGCCCTGGTTCGACGCCAAGGGCTTCTTCCTCGCGGAACGCGACGGCGAACTGATCGGCTTCCACTGGACGAAGATCCACGCCGAGGAGCGGCTCGGCGAGGTCTACGTCGTCGGCGTCCGCCCCGGCGCCCAGGGCGGCGGCCTCGGCAAGGCCCTCACCGCGATCGGCCTGCGCCACCTCGCGGCGGCCGGCCTGCCCACCGCGATGCTCTACGTGGACGCCGACAACCCGGCCGCCCTCGCCGTGTACGAGGGCCTCGGCTTCACCACCCACGAGGTGGACCTGATGTACCGCACCGAGAGCTGAGGCGCCGCCCGAACCGCTCCGTTCGGGCTCCCGCGGTGCGCGGGAGCCCGAACGGAGCAATCCGTCACCCCGGCGTCCTCCCGTGCGCCAGGCGGACCCTGGAAGCCATTCGCCATTAACCGGGCATTAAGAAGCGCTTGCCAGCATCCGACCATGCAGCCCCGACTCCGCCTGACGGCCGACACTTCCGACGCGCCTGTCCTGCCGCGTGCGCGGAAGAATGGAGTCATGAGCCACAAGCCCAGCGTCGGCCCCACCGAGGTCCCCGCCCAGCACCCGTCTCACACGCCCGCCACGGCGAAGTCGCAGCTCGGCTCCATAGCCGCGCACCGCCCGAACGTCGGCCACGTCGATCTCGATCCGGACCTCGACGCCGATCCGGACACCTACGACGACAAGGAGGGCGGCGAGCTGCCCCCCGGGCGGTTCCTCGACCGCGAACGCAGCTGGCTCGCCTTCAACGAACGGGTGCTGGAGCTCGCGGAGGACCCCGCCACCCCGCTGCTGGAGCGCGCCAACTTCCTGGCGATCTTCGCGAGCAACCTCGACGAGTTCTTCATGGTCCGCGTCGCCGGCCTCAAGCGCCGCATCGCCACCGGCGTCGCCACCCGCTCCGCCTCCGGCCTCCAGCCCCGCGAGGTACTGGACCTGATCTGGACCCGCTCGCGCGAGCTCATGGCCCGGCACGCCGCCTGCTACCAGCAGGACATCGCCCCGCAGCTCGCCGAGGAGGGCATCCACCTCATCCGGTGGCCCGACCTCACCGAGAAGGAGCAGGCGCGCCTCTTCACCCTGTTCCGCAACCAGATCTTCCCGGTCCTCACCCCGCTGGCCGTGGACCCCGCGCACCCCTTCCCGTACATCTCCGGCCTGTCCCTGAACCTGGCCGTCGTCGTGCGCAACCCGGTCAGCGGCCACCGCCACTTCGCCCGGGTCAAGGTCCCGCCGCTGCTCTCCCGCTTCCTGGAGGCCTCCCCTCAGCGCTACGTCCCGCTGGAGGACGTCATCGCCGCGCACCTGGAGGAGCTGTTCCCCGGCATGGAGGTGCTCGCGCACCACATGTTCCGGGTCACCCGCAACGAGGACCTCGAAGTCGAGGAGGACGACGCGGAGAACCTCCTCCAGGCCCTGGAGAAGGAACTCATGCGGCGCCGCTTCGGCCCGCCCGTCCGCCTGGAGGTCGAGGAGTCCATCGACCCCGGCGTCCTCGACCTCCTCGTACAGGAACTCAAGGTCAGCGCCGCCGAGGTCTACCCGCTGCCGGGCCCCCTCGACCTGACCGCCCTCTTCGGGATCTCCTCCCTGGACCGGCCCGAGCTGAAGTACCCCAAGTTCATCGCCGGCACCCACCGCGACCTCGCCGAGGTGGAGTCCGCGTCCGCGCCCGACATCTTCGCCGCGCTCCGCGAACGGGACGTGCTGCTGCACCACCCGTACGACTCCTTCTCCACCTCCGTACAGGCCTTCCTGGAACAGGCCGCCGCCGACCCGGACGTCCTCGCGATCAAGCAGACCCTGTACCGGACCTCCGGCGACTCCCCCATCGTCGACGCCCTCATCGACGCCGCCGAATCCGGCAAGCAGGTCCTCGTACTCGTCGAGATCAAGGCCCGCTTCGACGAACAGGCCAACATCAAGTGGGCGCGCAAGCTGGAGGAGTCCGGCTGCCACGTCGTCTACGGGCTCGTCGGCCTCAAGACCCACTGCAAGCTGTCGCTCGTCGTCCGCCAGGAAGGCGACCAACTGCGCCGCTACTCCCACGTCGGAACCGGCAACTACCACCCCAAGACGGCCCGCCTCTACGAGGACCTCGGCCTGCTCACCACCGACCCGCAGGTCGGCGCCGACCTCTCCGACCTCTTCAACCGGCTGTCCGGCTACTCGCGCCGCGAGACCTACCGCCGACTGCTGACCGCCCCCAAGTCGCTGCGCGACGGCCTCGTCTCCCGCATCGACAAGGAAGCCGACCACCACCGGGCCGGCCGCCCCGCGTACGTCCGACTGAAGATGAACTCGATCGTCGACGAGGCCCTCATCGACTCCCTCTACCGGGCCGCCCGCGCGGGCGTCCCGGTCGACATCTGGGTCCGCGGCATCTGCGCCGTGCGCCCCGGCGTCCCCGGGCTGTCGGAGAACATCCGCGTCCGCTCGATCCTCGGCCGCTTCCTCGAACACTCCCGGGTCTTCGCCTTCGGCAACGGCGGCGAACCCGAGGTGTGGATCGGCAGCGCCGACATGATGCACCGCAACCTCGATCGTCGCATCGAGGCACTGGTCAGGGTCGCCGACCCGGCCCACCGCACGTCACTGGACCGACTCCTCGAAATCGGCATGTCCGACGACACCGCCTCCTGGCACCTGGGACCGGACGGCGAGTGGACCCGGCACGCCACGGACTCCGAGGGCCAGCCGCTGCGGCACGTACAGGAGATGCTCATAGACGCCCGGAGGCGCAGGCGTGGCTCAGCCAAACCATGACCCCCTGGCAGGCGACGTGCTCGGCACGTACCTGCGGTCCCAGGCCACCGCATTCCTGCGCGCGCTGCGCCTGCACGGCGACGGCGCGGCAGGGGCGGCCGACACCGCCGAGGGAACCGACGCGGCGCGCGGCCTGCGGGGGGCCGCGCGCCGGATCGCCGGCTCCCTGGGCACCTTCCGGGTGGTGACCGAGTCGGCCTGGGCCGACTCGCTGCGCACGGAACTCGTCTGGCTGTCCTCGACCCTCGCCGACGAGCACGCGTACGCCGTCCGCCTGGCGCGGCTCATGGACGCCCTGCACCGGCTCTCCGGAACCCCCGAGGTGCCCGCGCCCCGGGGCACCGCCGGCGCCCTCACCGTGGGCTCGGCCCGGGCGGGCGCACTGCTGGAACGGCAGCTCACCCTGGCCCGGACCCGCGCCCACTCGGCCACCCTGTCCGCCCTCGGCTCGTCCCGGTTCCACGCGGTCGCCGACGCGGTGGCCGTCCTCGCCTCCGAGGTCCCGCTCGACCCCGTCGCGGCCCGCGGCCGGGTCGACGACGTACTGGTCCCACTGGCCGAGGTGGCCGAAACCCGACTGGTCGGCGCCGTGGACGCGCTCCCCGCCCCCGAGGGCGGCACCCCGTACTCCGCGCACGAGGACGGCGCCTGGCACGAGGTACGCCGCCTCCTGCGGGTCCACCGGTACGCCCGGGAAACCCTCGGCGACGACGTGACCCGGCTCGCCGCCGCCGGCGAGGCCCTGGACCACCACCGCGACGCCTCCGAAGCCGCCGCCGCCTCCGCGACCGCCGCCCGCACCCCCCGCATCGCCCCGGCCACCGCGTACGCCCTCGGCGTCCTGCACGCCGACCAACGCCACGCGGTCGAGGCGGCCCGCCAAACCTTCCACACCCTCTGGCACCCCACCCCGGCCCTCCCCTGACCGCACCCCCAGCCC
>NZ_LGDE01000314.1 GCF_001279725.1 Streptomyces sp. WM4235 | reverse complement strand
GTGTACTGCGCAGGTGAGGGTGACGGAAATGTCCGTGGTCGGTAACCGGCCACGTCGGGGGCTGCGGTGGGTCGTGCGGCGGGTCGAGAGTGTGGTCCTCGGCTCATCGACGGGCCGAGCACCCGCATCCGGTACGTGGTTCGTATCGGCGGGTGGAGTCCTGTTCTTGAGGGGGCATCACCCTATGTCTGCTTCGTTGAACGTTCGTCGTGTCGCCGCGACCGTCCTCGCCGCCGGCGCCATCGTCTCGGCCGCCGCGCTGCCCGCGACGGCCGCGGACCGGGGCCACCAGCAGCCGCGGGTGGAGATCAGCCGCGTCCAGGCCGACAGCCCCGGACGCGACGACCACTCCAACCGCTCCCTGAACAACGAGTGGGTCGAGATCCGCAACACCACCCGCCAG
>NZ_LGDE01000313.1 GCF_001279725.1 Streptomyces sp. WM4235 | reverse complement strand
CGGACCCCCCTCGAACACCTCGTCGAGGTCGACGTCACCGACGTCGAGCCGGACCGGGAACACGGTGGTGAACCAGCCGACCGTCCGCGACAGGTCCGCGCCCTCGACCGCGTCGTCCTCCCGGCCGTGTCCTTCCAGGCGGAGGAGGACCGAGGACTCCTCGTCGCCGCGGTTCCGGCGCCAGGCGGTCACGGCGAGGGCGAGGGCGGCGAGCAGCCCGTCGTTGACGCCGCCGCGGAACGCCGCCGGGAGGGCGGCGAGCAGGGCCTCGGTGACCGGGGCGGAAAGATGGACGGAGAGGTGGTCGACGGTGGCCTGGGTGTCTCGGGCGGGATCCAGGGCCCGCGACCCCAACAACGGGTCCGGCCCCTCCACCACCGACAACCACCACCCGAGCTCCGCC
>NZ_LGDE01000312.1 GCF_001279725.1 Streptomyces sp. WM4235 | reverse complement strand
GGCGGAGCTCGGGTGGTGGTTGTCGGTGGTGGAGGGGCCGGACCCGTTGTTGGGGTCGCGGGCCCTGGATCCCGCCCGAGACACCCAGGCCACCGTCGAGGACCTGTGGACGACCCTCCCGGCCGAGGCGACCCGCGCCCTGCTGACCGACGTCCCCGCCGCCTTCCGCGGCGGCGTCAACGACGGGCTGCTCGCCGCCCTCGCCCTCGCCGTGACCGCCTGGCGCCGCTCCAGGGGCGCCGACGACAGCTCCACCCTGATCCGGCTGGAGGGACACGGCAGGCAGGAGGAAGCCGTACCCGGTGCGGACCTGTCGCGGACGGTCGGCTGGTTCACCACCGTGTTCCCGGTCCGGCTCGACGTCGGTGACGTCGACCTCGACGAGGTGTTCGAGGGGGGTCCG
>NZ_LGDE01000311.1 GCF_001279725.1 Streptomyces sp. WM4235 | reverse complement strand
TAAGGGGAACCCGTGGTGGTTATGGCGGTGATTCGGCCCAGGTTTCCGGGCTGCCGCCGCGCCACTCGACCAGCTCCCCGGTCAGGTCGAAGGCCTCCGGGTCCTCCAGGCCCGCGTCTTGGAGGAAGACGGGGATGTCGGAGGGCTGGTGGGCGATGCCGATGGATGGCCCGTCCCAGCGCACTCGGCGCCATCCGTTCTCGTCGGGCGGGTAGACGACCAAGCGGGGTACGGGCATACCTCCACCCTCGGGCCTGAGTCGGCCCCGGGCACCCCGCCCCGGGCCAGGAGGATAAAACAGGCGACCGATCCATGACTACTGACCCGGATTCCCTCTATGCGGCCTATGCATACGTTTCCTCGGTCGGAATCGGTACCTGATCTCCTGATGCTGTGAAATGTGC
>NZ_LGDE01000310.1 GCF_001279725.1 Streptomyces sp. WM4235 | reverse complement strand
GTAGAAGGCCGTACTGCGCACCGCGCCGTCGAGCCCCCGTGAGTGGGCCCGTCGGACCCCCTCCGAGGTGAATCCGAGGCGTTCCATCGCGGCTCGCGAGCGGCCGTTGCGGGCGTCCGCGCGCAGGGAGACACGGCGCACGCCCCAGGTCTCGAAGGCGTGGCGGAGCATGAGCAGCTTGGCCTCGGTGTTGATGCCGGTGCCCTGGGCGCCCGGCGACAGCCAGGTGTTGCCGATCTCCGCGGCGTCGGGGATCGCGGTCGCCGGGTCGCCGAACGGGACCCCGGGCACCGCGGGCCACACGAGCGGCCCCTGCCAGTAGTCGAGTTCCAGGAACCGGGTCGACCCGACGACCCGCCCGTCCGTGGCTCTGACCACGGCGAACGGGAGGGATCGACCCGCCGC
>NZ_LGDE01000309.1 GCF_001279725.1 Streptomyces sp. WM4235 | reverse complement strand
GCTGGGGCGGTCGCCACGGTCGTCGCGACGGAAGGAGGGACGGTCGCCACCACCGGTGGGACGGCCACCACGGTCGTCATCACGACGCGGGTAGCTGGGACGGTCGCCACCGCGATCGTCGCGACGCTGGAAGCCACCGCCGCTGGGACGGTCACCGCGGTCGTCACGGCGCGGGTAGCTGGGGCGGTCGCCGCCACGGTCGTCACGGCGCTGGAAACCGCCGCCACCACCGGTGGGACGGCCACCGCGGTCATCGTCACGACGCGGGTAGCTCGGACGGTCGCCACCACGGTCATCGCGACGCTGGGAGCCACCGCGGTCGTCATCGCGGCGCGGGTAGCTGGGGCGGTCGCCGCCACGGTCGTCACGGCGCTGGAAGCCACCGCCGCTGGGACGGTCACCCCGGT
>NZ_LGDE01000308.1 GCF_001279725.1 Streptomyces sp. WM4235 | reverse complement strand
GCGGCGGATGTGCCGCGCCCCTGGGACAGCCCCGCCCCCTGAATCTCGCGAGCGTCGCCACCTCGGAGTTCACCGACGACGTGCTCCAGCAACTCGACGTCACCGGCCACCGCGTCCGCCAGGACGCCGCGTCCTGGCAACCCGTGCTCGACGAGGTTCACACGGTCGGCAAGGCCGCCCACCGGGGCATCCGCGACACCGCGATCAGCGCGGCGATCTACACCTCCACCCCAACCGCACCCGAAGCCGCATCCCGACCGCGCGCAGGCATCAGCCGCCTTGACACATCCCACGGCGGGGATGGCGCCAGCATGCCCGCGCCTTCGGGGATCCGCCCGACGTCCGGGCCCGATCTCGCCACCCGCATCCCGTCGACGCCCTTGTCCGAGGTGACACCGCGTCCCGAAC
>NZ_LGDE01000307.1 GCF_001279725.1 Streptomyces sp. WM4235 | reverse complement strand
CCGCCCCCCCCGGTCGCCCCGGAACCGCCGGTCGCCCCGAAGTCCTGACCAGGACTCGGGGCGACCGGCGGTTGTCGGGTACGCGGAACGGATGGTGCGTACGAGAGGTACGGGCGGTACGGGCGGTACGGGTGGTGGGCGCGGGTCGGGCGGGGTGAGGCCCGTGCGAGCGGGTCAGTGGCCGCGGGTCGAGCGGCGCCGGCGCAGGGCGTACGTGGTGCCGGCCGCGCCGGCGAGCACCAGCGCCGCACCCAGGCCCAACTCCACGGGATCCATGCCGGCCACACTGCCGCCGAGGCCGCCTCGGACACCGAGTCCGGGGGTGCTGGAGGCGGGGCGGGGCACGGACCGGGGGGGCGTGACAACGGCCCACCGGGGCGGGGTCCGGGTCGGGGTCCGGGGGGGGGG
>NZ_LGDE01000306.1 GCF_001279725.1 Streptomyces sp. WM4235 | reverse complement strand
GGCTACTCCGGAGCGTTGTCGGGTGGCGTCGGCCGGTGGGGCGGGGAAGGTGGGGGAGCGGCGCGAGGGGTGGAGCGCGGGCGGGAGTCGGTCGCGACGGGGCGGCTGGTGGTTCAGTCGCGTTCCGGCCTCGCGGGGGTCACCCGCGGCGGCTGTCAGATGCGGGGTGCCGGGCCCGGTGAGCGCCTGCGGCACCGACGTGTGGAGGGGCGGCACGTCACCGAAATTCCCACCTTTCCCATCGGATTGCTAGGGATACTCGCCCGAAGTGGCCTTCCAGGCAAGGCTTGACCGAATGATGGACAGCGTCGTCTCGGATTGAAAGACGGTGGCGGGTGGGTCGCGCCGGCGTCCGGGGCGGCCCGACCCCGGTGTCCGAGCCGGCCCCCCGACCGGGATCCTCATTTC
>NZ_LGDE01000305.1 GCF_001279725.1 Streptomyces sp. WM4235 | reverse complement strand
GCTGAAGGGCTTCGTGACGTAGTCGTCGGCGCCGACCTCCAGGCCCAGGATCCGGTCGTCCTCGTCTCCGCGCGCGGTGAGCATGACCACCGGGACGGGGCGGGTGCGGCGGGTGCCTCGGGCGCCTCGGGTGTGTGGGGTGGGGCGGGCGGCTCGGGTGTGTCGGGTGCCGTGGGTGTCCGGACGGAGGACGGCCATGCGTGACCTGCTGCTCATCGCCCTGTACGCGCTCCTCGGCGCGGGCGCCGCCGGACTCCTCGGAGCGGTGGCCCTGCGGATACTGCGCCGGCGCAGCATCGCCGTCTCCCTCGCGGTCGTGGCGGCCGTCGCGGTCTCGGCGATTCTCCCCGGCACGCTCCCGGTGGCGTGGGCGATGTTCCTGTCCTCCCACGACCTGGCCGTGGTGACC
>NZ_LGDE01000304.1 GCF_001279725.1 Streptomyces sp. WM4235 | reverse complement strand
CGATACCGGGGCTGCCGGGCTCGTCCGCGGAGTCCAGGGACACGTCGATGTCGATCCGTCGCGGCTGCCCGGGCAGGGTGATCCCGTTCGCGGCGGGGGCGGCCGGAGAGAGCGGCCCGAACAGTTCACGCATGCCGAGCCCGTCCCGCAGGTCCTCCCGGAGCGGGACCCGCTCGGCGGCGGCGGGAGCGTCCAGCGCGATCAGGGTGCCGGTCCGCTCACCGGGCAGGGAGTGTTCGCCGCGGATGACCGGGATCATCCTGTCGCCGCCGGGCAGCCTGGAGTACCGGCCGGCCCGCCCCATCGCGGACAGGTCGCTGCCGGAGATCCGCAGCCCTCCCGCGGTGATGAAATCGGCCTGGTCGTGCTGGGAGTCGGTCCACGCGGTGTGCTGCCCCAGTGCGAGGACCCCGCTGGAGACGGCGAGGACCAGCAACAGCACGGGCCCCGTGGCCCGCTTGGGGCGGCGGGCCAACTGCCAGCCGACGAGCGCGGGGCCGAGGCCGCGGCCCCGCGCGGCGACCCGGCCACCCAGCCGGGCGGCGAACGGCAGCAACCGCAGGACGAGCACGGTGCCCGCGCACAGCGCGAGCGTCGGCGCGGCGACCAACACGGGGTCGACGCCCAGGCCGTCGCCTCGCGCCGCGAGGCTCTCGTCGCCGCTGTACCGGGCGAGTTGGACGTAGGCCAGGACGGCGAGGACCACCAGCGCGAGGTCACCGCCGGCGCGGGCGGCGCCGGCCACGACGGCCTGGCGGGAACCACTGCGGCGCAGTACGGACGCGCCCGCCCCGCGGAGCACGACGGGCAGGGTGGTCAGCAGTACGCAGAACAGCGCGCAGCCGACCGCCACCGGCCACAGCGACCAGGCGCCGGCGGGGTCGAGGGACAACCGGGACAGCGGCCCGAACCGGCCGGCCAGGCGCAGCAGTGGCGGGGTGAGGAGCGGCGCGAGCACGGCGGCGGGGAGGGCGAGCAGCAGTGACTCGACGCCGGTGAGCAGCCCGAGCCGGCGGCGGGAGGCGCCCCGGGCGGTCAGCAGGATCCGCTCGACCTCCTTGCGGCCCGTCATCAGATGGGCCACCAGCAGCAGGGCGGCGCCGGCGAGCACCGCGAGCTGGAGGGCGCCGACCAGCAGGGTGGAGCGGGCGACCCGCTGGGCCGACGTCAACTCGGCCAGCAGATCGGGCAGTTCGGTCTTGGCCTTGAGCCCGGCGGCGGTGAGCGGGGCGCCGAGCGGGGAGCGCGCGTCGATACGGGTCGCGGCGGCTCGGACCGTCTCGATGTCCGAGGCGCCGGCGGCGGTGAAGTCCGCCGTCAGCAGGGCGGCGCGGCTGTCCTGCGGGAGCCCGCCGGCGGTGAAGGCGGAGTCGTCGGTGACCAGGGGGCCGTAGGTGGTGAACGCGCCGACCTGGAGCTCCCGGCCGCCGAGCGGGTCGAGCCGCCAGTACGGGGCGTCCGGTTCGGCCGCCCGGTAGACGCCGGTCACGCGGACGGTGAGCGGGGTCCCGCCGTAGCGGTCGTCGAGTCCGACCTCGGCGGGCAGCGCGTCGGCGGTCAACCCGAGCCGGTTCAGCGCCGCCTGGGGCACGGCGACCTCGACGCGGGAGGACGCGTTCGCGAGCGGCCGGGGCCACGCGCCGGACAGGAGTCGTACGCGATCCCGGTCGAGGGCCGCGAGCAGGGTCAGGTCCGCTTCCTTGCCGGGGGCCCGGGGGCCGGGAAGTCCGTACGCGCGGCTGCGCGCCACGCTCCGGACGTCGACCGGCAGCCCGCCGAACAGTCCGGTGGCGAAGGCGCGTACGGCCTCGTCGTCCTTGGCGCGGCTGCTCGTCGGATGCTCGCCGGTGACCGTCACCGTGGTGCGGGCCCGCCCCGGACCGTGGATCGCCTGTCGCAGCCCGGCCTCGTCCACCCCTCGGGAGAAGGCGAGCAGCGCGCTGAGCGCGGTCGTGGCGATGAGTACGGTCAGCAGCACGGCGGCGGCGAGCGGTAGTCGCCCGCGCAGCCGGCGCACGACGAAGCCGATCATGTGCCTGTTCCTCCCCCGTCCGGACCTCTGGTCCCGGATAGCGGACGATGTTGTCAGATTCGATCCCGTATCGGAAGGTACTTGCGCGAAGGATGTGACGGATGAGCAAATTCGGAAGGTAGTCGAAACGTGGCCGCCGGAAGCAGCCGCGAGCAGCTGAACGGCCGTGCGGCGGGCGGCGCCCACGGGCGCGCCCGGACGGCCGAACCGAGGGGGATCCCACCATGACGCAGCACCAGGTCGACACCGCGGCACCCATGGTGGTGGTGCGGGACCTCCGGCGGAGCTTCGGAACGGGCCAACAGGCCGTACACGCCCTGCGCGGCGTCTCGTTCGACATTCGCAGGGGCGAACTGGCGGCGCTCAAAGGCCGATCCGGGTCCGGCAAGACGACCCTGCTGAACCTGGTCGGCGGACTGGACGCCCCGAGCGGCGGCAGCGTCGTCCTCGACGGAACCGACCTGGCCACACTTGGCGAATCCGGGCGACTCGCACTGCGCCGTGACCGGATCGGTTTTGTCTTCCAGTCCTTCGGGTTGATCCCGGTCCTGACCGCCGCGGAGAACATCGGCATCCCGATGCGCATGCGAAAGGTCCCGGCCAAGCAGCGCGAGGAACGCGTCCGCACCCTGCTGGCCCTGGTCGGTCTCTCCGACCACGCGGCGCAGCGCCCCGGCGAACTCTCCGGCGGTCAGCAGCAGCGCGTGGCCGTGGCCCGGGCACTGGCCAACGAGCCCGCCCTGATCATCGCGGACGAGCCCACCGGCCAGCTGGATTCCGAGACGGGCCGCTCGATCATGGAACTGCTGCGCGCGGTGGTGCGCAGCGAGGGCGTCACCGCCCTGGTCGCCACCCACGACCCGACCCTGGTGGAACTCGCGGACCGGGTGGTGGAACTGCACGACGGCCGCGTCGCCGATCCCGATCCCGATCCCGCGCCCACGGCGAGGGCGTAGGGGACGGGCGGGCGGCCGTGGTCAGGCCGGGTCCCAGGTGGATCGGCGGACGGATCAGCGGGTGGATCAGCGGGTGGTCCAGAGCTGGCCGGGCGCCGAGGTGCACGGCATCTGCCGCACCTCGCGGCGACTGCCGGACGGCATGCCGGCGTCCTCCAGGCACAGGCCCGTGAGCCGGTTCTTGACGGTGGCGCGACCGTCCGCCCAGGTGAAGTCCCAGCGCTGGCCCGGGGAGTAGTTGCAGACCTTCTGGATGATGGTCGCCCCCGCCTCCAGGCCGGACGGTTGGAGACACAGGTTGGAGACGTGCGCCGGCCTCATGTCGACCGCCGGGTCACCGAGGACGCTCTCCGACCAGAACTTCTGGTACTCCTCGTTCTTGCAGTTGAACTGCTGGACGAGCGCGTCCTCGCGAGGTGAACCACCCCGGATGTCCAGACACTTGCCGGTGGCGATGTTGACGTACTGGGACTTGAACGAGGTCATGGCGGCCCCGGTGGCGGGCGACTCGGCGGGCCTCGCCTGGGCAGGCGCGGCAAGTACGGTGACGGCCGAGAGGACCGCGCCGGCGACGACTGCGGCACGAACGGCGAAGGGGTGCGGGGTGCGCATGATCGGGTGTGCTCCTCACCTGGTGATCGGATCGCCGGGCGGCGCGCCGTCCGGGTGGACGGGCGGCCGTGGAGTGCGCGGTGCGTCCCGGCTTCGGGCGCCAGTCTCGTGGGGTACGGCGGCCGGGCTCAAAGCCTTTCGACGTCCGTCGAATCCGGACATTTCCGAGCCTGCGTCATCGCCGGTCCGCAGGGCCCGCGGGGTTCGTCGGACGGCCGTCGATCAGCCGCGCATCCGGCCGGCGCGGATCACAGCACCTCGGCGGGCGTCCCGCGGAAGGAGGAGCGGTAGGCCTGCGGGGTGATCCCGGCGACCCGCTTGAACCGTTCCCGGAACGCGGTCGGTGAGCCGAACCCGGCCTGCGCGGCGATGCGCTCGACGCCGTACTCGGTGGTCTCCAGCAGGAACTGGGCCCGCCGGACCCGGGCGCGCAGCAGCCACTGCAAGGGAGTGGTCCCCGTCTGCTCCCGGAACCGGCGACTGAAGGTGCGCTCGCTCATGCCGGTCCGGGCGGCCATGGCGGCCAGGGTGAGGTCCCGCCCCAGGTTGTCCTCGATCCAGGAGAGCGCCGGCTCCAACAGCGATCCACGAGGCACGGGGGGTTGGGCGTGAACGATGAACTGGGCCTGCCCGCCCTCCCGTTCCAGCGGCATCACCGACAGTCGCGCGGCGTCCGCCGCGACCGCCGACCCGAAGTCCCGCCGGATCATGTGCAGGCACAGGTCCAGCCCGGCCGCCGCCCCCGCCGAGGTGAGCAACTGCCCGTTGTCGACGTAGAGCACGTCGGGACGCACGTCGACCAGCGGGAACTCCTCGGCCAGTCGCGCGGCCGCGATCCAGTGGGTCGTCGCCGCCAGTCCGTCCAGCAGCCCGGTCGCGGCGAGGACGAACGCGCCCGCGCAGATCGAGGCGATCCGGGTCCCGGCCGCCGCCGCGGAGCGCAGGGCCTCCAGTACCGCCGGGTCGGGCGGCGGGGCGTCCTCCGCGCAGCCGGGCACGACGATGGTGTCGGCGTCGGCCAGGGCGTCCAATCCGTACGGGGCGCGGATCGTGAACGCGTTGCTCGCGGTCACCTCGCCCCCGGTTCCGCACACCCGGATCCGGTAGGGCAGCCGTCCGTCGGCCAGTCGGGCCCTTCCGAACGCCTCGACGGGGGTCGCGATGTCGAAGGCCACCACATGGTCCAGCGCGAGAACCGCCACGGTATGCATGCGACCCAGGGTAGTTCGGTTCCCGCCATGCTCGAACAGGCAGGTCACGGTCCTGTGAAAGAGAAAGAAGCCGGTGGAGAGGGTTGGCGGGATCCCGTTGCCCTTTGTCATTTCTGCCCATGGGAGGAGTCGGGCGAGCCTCCTAGCGTGGGTCGCGCACACCCCACGAAGCGAAAGAGGCAAGCGGACATGCACGTTCAGTTCGTCCTGTTCGATGGATTCGACCCCCTTGATGTCATCGCCCCCTGCGAGGTCTTGCACGCGGCGGGCATGCTCGGCGCCACCGTCGCCCCGTGACCGCGTTCCTGCTCGCCGTGCACGTGGTGGCGGCCATCCTCGCCGTGGGGCCGGTGACCGTCGCGGCGAGCATGTTCCCGGCCGCCGCCCGGCGCGTTCGACCCGGTGAGTCCTGCGAACCAGCCGCCGGGGTCGGCGCGTCCGCCGCGTCCGGCGTTGGTGCGGTACGGCTGTTGCACCGCGTCTGTCGGGTCTACGCCGCGATGGGCGTGGCGGTACCGGTGTTCGGCCTCGCGACCGCGTCCTCCCTCGGGGTGCTGACCGATGCCTGGCTGATCGCCTCCATGGTGCTCACGGCCGTCGCCGCCGCGATCCTCGCGTTGCGGATCCTGCCGGGCCAGGAGGCCCTGGTGGCCCGACTGGAAGAGGGTGCGGCGCCGGTGGAGAGGACCGATACGGCCCGACTGGCCATGCTCACCGGCGCGTTCAACCTGTTGTGGGTCACGGTGACCATCCTCATGATCATCCGCCCCGGCTCGACGACGGGAGCCTGAGGTGAGCGCGCCCCACCCCGGACGGCTGCTGCGCACGGCCGCCGGCATCGAACTGGGCTCGTTCATCGTCCTGTTGGTGAACCTCGCCACCGTGCACCTGGCGTCGATCTCCTCGCTCGCCGGCCCCGTGCACGGCTGCGCCTACCTGTTCACCCTGGTCGCGGTGGCCCGCGACCCGAGACGTACCCCGCCGACCACGGCACTCGCCCTGCTGCCCGGGATCGGCGGTGTCCTGGCCCTGCGCGGGCTCACCCGATCCGATGCCCCCGTCCCCGCCGGCTGAGGCTCAGGGGACCAGCCCCTCCATGACCTCGCGCGGCAGCGCGGGATTGCGGGCCGCGGCCTCGGCCAGGCCCTCGTCGGGTCCGGTGAGCAGGGAGGCGAGGAGGGAGGGGGACAGCGCGGGATGCGCGGCGGCGATCTCGGCGGCCCTCGGGTCCCCCAGGCAGCGCGCCAGTGCGCCGGCCGTCGCGTTCGGATGTCCGGCGATCTCGCGCAGCGCCCGTCGTACCGGCGGTTCCTGCCGGGCCAGTTCCTCCAGCAGGGCGCCGGGCGCACCCGGGTTGGCGGCCACCCGCGCGTGCACCCCCACGCCGTGCGTGGCGACCATGGCGCGCAACAGCTCCTCGGTGAGGCCCGGGTGCGGGGCGACGGCCCTCAGCACTTTCGCGTCCGGGTCGGCGGCGAGCGCATCGCGCAGATCCGGGGGCAGATCGTGCCGGGCGGCCACGAGGGCACGTACGGACGGTCGGCCGGCGGCGAGTTCGCGGAGTTCGTCGGTCGACGCGGCCGCGATCCGGGGCAGCGTGGCGGAGCCGAGCCTGGTCGTCTCGGCCAGCGTGGTCAGTACGTCCAGGGGCAGCGCGGGATGGTGCGCCAGGGCGCGCCGCACAGCCGGGTCGGGGTCCGCGGCGATCGTGCGGAGCGTCTCGTCGCCCACCGCGGGATTGCCGGCCACGGCCGCGCGGACCCCCGGTGCGGGATCCCGGGCCAGTCGCGCGTACACCTCGGGCGGCAGCCCGGGACGCTCGGCGAGAGACCAACGCAGCAGGAGGGAGGGGTGGTCGACGAATCGGGCCGCCACGTCCGGTGGGGTCGCGGGGTTACCCAGGACCCCGTGCAGCGTGTCGTGCACGGTGGACTGGTGGGAGCCGTCGCACGCCGCCCCGCCGAACAGCGTGCAGTCGGGATCGGGACAGTTCGGGTCGTGCTCGTACGGGATCGGCTTGCTGTCGCAGACCAGGCAGGCGGTCGCCGCGGGCAGGCCCTCGCCGGTGAGCAGCGCGGCCAGTACGGCGGGCGGCGTGGCCTCGTTGACCGCCACCCCGCGCCGCACCTGCGCGTGCGGATGGCGTGCGAGCCGGGCCGCCATCGCCGGCTCGGGCGTGAACGCGGCAAGTTCGTGGACCACGTCCAGGGCCGGGTCGACGGCCAGGGCCTCGATCACGTCGTCCGGCAGACCCGCGCAGGAGGCCAACTCCTCCCGGTGCCGCACGACCGGGTGCCGTGCGAGGAGCCGGGCCCACTCGGGTCGGCCCGCGCCCGTGTCGAGCAGGGCGAGCGCGGTGAGCGGCCGGGCCACGGGATCCACGTCGGCGGCGGTCAGCAGGCCCGCGAAGGCGAGGCTCCGGGCGGTGTGCTCGTCGCGGGCGGCGAGCGCCACGACCTGGTCGTGGCGGAGGTCTCCGCGCTCGGCGAGTTCGGAGGCGAGGTCCTCGTCCGCGAGCGCGATCAGACGGTCCACCAGGGAGGCGGGAAGGCTCGGATTGGCGGCGAGGCCGTGCGGGACACGGTTCATCGGGGCTCCTTCGCCGCGTCCCGCAGGGCGGCGGTCAGGGTGTCGAGGTACGGCCGCGCGCCCCGCCGGCCCGCGGTGGCCAGCCCGAGGTGTCGGGTGGGGCGGGGAGGTTCGACCCGTACGGCGACGGGCGCCCCGGACGGGGCCGCGGGGCCCGGCCGGGGCGCGTCGGGCGGGGTGACCAGGGCGACCTGGGGAACGAGCGAGACGCCGACGCCCGCCGCCACCAGGGACTGGGCGAAGAAGTAGTCGGTGGTGGAGGCCGAGATCCGGATCTCGAAGCCGGACCGCTGCGCGTACCGTCGCAGGTAGGCCTCGGTCCTGAGGCAGCCGAGCACCCAGCGTGCGTCGGCCAGTTCGGCCAGGGCGATCGAGTCGCGTCCCGCGTGCGCGTGGTCGGGCGGCAGTACCACCCACAGGGGGTCGTCCATCAGCGGCGACCAGTCCACTCCGGGCAGCACGGGCAGGGGCTCGTCGAAGTGGTAGCCGAGGGCGAGGTCCGCCGCACCGTCGCGCACCATCGGCAGCGCGGCCTCCGGTTCGGCCTCCCGCACCGTCAGTTCGACCTCGGGGTGCGCCGCCACGAACCGGGGCAACGCCGCCGGCAGCAGGTGCCGGCCCCCGCTGGTGAACGTGGCGACCGTCAGGCGGGGGCGGGGCGCGCTGAGGCGCTCGATCGCGTTCCGTACCTGGTCCAGTTCGGCGAAGATCGACTCCGCGGCCTCCGTCAGCAGCCGTCCCGGTTCGGTGAGGGTGATCCCGCGGCTGCCGCGCACGACCACCGGCTGACCGACTCCTCGTTCCAGTGTCGCGATGTGTTGGGAGACGGCGGAGGGGGTCAGGCGCAGGGCGCCGGCCGCCTTGTTGAAGCTGCCGTGTTCGGCCACGGCGCGCAGCACGCGCAGCCGTTGCACATCGATCAACAGTTTTCCTTACGGCGGGTTCAGCAAGACAGCAGTACCGCGGGGGACCCTACAGCGGCAGAGTCGAAGGCATGCGAAATTTCTTGGTCATCGGCGGGAGCCGGTACTTCGGCAGGCGCCTGGTCACCTCGCTCCGCGACGCCGGCCACCAGGTCACCGTCCTCAACCGGGGGTCCGCCGCCCCGCCGCCCGGTGTCGGCCACCTCGTCGCCGACCGCGAAGACGAGGCGCGGCTGCGCACGGCCCTGGGGCGGCGGAGCTTCGACGTCGTCCTCGACCAGGTCTGCTACACGCCGGAGCAGGCCGCCCTCGCCCGCCGTGTCTTCGCGGGCACCGCGGGGCGTTACGTGATGACCTCCACCATGGAGGTGTACGACCCGGCGCCCCCCACCCCCGAAGCGGCCGCCTACGCGCGGGGCAAGCGAGAGGCCGAGGCGGAACTGACCGACGCGGAGTTCCCGTTCGTCGCCGTACGCAGCGCCCACGTCCTCGGCGGCGGGCCCGCCGAGTTCACCGGGAGGCTCGCGCACTACGTCGAGCGGATCGGCTCCGGCGCCCCGGTGGACGTCCACGAGGCCCCGCACCCCACGTCCTTCATCCACCACCACGAGATCGCGGACTTCCTGCGCTGGACGGCCGAGGAGAGCTTCACCGGCCCCGTCGACGCGGCCTCCCACGGCGCCCTGACCGTCACCGAACTCTGCGAGCTGATCGGCGAACGACTGGGACGACGGCCCCGCTACCGGACGGTCGGGGCGGGCGGGCCCGCGTCGCCGTTCTCCTTCGACCGGGGCTACGCACTGGACAACTCCCGTGCCACCGCGCTCGGTTTCCGCTTCACCCGGACCACGGACTGGCTGCCGGGGGAGATCGCGGAAGTCGCGCGCCCGGCCTTCCGCGATCATGTCTGACGATCGCCCGGGTGCCTTCCCAAGGGGGTCGCCACCGCCGAGTTGCTCACACTGAAGGTGACGCTGCCCGCCCGGTAACGGTCGTCTGACCACTCGATCGGGCGGCCGGTACGGGTCGCGGACACGTGCCGTTGGCGGAGCAGGGCCCCGCCGCGCCTGATCCCCAGCAATCGGGCGTCCTCGCTCCCGGCCGGCAGCGCGTCGATCAGGTGCTCGCCGTACTGGGCGACGATCCCCGAGTCGCGCGCGAGGCTGTCCATCACGGAGCGGCAGTCCTCGGGCAGCGCCTCGACCGCCGCCGCGACCCAGTCGGCGTACGCGGTGCGCTCCACCATGGTCGGCTCACCGTCCAGCAGGCGCAGCCGCAGCACGGCCAGGATCTCCGTACCCGGCCGCACCGCGAGCCGCCGCGCCTCCTCGGCGCCGGCGGGACGTCGGATCCGCGAGAGGAACCGGCCGGCGGCCTCGTGGCCCACGCCCTCGGCCCACTGCGCGAAGCTGTTCAGCTCGCCGAAACTGTGCTTGCGCTCGTGAGGCAGGACGATCCTGCGCGCGCCCTGCCGGGAGCCGACGAGCCCTTCGGCGGCGAGGGTGGCCACCGCCTGGCGGACCGTGCCGCGCGAGGCCGACCACCGGGCGGCCAGATCGCTCTCCGAGGGCAGCCGCGCACCCACCCGGTACTCGCCGGACAGGATCGCCTGTCGCAGCGCCTCGGCGATCTCCAGATACCTGACCGTGCCCATGCCGTGCGCCCCTCGTCGAACCGACCGACCGTCTTCCCGTTACTCATGATCATCGAACCGCCCCTGTCACGGCTTCTTTCGGTCAATCTCCGCTCTTCCGCAAGCCGTGCTCCACGGTCCAGCCGCCGTTCACCGTCCGTACAGCGGACCCGGGCGAACTGGAGCCAACTTGTTCAGACAAGTGGTCTGACAAGTGGTCGGACAAGAAACCCCCTTCGTCTCCGGGAGAGACCGTGCTCAGTTCCTCCGCCCGTCGTGGTGCGGCCGTACTGCTCGGCGTCGCCGTCCTCACCACGCTCAGCGCGTGTGGTGCCGCCCCCGACCAGCAGAACGCCGGTTCGACCGGTGACGCCAAGAAGGGCGTACAGCCGGGCGCCGCGGCCTCCCTGGCCGACTTCGGCGACCTGAAGGGCCTCGTCGCCGCGGCCGAGAAGGAGGGCCGGCTCAACGTGATCGCGCTGCCCGCCGACTGGGCGAACTACGGCGAGATCCTCAAGGCCTTCCAGGCGAAGTACCCCAAGATCCAGATCAACAGCGAGAACCCGGACGCCGCCAGCGCCGACGAGATCGCCGCCGTCAAGTCCCGCAAGGGCCAGAAGCGCGCCCCCGACGTCCTCGACCTCGGCATCGCCTTCGCACGCAGCGGAGCCGGCGAGAACCTCTTCGCCCCGTACAAGGTCACCGCCTGGGACAAGATCCCCGCCGGTCAGAAGGACGCCGACGGCCGCTGGTACAACGACTACGGCGGCTACATCTCCATCGGCTGCGACGCCGCCCGCGTCCCGAACTGCCCGAAGACCTTCGCGGACCTCCTGAAGCCCGAGTACAAGGGCAAGGTCGCCCTCAACGGCAACCCGACCAAGTCCGGTTCCGCCTTCGGTGGCGTCTACGCGGCGGCCCTCGCCAACAAGGGCTCCTTCGGGGACATCCAGCCCGGCATCGACTTCTTCGGGCAGCTGAAGAAGAACGGCAACTTCATCCCCGTCGAGTCCACCCCGGCCACCGTCGAGAAGGGCGAGACGCCCATCTCCATCGACTGGGACTACCTGAACGCCGGGTACGCCGACCAGTTCAAGGGCAAGGGCGTCGACTGGAAGGTCGCCGTCCCCACCGACGGCGTCTACGCCCAGTACTACTCGCAGGCCATCAACAAGGACGCCCCCAACCCGGCGGCCGCCCGCCTGTGGATGGAGTTCCTCTACAGCGCCGAGGGCCAGAACCTCTGGCTCAAGGGTTACGCCCGCCCGGTCCTGCTCCCCGTCATGACGCAGGACGGCAGCGCCGACAAGGCCGCCGTCGAGAAGCTGCCCAAGGTCCAGGGCACCCCGTCCTTCCCGGCCTCCGTCGAGCTCGACAAGGCCAAGGCCACCCTCGCCGAGAAGTGGGACAAGGCCCTCTCCTGATGTCAGCCTCCTCCACCACCCC
This sequence comes from Streptomyces sp. WM4235, assembly GCF_001279725.1. Taxonomy (GTDB): domain Bacteria; phylum Actinomycetota; class Actinomycetes; order Streptomycetales; family Streptomycetaceae; genus Streptomyces. The sequence continues at coordinate 70,014 of NZ_LGDE01000304.1, read as the reverse complement.
CCACCAGGGGACCGCCGGCGGCGCCCGCCGCCGGCGGCGCGGCCCGCGCACCTGGCTCGCCACCCTGCCCCTCCTCGTCTTCACCGGGCTGTGCTTCGGCATCCCGCTCGGCGCCATCGCCTTCGGAGCCGTCACCACCACCGACCCGGCCCGCGGCACCACCGCCCTGACCGGCGAGCACCTCGCGCGCTCGCTCCAGGGCCCCTACCTCGACTCCCTCGTCGGCAGCGTCCGGCTCTCCGCCCTGACCGCGCTGCTCGGCGGCGTGCTCGGCGTGCTGATCGCCCAGGCCGTGGTCACCTCACGGTCGACGGCCCTGCGCAGCGCCACCCTCACCGCGTCGGGCGTGCTGGCCAACTTCGGCGGCGTCCCGCTGGCGTTCGCGTTCATCGCCACCGCCGGCATCTCCGGAGTCGTCACCCGACTCGCCGATCTCGGCGGCCTCGGCTGGAACCTGTACTCCTTCACCGGCCTCTCCGTCGTGTACCTGTACTTCCTCACCCCGCTGATGGTCCTGGTGATCGCGCCCGCGCTCGACGGACTGCGCCCGCAGTGGCGCGAGGCCGCGGAGAACAGCGGGGCCACCGGCCGCCAGTTCTGGCGCCACGTCGGGCTGCCGGTCCTCGCGCCCTCTCTGCTCGGCGGGTTCGTGCTGCTCTTCGGCACCGCCTTCGCCGCGCACGCCACGGCCGCCGCACTCGTCGGAGGCTCCGTGCCCCTGGTCACGCTGAAGATCGCGGACGCGCTGGCCGGGAACGTCCTCACCGGCCAGGAGAACGTGGCACTCGCCCTCGGCCTCGACATGATCCTGATCGCCGGCCTGGTCATGGCGGTCTACCTGCCCCTCCAGCGACGGAGCGCCCGATGGCTGCGATGACCCCGACGCCCACCCGGAACACCGTCGAGGCCCTGGAGGCCGCCGCCGCGGGGGAGCCGGCAGCCACGCCGGCCCGGACCCCGCGCAGGTCCCGACCACGCCCCCGGGTCTGGCGCGGCGCCGTACTCCTCCTGGCGGGCGCCTACTTCCTCGTACCGCTCGTCGCCTCCTTCGTGTTCACCGTGCACGTGCCGGGCCAAGGCGTCACCTTCACCGCCTACACCGAACTCCTCGCCGCCGACGGCTTCACCGAGAGCCTGCTGCTCTCCCTGGGTCTCGCCGCCGCCACCATCGCGCTGTCGCTGCTCCTCGCGGTGCCCGCGCTGGTCGGCGTGCGCATCGGCTCGCCCAGGCTGCGCCCGGTCGTCGAGGTCATGTGCATGCTGCCCCTGGTGGTGCCGCCCATCGCGCTGGTCACCGGCATCACCACCGTGCTGCGGTGGGGACCCGAGCACCTCTCGCGGACCCCGCTCTACCAGACCTTCCTCGCGGTCCAGGACGAGAGGTTCCCCGTCGTCCTGGTCCTCGCCTACACCGTGCTGGCGCTGCCGTTCGTCTACCGCTCCCTCGACGCCGGCCTGCGCGCCGTGGACGTGCCCACCCTGGTCGAGGCGGCCCGCAGCTGCGGCGCGAGCTGGCCGTACGTCGTCCTGCGCGTCCTGCTGCCCAACCTGCGGGCCTCGCTCGCCGGAGCCGCCTTCCTCACCCTGGCCCTGGTCCTCGGCGAGTTCACCATCGCCTCGCTCCTCGGATTCCGGCCCTTCGCGGTGTGGATCGTCTCCATCTCCGGCGCCCAGGCCCGGATGTCTGTGGCCGTCTCCATCCTGAGCCTCCTGATCACCTGGCTGCTGCTGCTCGTCCTCTCGCGGGCCGGGACCACCCCGACCGCCGCGACCGGCGTCGCCCCCACCTCCCGCAAGGAGTCCTGACCCCCATGTCCACCACCCTTCCCGCGACCCGGAAGCCGGCGGATCCCGACACCCCCTCGGGGGCGCGCGTCGAATTCCGCGGCCTGCGGCGGACGTTCGGCTCCACCGTGGCCCTGGACGGTCTCGACCTGACCATCGAACCGGGCGAACTCGTGGCACTGCTCGGACCGTCGGGCTGCGGAAAGACCACCGCGCTGCGCGTCGTCGCCGGCTTCGAACAGCCCGACGCCGGTGAGGTCCTCGTCGACGGACAGGACATCACCCGCGTCCCGGCCAACCGCCGCGACGCCGGGATGGTCTTCCAGTCGTACAGCCTCTTCCCGAACCTCAACGCCCGCGACAACGTGGCCTTCGGCCTGCGCGTGCGCAAGGTGGACGCGGCACGGCGCCGCGAGCGCGCCGCCGAACTCCTCGACCTCGTCGGCCTGCCCGACCACGGAGACCGCTACCCACACCAGATGTCCGGCGGCCAGCAGCAACGCGTCGCACTGGCCCGCGCCCTCGCCCTGCGCCCGCGCGTCCTCCTCCTCGACGAGCCGCTCTCCGCACTCGACGCCAAGGTGCGCTCGAACCTGCGCGACGAGATCCGTCGACTCCAACTCTCCCTCGGCATCACCACCGTGTTCGTCACGCACGACCAGGAAGAGGCCCTGTCGATGGCCGACCGCGTCGCCGTGCTGAACGCCGGGCGGCTGGAGCAGTGCGCGGCCCCCGCCGAGCTGTACGAGCGGCCGGCGACCCCCTTCGTCGCCGAGTTCGTCGGCACCATGAACCGGCTCCCGGGCCGGCTCACCGACTCCGGGCTGGTGGACGTGGCGGGCGCACGGCTGCCCGTGGACGGCCCCGTCCCGACCGGCAGGGACGTGGAGGTGCTGGTCCGCCCGGAGAACGTCACCGCGACCGCCGACGCCGCCGGCACGGCCACCGTGGTCTCCGCCGCCTTCTTCGGATCCGTCACCCGGCTCCACCTCGAACTGCCCGGCGGGGCGAGCGTCAAGGCCGACCTGCCGTCGCGGGACGCCGGGGACCTGCCGCCCGGCGCGCGGGCGACCGTGGGCCTGGCCGAACGGCCCGTACTCGTCGTGGCGAGGGCCTCGTGAGCGGGCTCGCGGCGGTCCTGTTCGACATGGACGGCACCCTCGTCGACACCGAGGTGCTGTGGTGGCGGACCACCGAGGAGACCGCCGCCGCGCTGGGCCACGCCCTGACCGACGCGGACGCGCCCGAGGTCGTCGGCCGGGCGGTGGAGGACACCGCCGCCCACCTCGTACGGGTCACGGGCGGGGGAGACCCCGTACGGGTGGGCGCCGCGCTCACCGAGGACTTCCTGCGGCGGGTGCGGGCCGGCGCGCCGATGCGCGCCGGAGCCCAGCGGTTGCTGACCGCGCTCACCACCGAAGGAGTGCCCTTCGCCCTGGTCAGTGCCTCGCCGCGGGTGGTGGTCGACTCGGTGCTCGACGGCCCGCTCGCCCACGTCCCCTTCGCCCTCACGCTCTCCGCCGACGACACCGCGCGGACGAAGCCCCACCCGGACCCCTACCGGGCCGCCGCCCAACGGCTGGGCCTCGAACCGGCGGCGTGCGTGGCGGTGGAGGACTCCCCGGACGGCGCGGCCTCGGCGGAGGCGGCCGGCTGCGGGGTCCTGGTGGTGCCGTCCCTGCTGCCGGTGCCCGGCTCGGCGGCGCGCCGCTTCGCCCGGACGCTGGAGGAGGTCACCCCGGACGTCCTGCGCGCGTGCCTGGCCTCGCGCCTCCCGGCCTGACCACGTACCTCAGGGCCGGGCCGGACGCCACACGGCGCGGAGGGTCCTCACGCGGCCGGCTCCGATGCAGGCCGCGGTCGCGAGCCCTCGGTGGCCGGCGGCCGGGCCCGCAGCACCCCGGCAGCGCCCGCCGCGACGAGGCAGAGCGCGACGGGCAGCAGCAGCGCCAGGTTGAGCGGCACCAGGTGGGTGAGCGGGCCGATCACGGCCGGCCCGGCCAGCATGCCGAGGTAACCCAGGCCGGCGACCCGGGACACGTTGGTGCCGGAGCCGCCCCGGTCCTCGTGTCCGGCGGCGCTGAAGAACTGCGGGACGCAGCCGGACAGTCCGAGACCGAAGGCCGTCCAGCCGGCCAGCGCCATCGGGACGGAGTCGCCGAGCGCGGCGGCCGTCAGCCCCAGGGCCGCCAACACGGCCCCGTACCGCACCACGAACACCGGACCGGTGCGTGCCACCACTCGATCGGTGACCAGGCGTCCGGCGGTCATCGCGGTGGAGTAGGCGCCGTAGGCCAGGGCGGCTGTCGCCGCGGGGGCGTCGAGGACGTCCCGCAGGTGCAGCGCGCTCCAGTCGTTGGCGACGCCCTCGCAGAGCATCAACGCGAAGGCGAGTGCGGCCAGGGCCCAGATCCGCGCGGGCGTACGCCGTTTCACCCCCGGCGCGGCCTCGGCACGGTCCTTCGCCTGCTCGGCGGGAGACGGCAGCAGGGCCGCCGAGGCCGGCACGGTGAGGACGAGGCCGAGCACGGCCACCGTCGTCAGCGTCAGGGTCGTGCTCCAGCCGAGCCCGAGCGTCAGCGCCCCGGTGAGCGCGGCGAGCACCCCGCCCAGCGAGAACACCGCGTGGAAGGCGGACATGACCGGCCGCCCGTAGGCCCGTTCCACCTGTACGGCATGGGTGTTCATGGCGACGTCGAGACAGCCGTTGCCGAAGCCCAGCACGAACAGGGCCACGCCCAGGGTCAGGACGTCACCGGCCACCGCGGGCAACACCAGGGCCGCACTGCACAAGGCCGCCCCGACCGGAACCGTGCGGCGGCTGCCGATCCGGTCCGTGAGCGGCCCGGCGATCTGCATGCCCAGGAACGCCCCGGCGCCCAACAGCAGGAGCAGCGAGCCGAGGACGGCGTGGCTGATGCCGGTGCGGTGTTCCACGGCGGGAATGTGCACGATCCACATGCCCATGAGGAATCCGTTGAGCGCGAAGAAGGCGAAGGTGGCGAGGCGCGCGGCCCGCAGGGATCTGCTCATGGAAAACACCATAGGGAACAGAATTGATGTTCACCAGCTTGAGTTTCGAACATAGAGAATGTTCAATGGGGGGTATGGCGAGCACAGCGAGTACAGATCGACTGAGACGGATCACCGAGGCCGTACGCGACCGCGAGCAACTGAGCGTGGCGGAACTCGCCGAACTCACCGGCGCCTCGGAGATGACCATCCGCCGCGACCTGGAGGCACTGGCCGACCAGGGAGTGCTGGAACGCTTCCGGGGAGGCGCCCGCAGCCTGCTGCTGCGCGGCGAGGAGCCCCCGTTCGCCCTGCGCGCCCGGGAGGGCGAGGACGTCAAACGGAGGATCGCCGCCGAAGTGGCATCCCTGATCGCGGACGGGGAATCGGTGGTCGTCGACAGCGGCACCACCTGCCTGGAAGTCGCCCGCGCACTGAAGGAGCGGCGGATCACCGTCATGCCACTGTCCCTGCACGCGGCCAACGCGCTGACCGGGGCACCGCACCTGACGCTTCTGCTGCCCGGTGGACTGCCGCGCCCGGGAGAGCTGGCCCTGACCGGGCCCCTCACCGAGACCTCGCTGGCCGCGCTGCGCTTCGACACCGCCGTCATCGGCTGCTGCGGTCTGGTCCCGACGGACGGCCTGACCGCCTACGACCTGGCCGACGCCGCGGTCAAACGCGCCGCCATCGCCTCGTCGCGCCGGGTCATCGCGGTCGCGGAGGCGGCGAAGCTGACGCGCACGGCGCTCGCCTTCGTCGCCCCCGCCGCGACCCTGCACGCCGTGGTCACCGACACCTCCGCCCCGGAGGCCGCCATCGAGGCGCTGACCCGGGAGGGCGTCACGGTAAGGGCGGTGTGACGGGCCGAGTGGCGTGCGGGACCCGGCTCGGATCTGTCCCCGTCGTCACGCGCGGGCCCGCCGCCGTCACGCGCAGAGGGTCAGGATCTCCACGACGCCCTCCGCGTACGCGGCCGTCACCGAGTCCGGGCCACCGGCCGCCTCCCGACGCAGCTCGGGCAGGGACCGGCGAACGAAGGCCGCGCACTGCCCGTACAGCCCGGCCTCGTGCGAGGAGCCGTCGTCCTCCGTGCCCAGCAGGGCCAGCAGCGTGCGCAACAGCGCCTCGCGGGTCGCCTGGCGGGGCGGCCCCGCCGACCAGATGGCCATCAGCACCCCGCAGGCCGCCGGAGCCGGCGCCTGGAGCCTCGACCACGTGAAGACATGCCCGGCCAAGGCGTGGAACGCGGCCGGGTGTCCCTCGGCGGCGTCCCAGAGCGTGGGTACGAGATGCCCTGCGGAATGCCCGCATCCGCATTCGATGGCCTCCCAGTCGTGCCGTTCGATCTCCGCCTCCACGGCATCCGGCACGAGGGGGCTGCGCCGGGGATTGTCCGTCCGTTTCATGGGGCCAGTATGGGAGCCGCGGACCACCCCCGACCAGGGCCCATCCGGCTGGCGCTACGAACGTTGACCGACCGTGTCCCGGCGGCCTCCGCGACGGTCGATCCGCCCCACGGAACGGGGTCGACAGGATACTTTCGGTCACGCGTCCGATGGGTTTCGGCCGGCGTCGAGTGACGACGGCCGGTGACGACCGATGGCGACAGGCGGCGGACGCGTGTCCGGAACCGGATCCCGTGACCGCTCGTCCCAGACCGCGTGTGGAACGCAACGAAGAGACGAAGAGTACTGGCCGTCCTGCTCGCCCTGCTCGCGACGCAACTCGGCAGCCTTGTCGACCCCGCCTACGCCTGCGGCTGCGGGGCGATGGTCCCCGACGGCTTCTCCCGGATCGGGGTGGCCCGCGAGACCTCGGTCGTGCGGTGGGACGGCCACACGGAACAGATCGTGATGCGGTTCACGGTCGGCGGTGACGCCAAACGCGCCGCATGGATCATGCCCGTGCCCTCGCGGGCCGGCGTCGAACTCGGCGACCCGGACCTGATCCCCGAACTCGGTCGGCTGACCCGCCCCGAGCACAAGACCCGCACCTACTTCTGGCCCCGCGACCGCGACTGGCCCTTCTCCTCCGGCCGCCTCGACGGAGCCGGCGCCGCACGGCCCGGCGCCGGCGCCCCGTCCGTCGGTGTCGTCGGCCGCGAACGGCTCGGCGACTTCGACGTCGCCCGACTGACCGCCACCGACCCGGACGCCCTGGGCGACTGGCTGGAGAGCAACGACTTCACACTGCCCGACCGGCTCGCCTCGGAGCTGAAGCCGTACGTCGACCGGAAGTGGGAGTACGTCGCCGTCCGCCTCGCCCCCCGCGAACAGGGCGCGACGCTGGGCGGCGAGCTCGACCCGCTGCGCATCAGCTTCGCCAGTGACCGACTCGTCTACCCGATGCGACTGTCCCGACTCGCCAAGTCCGCCCAGGCGCTGGGCCTGTACGTACTCGCCGACCACCGGATGGAACCCGCGTCCCCGATCGGCGGGGCCGCCCCGGAGGTGACCTTCGCCGGGACGGTCACCCCGGAGGGTTCCCTGGCCGAGTTCACCGGCGGCGCCGCGCCGGTGTTCCTGACCGCGATCGACCAACGGTTCCCCGACCCCAGCCGCATCGACGGGGACCACGAACTGCGCGCCACCGCGAAGGACACCCCGTTCCGGCAGGTCCTGTACCGGGACGAACTCCTCACGGCGGGCGGCGTGCCCGTCTGGCTGCCGACGGTGGCGGGAGCCCTGCTGGTCCTCGCGAGTACGGCGGTGACCCTGCTGTCCGTACGCCGTTCCCGACGCCGCCGCCACCCGTCGGCCGCGACGGCGCCGCCGACGGGCTGACCGGGGCGGGGTGCGCCCGGTCGGGGTGCGTTCCCCGGCAGACGCCCACCGCCCGGCAGGTTCTACGGGCGCAGCCCGGCGATCAGGGAGGCGGTGCGGATGAAGTCCACGGGCCCGGTGTTCCGGTCCGCGCTCATCGGGCTGACGGCGATCCTGCCCGCGCCGACGGCCTCCACGTTGCCGCCCCGGGCGGCGGGTCTCGGGTCCACCTGCACGCCCATCCTCCAGGTGCCGTCGCCGGCGTCGGTGAGGTCGGGCCTCAGCAGGGTCTGCGGGTCCTGGACGGTCGAGGCCACCCCGGCCGCGGTGCCCTTGCCGTCGGCGCCGACGACCGGATGGTTGACGTTCAGCCCGATCCCCGGGGGCAGGAGTGGACCGGACCGGGGCGCCCGGAGGCGCAGCCGGTCGATCAACTCGACCGCGAAGTCCACTGTCGGCCCGCTCGCGTTGACCGTGGTCACCGGATCGGGCGTCGTCACACCGCCCGTGCTCAGGGCGATGGCCGGCACACCGGACTCCAGCGCGGCGACCGCACCGCCCACCGTGCCGGAGGGTGGCCAGACCGGCAAGGTTGGGGCCGAAGTCGGTGCCCGACACCACCAGATCGGGGGCGCGACCCTCGAACACCTCGGACAGTCCGAAGGCCACCGACTCGCCGGGAGTGCCGATCGACGGCGCGGGGCGTACACCCCCTGTCCGGGGCACGCCGGCGAGCGCCGCGGGCCGCTCGACGGCCCGTGTTCACACCGCTCGGCAGTACAGGCCCCCCTTCCTGCCGCACGCCGCCGCGGGCGAGCGCAGAGGGTCCGTCGAGGGTCTCGGAGGCGACTTCGGTCACGGATGGACCCGCCCTCCCCTGCACGGTGCGCGAACCACTCGCCTGCCGCGAGCGCGTGGCGGCGGTCCCGGCCCGTCGCGTCGAGTGCCGCCGGGAGGCGGGGCGAGACGGCGAAACCCACCCGCCGCTGCCCGTCTCCTCGGCCACGACGCGCGGTTGCCCGTCCTCGACTAGCTTCTCGTGGCCGGCCGGCCGGCTCCGGTCGGGAGGAATCCCCGCTCGACGAGCGCCTCCTCGGCCTCGAAGTCGCCGCACCGAAGGGAGTCGAGGGCGCCGATCCCGGAACCGGTCACCCGGTTCGCCGAGATGTCGCCCGCTGCCATGAAGAAGCTGCCACGAAGAAGCTGCCACGAAGAGCCCGACGGTGCCGCTCACGAGCGCATCGCGCCCGAGCGCGTTCGAGGTCCGGGAAGCGCCGGGGCAGTGTGGCCCGGCCCTCGGCCCGGCGCCGCTACGGGAGGAGACCGTACCGGCCCGCGTACCGGCCCGCGTACCGGCCCGCGTACCGGCCCGCGTACCGGCCCGCGTACCGGCCCGCGTACCGGCCCGCGTACCGGCCCGCGTACGGCTTGCCGGGCCGGCAGGCGCGCTCCGCCCAGGGCGGCCCCGTGCCTCGGCAGCCGTGGCGGGGGAGCGGGTCGAGGTCCGGTTGCGGGGCGCGAGGTGCTTGTCAGCTCCTGGCGCGGAGGTGGTGGGACAGGAACGCGACGCTCTCCGCGACGATGCGCGGGACGTCGGGGGAGCCGAGGAAGATGTGGTCGGCGCCCTCCACCGGCCGCAGGACGACCTCGCCGCCCGCGCTCTCCAGCGCGGCGGCGAGCAACTTGCTCTGGCTGTACGGGACCAGCCTGTCCAGCCGGCCATGGACGAGCAGGAACGGCGGCGGGTTCGAGGCAACCGCCGCGTACGTCACCGGGCCGGCGGCCTTCGCCAGTTCCGGGCGCTCGGCCACGCCCGCACCCAGGAGGGCCTCGTACGGGTCGGGGAACTCGACACCGGGGGGCATCGGCGGCATCGGGTGCTCGGAGAGGGAGATCAGGTCGGAGACCCCGTACCAGTCGACCACCGCCCGCACGGTGGTGTCCCCGGAGCCCACGCCGTGCGCGCCCTCCAGTGCCGCTCCGTCCGCGGTGTCGGGGCCGACCAGGCCCGCGAGCGCGGCCAGGTGCCCACCCGCCGACTCCCCCCAGACGGCGATCCGGTCGGCGTCGAGGCCGAGGGCCCCGGCGTACGCGCGGACGTAGCGGATGGCGGCCTTCACATCGTGCAACTGTGCGGGGAAGGGGGCTTCGAGGCTGTGCCGGTAGTCGATGGAGACGAGGGCGAGTCCGGCCCCCAGGACCGCACCGTGCAGCAGCGCGGCCGGCACGGTCGGCGGCGGGTAGCGCCGGTCGCCGTCCAGCCATCCGCCGCCGTGGATCCAGACCACCACCGGGAAGGGTCCCTCGCCCGCCGGCACCCGAACGTCCAGCAGCCGGGGCCGGTAGCCGGGCGTGGTGGCGTACGTGATCCCGTCGTGGTGGCGTATCCCGTGCTCGTCCGTCACCGGGGGCTCGGGGGCCCGGTATGGAGGAGGAGGCCAGGTCGTGTCGGGCGGATCGAAGGCGACTGGCGCGGATGCGGCGGGAGGAGATTGCGTCATTGCGGCCCTTCCTGTGCGGCGCGGCCCGGAGGGCCGGCGGGGTCGGTGCGAGGCCAGGCGTGGTGATGCATGTCCGGAACGCTCGCGCAGGTCACCGGTGCGCGCAGCTGGGTTACACGTGTAATCGGGACTCTAGCGACGCGTTTCCGCCGAGCACAAGCCCCACCGTGGTCGTGGTTGTCCAAGGCCCGATTCGCCCGTTCGGACTCTTTCGGCGGCGATCGGGCGCGGCCGAAAAGGACCGGTCCCACCGGATCGACTTGCCGGTGTGATCCCACGAATGACGCGACGCACGTGAACGAGAAGGCCGATCCGGCTGCCCGGTCCTCGACGAGGCCCGTCTTCGTGTCGGTGCACGGGGCGGGCGGCAACTCCTACGGGTGGGCCCCCGTCCTGGCCGACCTCGCCCTGCGCGGGCACCCAGTGCTGTGGCCGGAAGGGTTCACCGTGTCGCGGCGCCCGGCACGGCACCTCGCCGCGTTGTCGGAGTACGTCCAGTACAAGCGGCGGTCCTCCGCCTTGCGATGCACCGCACCGGACACCGCGACCCGGCAAACCCTTCCGGCCACACCACTGGCGGTGGCGGTCGACCTGCCCGGCCACGGGCTCGGAGCCTACTTCCCGTGCTCCTACCGGACACCGCAGGACCCCGAGGGGCTGCGCACCGAACCCTCGACGACGGCCAAGGTCACATCGGCCCACTTCACCGACCACGTGGCCGACGTGGTGCGGCGGGCACACCGGCTCGGCCCGGTGGTGCTGGTCGGTCAGAGCATGGGCGGACTCACGCTGAACACCGTGGTCGACCGGGTTCCCGAATTGATCTCGCACCTCGTCCGCGTCTCGGCCTTCCGTCCCTCCGCGCGGGCCACCATGCAGCAGCTGATGACCGCCCCCGAGGCCGCCGGCAGCGCCATCTTCCGCCTGCCCGTCGTGCCCACGCCCGCGGAACGGGGGGTCAACCGGGTCAACTGGCGCTCCGGCGACCCCGAGTTCCTGCGGGTCGTCCGGGAGGCAATGGCCGCCGACCGCACGGACGACGAGGTCCGTACCCTGCTCAACATCCTGGAGCCCGACGAGTCGGCGGAGATCGGCGCCGCCGACACCCGGGGCCTGCCCGAGTCGTGGGGCCGGATCCCGCGCACCTACCTGCGGTTCACCGAGGACCGGACCATCCCGCCGGAGCTTCGGGATCTCATGATCGAGGAGGCCGACGAGCTGACCCCGGAGAACCCCTTCCGGTTCCGGTCCCCGGCCGCTCCGCACATCGGTCCCCGCCGATCCGGGGCGACCGAGCACCGGCCCCCGCCCCGCCGGACGCTCACAACCCCAGGACGACCTCCACGAACCGTTCCACGCCGCCCGGGGTCATCGTCAGGAACAGGTTGGGCTCGATCAGTTCCAGCTCCATCAGGACGGGGGTGCCGTCCCCGGCCGGTGCCAGGTCCACCCGGGCGTAGGCCAACGGGCCGGCCGTGCGGGAGGCCGTCGCGGCGAGCACAGCGCCGGCCAGGGCGAGTTCGGCCGCCGAGGGCGTGTGTGCGGTCAGGTCGGGGTGTGGGACACGGGTGTTGTCGATGCGGCCGGTGTCCGTGAGCACGGGGCCCTTGCGGACCGCGTGACTGAACTCGCCGCCCAGGAACACCAGCGCCCGTTCCCCGTCGACGATCCGCTCCATGTACGGCTGGACCATCGCCGTCGCCCCGGTCCCGTGCAACATCCGGACGTGAGCCGAGGCCGCCTCCCGCTGGGCCGGCGTGTACCGGGCCGTGTCACGGGAGCCGGCCGACACCGACGGCTTGACGACGATCTCACCGCCCGGCGGCAGCGTCACGGGATCGCCGGGCGCGATGAAGCGGGTCGGGACCGTCGGGATTCCCCGGGCCGCGAGCTCCGCGAGGTACACCTTGTCGCTGTTCCAGCGCACCAGCTCGGCAGGGCTGTGCAGGGCGGTCACCGCGTCCACTCCGTCGACCCAGGTGAGGAACTCGGGCAGCCGCTCCGAGTAGTCCCAGGTCGAGCGGATGACGACGACGTCCGGCGCGGCCCAGTCGTAGCCCTCCTCGGCCCAGTCGACCGCGACCGCGTCGACGCCTCGCTCGCGCAGCGCGGCCACGAGGACGGGCAGTTCCGCGTCCTCGGCGCAGCCGAAGCCGTCGGTAGCCAACACGACCCGTCGAGTCGCCGACCCGCCCACACCCACACGCGCCACGCGGCACCGCTCCCAGACCTCGACCGCACCCGGGAGTGTCCCGGAGCTGCCGCGAATCTACGCCACCGACGTGTCCATCAGGGCCCCGTGACCGCGACGCCGATCTGCCGCGAGGTGTTCAGCGGTCGGCGTGACGCCGCCCCGCCCCCACGGAGCCTCCGGCGACGCCTTCGACGCCATCGCGACGGCCCTCAGGTGACCGCCACGACCGTGGCGACCGTCGCCGCGGCCATCGCCGCCTGCATGTCGCGGATGGCCTTGCGGACGTGTTCGGCGGCCCACTGCCCGTCGGCTATCTCCCCCAGGCGCGCGGCGGTCTCCTTCCGGGGAGCGTCGGGGAAGACCAGCCGCCCCAGCTTCGCGGAGTGGATCAGCGCGATCAGACCCGCCGTCCGCTCGTCCGGGTCCGCACCGCCCAGGACGACCGCGTCGAGCCGGTCCCGCAACTCCCGCTCCACCGAACCGTCGGCCTCGGGATGGCGACGGGTCGGGAACACGCCCAGCACCTTGTGGTGAGTCTCCAGGACCACACCCCGATCGCGCAGGCTCTCCAGGGCGGCTCCGACCGCCTTCGTGTGGTCCTTGGTCAGCCAGTCCGTCACCCGACGCCTGCTCTTGCCGCGCATCCACGTTTCGAGCAGGTGGAGGCGGGTGTCGAGCAGCGGCTGTCCGGTGGGGGTCGCGTCGGTCAGCTCCAGGTGCCTGCCCGTCACCGACACTCGCCCCGCCATGACCAGTTCGAGCAGGATTCCGCCCGCGACCGCCCACCCCGCGGCCTCTCGCTGCTTCGCCGCCCCGGACTCGTCGTCCAGGGAGAGCAGCATGATCTCCTCGGCCAGTGTGATCGTCATGTCCCGTCCCCCCGATGGTCCGTCGTCAGATGGTCAGACGTCCGGCGACCACGGAGAGTTCCCGCCCGTGTGACGACCGAGCCGGCGAGACCCCGCGGCCGGCCCGTACCCGCGGTCAGTGCACCCGCGGTCAGCCCACCCGGGGCCCGGCGACCGCCGCGGGCCGGATGACGGTGATCCCGCTTCCCGGGGCGGTGCCCATCGCGGCGAGCGCGTCCGACGCCCCGTCCAGCGTGATCGTCGCCGTCACCAGCAGGTCCGGGCGCAGTGCGCCGGAGCGGACGAGTTCCATCATCGGAGGGTAGGCGTGGGCGGCCATGCCGTGACTGCCGAGGATCTCCAACTCCCAGCCGATCACCCGTTCCATCGGCAGGACCGTCCGTCCGGCCGCCGACGGCAGCAGCCCGACCTGCACGTGCCGTCCGCGCCTGCGCAGCCCGGCGACCGACGCGGCCGCCGTCGCGGGGGACCCCAGGGCGTCGAGCGAGAGGTGGGCCCCGCCGCCGGTCAGTTCACGGACGGCCTCCGCCGTGTCGAGCGAACGGGCGTCCACACCGTGGGCGGCCCCGAACCGCCGCGCCAGGTCCAGAGCTCCCGGAGCGGTGTCCACGGCGACGACCCGGGCGCCGGCCGCCACCGCGATCATCACCGCGGACAGCCCTACCCCGCCGCACCCGTGTACGGCGACCCACTCGCCCGGCGCCACCCTGCCCCGCGCGACCACCGCCCGGAACGCCGTCGCGAACCGGCAGCCCAGCCCGGCGGCGGTGTCGTACGACAGCTCGTCCGGAAGCGGCACCAGGTTCACGTCGGCATGGTCCAGGGCCACGTACTCGGCGAACGACCCCCAGTGCGTGAAACCGGGCTGCGTCTGTCGAGCACATACCTGGTGGTCGCCGGCCGCGCAGTCGGCGCAGTTGCCGCAGGCGCAGACGAACGGCACCGTGACCCGGTCACCGACCCCGCGGCGGGTGACCCCCGCGCCCACCGCCTCGACGACCCCGGCGAGTTCGTGCCCGGGCACGTGGGGCAGCACGACGTCCGGGTCGTGCCCCACCAGCCGTGCCAGTCGCTGCGGCACAGGCCGGTGGCCTCCACACGGACCACGACGCCGCCCGCCGCCGGGGTCGGGTCCGGCACCTCGCGTACCTCGGCCGGCTGACCGAACCGCTCGAACACCACCGCGCGCATGGAATCCGCCCTCCGCCCTCGCTCGACTGTCCCGCACGCTACCGGCCGGCCGCACCCGAGGCCCCGTTCCGCGCCCGCCCGGCCGTACCCGCGCGGCGCGGGCAGCCCTTGTCCGGCGCGGACCCCGGTGGGAGGCTGCGGGCGCCGCCGGGAATCCGGCGGGAGCGTCCGAACCACCAGGGGGAACCGTGAACCGCAAGCGTGCCGCAGCCACCGTGGCCGTCCTGCTCGCGTTCGTCGTCACCGCGCTCGGCGTGAGCGCCCAGGCCCACGCCGCCGCCGGGGACAAGAAGGTCGAGGTCATCAAGTAGCTTCGGCGGGCCGACTCGTGGCGGCGGGGCTCAGACCGTCCCGTCGCCGGTCCCTTCCCCACTGCCGGCGCCGGCCGCCTCATCGACCCCGGCCCCCTCCTCGTCCTCGCCCGACCGGGCCAGCGCCAGGATGCCGACCGCGATCAGTGCGATGCCCGCGAGTTGGGGGAGCAGCCACCAGCCGGACCGCAGGTGCTCCTCGTACACCAGGACGCCCAGCGCCACGCTGATGCCGGCGTCGCCCAAGGTCAGCGCGGGCTGCGAGGCGATCAGTGGGCCGCCCTGCATGGCGTGTTCGAGGAGCAGGAGGGCGCAGATGCCGGTGGCGCCGAAGGCGTACGTCTGCCACGCGGTGAGGAACGCGCCGATGCCGCCCTCGGTGAGGATGTGCATCGAGGACTTCATCAGGCCGGCGGTGAGCGCGTAGCAGACGGCGGTGGCCGCTCCGAGGCATCCGGCCCGGGCCCGTCCCGGCGGCCGGCGCAGTCCGGCGGCGGCCAGTCCGGCCACGGCGACGGCGCACGCGAGAAGAACGGGGAGCCAGCGGTCGAGCGCCACGTGGGTGCGGTTCCCGGCCGGTGCGGCGCCGGCGAGGGCCAGCCCCAGCCCGGCGACCACCGCCACCACGGCGATCCAGAGCGGTGAGGGGAGCCGTCGCCGCGTCAGCAGCGTGGCGATGAGCAGCGCGAGCGGAAGTTCCAGCACGAAGAGCGGTTGTACGAGGGCCAGCGGGCCCGTCGCCAGCGCGGCGGCCTGTCCCGCCCCGGCCAGGATCACGGCCAGGATCCCGGCGAGCCACAGGGGTCGTCTCAGCAGGTCGAGGACCAGCCCGGGCCGGAATCCGGAGCTCTGCGGCACGGTGAGCGCGGCCCGGCGTTGGAGCACGGTGGCGAGGGCGTTGCTGAGCGCCGCGAAGAGCGCGAAGAGGACCGGCAGGACGAAGCCCATCCCGCGATCCTCACCGCGATGCCCGACCGTGTTCGGCCGGGACACGGCGCCTTCCCCCGTCCGGCCCCGCGCACGGGCTTTCCGCGCGGTGCGTCAGCCGTTGCCGCGCACGGGCTTTCCGCGCGGTGCGTCAGCCGTTCCCGCGGGCCCTGCGCACGGCCAGGGCGGCCAGTGCCTCAGGGGCTCCCGCCTGGCCGCGGATGCCGGGGAAGGCGTTGACGTCCACGATCAGGGGGGTGCCCTCGCCGGTGTCGATGACGTCCACCCCGTACACGTCGAGGCCGAAGACCTCGCCGACCCGCAGGGTCAGCTCCGCCCACTCCGGACGGGGTTCCTCCGGGGCGTGCTCCGCGGAGCTTTCCCCGTCGGCGAGTTCGGAGCGGCGCAGCGCGGTGAAGACCCGGTTGCCGATCGCCCACAGTTTGTGGTCCCAGCCGTTGTTGGGGGCGAAGCCCTGGACCACGACCGGCTCCTGGCCCCAGCCGCCGGCCAGCTTCCGCAGCCGTGCCGCGTCGTCGACCCGTGCCACCAGGTCGCCCTTGCGGCTTCGCCGGCTCTTGACCACGACCGGCCAGGGCATTCCGGGCAGACCCGGTCCGGTGGAGTGCAGGGCCAGCTGACCCAGCGAGCCGAAGGTCCGCGTGGTGGCGAAGGGCAGCCCGGCGCGTCGGGCCAACTCCGCCATCTCGGTGCGGTCCTGGCAGCGTTCCGTGGCCTCGGCCGAGTTCACCACCCGGGCGCCCTGTCGCTCCAGTTCGCGCGCCAGTTCCAGCGCCCTCGGGGTGCGCGCCTTCAACAGGTACACGTCGGCCCGGTCGGTGGCCGCGCACGCCGCCGCCCCGGGATCCGCCGGGTCCAGTACGCGGACCTCGTGCTCGGCTCCCAGCATCTCCGCCGCCGTCGCCAGCAGCGGGTGCCCCGGGTCCGGTGTGATCAGACCGATTCTCATACGCCTTCTCCCGCTCGCGCCGAGACCTGTGCCCCGATGGTCGCCGTCAGCGGCGCCGGAGCCGCGTACGGTCGCTGCTGCGGCCAGGAGGGTCCGAGTCCGGCGGGGTCCTCCGCCCGGACACCGCCCACCCGCGCCAGGTCGAGTACCGCCCGTGCCACCCGGGCCGCCGCTTCCGGGACCTGACGGAAACTGGGGAAGTCGTTCACGTCGACCACCACCGGCCCCTCGGGACCCAGCAGCACGTCCAGTCCGTACAGATCCAGTCCGTACACCGCGCCGACCTGGGCCGCGATGGCCGCCACCTCGGCCGACAGCGGTACCTGACGTTCGTGTACCGCGCGGTCGGGGTGAAGCGGTGAACAGCGTTCGGTGGCGAACAGTTCCCCGCCGACGCAGTACACCTTGATGTCGGTGCCCGAGTTGGGCACGTACGGCTGGGCGATGAGCATGCCCTCGCCCGCCAGTTCGGGGAGCAGGGCGGCGAGCCGGTCCGGGGTGGACAGCAGGTGCACCGACCGTCCGGAGCTCCCGTCGGCGGGCTTGACGACCAGGGGGTACTCCGAGGTCGGGATCTCCGCCAGCAGCTCGGGCCGCGCCACGGCGTACGTCGGGGGCAACGGAAGCCCCCGCACCCGCCCGATGGCGGCGGCGAGGGCCTTGTCCCGCACGCCCCGGATGGACCGGGCGTCGTTGACCGTCGTCATCCCCGCCGCCGCGGCGGCTTCGAGCAGGGTCAGCCCGGGGCCGCCGGAGACGGTCTTGAGCACCCAGGCGTCATGGGCACCCGCATCCACCAGGTCCGTCATGCGCAGCAGCGAGCCGCCCGGCCGCAGGACGTCCACGTGGTGCCCCCAAGCCGTCAGTTGCCGGATCACCTCGTTCGGCATGCCGTCGTGGCGGTAGTGCTCCTCCACCAGGAAGCAGAGCCTCATGGACCTTCCCCATATTCCCCGGACGTCCGCCGCCGATCCCGTCCGGCGAGTTGTGACGTCACAGGATGCCATGGCCGCAATGTGATGATCGTCCCGCAGGGTGCCATTCTTCGCGCCTTCCTCGGATCGGATTCGGGAACGAACCGTCACGGTGCGCAGGCGCACGGTGCACTGACGGTACGGGAGTCTCCGATGGCGGGAGTCGGGCGAGGCGGGACGGACGGCGTTCCGCCGTGACGGCACGGGGTCGTGGCGCGCGGGGAGTCGTAGCCCGGGGAAACGAATTGTGACCGAGCCCAATCAGGTTCAAATCTGGGCACAGTGGAATCTATCGCCCACTACGCAGGGTGATAGTGGTCAGGAGCTATCCAAAGTGATCAACGGTTCTCCTATAGTTACGCCTCGTTGCCACAGGAACCCTCTCTTCCATTTTCGCCCCGGTTTGAGGCTTTGATTGATGACGGCGTCGCCTTCCCCCCTTCGCCCCTCCCTGCTCGCCCTGCTCGTCACCGCGGCGGCATCGGGGACGCTCTGCACGGCGGCGGTGGCCGCGGCCCCCACCGCCGTCCGGGTCCCACTCGGCTGGTTCTCCGTCACCGGCGTGCTGCTGTTGTCGGTTTCGGCGTTCTCCGTGACCTGGTACAGCCGCACCGCCCGACTCCTGCGCGCCAGGCTCTCCGGCCTCAACGCCGAAGTCGTCGCCCGTGACGGCCACATCGCCCGGCTGACCGCCGACGCGAACCGCGACGCGGCCGCCCACACCGCCGAACGCGGCCGTGTCACCCAGGCGCACGTCGAGGAGTTGGAACGGCTGACGACCGCGCACTCCACCGAACTCGACGACCTCACCGCCGCACAACTCGTCTCCCGCGAGAAGCTCGGCGCCGACCTGCGGCGCGCCGAGTCCGGACGGGCCGCGGCCATGGCCGCCGCCGCCAACGCGGCCGGCCGCATGCAGGCCCTCGCCACCGGAATGCTGGCCGACCTGCGGGACATGGAGCACCGGCACGCCGACGAGGACGTCCTCGGCGACCTCCTCCACCTCGACCACCGCACCGCGCAGGCCGGCCGCCTCGCCGACTCGATCGCCGTCCTCACCGGAGCCCGCTCCGGGCGCCGTTGGGCGAAGCCGATCGTCATGGAGTCGATCCTGCGCGGCGCCATGGGCCGAATCGCCGGCTACCAGCGCGTCCGCCCGCACTCCACCAGCGACGCGGCCATCGCCGGACACGCCGCCGAGGGCGTCATGCACGCCCTCGCCGAACTCCTCGACAACGCCGCGAGCTTCTCGCCGCCCACCGCCGAGGTCCACGTGTACGTGGAGGAGGTCCCCTCCGGGATCATCATCACCGTCGAGGACAGCGGCCTCGTCATGAGCGAGGTGCAACTGCGCCGCGCCGAACAGGCCGTGACCGCCGAGTCGCTGGACCTGGCCGGGCTCTCCGGAACCCGTCTCGGGCTCGCCGTCGTCGGCCGCCTCGCCCGCAAACACGGACTGACGGTGTCCTTCCGGCCCTCCGCGCGCGGTGGCACCGGCGCCCTGATGATGATCCCCCAGGACCTGATCAGCAGTACCCGGAACGAGACCGCGCCCGCCGCCACACCCGCCGCGACCACCACGACGGCCACCACCGGGCCCGACGCGCACGACCGGCCCCCGGCCGACGCCACCGGACCGGCGGACCCCGGGCGCGCGAAGGACCGTACGGATCACGAGACCGGCACCCCGGCCACCGTGCGCACCGCCGCCCCGGAAGACCCCGCGTCCACCGGGCAGGACCCGAGCCCCGGCGTCAACGCACTGCCCCGACGGCGACGCGGCAAGACGCTCGCCGCGGCCCACCCCGAAGGACCCGACGAGGGCCGCCCGGCCCCCGGCAAGGCCGCGCCCACCGGTGCCTCCCGGTCGGCCGCCCGCTTCGGCAGCTTCCGACAGGCCGTGCGCGGCGCGTCGGCCGCGCCGTCGAACGCAGAGAACCCCCCGCACCCGGAAGGCAACACGGAATGACCGGCTCCACCACCGACGAGACGCTCAACTGGCTCCTGGAAGGGCTCCTGGAACGCACTCCCGGCGCCCGACACGCGCTCGTGCTCTCCCGCGACGGCCTCAAGCTGTGCCGCACCCCCGAGCTGTCGGTCGACCAGGCCGACCAGCTCGCCGCGATCTCCGCCGGCATCCAGAGCCTCTCGCACGGCGCGTCCATCGAGTTCGGCGACGGCACCGGCGGCGTCCGGTCCGCCATGACCGAGTTCTACGGCGGCATCCTCTTCATCGTCGAGGCCGGCGAGGGTGCCCATCTCGCGCTCGTCGCCGCCGAGGACGCGGACGCCGGACTCGTCGGCCACAACATGTCCGAGCTGGTGGAGCAGTTGAGCGAGCATCTGATCGCCAGGCCCCGGGGATGAGCCGCGGCAGGCCGGGCCGGGACGACTCCCCGGACCGGCTCTACACCCTCACCGGTGGCCGCAGCCGCTCCGGTTCGGACGCGTTCGACCTGGTGACCCTGATCGTCGCCGAATGCGACCCGGTGCCCGGCATGCAGTCGGAGCACGCGGCCATCCTGCGGATGTGCCCGTACCCGACGGCCGTCGTGGAGATCGCCGCCGAGCTGGGCCTCCCGGTGTCCATCGTGCGGATCCTGCTCGCCGACCTGCTGGGCACCGGGCGGATCAGCGCCCGCCATCCCCGTTCGACGTACCGCCTTCCCGACCTCGACATCCTGGAGCAGGTGCTCGTTGGACTCCGCAATCTCTGACGCGTCCCCCGAACCGCGGCAGCCTCGCCAGACCCTCGACAGCACCGCCGACAACGGCCTGAAGATCGTCATTGTCGGCGGATTCGGCGTCGGCAAGACCACGATGGTCCGCTCGGTCAGCGAGATCCGTCCGCTGAACACCGAGGAGACGATGACCAAGGCCGGTGAGTCCGTCGACGACACCGCCGGCGTCGCCGCCAAGACGGCCACCACCGTCGCCTTCGACTTCGGCCGGATCACCCTCGACGCGCGCAACGTGCTGTACCTCTTCGGCGCCCCCGGCCAGGAACGGTTCTGGTTCCTGTGGGACCGGCTCTTCGCCGGCACCCTCGGCGCCGTCGTCCTCGTCGACACCCGACGGCTCGCGGACTCCTGGTACGCCATCGACCGACTCGAACACCACGGCACGCCCTTCGTGGTGGCCTGCAACGACTTCGGTGGACCCGTCCACACCCCCGAGGACATCAGGGAGGCCCTCGACCTGCCGGACGAGGTGCCGCTCGTGTTCTGCGACGCCCGCTCCCGCGAGTCCGGCAAGCACGTCCTGATCTCCCTCGTACAACACCTTCAGAAGGCCGTCATGGCCAAGACCCCGGAGCCCGCCCCGTGACCACCCCCGACGCCCGCGAGCCGCAGCCCGTCTACCTCGGCGGGCCCCGGTTCCAGACCGACCCCGTCGAGCTGTACCGCGAGATGCGGCGCGACCACGGCTCCGTCGCACCGGTCGTGCTCGACGGCGACGTGCCGGCCTGGCTGGTCCTCGGCTACCGCGAACTGCACCAGGTCACCAGTGACCCGCAGCTCTTCTCCCGCGACTCCGACCTGTGGAACCAGTGGGACCGCATCCCCGCCGACTGGCCGCTCCTTCCGATGATCGGCCGCAAGCAGCCCTCCATCCTGTACACCGTGGGCGAGCGCCACCGCGAGCGCGCGGCCGTCATCTCCGACGCGCTGGAGTCCGTCGACCCCTTCGAACTCAAGGGTCACGCCGAACGGTTCGCCGATGAGCTGATCGACCAGCTCTGCGGCAAGGGGGCGTGCGACATCGTCGGCGAGTACGCCATGCTGCTGCCCCTGCGCGTCCTCGCCCGCATCTACGGATTCTCCGACGCGCAGGGCCCCGGCCTCGTCACCGCCATGAACGACATGATCAACGGGCGGGAGGGCGCCCTGGAGGGCCAGCGTCACCTCGGCGAGTCCATGTACGCGCTGCTCGCCGCGAAGTCCGCCGCGCCCGGCCCCGACGTGGCCTCCCGGATGCTCGCCAACCAGGCCGGCTTCACCGTGGACGAGATCGCCCAGGACCTGATGGTCATGATGGCCGCCGGCCACCAGCCCACCGCCGACTGGATCGGCAATACCCTGCGCCTGATGCTCACCGACGACCGGTTCGCCGCCTCCCTCGCGGGCGGCCGGCACAGCGTCGGCGAAGCCATGAACGAGGTCCTCTGGGAGGACACCCCCACCCAGAACGTGGCCGGCCGCTGGGCCTCCAGGGACACCCACCTCGGAGGCCGGCGCATCGCGGAGGGCGACATGCTCCTGCTGGGCCTCGCCGCCGCCAACTCCGACCCGCACGTGCGCACCGACGCGGGCGCCCTCACCGGCGGCAACAACGCCTTCTTCTCCTTCGGCCACGGGGAACACCGCTGCCCCTTCCCGGCCCAGGAGGTCGCCGAGGCCATCGCGAGGACCGGCATCGAGGTGCTCCTCGACCGGCTCCCCGACGTGGACCTCGCCGTGCCCGCGAACGATCTCGCCCGGCGTCCGTCGCCCTGGCTGCGCGGACTGTCCGCACTCCCCGTGACCTACACACCGACCCCCGCCCTTGGAGCCCTCCGATGACGTGCCCGATCGACCACGCCGGCCCCGCCGCCATCACGCTCGACCCGTTCGTCACCGACCTCGCCGCCGAGAGCGCCGCGCTGCGCGCCGCCGGCCCGCTCGTACGCGTCGTCCTGCCCGGCGGTGTCGGCGTATACGCGGTCACGCACCACGCCGAGGCCCGAAAACTCCTCACCGACACCAGAGTGGTCAAGGACATCGACGTGTGGGGGGCCTGGCAGCGCGGCGAGATCCCCCCGGACTGGCCGCTGATCGGCCTCGCCAACCCCGGCCGTTCCATGCTCACCGTCGACGGCGACGAGCACCGGCGGCTGCGCACCCTGGTCGCCCAGGCCCTCACGGTCCGCCGGGTGGAGAAGCTCCGCGCCGGCATAGAGGCCCTCACCACCGGCATGCTCGACCGGCTGGCGGAACTGCCCGCGGGGGAGAGCGTCGACCTGAAGGCGGAGTTCGCCTACCCGCTCCCGATGAACGTCATCAGCGAGCTGATGGGCGTCGAGGCCGCCGAACACCCGCGCCTCAAGGCGCTGTTCGAGAAGTTCTTCTCCACCCAGACGCTTCCCGAGGAAGTCCCCCAGATGATGGCGGACCTCGGCGCGCTCTTCTCCCGCATCGTCGAGTCCAAGCGCTCGACCCCCGGCGACGACCTCACCAGCGCCCTGATCGCGGCCTCGGAGGACGGCGACCACCTCAGCACCGAGGAGATCACCAACACCCTCCAGTTGATGGTCGCCGCCGGCCACGAGACCACGATCAGCCTGATCGTCAACGCGGTCGTCGCCCTGGAGACCCACCCCCAGCAGCGCGCCCTCGTCCTCAAGGGCGAGGTGCCGTGGGAGAACGTCATCGAGGAGACCCTGCGCTGGTCCACCCCCACCTCACACGTCCTGATCCGCTTCGCGAGCGAGGACGTCGAGGTCGGCGACCGGATCCTGCCGCAGGGCGAGGGCCTGATCGTCTCCTTCGGCGCCCTCGGCCGTGACGAGGCCCAACACGGCGCGACAGCAGGCGAGTTCGACATCACCCGCACCCCCAACCGGCACATCTCCTTCGGACACGGGCCGCACGTCTGCCCCGGCGCGGCGCTCTCCCGGCTGGAGGCCCTGGTGGCCCTCCCGGCCCTGTACGCCCGCTTCCCCGACCTGAGCCTCGCCGTCGCGGCCGAGGAACTCCGGAACAAGCCGATCCTCACCCAGAACGACCTCTTCGACCTCCCGGTCCGCCTGGCCTGACCCACGCGCCCCGCGCCGATGCCCCGCCCCCGACCGCCCGGGGGCGGGGAAACACGCGTGCGCCCACGACGAGTCCGCTGCTAGGTTGATCGCGTGCCGAAGCTGAATCAGATAATCGCCGTGGAAAAGGGCGTCAAGTCCAAGTCGCTCCAGGAACTGACGCAAGCCCACCAGGACGTCCAGAAGCCCGCCTTGATGGCCGGCATCTCGCGGACGTACCAGCCCAAGGACGAAGAGGGCGAGCAACTGCCCCCGGAATCCACCCGGGTCCAGCTCAAGGCCGAGGACGTGCTGCGCGCGACCGCCGGTACCCTCACGCGACTGTTCGACGTGACGGCGACCAAGGACTGGGCGAACCGCACCGCGGCGGCGGACGTCGTCGTCGACGGCCAGGTCCTGCTGCCCCAGGTCCCCGTCCCGTACCTGCTGTTCCTGGAGAAGCAACTCACGGACCTGCACACCTTCGTGCGCAAGCTCCCCGTGCTGGACGCGTCGGAGGCCTGGAACCTGGACCCCTCGACGGACTCCTGGAAGACGGACCCCGTGCGCACCATCCGTACGAAGAAGGTCCCGCGCAACCACGTGAAGGCCGAGGCCACGGAGAAGCACCCGGCGCAGGTCGAGGTGTACTACGAGGACGTGCCGGTCGGCTACTGGACCACCGTGAAGTTCTCCGGAGCCCTGCCCGCGCGGCGCGTGAACGAGCTCCTCGACCGGGTCGAGAAGATCCAGCAGGCGGTCAAGTTCGCCCGCGAGGAGGCCAACAGCGCCGACGTCACCGACCAGCGGGTCGGCGACGCGGTGTTCGGCTACCTCTTCAGGTAGCCTCCACAACGCCCCCCCGTGCGAGCGAGGGGGTGCGCTGAAGAGCGCAAGCTGAAACTGAATGTCGAAGCTGAACACGGGGTGTCAGATGGGGGTTCGAATCCCTCTCCCCGCACCACGTGCGGGGGTGGCCCAAGCCGGTAGAGGCGGCCCCATGAATCTCAGATTCTCGCTCCAGTCTCAGTATTCGCCGCCGAACACCGGATCGACCGGGCGCGGGCGATCATCGACGGATGGGGGTTCAAGTCCCCCCGGCGCCTCTGCCGCGGCGCTGTAGTTCAAAGGCAGAACACGTCGATCTCAAAATGATCCGCGGCCCTTAAAAGCCGCCGGTGTGCGCAAATGGGTGGCAAGCAGGAGCCCGGGAGCTGGATATGCTCCCGGGCTCCGTCACGTGTGCCCGGCCCCGACTACGCCTTCGCGGGCACGGGTACCGACACGTAGGCCTTGCCCGACTCGTTCTCGACCAGGATCTCCTTCACGTCCGCCGGGTCGACGGCCGCCGAGCCGTCCAACGCGGCCCCCTTGCCCTCGCCGTGCTCCGCCGAGCCCACGACCCAACCGCCCGCGATGGTCCGCTTGCCGTTGCGGGAGACCACGATCAACCGGCACCGTTCACCCGCCGGGATGTCCGCCACGGCCGCGTGCACCCGCACCCACTGGGGGGCCGGCGTCACCCGTACGGTCATCCGCGCACCCGTGCGCCGATCCGTCGCGGAAGCCACCCGGGTTCCGGGCGGCGGCGGTGACGGCGTCGCCGTCACGGCCGGGGACGGCACCGGGGGCGCCGCCTCCACCTGGCCCGGGCCCGACTGGGTCCCGGCCCAGAACACGGCGGCCAGCGAGGCGGCCGCGGCCAGACCGGCCAGTCCCACACGGCGCCGGG
Organism: Streptomyces sp. WM4235; assembly: GCF_001279725.1. GTDB lineage: Bacteria > Actinomycetota > Actinomycetes > Streptomycetales > Streptomycetaceae > Streptomyces. The sequence continues at coordinate 45,010 of NZ_LGDE01000304.1, read as the reverse complement.
ACGCCGAGGCCCGCTCATTGCGCACCTGCCGCAGCGTGCGCTGCAGCAACAGATCACCGCCCTGGGGCGGTCCCTCCAGGAACGCCTCCTCGGGCACCTCGCCGAGCGCGGCTTCCATCTCGCGCAACGCGGTCACCTCCTCCCGGCACTGCACGCAGTCGCCGATGTGCTCCTCGACGCGTCGCACGTCCTGTTCGTCCAGGACTCCGAGAACATAGGGGCCGAGCAGTTCCTCCTCGTGCCGCTGCCGGTTCATGCCACCACCTCCCGCAATCCGCCGGGCTGCTGGGGCGGCCTGCCCGATCGTCTGTCCCTGTTGCCGTCCCTGGTGCCGTCCATGAAGGCTTCGCGCAACGCCTTGAGGGCGTAGTGCGCGCGTGATTTGACCGTTCCCGCCGGAATCCCGAGGCGATCGGCCGCCTCGGCGACGCTGAGCTGTCGGTAGTACAACTCCGTCAGCACGTCCCGGTGTTCCGGGGTCAGCTGGTCGAGAGCTCCCAATACGGTCATGGCGTTCACGACCGAGTCGGCGTGATCCGCCTCCACCGGGGGAGCGGCCGCCGAGCCGGAGACCTCCGGAGGCCGCGCCGCCTTGGCCCGGAACCGGTCGGTGACGATGTTGCGCGCCACCGTGAGCAGCCAGCCGCGCACCGAGCCCTTCCCGTTGACCAGGACCTCGGAGTGCCGCCAGGCCCGTATCAGGGTCTCCTGGACCACGTCCTCGGCGGCCGCCCGGTCCCCGGTCAGCCGGGTGGCGTACGCGAGCAGGGCGTGGCCGTGCTCCTCGTACACCGACTTGATCAGTGCCTCATCGGTCGAGCCCCGCCGAGTGCGGGGCCACAGTGGTCCGGCCATCTCACCCTCTCCGTCTTTCGTGCTTCGCGTGGTGCGGTCGGAACACGCCGCCGGGGGCGGTCGGGTTCATGTGACCTGCGTCACCAAGGCCGCCCCGCGGGTCACATCCGGCACGTACGCCCCGTGTTCAGGCAGTCGACGACCGCCCGCATCCGGCCCTCGGTCATCACGTTCACGAACATCGCGTGGTCCGTCCTCGGACTGTGCCGTTGTTCCGGGAAGGAGTCCAACGCGATCGGCGCACCGGCCGGCACCTCGTAGGCCAGCGAGACGCGCAACTGCGGCACCGCGAAGGCACCCTGCGGGCAGACCCCGTTGGCGGCCGGGAACACCAGATGCGAACGGTGCCCGGGGCTCTCGGTGTCCAAGCCGTTCCAGCAGCTGGGGAAGACCAGCGTCCGGGTCAGCCGCTCGCCCGCCGGGCAGCGCGGATAGCGGGTCGTGGACCGGTCGGGCGAACCGGAGCAGCCCCACCGGGCCCGGACGTCGGCGTCGTCGGCGGCCGTGTACGCGACGGCGTCGCCGGTCACGCCGCGCAGGAACCGGGGCATCGGCACGACCTCGCTCACCGGGTTGCCGCGGAACTCCACGCCCACCGTCGTCTCCGGCAGGATCTCACCGCTGTTCCCGTGCCCCGCGGAGCTCTCGTGGCCGTCCGTGCCCGCACGGTCCGTGCGGCGCAGCACGGGCCAGTAGTACGTCGACCGGTCACCGCCCGTACAACTCGTCGGGGCCGCGGCCAGCGAGGCATCGGTGGACATGGCGTCCGTGGACAGGTTTCCCACGTACGCGTGCGTGTGGTGCGCGCCCGCGCGCAAGCCGGGCGAGACGACCAGGTTGTCCTCGTTGTAGTGGCGTTCCCGGTTGCGCCCGCAGTCGACCACCACCGATCCGGTGGAGGCCCCGGGGCCCGCGGCCGGCGGCGCCGGCGTGGGCGCCACGTCGCGCATGTCGACGAAGTCCTCCGCGGCGACGCCCGTGCCCCGCGGCCCGGCGGCCCGTGAGGCCCCGAGCGCGGCAGCGGTCAGGCCGCCGCCCAACACCAGGCAGACCAGCAGCACGAGCAGGCGGTTTTCGTTCCCCATGGCGGTCACCGTTGCCGCTGTCCACCACCCCCGTCAACCTGGCATCCGTACCGTGGTCTCCCCGGGTGTCCTCCGGGCCCGGCCGGATCGAGCCCAGGGTCCTTGCCGGGCCGGACCGGGACCGCGCAGAGTACCCCTCATGACTCCCACGGAACTCCTCCGGGCCCTCGCCCGCACCCGCGCCTCCCTCGACGGCGAGGAGGTCACCTTCTGGTGGACCGGCGACGTCCACGCGTGGGCGCCCGGGGAGCCGTACCGGCGACTCTTCGGCTTCGAGGGCGTCAACGTGGCCCGCCTCGTGGTGGAGGAGGAGGGCTACCGACTCCTGACCCGCGAGGCCGCCTTCTACCTCGACCCGCAGAGCCGCGAGATCCTGGACACCTGGCAGGGCAAACCGGTCGTCCACGTGTGGAACGATCCGGCCAATCAGAAGTGGCGCCCCTTCCGGGTCCCCATGACCGAGCTCGGCGACCAGGTCTGCTTCAGTCTGGAGATCCCGCTGGCCTACCCCTCGCCGCTGCCCGTCGACCAGTACCCCACCCAGTCGGCCGACGACACCTACCGGGCGCTGGAACTGTTCCAGTTCTTCGCCCCCGCGTCCGTCCTCACCACCGACGCGCCCGGTGTCCCCGCCACCATGTCGTGGACCCGCATGTCCCCGTGGCTGCCCTGGATGGAACAGGGGCAGCGCCCCGGCGGCCTCACCTTCCACTGCCGCGGACGCAAGCTCTCCTCCTACGCCGAGGTCCCCGAACGCACCCGCGCCCACATCGCCGCCCACCACCCGGAGTACGCCCACGCCCCGGAGAAGTGGACCGAGCCGAACGAGACGAGCTGGACCTACTTCCGCCGGCTCAACCCGCCCGCGTAGCCCGTCTCCCCGGGGTCCCGGGCAGGGCCCTCGGCCCCCCGCAGGGGCCCGACAAGGGTTTTCCCCGTATCGCGTTCATCCCCGCGTTGCCTACTGTCTGCCCACCGGCGATCTTCCCCACCTCGAACAGCCCCCGCACCCACCCCACATGGTGCGAAGCCGTCCGCAGGCCGGGCCGATCGTCGGCGCACCGCCGTCGCCCTGCCCCGCCGTCGCGGCCGGGCGACGCGGCGCTGCGGTGTCCGGGACGGGTCTGACCAGCCCGTCCCCGATCCGCGGCCGCCGGTTCACCTCCCACACAGTTCAGACCGGCCGCTCCGGCCTGCCCGGAAACGGCCCGCGAAAGGGAACACCGTGCACGCAACCAGACGTCGGCTCATATCCGTGGTGGCCATGTCCGTCACCCTCCTGGCGGGTTCCGCCACCGCCTCGGTGGCCCTGACCGGCACCTCGGACCCCGCCGCCACCCTCCCGGCCGCCGCGGCCCCCGCCGGGGCCCCCGGCGCGGCGCCGGTCGAGAACCTCATCGTCGGATACAAGTCGACTGCCAGCGAGGCCAGTTCGAACTCCGCCGCCGCCGACGACGCCGCCGCCAAGGGGAAGAAGGCCGGCAAGAAGGCGACCTTCGACCGTCGCCTCGGCACCGGCGCCGCCCTCGTCAACCTCGGAGGCGCCACCGCGCCCACCGCGGCCGCCGACGTGATCGCCCAGTTCCGCGCCGACCCCGACGTCGCCTACGTCGAGCCGGACTCCCGCGCCTACGCGCTGGCCACCCCGAACGACACCGAGTACGCCAAGCAGTGGGACCTCTTCGAGCCCACCGCCGGCATGAACGTGCCCGCCGCCTGGGACAAGACCACCGGCTCCGGCGTCACCGTCGCCGTGATCGACACCGGCTACGTGGCCCACTCCGACGTCGCCTCCAACATCGTCGCCGGCTACGACTTCATCACCAGCTCCTCCGCCGCCCGCGACGGCAACGGCCGCGACAACAACCCCGCCGACCAGGGTGACTGGAGCGGGGCCGGCGAGTGCGGCACCGGTTCCAAGGCCAGTGACTCCTCCTGGCACGGCACCCACGTCGCGGGCACCATCGCCGCGGCCACCAACAACTCCAAGGGCGTCGCGGGCATCGCCTACAACGCCAAGATCCAGCCCGTCCGCGTGCTCGGCAAGTGCGGCGGCGCCACCTCGGACATCGTCGACGCCATCACCTGGGCATCGGGCGGCTCCGTCCCCGGCGTCCCGGCGAACGCCACCCCCGCCAAGGTCATCAACATGAGCCTCGGCGGCTCGGGCACCTGCGGCACCAGCTACCAGAACGCCATCAACGCGGCCGTCTCCCGCGGCACCACCGTCGTGGTCGCCGCCGGCAACAGCAACGCGGACGCGGCCGGCTTCACGCCCGCCAGCTGCAACAACGTGATCAACGTGGCCGCCAGCAACCGCACCGGCGACCGCTCGTTCTACTCCAATTTCGGCACGATCATCGACATCGCCGCCCCGGGCGGTGAGACCCGCCGCGCCACCGACACGCCCGGCACCGTCACCACCCCCGAGAACGGCATCCTCTCCACGCTCAACGGTGGCACCACCACCCCGGGCGCCGAGATCTACAAGCCGTACCAGGGCACCAGCATGGCCGCCCCGCACGTCGCGGGTCTCGCCGCACTGCTGGCCGCCGCCAAGCCCTCGCTGACCCCGGCGCAGATCGAGGCGGCCATCAAGACCAACGCCCGCCCGCTCGCCGGCACCTGCACCGGTGGCTGCGGCGCCGGTCTCGCCGACGCGGCCGCGACCGTGAACGCCGTCACCTCCACGCCCACCACCCCGACCTTCGAGAACACCACCGACGTCGCGATCCCGGACAACGGCGGCGCCGTCTCGTCCTCGATCGCCGTCACCGGCCGCACCGGCAACGCCCCGGCCGCGCTCAAGGTCTCGGTCGACATCAAGCACACCTACCGCGGTGACCTCGTCATCGACCTGGTCGCCCCGAACGGCACCGTCAAGCGGCTGAAGAGCTCCTCGAGCGACAGCACCGCCAACCTGGTCACCACCTACACCGTCGACGCCTCCGCCCTGCCCGCCAACGGCACCTGGCAGCTGAAGGTCCAGGACGTGGCCGCCTCCGACACCGGCTACATCAACTCCTGGAGCCTCGGCTTCTGAGCCCGCCCGGCACCCGGTCCCCAAGCCGGACGCCACCCGGTCCCCGAACCGGCCGTCGAAGTGGCGGGGAGCCCCCCAACTCCCGGCTGACGGGCCGATAGTACGGACCAACCCACCCCGGTGGACCTGCCGATACCACTCGTACCGGCAGGTCCGCCGGGCATTCCTGTCCACCCACTGATTTCTGCGTCACAAACGGGGTCCGCCCGGCGGCTGACCTCGTATTGTCGCGTCTCACAGGAAAGGCACAGGAGCAGGGGCGCGAAAGGCTGGTGGCTGGGCGTGGCGGCGACGGGGAGCGCTGACACGACCGTCGGACACGGTGAACTCATCGAGGCGGTGGACCGCGCGCTGACCACGCACGGCCGCGCCATCCTCACCGGACCGGCGGGCGCGGGCAAGACGGAAGTGGTCCGGGCCGTCGTGGCCGCGGCGGAGGGCCGACGGGAGAGCGTGCTCCACCTCGCCCCGGACGCCGCCGACCAGTGGATACCCGAAGCCTCGGCCGCCGCCCTGCTCGCCTCCGTGCCCCTCGCCGTACTGGACGGGCTCGCCGGCCCCCAGCGCGCCGCCATCGCCCTGCTCCGGCGCGAGACCGACGAGCCCGGCGCCGGCCGCGACCACGTCGCGCTGCGCCTCGCCGTCGTCGAGGTGCTGCGGACCCTGGCCGCCCCGGGACCCGTCCTGCTCGTCCTCGACAACGCGCAGTGGCTCGACGACGAGAGCACCGACCTCCTCCGCTTCGCCCTGCGCCTCACCCCACCCGGAGTCCGGGTCCTCGTGGCCGAATGCGTACAGGGCGGGGCCCCCGTCGCCGTGCCCCTCTGCGGCCCCGACACCCCCGCGATCCGTGTTCCCCCGCTCGGGGCGGAGCAGGTCGCCGAACTCCTCTGCCGACACGGCCTGCCCGCCCGGCTGGCCGGCCGCATCCACCAGGCCAGTGGCGGCAACCCCCGCCTCGCCCTGGCCCTCGGCCACTCCCTCGCCGAAGCCGCCGGATCCCGCGACGGAGGCGCCCACCACGCCGACACGCTGCCCGTCTCCGGGCAGGCCCGCGAGGTCGCCCGCCGGCTGCTCGCCGAAGCCCCCGCCCGAGCCCGCCGCACCCTGCTGCTCGCCGCCCTCGCGACCCGCCCCACCACCGCCCTGCTCCGCCGGGCCGGCCGCCCCGACGCGGACGCGGAACTCGCCGAGGCCGAACGCGCCGCACTGGTCACCGTCGGCGAGGACGGCGCGGTGCGGTTCACCGCGGGCGCCCTCCCGACCGCACTCGCCGCCGACGCGGGCTGGCCCGAGCGGGCCGCCGGGCACGCCGCGCTCGCCACCGCCGTGGACGACCCCGTCCAGGCCGTACGGCACCGCGCGCTGGCCGTGGACACCCCCGACGCCCGCCTCGCCGCCGAGATCACCGAGGCCGCCGCGTCCTGCCGGCGCCGGGGACAGCGCGCCCTCGCCGCGGAACTCGGCCTGCTCGCCGCCGAACGCACCCCCGCGGACCTGCCCCGGGACGAACTGGCCCGGCTCGTCTGCGCCGCCGAGGACGCGGGATGGGCGGGCCGCGCCGACCTCGCCCGCCGCGCCACCCGCGCCGTGCTCGCCCGCGACGCCTCGCCCGCCGACCGGGTACGGGCCCGACTCGCCGTGATCGACGCAGCCGGGCAGGCCCTCGCCGATCTCGACGAGACCTTCGCGTACGCCGTGGACGACGCCGCCGGCGACCCCTCGCTGCGCGCCGCCGTCCAACTCCGCATCGCCTGGAAGCACAACCTCAGCGACGGGGACCCCGTCCGCTCCCGCGACGCCGCCGCCGAGGCGGGCACCCTCGCCGCCCTCGGCGGCGACCAGGTCGCCGAGGCCATGGCCCTGACCGTGCGGGCCCGCATGGGCCGCATCCTCGGTGACCGCGACGCCGAGGACATCCTGGCCGAGGCGCTGGCCCTGCCCGCTCCCGAGATGCCGCTCGGCATGCGCAACGCGCCGCAGTACCTGGCCGTCCGGCACGCCCTCTTCGACGACCGGCTCGACGACGCCCGTGGCCGGCTGCTCGTCCTGCTGCCCGCCGTCCAACGCACCGGCTCCGCCGAGGACGTCTTCGAGGTGCTGCGCAGCCTCTCCGAGGTCGAGCTGCGCCGCGGGAACTGCGCCGCGGGCGCCGCGCACGCCCGCCACGCCCTGGAACTCACCATCGAGGCCGGTCTGTCACCCGGCCCCGCCTGGTACGTCGCCGCGATGGCCGAGGCCACCGCCGGCAGCTTCGCCCGCGCCGCCGGCTACGCCCGCCGGGGTGTCCAGGCCTCGGAGGAGGAACAGGACCAGGTCTTCCTGTCCCGGGGCCTGTACGCCCTCGGGCTGGTCGAACTGGCCACCGGGGAAGCCGCGAAGGCGGTGGCCACCCTGCGCAGGGTGGCCGAGCTGGAGGAGGCCCAGCAGGTGGTGGACCCCTCCGTCCTGCGCTGGCACGGGGAACTCGCCGAGGCCCTGGTGGCCGCCGACGCCCCCGAGGAGGCCGACGCCCTGCTGGAGTCGACCCGTACGGTCGCCGACGCCCTCGGCCGTACCGGTGTGCTCGCCGCCCTGGACCGGGCCCGGGGCCTGTGCCTGTCCGCGCGGGGCGAGGCGGAGCCCGCCGTTGCCCTGCTGGAGGCCACGGCCCGCCGGTTCGGCGCCCTCGGACTCCCGCTGGAACGGGCCAGGACCCTGCTCGCGTTGGCCCGCGTCGAACGGCGCCGTCGGCGGCGCGCTCCCGCCCGCGCCGCCCTCGGGGAGGCGGCCGACGTGTTCGACCGGGCCGGCGCGAAGCCCTGGCTGGACCTGGCCAGAGAGGCCGCCCCCGACCCGGCCGCCGGCGGGCAGCCGGGGCAGGCGGCCCTGACCGAGGCCGAGACCCGACTGGCCCTGCTCGTCGGTCAGGGCGCCAGCAACCAGGAGGCGGCAGCGAAGCTGTTCCTCAGCGTCAAGACCGTGGAGGCCCGGCTGACCCGGATCTACCAGAAGCTCGACGTGCGCTCCCGCGCGCAGCTGGCCACCGCCCTGAGGACGGGACGCCTCAGCAGCTGAGGTTGTTCCCCGGCGTCACACCGAGCAGCTGGGTGAAGCTCTGGTACTTGCTCACCCGGCTCTGGACCTGCCCCGGGTTGCCGCCGTTGCACTCCAGGGCCCCGTTGATGGAGCGGATCGTCTCGCCGAAGCCCGCGCCGTTGACCATGGCGGCGTGCGCGGTCATCGTGCCCGGACCGTTCTGCGTGTTCCAGTACCAGAGGGCCGTCTTCATGGCCACCGCCGGATCCTGCTCCACGAGGTACGGGTTGGCGAGGAGGTTGATGCCCAGGGCGTCACCGGCCGCCTTGTAGTTGAAGTTCCAGCTGAGCTGGATGGGGCCGCGCCCGTAGTACGCGGCCTGCCCCGCCGGACATCCGTAGGGCTGGGTGGCGTCGCAGTAGTGCGGGTAGTTGGCCGTGTTCTGCTCGACGATGTAGAAGAGCCCGCCCGTCTCGTGCGAGACGTTGGCGAGGAAGGCGGCCGCCTCGCGCCGCTTGACCGTGTCGTCGCCGGTGTTGGCGAAAGCGGGGTACGCGGAGAGCGCCGCCACCAGCCCGTTGTAGGTGTAGAAGGGGTTCCGGTTCGGGAACATCTGGTTGAACTGGGCCTCGCTGACGACGAATCCGCTCCCGTTCCCCGGGTCCGGGTCCTGGCCCCCGCCGCCACCGCAGGCGCCCTGGTCGGACCAGACCCCCCACTGCCCGGTGGTGCCGGGCGTCTCGCCCTGCGTCCACCACTTGGCCTGCCAGTTGTGTCCGTTGTACGAGGCGTTCGTGCCGCCCGTGTACACCGCCGAGGCGGACCAGGAACCGGCGCAGGCGGGGGCGGCCGCGGCGGGGGAGGCGGGCAGGGCCACGGCGAGACCGAGGGTCACGGCGGCGGCCGCGGCCAGCGAAAGGGCACGGCGACGAAGCGTACGTATCACGTGACTGCTCCTAGGGTGGGGGGAATTGCCGGGTGGGGACGGCAACTGACGCCACTGAACCGAAGATGGTCTGGACCTGTCAAGGTCTAGACCAAACCTTTCGGTGCGAAGCAGAACGGTCACGGGTGGAACGGCCGCGCCGGAAACGCCGAACCGGCGTGACGAGCGAGTCGTCACGCCGGTTCGGTTCGACCGGGTCAGCTGCCGGCGGAGAGGTTCCCGGAGAGGACCGGGATGTTGTCCACGATGTGCGACAGGGACTCGTCGCCCTTCGCCTGGGTGGAGTTCTCCGCGCACTGCTGGTTCTGCGGGTTCGACAGGACGTTGATGTCCTGGACGCCGACGTTGATCGCGGCGAGGATCGACTGGGCGTTGACCTTCGCGGGCAGGCCCACGCAGAGCTTGTTCAGCGAACCCTGGATGGCGCTGAGCTGGGGGCTCATGGCGCCTTCGGTCTCCTGGTTGCCGTAGATCTGCGAGGCGTTGTTGCCGTTGACCGTGTTCACGCCGTTGTCGTTGCCGATCGCCATAGCCGGGGTGGCCGCAACGGCGCCCGCGCCGATGACGGAGGCGGTGACTGCGGCGGTGGCCATGAACTTCTTGAGCATTGAGGATCCTTCTGTCGCATGAGCTGTCCCCGGCGGGACGCCCTGATCAACTGTCCTCACGGCATGTGGTTATCGCCCGTCACCCATGCGGCCCAATCATCCGTTCCGGGGGCCCTGCGACGACCCGCCCCCGCGGTCGGCGCGGTCGCCGCCCACGCCGCCGGGTGGAGCCTCCCGGCGGGGCAGCGGTCGGTCCGTGGTCAGCCGGTCTTGCGACGGACCTTCTTGTTCTTGCCGCCGGGGCCGCTGCTGGAACCCTGCACCTTCGCCCGGCTCTGGTGCGACTGCTGGGACTGGGCATTCGCGGCGTTGCGCTCCAGGGCCTCCCGGAACTTGCGCTTGGCCTCGTCGGCCGGGGACTCGTTCTGCGGGGTGTCTGTTTCGTCTGCCATCTTGTCCTCCTGGGGTGATCGAGCCGTTTCAGTCTGTCAGGTGGCCGTCCCCCTGACCAGCGAGTTCGCTCTGAGAGGCATCCCAGGAGGCGGGGTGGGTCGACCAGGAGCCCCGGGGTGGGGTCATCGGACGCGCCGGGGCCGTCGGACTCGCCGCGACCTCGGGATCCCCGCCCAGGTCACCGCCCCGTGACCGGTCCCCGGACCCTCGGGGCGGCGCGGCGGGCGACCGGGGGGTCAGCCGGACGGGACCTCGGCCCCGCCGCCGACACGGACGGCCGCGAGGGCCGCGCGGTGCAGGGCGTGCGGGTCTCCGTGCGGGAGGGGGCTGCCCGTGAGCGTGTACCACTCGTCGGCGTCCAGGTACTGGATGTCGAACCGGATCTTGCCATCGGCTCCCGCGACCGTGCGGAGCGTCAGCTCACCGGTGATCACGCCGACCTCGTCGGTCATGGCGCCGCCGGGGCCGGCCACGACCGTGTCCGTCCACTCTTGCGCCGCGTCGTGCCGGTCCGCCTCGGTCATGAGCCCGCGCAGGTGTCGATCATGGTGGTGAGCATGGCTTTCTCCGGTTCGGTGACGGTCAGCTCGTAGTGCGACTTCACGGTGGTCCAGGCGCGTCCGTACTGGCACCAGCTCGCCTTGTCCGGCGGCTGCCACAGGTCCGGGCTCTGGTCGCCCTTGGAACGGTTCGACGCGGCCGAGACCGCCAGCAGCTGGGGGCGGGTCAGGTCGTTCGCGAACGCCTTGCGCCGGGCCGCGTCCCAGTCGGCGGCGCCGGAGCGCCAGCCCTCGGCGAGCGGGACCATGTGGTCGATGTCCAGCTTCGACGCCTCGCTGAACTCCAGCCCGTCGTACAGGCTCTTCCACGCACCGGACGAGGCGCGGCACTCGGAGTCCTGGGCGACGTCCTTGCCGTCGCGCTTGAGGACGACCTCGCGGGTGTCGCACTTGTTGCCCTGCTCGGCCCAGTGCGTGAACTTGGCGCGGCTGTAGCCGGCCATCGTGCCGGGCTTGCCGATCTTCAACGCGGCCAGCTGTGTCCGGGCGACGGCCGCGCTGACCATGCCGGGCAGTACGTCGCCCCGGGTCGGCTTCGCGTCGCCCCCGGACGGCGCGGAGGGTGAGGCCGAGGTGCGCGGCGCCCGCGTGTCGCCCTTCCCGTCGGTGCTCCCACCGGCGCCGGTCTGGCTGCATCCGGTCACCCCGAGCAGCAGCGCGACGGTCACCGCGAGGCCGCGCGCCCCTGTCTGACGTTCCATGAATCCACCCTGGTTCGAACTCCCGCACGCTGTCCCGGGGGAGCCTACCCATACCCGGACATTCGATCCGTGCGTGTCGCGCGGAGTGTCACGGGCCGTCAGGGAGGCGTCCCGGGACGGTCCGGCGGGCCGGGCGCGGGCGACCGGGGCAACCGCGCGCCCACGGGGCACGGTTGCCCCGGTACCGGGGCTTTCCACACGCTTCGTGATGCTCCGTCCGCCGCCGTCGGGTGTGTCCGATCTCGCACGATCGGCGGGCTCCGGCGTCTCCCGCGCCGCCGGCGCCCACGCGGGAGACGACCGGCTCAGGACCAGGAAGCCGCCACCAACGAGCGTTCCGCCGCACCGAGGTGGGTGGCCGAGGCGAGCCAGGCCCAGGCGTAGCGGTCGGCCGAGGCGTCGGTGAGGCGGCCGAAGGCATCCCGGGGGCGCCGGTCCGCCTCGACGGCCAGGGCGGTGGCCAGATCCGCCGCCGCCCCGAAGCCCGAACGGCGCAGCGGGCCGCGCAGGCCGAGCGGCTCCGGCCCCCTGGCGGCCTCCGCCACGGCCCGGCGACCGCCCGCCACCCCGGTCTCCAGAAGCCTGCGCACCCGCCACAGCGGGGACCCGGCCAACGGATCCGCCTCGCCCCCGATCGGACCGGCGAGGGGCCCGCCGTCACCCTCCGGGAGCTCGGGCGCCCCGTCCGGAAGGTGGGAACCCTGGAGGCGGTCGTAGCCCAGGTCGGCCCGGCCGAGCCACTCCTCGGGCAACCGCAGCGTGTACCGAGCCCCCGGCACCGGACCGACGGCCAGCGCACCCAGGGTGGCCGCCCGGTCCGGATCCGGACGGCCCAGCACCCGGATCGCCAGGCCCGGACACCCCGCCAACCGGCGCAGGTTGGCCGTGTGCGGCAACTCGGGATGCGGATGCGCCGGGCGCAGCCGGAGCACGGGCGCGTCCGCGCGCACGGTCCCGTCGGACGACAGCTCCCGTACCAACAGGTGCTCGCCGGCCCCGCCGACGACCCGGACGTCGCAGCCCAGCAGCTCGGGCTCGCCCTCGGGGTCGGCGAGCAGGCCTGCCACCGCCTCCGCCGCCGGACGGGCGAACAGCGCGGCGGCGGGCTCGTCGGTCCAGGCGATCCCGCGCAGCGGAGTCGCCTGGACCCCGCGTCCCGCACCCAGACGCCCGTCCGCGGACACCGTCGCGCCGACGACGCGCAGACCCCCGCGCGCCAGCCCGGCGTGGTCGAGGACGGCCCCACCGAGGGCCACGGACGCGGACCCGGCGCCCCGGGCCCGGGCGAGCCCGCCGGGGCGGACGTCCGACACGGAGTAGCGGGAGCCGTCCGCGCCCACCAGATGGGTGACCACACCGCCGTAGCCGGTGGCGGACAACACGGGCTCGCGGCACAGCCCGTGCACCCGCAGGCTCCCGCCCGCCTCGTAGGCGCGGCGGCCGGTGCCCGTGAGCGCGAGCCCGCCGGCTCCGGAGGCCGTCAGCCCCGCGACGTGCAGCAGTTCGCGGAAGGCCTCGGTGAGGGCCCCGAGCCGCTGGGCGGCACTGCGCTCCCGCGCCGCCCGCAACCCCCGTACGACGCGCAGGGCGGCGGCCTCGCCGCGCGGCAGCCCGGCGAGGCGGGCACTGTGCGCGGCCCGCAGCAGCTCGGCCTGCACCACCGCACCGCCGGCCGCGACCCCGGCGGCCAGAGCGGCGGCCGCCGCCTCCCACAGCGCCGCCGAGGCCCGCAGTTGCGCGGCGGTCGGCGGCTCGGGTGCGGTCGGCGGCGGAGCCCCGGCGGAGGCCCCGGGTGTCGTGGCCCCGGGCACCGCAGGCGCTTGCGGACCGGCCCCCACCACCACACCGCTCTCGGGCGGCGTCCCCGCCTGGGCCGGATCCGGTTCGGCGTCGGCCGCCGGCCCGGCGGGGGCGAGCTGCTCGGGATCGGCGAGCGGGGCCGCCCCCAGCACGGCGGCCCGATGCAGGCAGCGCGGTGCCAGCAGGCAACCGCAGACGGCCTCGTCGGCCGCCGTGACCACCCCCGAAGGGCCCGGACGCAGGGTCACCACGGCATCCTCGCCGAAGCGGACGCTCACGCTCCCGTCCGGCCCGGCCACCGCCTCCGAGGCGCACGCCTCGATGGCCGCGTCCAACTTCTTGCGCAGCCGCGCGGTGAGGTTCTCCACCGCCTCCGCGAGGACCTCGGGGACGACGGGCGGCAACAGATCGGTACTCAACGGACATCTCCACGGAGGCGTTCGCCCACCCAGCGGGCGAGAGCGAGGGGACTGAGAGCGGCCACCGGCATGCCGGCCGCGACGAGTTGCCGTGCGATGGCCGCCGAGTACCGGGGCGCGCCCGCGTCGTCGAGCGCGGCGCAACCCAACAGGTGCGCGCCGGAAGCGACCAGCGCACGCACCTCGCCGAGCAGCCCGCCGAGCGGCGCCCCCTCCTCGAAGTCGCTCACCACGACGACCAGGGTGCGGCTCGGAACGGTGATCAGCGACCGGGCGTGCGCGAGCCCGGCGGCGATGTGCGTACCGCCGCCGACCCGTACCTCCAACAGCAACGACAGCGGATCGTCGACGCGGTCCGTGAGGTCGACGACCTGGGTCGAGAACGCCAGGAAGTGGGTGGACAGGGTGGGAACCCCGCCCAGCACGGCCGCCGTCAGGGCCGACCAGACCACCGAGGCCTCCATCGAACCGGAGACGTCGACCACCAGGATCAGCCGCCAGTCGGCCTCCCGGCTCGCCCGCGTACTGAACACGGGCCGCTCCGGGACGACCACCACCCGCCCGTCCGCCGATCGCCGGGTGTGCGCCAGGTTGGCCCGCAGCGTCCTGGCCAGGTCCAGCTTCCCGCCGGGGCGTCGGGTCGGGCGCGGCGTCGCCAACCCCGACAGTGTCGGGCGCAGTCGGGTGGCCAGCTCCCGGGCCAGCTCGTCGACCAGACGCCGCACCAGGGGTCGCAGCCGCGCCAACTGCTGTTCGGGCATCCCGCCGGCCAGCGAGAGCACCGAGGTCAACAGCTCCATCGAGGGACGCACCGAGGTGGGGTCCAACTGGGCCAGCACATCGACCCGGCCCGCGTCCGCGGCGTCGGCCAACACCTCCTCCCGCACATCGGCGCCGAACAGGGCCTCCAACTCCTCGGACCACTCCCGGGCCGTGGGGAACGAGGCTTCCAGACCCCCGCCCGAGCCGCGGCCGTCGTCCAGATCGGCGGAGCCCTCGCCGCGCCCGGCGCCGTACAGCTCGTCGAGCGCCCGCGCGTAGCCCCGCGCACCGGACGGCAGCCGGTCGCGCTGCCGCCCGAGCAGCAGCCGCCACCGGTCGGCGGGGGACAGGCGCCGCGACCCGGGATCGACGGGCCGCGGGGCGGCCGTGCCCTCCGGGACGTCGGGCGCTTCGGTGTCCGCGGCGGGCAGCGGCAGGTCCTTGAGGGCGGCGAGGCCCGCCGCGTCCGCCGCCGCCCAGAGGGCGAGCAGCCCGGGCGGTGCGTCCAGCGAGAGGTCCAGGCGGTCCCCGAGCCGTTCGGTGACGGTGTCCAGCAGCCGGTCGCGGGCGGCGGGGGAGAGCGCGTCGAAGCCGCCGCGCAGCGCCGGCAGCCGGTCCAGGAACCGATCGTCCGCGAGGTCGTCCACCCGGTCCAGCAGGGGGGTGAGTACGGTCGGGGAGGAGCCGAGCAGCGGGCCGGCGGCCGTGAGCAGACCGGTCAGCCGGCGGGTCAGGGCACGCCGGGCGTCCGGCGTGCCGGCGCCGTCGACCCAACCCGCCGCGCGCTCGCCGAGCCCGTGCGCCGGATCCAGGTCCAGCAGGACCCGTACGGCCAGGGCCGCGCCCTGCATCAACGGGGACGCGGAGGAAGCCAGTTCCGCCAGGGCGGAATCCAGCCGCAGCCCCAGGTGCCGGCCGGCGGCCCGGTCGGCGAGGGCCACCAGGGCGCCCGCGTCGGCGGGGTCCTCGCTGCCGGCGAGCCCGGGCAGGGATCGTACGGAGGCCTCCACCAACTCCTCCGAGAGTGCCTCGGCGCGCACCCGCGCCCCCTCCGACGTCCCGGGGAGGTGGCCCCGGCCCAGTCCCTCCAACAGGTCCAGCGATTCGAGGAGTTCCGGCAGTCCGGCGGTCTCCGGGAGGATCGCGGCGGCCTCCTCCAGCCGTACGTCGACCAGCGCGGGCAGATCACACCGCGCGGCCGCGCGCAGCCCGGTCAGGATCTGCGCCGGGGTCGGGCCCCCCTCCTCGGCCGCGCGGCGCGCGACGTCACGCAGCGTCCCGGCGGCCGCCTGGGCGGCGGTCACGCCGCGGACGCCGACCAGGTCCAGCCGGGCGGGCACGGACGGGGTCCAGGACAGCCGCCACTTGCTCCCGAGCGCGGTGCCGTCGCCGGTGGCGGCCACGGCGACGGGCTCCCCGTACCCGGCGCCGCACACCAGCAGCCGTTGCAACATGACCTCGCGGCGGCCGTCCAGCTCGGAACGCAACGGATCCAGCCGGACTTCCCGGGGAGCGGGATCACGCGGCGACGGCAGTCGCAGCGCCGTCAACTCCTCCTCGACGGCGGGACCGAGCCCCGAACGCGGGGCGTGCGGGGTGATCCTGCCGCGCCCCGCCCCGATCAGCACGGCCTCCAGGGCGCGGGCCAACGCCCGCCCCCGACCCAGCGGTTCGCCCTGTCCGAGGACGGTCATGACCGCCTCCAGCAGTTCCCCGCGCCCGGGCGCGGTCAGCCCGCGCAGCATCGCCAGGTCGCAGGCGAGCCGCAGCGTCTCCGCCGCCTCCCCGGTGCCCGCCGTGTGCCCGGCCCGGCGCAGCTCCCGACAGACCCCGGTCACGGCGACCGAGGCCGCGTCCCGGACCCGCACCGGGTCCCCGCCGGCCTCGAACACGGCCTGCTGCCACAGCGGGTCCCGGATGCCGGCCGGATAACCGGAGCGGGAGTCGAGGAGGTCGAAGGAGTACGGCACGAACGAGGCCACCACGACGTCGTCGGCAGCCACCGCGGCATCGTCGCGGAAGCGCGCGCCGGCGGCGTCCGACCTCGACACGCCGGTGTCCTGCGTCGCCGCGCCGGTGTCCTTGCCGGCGCCCACCGCGACGTCGGCCACCGCGGCGTCGGTCGGCAGGAGGGCCGGGGCGTGGAAGGCGCCGATCAGCGCGGCGACCCGGCGCCCCCCGGCGGACGCGGCGGCGATGACGGCCCGCATGTGCGCCTCGCGGGCCAGGTCCCGCGCGGGCACGTCGCCGTCCGCGCGCAGCGCCCAGCCCACGCCGAGCGCCGCCCGACGCACGGCCTCGGGGGAGCAGCCCGGGGCCTGTACCTCGACCGCGCGGTCCCAGAGGTCGTCGCCCTCGCGCCCCGTGCCGGACGCGGCGAGCGCCTCGGCGAAGGAACGTCGGCCCGAGACCGGCCCGTCGCCCGACGGGACCACGGCGTCCGGGGCAGGCCCGTCGGGCGTGCCCGACGCCGGCACCGGCCGGTCCGGGCCCACCGGCAGCAGGCCCGCCGGCGCGTCCGGAAGGGACCATCCGCCATCGGCCAACGGCAGGTCACAGCAGACCACTTCCACACCGCGCTCCCGCGCCCAGCGGATCGCCGCCAGCTCGGGGGAGAAGTCGGCGAACGGGTAGAACGCCAGGCGCCCGTCCCGCCCCTGGCCCGCCAGCGCGACCGGGGCCACCGTCTCGGGATCCGCGACGTACTCCCACCACGATTGGAACTCGGCGGGAAGCTCCACGCAGAGCACCTCCGCGCCCGCCGCGTCCAGCAGCGCCGGCACCATCGCCGCGAGGGCCGGACTGTGATGCCGCACCCCCAGCAGGTACGGCTCCCGGCACGCGGCGAGCGCCTCCACGGCGTCCCTCGGATCGACCATCGTCACCGCAGGCTCCCGCGCAGGTCCCACAGCCGGCGCCACATCGCCGAACCGTCCTCGGCACGGCGGCGGACCGGGCCGTCCCAATACCCCAACAACCGGCCGTGGTCGGCGGGGTCGTCCTTGCGCACGACACCCAACAGGTGCCCCGGCAGCAGATCGAGGACGTCGCCGCCCGGCAGGTAGGCGGCGGCCACCCCCAGCGAGGCCGCCACCTGCACGGCCTCGGCGGTGGACATGACCGTACCGGGCCGCTCGACGTCCCAGCCCTCGGCGCTGCGCCCCGAGCGCAGGTCCCGGAAGACGGTGACGAGGGCGTCCAGCACCGCGTCGTCGACACCGAACGCGGCTCCGGCGCGCTGCACCGCGGCGACGGCCTGGCGCCGGATCAACGTGGCCTCGGCGTCGGCGTCCGCGATCGGCGCGACCGTCTCGAAGTTGAACCGCCGCTTCAGGGCGGCCGACATCTCGGAGACACCGCGGTCGCGGAGGTTGGCGGTGGCGATGACGGTGAAGCCGGGGGCGGCGGACACCACCGCGTCCTCGGTCGAGGTCAGTTCGGGCACGCTCACCCGACGGTCGGACAGGATCGACACCAGGGCGTCCTGTACCTCCGGCAGGCAGCGGGTGATCTCCTCGACCCGCACCACCCGGCCCGTGCGCATCGCGGCGAGTACGGGGGAGTCGACCAGGGCCTGCGAGGTGGGGCCCTGGGCCAGCAGCAGGGCGTAGTTCCAGCCGTACCGGAAGGCGTCCTCGGTGGTGCCCGCCGTGCCCTGCACGGTGAGGGCGCTGGTGCCGGACACGGCCGCGGCGAGCAGCTCGGACAGCATCGACTTGGCGGTGCCGGGCTCGCCGGTGAGCAGCAGACCCCGTTCGCCGGCGAGGGTGACCACGCACCGTTCGACCAGGGCGCGTTCGCCGACGAACTTCGACGCGATCACCAGCTTGGTGGGCAGTCCGGCGCGCCGCTTGGGCAGGGTCAGTTCGGCGCCCTCGCTGCCGCAGACGAACGTGACGACGGCGCGCGGGGTGAGGGCCCAGCCGGGCGGGCGCGGCCCGGTGTCGTGCGCGGCCAGGAAGGCGAGTTCGGCGGCGTGGCGTTCCTCCGCGGGCATGACCTGCCGGGCGGGGGCGGACGGTTCGGTGACGGTCATCGGGGTCCTCCGGGTGATACGGGAAGGAAGTGGGGCGCGGGGTGCCTCACGGCACCTCGCGCGGGTCGGGGCGCGCCGGGTGGGCTGCTCCCCGGGGCGGTCCGCCGGCAAGCGGCCGACGGTGGGCCGGTCCGGGCCGGGGCGAAGTGCCCCGGCCCGGACCGTTCAGGAGGGCGTCACCTCCGGCGTCGCGTCGTGCGCTTCACCTTCAGTTCCTCGAAGCGCGGCGTGTCGCCCTCGCGAACCCGTTCCCACGCGCGCCGGTACAGATCCGCGACCGGTTCGGTGGGCACGAGCACTCCCAGGACCGGGTTGCGTCCCGCGGCCGTTCCGTACATGGGCAGCTTCCACAGCTCCACCGGCAGCGTCGGGGAGGAGACGTCCGCCCACCCGCCCGGCAGGAACAGGGAGCGTCCGGCGCGGCTGCGGCTCGCCGTCACCACCAGGTCGGTCGCGCCCAGCTCCGCGCGGGCCGCCGTCAACCGGGCCGGCTTCCAGCCCGTCCAGCGCGCCGTGTTGCGGTCGGTGGGGTCCGGCATGGCGAGCAGCGCGAGGTAGAGGACGGCGGCGTCCGCACCCAGGCCGTACGTGTCGCTCACCTCCGCCACCAGGTCCGGCACCGAACGGCCCGCGTCCTGCGGCCACCAGGTCCCGTCCTTGTCCACCGATCCCGCGGCCGGCGCCCCCGGATCGGCGAGGAGCCGCGCGAAGCCCGGGTCCCGCGCGAGCCGCAGCGCCGTCTCCACGGCGAACGGCTGCTGCTCGGGGCCGCGCAGCGCCGGCAGGTACGGGTCGGAACCGGTGGAGTCCAGCAGCGCGGGCCGCAGCGCCGGATACGACCAGTGCGTACTCGTGCCGGGCAGCACCACCGCGCCGTAGCGCTCGTAGCCCTCGCCCGTCTCGGTCGGCGTGCCCGCCGCCTTACGGAACTCCGCGGGGTTGTGGTAGACGTCGATGCCGAGCAGCAACTCGGGCGCGGACAGCCGCCGGCGCAACGCCGTGAGCGCGGGGGGCAGCACGGCCCGGACCGGGTCGCCCGCCGGCAGCCGGTGCGCCAGCCACCCCGTGAGGGCGACCGCCCGGGTCAGCACCGCGGAGGTGAACGGGGCAGCCGCGGGCTCGCGGGGCGAGATCTGGTTCTCCCGCACCTCCCACGCCACATCGGTGTTCAGCTCCGGTGTCGCCGCCGGGTCGAGGAGCGCGGGCAGCGCCTTGTGCACCGACCACCGGTGGCCGTGGCTCGTCCCCGCGCCGACGGCGCGGGTCGCCTCCACGAGCAGCCAGTCCGGTACGGGCGTGCGTCGACCCACGCGCCGGTTCCACACCTCGGCGGCGGCCGTCACGTCCGGGCCCTCGCTCCACAGCCGCGCCGGCTCGGCGGGCAGCAGCGCCGCCACGAGCTCCCGTCGGACCTCGACGTCGAGGTCGCGCAGGTCGTCGCGGGCGTACGCCGAGTCCGTGGCCTTGACCCCGATGGCCGCACGGAGTTCGGCCGGCAGGAAGTTGCGGTCCCAGGTGTCGATGTCCGGGAGGCCGGCGAGCACCAGCCGGGCCGCGGGCCCGGAGACCCCGGTCAGGCGGGCGAACTCCTCGGCGGCCTCCGTGAACCACGGCGCCGCGCCGTGCTCGGCCGCCGCGGCGAGGAACGCGGCGAGCCAACCGGCCCCGCGCCCCCGGTCCCCGAGCGGGGCGTGACCGCGCGAGGTGTACGGCTGCGGCACCGCGAGCCGACCGCTGGGGTCGTGCAGCAGGGCCGTGAACTCGCGGCCCTCGTCGGTGGAGTCGCCGTGCTCGCCGGTGATCGCGAGCAGGGCGCCGCCACCGTACGGCAACACGGTCGAATGCCACTTCCCGCGGTCGCGGCCGTCCGGCTGCGTCGTGTGGTTGCGACCGAGGTGGACCAGTACGCGCAGCCACCGGCCGGCGGACGTCTCGGTGGAGTCCAGGCCCAGCGCGACCACCTGTTCGAGCATCGTGCACAGTGCCGCACGTCGCGCGTCGTCGGCGCCGGTGACCACCGCGCGGTAGGCGACGGCGGCGGCCCCGTCGAGGAACAGCTCCGTCCAGGGCATCGTCCGCGTCAGCCCCGGCACGTCGAAGTGCAGCCGTCCGGGCACCTCCCGCGCGTCGGTGTCGGCGGAGACGGACACCAGCTCCCGCAGGAACCGGTACGCGGCGTCGGAGTCCCCGCCGAACCGGCGGTGCCGGCCGGCGACGAGCCCTTCCAGCGCCTCGCCGACCAGCCTGTCGGACGGGCCCCGCTCGACCCGCGGCGCGGGCTCGCGTTCCGGGGTCGGGTTCAGGGCGGCGGCCACCTTGTCGAGCGCCGTCCGCTGCCGCAGGGCGTCCCGCAGCTTGTCGACCACGCCCCCGATCAGCTCGGGCGAGGTGATCCGGGGCAGAGCCGCGCTCACGATGGCGGGCAGCTCGTCCCGGTCGGCGGCTCCGGCCGCCTTCAGCAGCGCACCGCAGGTCTCCGCGTCGGCGGTCCGCAGCGCGGCCGAGCCCTCGGTGTCCCGGGCCCGCAGGCAGTACCAGTAGGGGAGCGGCGGGAGATCCACGGCGGGCGTGGAGTAGGCCGGGTTGTCGTGGTCGGAGCTGACCTGGGAGGTGACGACCCCGTCGTGGTCGCTGAGCGTCAGCGTGCGCCAGTCGCTGGACAGCACGCGCAGCCGGTCGTCACCGGGCAGGCGTAGCGCCCCCTGGGGCATGCGGCCTTCGGCCGCGGTCACCGAGCGACCGGCGGTGTCCGAGCCGTGCCAGCCCCGATCGGGAACGTGCACGACACGCCAGCCGAGCAGGCCGTCCACGGGCGCGCCGAACACCGAACCCTCCACGGTGGGCGTCGGCCGCAGCCAGTTGGCGCCCGCGTGCTGCGGCAGGCTGCTGCCCTCCGGGTGCCCGCGCAGGGCGTCGGCGAGGAAGGCGGGCTGCGAACGCCGTCCCAGGGCGCCGCTCGCGGGGTCGTACTCGTACCATCCTGCCGCGCCGGGCTCGCTCCCCGAGTCCCACACCCAGTACGAGGTGCCGTCGGACAGGACCGGGCGCTCGGTCGGGAGCTCGGTGTCGCCCGCGTGCAGGACACCGTGGCCGGTGAACCGGCCGCCGCCGGGCAGCGGCAGGGTGACCTGCTCGTTGCGGATCGACCAGTAGGAGCCCGGGTGGTCGAGGGTGAGGACGTCGTTCGGGGCGCTCAGCCAGTAGCCCTCCACGGCGCCGCCGTACGAGACCCAGAACACCAGCAGGTCGCCGTCCACGTGGTGGAAGCCGAGGCGGTAGTGATCGCCGCGCGGGACCCGCAGGTCGTGGGTGAGCACCGTCGAGTCGGCGTCGACGACGCGGACCTGCGTGGAGTTGGCCACGATCAGGTGGGGCCAGGCGTCCATGACGACGAGCCCGCGGTCGCGCCGCCCCCCGCGCGCCTTGGCGTTCGGCCGCAGCTCGGACACCGCCGTCTCCCAGGCGGGCCAGGTCAGTTCCTCGAACAGTCCGCCGCGCAGCGTCCGCGCGAGGATCCCGCCCACGTCGAGCGCCGCCGCCTTCGCGACGTCCTCGGGGGCCAGGGCCAGCGCCTCGGCCGGCAGCCAGGTCAGCCAGCGGATCGCCGCGGGCAGCGCCGGCAGTGCGGACGCCGTGGAGGAGGCGGCCACCTCGCGGACCCAGTCGGCGAGCAGCGCGCTGCTCCCGGGGGACAGGGCGAGTGCGCGGACGGCGCCCCGTCCGGTGGCCCGGCTCCCCAGCTCGTTCAGGGAACGGAACATCACCGGGCGGAAACGCTCGTCGGCGCACAGCGCGCGCAGTTCCCGGCGGGCGGTGTGGTCGCCCCAGGCCTGGAGTCCCAGCGTCCGGTTGTCCTTGGGGTCCGGGTCGGCGAGCGGCAGGTCCAGGGACAGCACCAGATCGAGGAGGTCCACGTCCTCGAAGCCGAGGCGCAGCCCCGTCTCGCGCTCCGGTGCGGCGAGCTCCGCGCGCAGCCGGTCCGCGGACCGCTCGACGAGTTCGAGCAGGTTCGGTAGTGCGGGGGGAGTGCCCCAACCGCTGTACCGGGCGGTCTGGAAGCGCTCCAGCCAGCCGGACGCGCCGTCGGAGCAGCGCTCCTCGGCCGGCGCGTCGGCGGCGGACAGCCCGACGGTGGCGCCCGAGTCGACGAGCAGCTCCAGCCACATCGCGGCCATGGCGCCCGCGTCGCCGCCGCTGGGCGGGGTCAGTCCGAGCAGGGTGCCCCGTACGGAGGGCACGCGCCGGGCGAGCGCGAGCAACGCCGGGCGGTGGGCCTTCCACCAGCCGGCGGCGGCGCGCAGGGTGGCGGGCAGCGGCAACAGCTCGGCGAGATAGTCCTGCTCGGGTTCGGTGCCGGTGAGGCCGGCGGCGCGGGCCAGTCGGCGCAGTTCGACGGCGACCTGCGCGGACGGCGGCAGCCCGCCCGCGGTGCGGCGCACGCACAGCCGGCGGAACCGGTCGAAGGCCTCGGCGGGGGAGACCCGCAGCGCCAGCGCCTTGCCGTACCCGGTCAGCACCTTCACCGGCAGGGCGCCGGCCAGGGCGAATTCGAGGAAGACGGCGTCCAGCCGGTCCTCGTCCACGGGCAGGCCGAACTCCGCCTCGCTCGCGCGGGCCTTGCCGAACAGCTGCGCGGCGTACGTGGTGTTCTCGACGGCGAGGAAGAGCCGTGCGGCCTGCTCGTGGAAGACCGGCAGGAAGTGCGGGACGGACACGGCGAGCCGGCCGGCCAGTTCCATACAGGCGTCGAGGGCGGCCTTCGGCTTGGTCTTCGCCTGACGGGCGGCCCGGTCCAACTCCGGTACGACGGCCAGCGCGTGGTGCCCGTCCTCGGGGTGGTGCACCAGGACCCACTCGGGGAAGCCGAGGGCCTGTCGCCGGCCGAGACCCACCACGGCCGGTTCGCCGTCGGGTTCGAGGCCCAGGAATCCGGCGGCGAGGTCCTCCGCGGCGCCCAGTTCGGCCGCGGCGAGCCGGATCACGACCCGGTCGTCCCCGAGGGCCGGGTGGCGGTAGGCCCGTGCGGTCAGTTCGACGGCTTCGTCGCCCGCCCCGGTGGTGTCGGCGGGCAGCACGGCGCCCGCGTCGAGCAGCGCCCGGGCCCCGCCGGTGTCGGTGGTCTTGGTGTTCACGCGTTCCCGCCCTCCTCGATCTTGCGCCCGGCGTACAGCGCCGCGGCCATCCGCATCCCCTCGGACCAGGCCACCGGTCCGACCTCGGCGAGCCGCACGGCCCGACCCTCCGCGTCGTGCCAGTTCAGCCCGCCGGTGCTCGACTCGTCCTCCCAGTACGGTTCGCCGATCCACACGGCCGCCTCCACGGCACCGCCGGCGTCGCGCACCTTGCAGGTGGCGTAGCCGCCGGAGACCCGGTAGCCGAGGCCGGTGGCCCGTGCCGCGAGGCTGAACCGGGAGGGGAACACCCCGCCCGCGTAGTCCCGTACCTCGGTCGCGTTCGCGGCGAGCCCGGCCGGCTTCTGCCAGGTCGCGCGGTGGATCTGCTCGACCTGCTGGGTGATGCCGAGTTCGGCGGCGAAGTCCCGTACGTCGTCCAGGTCGGGCAGCAGCACCGGGTGCGGCAGGGTCACGGTGCGCGGGGAGAGCCGTATGGTCTCGCCGTCGAGGTTGACCACCTTCAACTCGCCCGTCTCGGTGGCGTCGCGCAGGAAGCCCACCTCGTCGGGGTCGTCGTCGGCGACGATCGCCAGGTCGCGCAGGGCGCCCTGCCAGGCCTCGTCGGGCCAGACCCGGGCCAGCAGCGTGGTCGGCACCGGAAGCGAGGACACCATCCAGGCGTCCACCTGGGCGACACACGCGACCACGTGCCGATCGAGCCACTCCGAGAGCCGGCGCAGCCGGTCCACCTCGGGGTGGTCGCGCAGCGCCTTCGGCAATGTCTTCAACTGCCGTTTCGTCGATCCCCGGGCCACGACCCGCCCCTCCACGAGGGCGATCTCATAGCCCTCACCCGCCGCCAGCCAAGCCATCAGCCGTGCCTGCCCCTCTGTCGTACCCGCCCGATTCCGCGCAGCCCGAAGGAAGGCGCCAACGCCCTGTGAGCTGCGGTATGTCGGGAGACTAGCGAGGCCCACTGACAACGCGACGGTCAGGACCGGTGGGTGAGCGGGCCCTCCCGGATATTCGAGACAGTTGGCCTGAATTCGATGTTGTGGCGAGCCGGATGCCGGTCCGGGAAAGCAGTCGCGCCGTACGGGAACACGAAGAACCGCCCCCGGTCGCGAAGGACCGGAGGCGGTTGGGGTGGGGCGGGCGAGGGGTCAGACGGCGTCGGCCGTCTCCACCGCCTTCAGCAGCGGGGCCTCGCTCGACGGGACGGGCTCCTCCACCCGGGGGCCGTGGCCCGAGCGCAGGCCGAGCCAACTGATCAGCGCGACCAGGGCGAAGGCGACGGCCCCGATCCCGAAGGTGAGGGTGAAGCCGGACTCGGCGGGCAGCGCGGGAACGCCGGCCGGAAGGTGCTCGATGGTCTTCGAGGCCAGGATGGTGGTGACGATGGCGCTGCCGATCGCACTGCCGGTGGAGCGGGAGATCGAGTTGATGCCGTTGGCGATGCCGCTCTGGTGGTGCGGAACGCTCGACATGATCACGGCCGGCATGGCCGCGTACCCGAAGCTGACCGCCGCGCCGACGACGAGACCGGCGCCGATCACCGAGAAGGTGTGCGCGTGGTCCAGTGCCAACCAGCCGAAGCCGACGGCGCCGAGCACGGCGGCCAGACCCAGCGCGACGCGGGGCCCGCGGTGGCGCACCAGCTGCCCGCCGACGGGGGAGGCCAGCAGAGAGACGATCGCACCGGGGAGCAGGAACTGGACGGAGGCCCGCAGGATGGACGCGTCGAAGCCGTACCCGGTGAGGGCCTTCGGCATCTGCACCAGGTAGGAGACGCCCAGGAAGTTCGCGAACATGCCGAAGCCCACGAGGATGCCCGCCAGGTTGGCCATCAGGACGGGGCGGTGGACGAACATCCGCATGTCCACCAGGGGTTCGCGCACCTTGCGCTCCACCAGGACCCACACGGCCGTCATGACGGCGGCGCCGGCGAAGCTGCCCAGCGTCCGAGCGGAGGCCCAACCCCACTCGTGTCCCTGCGAGATGGGCAGCAGGAGCAGCAGGAGGGCGATGCCCAGGGTCAGCGCGCCGAGGAAGTCCGTCCGGCCGCCGGTCTTGTGGCGGGTGGCCGGGACCAGGAAGACGACGGCCAGTAGGGCCAGGGTCGCGAAGCCGGTCGCCATCCAGAAGGCGTTGCGGTAGTCGGCGTCGGAGCCGGAGGTCAGCAGGCCGGTGGCGACGAGCGCGAGACCGCTGCCGAACGCGAGCGTGCCGCTGACCAGCGCCATGGCGCCCGGCAGCTTCTGGGGCCGGACCTCTTCGCGCAGGACGGACAGGGCCAACGGGAAGATCGCGGTGGCCGCGCCCTGGAGGACCCGGCCGAGGATCAGCAGCGGAAGCGAGGTCGCGAGCGCGGCGATGACGGATCCCGCGACCATGACGCCGAGAACGGCCACCAGCGTGGGCTTCTTGCCGTGCTGGTCGCCGAAGCGGCCGAGCAGCGGGGTGAAGACGGCGGCGGACAGCAGGGTCGCGGTGGTGACCCAGCTGACGTTGGCGGTCGAGGTGCCGAGGTCGGTGCGGATCAGACCCAGGATCGGAACGGGCAGGGTCTGCATCATCGACACGACCATGGCGGCGAGGCTGAGGGCGAAGACGATGACCGTCTCGTTCCGGGGCCTGGCGGCGGCGGGGGCGGATGCGGCGGTGCTCATGGTTGGCGGGACCTTCTCAATGCTTCAGATCACAGATGTTTGATGTCCTCAAGTACTTGGATGAAGGTAGACGGCAATAGTTAAGGTGGTCAAGTAAAAGGTTGATAATATGAAGCTTGTGGGCGTACGCTCGCGCCATGAGCGCCACCGCCGCGGCCACCTCGCAGGGCCCCACCAAACTGCGACTGCTGGAACTGTTGGCTGCCATCGGCACCGCCCAATGGCGCGACTTCGCCACCGCCGCCGCCCGGCACGGGCTCACGTCCACGCAGGCCAAGGTCCTGGCCCAACTGGAGGGGCCGGTGCCGATGCGCGGCCTTGCCACCCTGCTCGCCTGCGACGCGTCCAACGTCACCGGCATCGTGGATCGGCTGGAGGCGCGGGAGCTGGTGCGGCGCGAGCCGTCCCCGGCGGACCGCCGGGTCAAGAACGTGGTGGCGACCGACGCGGGTCGCGAGACCATCCGCCGTGTGCGCGAGGAGATGCAGGCCACGCACGGAGCGCTGGACGCGCTGGACCAGGCGGAGAGCGCGACGCTCTACGCGCTGCTGGAGCGCCTGCGCCCCACGCTGGAGAAGGACGCCTGATCGAACGGGTCCGACCCGACGGCCGGGCCCGAGCCGACGCCCCGAGTGCTCACGCGCCCGGGGCGTCCGTGTTGCCGGTGGTCCCGGTGGTTCCGGCGTTCGTGGTGTCCGCGCCGTGCCCGACGTGCGCCGCCCCGTCGGCGATCGTGTCGCTCGCGGCCGCCGTGTCGAGCGCCTCGGTCAGTCGGCTCAGCCGCGCCTGGAGGTCACGGATCTCGCCGAGCTCGAACCCGGTGGCGGCGGCGATCCGGCGAGGTACCGCCACCGCCCGGGCGCGCAGAGCGGTGCCCTCGTCGGTGAGTACCGCGTGCACGGAGCGCTCGTCCTCGGTGCTCCGCTCGCGTCGGATCAGGCCGGCCGCCTCCAGCCGCTTGAGCAGCGGCGACAGGGTGCCGGAGTCGAGCCGCAGGTGCTCCCCGAGCTGCTTGACGGGCGTCGTGCCGTGTTCCCAGAGGACGAGCATCACGAGGTACTGCGGGTAGGTCAGGCCCAGGTCCTTCAGGACGACCCGGTACAGGCCGCCGAACGCGCGGCTCGCGGCGTTGAGCGCGAAGCAGATCTGCCCGTCCAGGCGGAGGAAGTCCGGCTCGGTGAGGGTCTCAGGCTGCTGCTCGGTCATGTCGGCCAGTGTACCCGGGAACTCTTGTCAGCGATTCAGTTGTGCACAATCAAGTTGCACACAACTCAAGCGTGTGCTTTATTGGTGGAGCGGTCGGACGACGGCCGCACCGATCCACCCCTCCGAGAGGAACCCCCGATGGACGCGCTGTACACCGCTGTCGCCACCGCCAACGGCCGTGAGGGCCGCGCCGTCAGCTCCGACGGTCAGATCGACCTCGCGCTGGCCATGCCCCCGGCGCTCGGTGGCAACGGCCAGGGCACCAACCCCGAGCAGCTCTTCGCCGCCGGCTACGCCGCCTGCTTCGCCAGCGCCCTCGGTCTCGTCGGTCGCCAGGCCAAGGTCGACACCAGCGAGGTGTCCGTGACCGCGGAGACCTCCATCGGCAAGGACACCGACGGCGGCTTCGCCCTCGCCGTCACCCTGCGCGTCGAACTCCCCGAGTCCCTCGCCGGTGCGACCGGCGCCGCGCTGGTCGAGCAGGCCCACCAGGTCTGCCCCTACTCCAAGGCCACCCGCGGCAACATCCCCGTCGAGCTCGTCGTCGAGTAGTCCGACCGGCGGCGCCGCACGCGCCGCCCGACCGCCCGCGGCGCCCCTTCCGAGGGGCGCCGCGGGCGTGTGCGCTCACGCCCCTCACTCACGCCCCTCACTCACGCCCCTCACTCACGCCCCTCACTCACGCCCCCCGCTCACGCCGGCCGACGAATCGCCACGACCGCGCAGACCGCGGCCAGCGGCAGTTCCGCCACCGCGGCGAGCGCCAGTGCCATCCCCTGGCCGCTCGTGCCGGCCGAGGTGGTGACGTCGAACCATGCGTCCATCACCAGCAGGGCGGCCGTCGCCCCCGCCACCGCCGACACCCGGGGGTCGCCCCTGCGCAGCAGCGCACCCGTACCGGCCAGACCGGCCACCAGCATCGCGTCGAGCCCGATCCACGCGGTGGACCAGTACGACACCTCGGTCGTGTGCGGCACCGACTTCGCCAACACCACCATCCACGGCACCAGCGCCAGCCCGGCGCCCGAGAGCACCGTCGAAAGGCGCGGGACGCGGACGTCGGCCCGGCGGCCCCGACCTGCCGCCGCCCGTCCGGTCGAGGGACGGGGTGCGACGCGCTGCGGGGAGACGAGGGCCATGGGTGCGGAACTCCTTCCGACCCGACGGTCCGTCCGCCGGGCACTCCACGACTCTCGTGCCCGGAGCGCGGAAGATCAGTAGCTCCAACGACCGAACCGGGGGTGGTGCCAGGTACACCCCGGGGCGGGCACCAGGGTGGTCGAACACCCCCTGACATGCGATTAACGTACGACGCATGGCATTTCGCGGCGCGTTGAGGCGTACGTACACCTGGATCGCCGCGCACGCACCGTGGTCGGCGTGGGCCCGCCGCAACACCGCCTTCTGCGCGGCCGCGATCCCACCCGCCCTGCCCGTCCTGCTCGGCGTGGTCTTCCTGTGGGCGTGGCCACGCAGCACCGTCCCGCTCCTCCTCGCCCTCGCCTGCGGTCCGCTCCTCACCAGGCTCCAACGCAGCCGCTTCCGGACGTTGGCGGACCGGGACGTGCCGGAGGTCGCCCGCACACACCCCCGGCACACCGCGCGCGGCATCGCCGAACGGCTGACCTCCGAGTCGACCTGGCGCCAGTACGGCTACCACCTGCTGGCCGGGCCGGCCGCGGCCCTCGGGGGAGCCGTGCTGGTCCTCCTCTGGATCGGCGGCTTCGCAGGCGCCTCCGTGTACGCCTGGTCCTGGATGCTGCCCACCGACGACCCGGAATTCGGGCAGGGCGGGTCGAGTTCGTACGACGTCCTCACGGTCGCGGGCGTCCTGCTGCTGCTCGCCGCCCCGTGGTGGGCGGCACTCGTCACCCGACTGGACACGCGCGCGGGCGCCGCCCTGCTCGGGCCCAGCCGGGCGGGCGAGTTGCTGCGCAGGGTCGAGGACCTGGCCGAGAGCCGGGCGGGTGTCCTGGACGCCGCCGACCTCGAACGTCGGCGCATCGAGAGGGACCTGCACGACGGAGCCCAACAGCGCCTGGTTTCCCTCGCCATGAACCTCGGCATCGCCCGCGCCACCCTGACCGATCTGCCGCCCGAGGTCAGGGCCGTCATCGACGAGGCGCACCGCGAGGCGAAGGAGGCCATCGAGGAACTCAACAACCTGGTACGGGGCCTTCACCCGGCCGTACTGGAGGACCGCGGGCTCGACGCCGCGCTCTCCGGGATCGCGGCCCGCGCCCCGCTCCCCGTCGAACTGGCGGTGGACATCGCCGTGCGCCCCGGCTCGACCATCGAGGCCGTCGCCTACTTCGTGGTGTCGGAGACGCTCGCCAACGTCGCCAAGCACGCCCGTGCCGGCCACTGTTCCGTGCGGATCCGCCGGATCCCCGGGCGCCGGGGAGACCTGCTGCGCGTCGTCGTCACCGACGACGGGGTGGGCGGAGCCGACCCGGCGGGCGGGACCGGCCTGACCGGACTGCGCAAACGCATAGGGTCCGTCGAGGGAACCATCATGATCGAAAGCCCTCCCGGGGGCCCGACCGTCATCACCGTGGAGCTGCCGTGCGTGCTGTGATCGCCGAGGACTCCGTCCTTCTTCGCATAGGACTCGTCAAACTCCTCGGCATGGCCGGATTCGAGGTCGCGGCCGAGGTCGACGACGGAGAGGCCCTGCTCGCGGCCGTCGAGGAACACAAGCCGGACCTCGCCCTCGTCGACGTGCGGATGCCGCCCGACTTCACCGACGAAGGCGTCCGGGCCGCGCTCGTGATCCGCCGCCGATACCCCGAGACCGCCGTGCTGCTCCTCTCCCAGTACGTCGAGGAACGCTACGCGGCAGAACTGCTGACCACCCAGGGCGGCGCGGGCCTCGGCTACCTCCTCAAGCAACGCGTCGCCGATGTGGAGGAGTTCGTCGCCGCGCTGCGCCGGGTCGCGGCGGGCGGCACGGCACTCGACCCGCAGGTCGTCGCCCAACTCCTGCTCCGCCGCGGCGGCGGCAAGGACCCGCTGGAGCGGCTCACCCCCCGCGAGCGGGACGTCCTGGCCCTGATGGCGGAGGGGAAGTCCAACGCCGGGACAGCCGCCGAACTCGTGGTGAGCGAGAGCGCGGTGGCCAAACACATCAACAACATCTTCGCCAAGCTCGACCTGCCGCCGGCCGACGGCGCCCACCGCCGAGTCCTCGCCGTCCTGCGCTTCCTGGACGGCACGTCGTGACCGGCAGCGCCGAGACCGGGACGGCCGCGCCGCGGGCGCGCCACCGCACGGCTTGGCTCGCCGCCGCGTGGCTCGGCGCCGTGCTCGTGGTGATTCCCGCCGCCTGGCAGGCGTGGGCGTACGGAAACACGCGGCAGGGGAGTGCGTCCGGGGGGAGCGCCGGTCGGCCGGTGGCCGCGCTGGAGATCGTGGCGGGCGGCTCCGACGTCACCGTCACCCCGCGCGCGGACCGGCAGGTCTCCTACCGGGCGGACCTCGGCTGGTCGTTCCGACGGCCCACCATCGAGGAGAGCCGACTCGGCGATGCGCTGCGGCTCACCCCGCACTGTCCCGGCGGCACCGGCGACTCGGGCCTTCCCGGCCTGCGCTGCTCCGTGCGGCTGTTCGTGACCGTGCCCGCCGACATCCCGATCAAAGTGACCGCGGGCTCCGGCCGGGTGGACATCGGCGGCCTGGGCGGCGCCGTCGACGCGGACGTCGACTCCGGCGCCCTCCACCTCACCGGGCTGCGCGGCCCGGTGCGCGCCCGCGTCGGATCCGGGCAACTGGACGCCGGCGTCCTCACCTCCCCCCAGGCCGAGTTCCGGGTGGGCTCCGGCCGCGCCACGGCCGCCTTCCTGACCCCGCCGGAGCAGGTGACCGCCCGCACCGGCTCCGGCCGGCTGGACCTCACCTTCCCGACCGCCACCCGCTTCCGGGTCGACTGCGAGGCGGGCGCGGGCCGCTGCGAAGTGGACGGGGCCCTGCGCGATCCGGCCGCCCCCGGCACCCTGACGCTGTCCGCCGCATCGGGCCGGGCCCACGCCGGGTACGCCAACCCTTCGGTGCCTTCGACACCGGAGAATCCCTCGACTCCGGGCCGGTGACCAAGTGCGCGTCCCCGGTGCTTCGTTGCCGACCCGCCGGGGGATCAGGCCGAGGCGCGGTGCACGAGGACGGTCGGGGTGATCACCGGGCGCGGGGGTTCGGGAGCCGTCCCGGCCCGGTTCAGGGTGTCGAGCAGGAGACGGGCCATCAGCCGGCCCATTCCCTCCACGTCCTGGCGCACCGTGGTGAGCGGCGGATCGGCCGCCTCCGCCACCAACTCGGTGTCGTCGAAGCCCACGAGCGCCACGTCCCCGGGCACCGACCGGCCGTTCTCGCGCAGCACGGCGAGTGCCCCCGTGGCCATGAGGTCGTTCGCCGCGAACACCGCGTCGAGCGCCGGACGGCGGTCCAACAACTGCCGCATCGCACGGGCCCCGCCCGCCGAGGTGAAGTCCCCCTCGGCGGTCAGCGCGGGGTCGGCGTCGCGCAGTACGTCCCGATAGCCGTCGAGCCGGTCGGCCGCCGACGTCTGGTCGAGGGGGCCCGCGATGTGCGCGATGTGACGCCGACCCTGGGAGAGCAGGTGGCGTACGGCCTCCCGCGCGCCCCCGCGGTTGTCGGCGTCGACGTAGACGACGCCGAGGTCCCCGGATCCGGCCGTCCAGCCCGGCCGCCCACCGTAGACCGTGGGCATGCCGATGCGCCGGGTGATGTCGGGGAGCGGGTCGTCGGTGTGCAGGGAGAAGGCCAGGGCGCCGTCGACGTGCCCGCCGGCCAGGTACCGCTCGATCCGGTCGTAGTCCCCCCGATCCTCCACCAGGAGCAGGACCAACTGCTTGTCCTGTTCCGTGAGTTCCTTGCTGATCCCGCGCACCTGGCGGGAGAAGAAGGGGTCGGAGAAGATCCGGACCTCCGGTTCGGCGATGATCACGGCCACCGCACCGGTCCGGCGGGTGACCAGCGTGCGCGCCGCCGGGTTGGGGACGTAGCCCAGTTCGAGGACGGCCTTGCGGACCCGGTCCACCAGGTGCGAGCGGACTCCGTCCCCGCCGTTGACGACGCGCGACGCGGTGGCTCTGGACACCCCCGCCCGCGCGGCCACTACCTCCAGAGTCGGTCGGTTGACGGGAACGCGATGCTGTTCGGGCACGTACGCTCCCTCATGCGTGACCGCGGGCGGTTGCCTCGCCGGGCAGCAGGCTAACCCGTACCGCCGGGAGCGCGAGGGCGCTCCCGGCGAATTCAGGTCGTGCGGGGCGGTGCCGTGGCGGCGTCGCAGGAGGATGGTGTCCGGCCGTTCGGGACGCGGGCCCCGGTTGGTCGGTGGGGAGGGCGCGGGAGCCGCTGGTGCCCCCGGGCTCCGCTATGGGCGCACTGCCGCCGCTACTGGCAGAACTTCGAATTCAGCGCGGCCGTCACGCCCGCGTTGAAGCCCTTCTCGAAGTTCGGGTCGACAGCCTGGAGGTTCTGGTTCGCGTTCGGCTTCTTGCACAGGTCCTTCGTGGCAGCGAAGCCCTGGGTGAAGCCCTTGCGGAACTGGTCTTGGGTGTCCTTCTGTTCGGCCTGCTGGACGGTGCCGCACGGGGTCCTGCCCTTGCTCCCTTCCTTCACGGAGAACGAGCTGCCGCCCTTCTGGGCGATCAGCTTGAACGTGCCGTCCGCGTTGGTCCGGATCTGCTTGTTGCCGCTCTTGGACAACACGAGGACGTCGACGGCCGGTTTGAACCCGTTTCCCTTGACGTCCACCCGCTTGCCATCGACGGTGTTGGCCGTCACGGTACAGGTGGCGGAAGGCACCGCCGCCTGCGCCGGGGCGGCCACGAGCGCCGCCGACCCCAACGCCAGCAAGGACACCCCCACCGGGGCGACCACGGCCATTCGCATACGCCGATTCATCGTTTCTCCTCTCGTCGAGGAGACCACGGGCGGCCCGGCAGCCGAGTGTCGCCGAGCCCGGAGAGGCGGGCCCGCCGAGCGGACCTCTTCGAGCGGGATCCTGGCCCCGACCCGCACCCTCGCTCGGCCGACACCGCTCCGGTGCCGACCCGGGTGATCTCACGAGATGTCTCCATCGTCCCGCCGTCCGCCCGCCGTGTCGACCGGGGCGACCCCCGGCGCGGGCGACCGCCCGGCCGGCCGGGCGGCGCCCCCCGGGCGCCGGTCGCCAGGACCCCGATGCGCGTGCCGCATTCGTTCAGGCGTGGTAGAGCGCCCGCGCCCGGTCCAGGTCGACCGACCCGTCCCCGGGCAGCGCGAGGAAGTGCTCCAGCTGCCATGCCCGGGTGCGTTCGGCCTGTCGACTGGTCGGCACCGCCCACGGCGGATAGACGCGAAATCCCCGCTTCCCGCCGACGCCGTCCCGGGACACGACGTCCCGCGCGCGGAGCACGGACCACGGGAAGACGAACTGCCCGTGGTCCGCCCCGTCCCGGCTGTCGATGACGAACAGGTCGACCCCGTCGCCCGTGTCGAAGGGCCGGATCGGGCCCTCCTCGGACCGTTGCCACACGGTGACGAACTGGCCCACCTTGGTCGGTGTCGTCCTGGCGGCCCGGAACCTGACCGAGCGCCCGTTCACGCAGAGCGCGTACGCCTCGTAGTCCGCGCTCTCCTCCTCGGCGACGGGCAACGGGCAGTCGAACCCGCACGGGTCGAAGACCAGGGACTTCGCCGCGGCGAGTCCCTCCGGCACGGGGCCGGTGGCCGGGTCGTCCCAGGGCTGTGCGGGTGTTTCGTGGTGAGCGGTCATGACCCGATCCTTGCACCCGTCGGTGACACGGGCCCGGGACGGGCCTCGGCCGGGGGCGGGTCACACGGCGCAGGCCTACGCGTAGGCCCACCCTCAGCTCCCCCAGATCCCCTGAAGGTGGCTGACCAGCGCTTTCCCGGCCGGCAGGGCGATGCGGTCCCCCAGGTAGCCGTCCGGTCGCACCACGAACAGCGTCGACTCGCGGGCCCCGTAGAGCCGGGCGAACTCACCCCGGTCGTCGCGGTAGGCCGGCAGGGGGGCGTCGTCGGCCGGGACGCCGTCCGCGAGCACGGGGCAGGCAGCCGACCGGCCTGTCGGGAAGTCCGCGGCGAGGGCGGCGAGTTCGGTCATCGCGTCGGTGTCCGGGCCCGTGAGGTACAGGACGCACACGTGGTCCCGGTCCCTCAGCAGGTCGTACAGCCGCAGCGGGTAGGCGGCGATGGCCGAGGTGAGGCCGCCGCAGTCCGGTGCCCGGTCGCCCGGCTGCGGGCCGGCCGTCCCGTCGCGCTCCGTTCGTCCCACGATGGGGCTGCCGCGGTAGTCGACGAGCAGCTGGGCCTGGCGCATCATCACCGTCGCCGGGTCGCCCGGATCGGCCTGCACACCCTCGGCGGCGTGCCGCACGGTACGGTCGACGACCTCCGTGCCCACCGGCCGCCGCTCCGCGTCGTAGCTGTCCAACAGCAGCGGAGGGGCGGCGCCCCCGACGGCCAGGGCGAGTTTCCACGCCAGGTTCCACGCGTCCTGGATGCCGGTGTTCATGCCCTGCGCGCCGGTCGGCGGATGGATGTGCGCGGCGTCGCCGGCGACGAAGACCCGCCCGTCGGAGTATCGGTCGACGATCCGGTGACTGATGCGGAACACCGAGGACCACCGCATGGTCGACGCCACGGTCGGCTGCGGCGACATGCGGTCCAACACCGCCTGGATGTGGGAGAGTTCCGGCGCCCGGCCGCCCTCCAGCCCGTGCGCGATCCCGTCGCCGGTCTGCCCGGCCGCGGACGAGAGCTCGGCCGGCACCGACATCGAGACGCGGTAGCGGCGGACCCCGGGAAGCGGGATGCACACCAGTACGTCGTCCACGGCGCCCCCGTCGGCACGGTGCATGGCCCGCACCCCGTAGCCGCGGGGAAGGTCCCAGTCGACCTCGACGTCGGCCAACATGTACTCCTCGGGGAACGCGCCACCCGCGAAGCCGAGCCCGAGCCCCTTGCGGACGACGCTGTGCGCCCCGTCGCAGCCCACCAGGAACCGGGAGCGGACCTCCTCCTCGGCGCCGGTCACGACGTCCACCAGTCGACTGGTGACCCCGTCGGCGTCCCGGGTGAACGACACCAGCTCCTTGTTCCGCTCGATGCCGGTCCCGAACCGGTTCAGGAACTCCTCGAGGATCCGCTCGGTCTCGTTCTGGGGGAGCGCGGCGAACCCGTACGGCACCTCGGGCGGCAGCTTCAGGTCGAGGCGTGGCTGCTCGACGCCGTTGACGTACGTGAGCTGCCCGCGCATCGGGACGGCCGCCTCCAGCACGGCGCGGACGAGGCCCGCCCGGTCCCAGAGTTCCAGGGTGCGGGGCTGGATGCCGACCGCCTTCGCGTACGGCAGCCTCGCCGGGAGCCGGTCCACGAGACGGCACCCCACCCCGCGCCGCCGCAGCTCCGCGGCCGCGGTCAGACCCACCGGGCCCGCGCCCACGACCAGTACGTCCGTGTGTCCGTCGTTGTGTGCCACTGGTCACTCCCCGGCCGAGTCCCCGTAAGGAAGCAGGTCCCCTCCATGGTGGCCCGACGGTCGGACCCCGGCCACCGCTCCCGGGGCCCGTACCGTGAGCGAACCCCGGGCCCGCACGGGGGGTGCGCCCGCCCGTCAGTCGGTGTTCGTGGCGGCGGCCGCCTGACGCTGCCGCTTGCTCAAGGGAGCCAGGGTCATGTCCTGGGCGTGGGTCCTGAAGTGCTTGAAGGCGTATCCGCGCTCGGACAGCCAGGCCTCGGCGGCCAGCTCGGCGCGTGCGGTCGCGTCCACGATGTCCTCTTCGGCGTCGCCCGACTCCAGGAAGCGGAACGTGTAGGAGTCCCGCGCCGTGATCTCGTAGGTGAGGTGTCCCTCGGGGGTGAAGCCCGCGCGCAGCAGGTCGTGCTCCGGGGCGGCGGCAAGCAGCGCCGCGCGCTGCTCGTCGGTGAGCCGGACGAAGGAGCCGCGGACGGTGATGCGGAAGGTTCGGGTGGTCATCGCGTCAGCCTAGGCGGGGGACGCTGCGGGCGCACCGGGGTTTCGGATCCAGGGGTGGCCCAGGGAGCGGGCCACTCCGGGGATTCCCGGGGTGGGGGGCCGCGTGGAGGGGCCACTGAACCAGTCGGGGGCCGTATGGAGGGGGACCGCCGACCCGCCCCGCCCTCCGAACCACCCCCGGACCCGTTCCGCGCGGGCCTGTCGCGGGGAACGGGACAATCGGCGCATCGGCGTCCGTTCGTCCCGGCGGCAGCCGATTCGGCCGGCCCGACCCGTCCGCAACGCCCTCGCCGATCGATCGCGGGCCGTCCTGCGACGTCGGCGCGCGATCCGCCGACACGAACGAGCCGGCCGCGCCGTGCCCGGCGGATCGTCTCCGGGCGCCGGGAACTTGCCGGCGGCACCTGCGCGCCCTCGACCACCCCACATGACGCCTTGTTGAGTCATGTCGCGCTTCAGGGCGATTCGCGTACTGAACGCGCTCTCAATGTGGTTGAGGAGAATCCATGCGCATGATCCGAACGGCTCTCGCACTCGGCGCCACCGCACTCGTGGTGACGGCCGTCGGCGTGAACCCGGCCGCCGCCGCGGAGCGGTCGCCGGCCCCGAAGGCTCCCACGTACTGCACCCTCGTCGTCGACACGGGCGAGGGCGGCTGTTTCGCGACCAAGGCCGAGGCCGCCCAACTGGGCGGCCAGGCCGAGTACAAGGACCTCGGCAGGATATGGAGCGACGCCAACTCGGGCGGCAGCGAGTTCACCTTCCGCGGCAGTGTCGGTTGCAACTGGCGCTACCCGGAGTTCAACGACCTCGGCAAGTGGGGTTGGAACGACACCGTCAGCTCGGCCCAGGGCATCACCTGCCCGATCACCCTGTGGGAGCACCGGGACTTCCGGGGCGCCAGTCAGACCTACCACGGCTACAACGCGTACGTCGGTGACGGCATGAACGACAAGGCCACGTCGGTCAGTTTCGACCTGCGCTGATCCGACGGGGCCCGGCGACCCGCACCGCCGCCGGGCCCCGTTCGCGCGATGTCCGCGCCGCGTTCCGTCCGTGCAGTGCCGTTTCAGCAGTGAACTCCACCACTCGAACAGGTGAGTTCGGGTGTGGCGCCGCGTCGTGCGGGGGGTTCTGGGGACTAGACCCATGGGTGATCACCTTTCCCGCGGGCACCCGGGGCGACGTCCCCGTGTTCCCGTGCTTTCCCTTGTCTCCGACCATGAGAAGGCCCCTCGTGAACACCACCCCGCGCCGCATCGCCGCCACGTTCGCCGTGACCGCCGCCCTCGCGTTCCTGACCGCCACACCCTCCGACGCCGCCGCCGCCCGGCGGGTCGATTCGCAGTGCGGTACCTACATCTGCGTCCACACCGCGCACCACAACCGATTCGTCCAGGACATCACCGTGCAGACCAAGGACGGGGTGTCCGGCACCCTGCGCGCCTACTGGGGCAACTACCACAGCTCCCGGGTGAACGCCGCCTCCCGGCGTTGGGAGGTCGGCTACGAGCAGGCCGGCGCGAGCCTCGTGTGCGGCGGCCTCGAACGCGACGGCCGGAGCATCGAGGACGGCATCTGCGTGACCATCTGACCGACGCGCGACCGAACCGGCTCCGGGACCGATCCCGCCGCACCGTCCTGGCGGCGGGATCGCACCCGGAAACGGCCCGCCGTCACGCCGGCGCCGCGGCGTGCTCCCGGTAGCGGCCCGGAGTCGTGCCGAACTCCCGGTTGAAGGCGTGCGAGAAGGCGTACGGAGTTCCGTACCCCACCCGGCGCGCGATGGCCGCCAACGAGTCCGGGGTGTCGCGGAGCAGGGCGGCGGCGGAGGTCAGCCGCCACCAGGTCAGGTAGGCCATCGGCGGTCGTCCCACCAGGGCGGTGAACCTGCGGGCCAGCGTGGGGCGCGAGACCCCGGCCTCGGCGGCCAGGCTCTCGTTGGTCCACGGGGCGGCCGGGTCCGCGTGCAGGGCCCGCAGCGCGACGGCCGTCACCGGGTCGCCGAGCGCCGCCGACCACACCCCCGTACCGTCCTCGACCATCCACGAGCGGATCATGTAGACGAGCAGCAGGTCGAGCAGACTGGGTACGGCGATCCCCGCGCCCGGCCGTCGGCCACCCAACTCGCCCCCCAACAAGTCGATGGCGGACCGGAGTTCGGGATGACGGCCCACCCGGTTCGGCAGGTGCACCACGGTCGGCAGCTCCCGCATGAGGGGGTGGACCCGGCTGCGGTCCAACCGGTACTTGCCGCACAGCAACTCCACCGCCCCGGCCTCGGAGGACGGGTGGGGCGCCGGGGTGTCATCCGTCCGCCAGTCCTCGAAGGGCACCGCCCGCTCCAGGCTCGCCGCGTCGGCCCGGACGTCGGCGATGAGGTGCCCCGTGCCGTGCGGCAGCAGGACCGCGTCACCCGTTCCCAGCCGCACGCGTTCCCCGCCCTCCGGGAGCAGGAGGCACGCCCCCTCCAGGACGACGTGGAAGCCGGCGCCCTCGTAGGGAGCCAGGCGGGTCGCCCAACCACCGTTCACCCGAACCCGGTTGGAGGAGGGCCGCCCCGTCCGGACGGTCGAGATCGCGTCGCTCACCACATCCATGACGCCAGCGTAGTCCGCGCATCAGCGGTGAGAGTCCCGCGTATCCACATGAGCGCGAAGAGCATTGAGCGGCTCACCGAGCACTCCTAGAATCGTGATCATGAAGAGTGAGAGCGAGCAGGGCATCGTACTGGGCGACGTCGAGGTCATCCGGGTCGTCGAATGGCAAGGGGCCTTCGCGTCCGCCCTCGACGTCGTCCCGGACTCCGGGACCGAGGTGTGGAAGGAGAACGCGCACTGGCTGTCCCCGGACCACTGGGACCCGCGGACCGACCGGGTCACGGTCGCGCTCCAGACCTGGGTCCTGCGCAGCGCCGGACGGACCATCCTGGTCGACACCGGCGTGGGAAGCATGCGCGAGCGACCCGGCGCGCCCGCGTTCCACCACCGGCAGGACGACTTCCTCGGCGCACTGGCCCGGGCCGGTGTCCGGCCGCAGGACGTGGACCTCGTCGTCAACACCCACGTGCACGCCGACCACGTGGGCGGCAACACCGTCGACGCCGCGGGGGAGTGGGCCCCGGCCTTCCCCAACGCGCGGTACCTCGTCCCGGCGGCCGACGACTTCCACTTCGGCCCCGACAACGGTTACGCCCGGGGTCTGCGGGCGGACGACCGGCTCATCTACGAGGACAGCATCGCGCCCCTCCACCGGTCGGGCCAGGCCGTCCTCTGGGAAGGCTCCCACCGCATCGACGAGAACCTCGTGCTGGAGCCCGCGCCCGGTCACACCCCCGGCTCCTCCGTCCTGCGGCTGACCTCGGGAGGGGACAGGGCGGTCTTCGTCGGGGACCTCCTGCACAGCCCCGTGCAGATCCTGGAACCCTCCTGGAACAGCTGCTTCTGCATGGACGCCGGGCAGGCCGCGGCCAGCCGCCGCCGGATCCTCGAACGAGCCGCGGACCGAAACGAGTTGGTCGTGCCCGCCCACTTCGGCGGTGGTGGCGCGGTGGAGGTGCGACGCCAGGGCGCCGGGTTCACCCTGGGCG
Source organism: Streptomyces sp. WM4235 (assembly GCF_001279725.1). GTDB lineage: Bacteria > Actinomycetota > Actinomycetes > Streptomycetales > Streptomycetaceae > Streptomyces. Next base: position 5,202 of record NZ_LGDE01000304.1, on the reverse strand, counting down.
CGTGGGCGGATTTCGAGTGAGGCCGCCGGCGGGTGCCGGTCGGTGTTGTCAGTCCCCGGACCTAGCGTTTCGCCCATGACCCTCCCGATGAACGACGTCCTCGACGCGGTGCGCGCAGGTCGCACCGAGCGCCTCCCCGCACTGCTGGGGCCCCTCACCCCGGCCGAGCGCCGTACCGTCCTCGGCGAACTCACCGCGTTGCGTCGGGAGGTCCGGGGATGGGGCTGGGACCGGGGCTCCGAGCGCGACCGGATTCGCGGCGGACTGCTCGTCGCGGGAGCCGGCTGCCACACCGGAGCCGCCGCCGCGGCTGCCTGGATCGGCTCCCGGGAGCTGCGCGACTGGCGGGAGCTCCCCGCCGCGCTGATCCTCGAACTGCTCGCCGACCGGGACCCGGGGTGGCTGGGCGACGTCGCCCACCGCCTCGCGGCCCGCGCCGCGACGGCCGAGGCCGACTACCCGCTGATCCGGGAACTGGTCCGGCTCGCCGGCTGCCCCGTCCCCACCAACGACGCGTTCGTGTCCGGCTGGGTCCGGTCCCTGGTGCCGCAGGGACCGGGCGGCACCCGCCTCCCGCTGTCGGCGGCCCTGCGCCGGGATCCGTTCGTGCGCGACCTCGTGCCCCGCCTCTTCGAGACGGCCGAGCCCCCCAACGCCCTGCTCTGGTACTCCCACCCGCGGTCCCCGAACCACTGGCCGACCGAGCTGGCCGCCCTGGCGGAGGAGGGAATCGTCGAGCGCCGGGAGCTGATCGACGGATGCGTCTCGCGGCTCCTGCGCGGCGGCCGCCCGAACCAACTGCGCTTCTACCTGGCCCTCCTGGAACGACTCGCCCTCACCCCGGACGAGGAACGCACCCGGACCGCAGACTGGATCGCCATGGCCGCCGACGGGCCGTCCGCCCTCGCCGGACACGCGCAGCAGGTGCTCGCGCGCGTGACCGTGGCGGGCGAACTGCCGGCCGAGAGGCTCGCGGAGATGTCGGCCGCGGTGCTCTTCCGCCCGGAGAAGAAGCTGGCCCGTGCCCAACTCATCCTGCTGGGGAAGGCACTGCGCCGCGCGCCCGACGACCGCCACCGGCTGCTGCCGGCCGTCGCCCACGCCTTCGGGCACGAGGACACCGCCCTCCAGGAGCGGGCGCTCGGGCTCGTCGCCGCGCACCTGCGCCCGCACGACGACGAACTCCGTGCCGAACTCGCCTCGCACAGTGCGCTGTTGAGCCCCGGCAACCGGCTCGTCGCCGCAGGACACCTCGGGGTCGCCGCGGCGGCCGAGGAGGAGCCGTACGAGGAGATCCTGCCCCCGCCGCCCGTCCGTCGCCGCGCGGCGGCCACCGGGCGGACCGTCGCCGAGACCGTCGAGCTGGTCGCCGCGCTGATCGGCTCCCGAAGGCCGGACGCCGCCGAGTTCGAGACGGCGTTGGACGGTCTCGTCCGCCACGCCCACCGGGACCGGGCGGCCCTGGTCGAGGCTCTCGCACCGGTCCTGGCCGGCCGCGGTGCGCCGTCCGACCCGAGGGTCGAGGAGGGCGGCCCGCACGGGGTGGAGCTGGTGGCCGCGGCGGTCCTGGGGCGGTTCACCCCGGAGGAACTGCTGCCGGGCACGCGCCCGCAGTCCCGCGGGTTCCACGACCCCTGCGTGCACGCCGCCCTGCGGGCGGTGATCGCCGCCCGACTCAGGGAGGTCGCCCACCGCATGGTGACCGCCCCCCTGCCGTTCCTGCTCGCCACGCCCACCTGGGAGACCGGAACGATCGAACCGGACGAACTGGTGAAGCGGCTCGGCGCGTACCGCCGGCTTGGCTTGGAGCCCGCGGAGGCCGACTTCGCCCAGGCGCTGTTCCGGGTCCGCCGCGACCCCGCCGTCGCGGCGGCCGCGACCGCCCTCGGAACCCGTCCCGGCGAGCGCCTCGCCGCATGGCTCACCACTGCCGGCGAGCCCCCGAGGCTGCTGCGCCGCACGCAGGGACCCGACCCCAAGGCCGCCCACCCCTGGTGGGGACGGACGTGCGGGGCGGTGCGCAGGATCGTCATCGACACCCGCGAACGACTCGTCCTGCAGAAGGAGTTCCCGCCCGCGTTCCGCAGGCTCGGCCGCCCGGTCGACGACCACGGACGCCGCTGTTGGCACTGGCACGGCGACACGCAGGCGGAGCGCATGGTGCTGCCGGAGGACCGCGAGACCCAGGCCGCCTGGCTGCTCCCCGACCTCACGGCCGGCGCCACCGGCGAGGAACGCGGCCCCGGCGCGCTGCTCCCGGGCCTCGCCGAGCTGGGCGGCCCGGCCGGCCCCGTACTGCACCTCGCCGTGGCCACCGGACTCGGCTCCCGCCATGCCGAGGACCGGCTCGGGGCCGTCGACGCCCTGCTCGTCCTCGCGGCGCGGGGTGAGTTGGACGTCCCGCTGATGGGCCGGGACCTGGCCGAACTCGTCGGCCTGGGGACCGTGAAGGCGAACCGGCTCGCCGACTCCGCGCGCACGGCCGCCGCGACCGGTGCGTACGCCACCACCTGGACCCTGCTCGCGGGGGCGATCCCCGCCCTCCTGGCGCAGGATCCGGCCCCGCCCGGCACCGGCGAACTGCTGGCCGTCGCCGCCGACTGCGTGGAACGCTGCAAGGTGGCCTCCCCGGACCCCGAGGGTCTGGCCGCGCAGGCCTCCCGCCCCGGTTCCTCCCGGCTGGTCGCGCAGGCCCGTCGCCTGCGCACGGCCCTGGCCGTGGCCGCCGCGTAGGCGACCTTCGTGCGGGGGCACGGGGGGACTCTCTCGACCGATGGGCCATATGAAGCTATCTTCATTGGCACCATGTTGCTGAGGCTGAACATCTCCGACAGTCGCCCCCTGCACGAACAGGTGGCGGGCGCGATCCGGCGGGCCGTGGCCGAGGGCGAGTGCGCCCCGGGGGATCGGCTCCCGCCGGCGCGCGAGCTCGCGCAGGCGCTCGGGGTCAACGCGAACACCGTCCTGCGCGGCCTGCGATCCCTGCGCGACGAAGGGGTGCTGGAGTTCCGGCGCGGCCGCGGGGTGACCGTGGCCGCCGGCGCGGACCACCGCTCCGCGCTGGTGGATCGGGTCCGTGAACTCGTGCTGGAGGCGGCCCGGTTGGGGTACGGCAAGGCCGAACTCACCCAGATGATCAGGGAGGTCCCGTGAAAGACCACAAGGACCACGAAGACCGCGAGGACCGCGAGGGCCGTGAGGTTCACGCGGCGGGCGCCACCCGCCCCGGCCGCGGCAGGGCCACCTCCTGGGGCGCCGCCGCCTGGGCCTCGGGCGTCGGAATCCTGCTGGTGGCCATGCCACTGGCCGCCCGGGGACGACTTCCGGACCGGCTCGCCACGCACTGGGGCGCCGGCGCGGCGCCCGACGGTTCGCTGCCGCTGTGGGCGGCGGCCGCGTTACCGGCGGTGGCCTGGGCGTTGCTCGTGTCGGCGGTGGCGCTCGCCTCCCGCCGGGGATCGGGGGTACGGGGATGGGCCGGAGCGACGCTGCTCTCGGTGGGGGTGGGCCTGATCGGGGCCCAGGCGGTGATCGTGCGGGCCAACCTGGACCGATCGGACTGGCATCAGGCGCGGTCCGCGACGCTCTGGTTCGTCGTCTTGATCGCAGGAGCCGTGACGGCGGCCCTCATCGGGGTGCTGCTCGACCGTCGTGCGACAGCCTCGGCGCCGCCCACGCCGGTGACACCCGGCGACCCCGCTCTGGAGATCCCCGAGGGGGAACGTTTCGTCTGGCTCTCGCGGGTGACGAACCCCTGGTTCCAACTCAGCGCCGCCGCCGGCGGCCTGGTGGCCGTCGCGGGTGCGCTCGCCGGGGCGGCGGGTCTGGTCGGCAACCCGTGGCCGCTGATCGCCCCGTTCGCCTTCGTCTCGGTCGGGATGACGGCCTTCTCCACCGTGCGGGCCCGGGTCACCGAAAGGGGGCTGGAGGTCGGCTTCGGTCCGCTGGGGTGGCCGACGAGACGCTGGGCCGTCGGCGACATCGAATCGGCACGCGTCGAACGACGCACCCCCGCCCAGGTGGGCGGATGGGGGTACCGGCTCAGTGGTCTGGGCACGACGGTGATGCTGCGCGCCGGCGATTGCCTCGTCGTCCGGGCCCGCGGCAAGGACTTCGCGGTCAGTGTCGACGACGCCGGCCGGGCCGCCGCCCTCCTGAACTCGTCCCGCGTACGCACCTGACCGGCCCGACCGGCCGGCGCCCCTACCGCGCGTCGGTGGCAGGGCGCTCCTCGGGGAGGTGCGGCCCCCGCTCCCAGGTGTCCGTCAGCGCGTGGGAGGCGAGCCGGCACACGGCCCGTTGCTCGTCGGGGGCCAGCCCTAGACGGTTGAAGAGCAGATGCAGGTGCGAGGCCCAGAGCGAGGCGCGTACGGCGGTCCACACCGAGGCGCGGCCCGCCGCCCACACGGCCGAACCGTCCGCGCCGTCGTCCTCCGCCGCACGCCCGGCCGCCTCCTCCAGGCGGGCGTCGGCCTCCCGCAGCCCCGCCGCCCAACGGGCCACCGGCCCGACGCCGACGCCGTTCGCCACCCCGTGCCGGACGGCGTCGGCGCGCCGCATCAGTTCCTCGCGACCGGGTCCGCCGCCCGGGTCGACGCGAGGGGAGGGCACGGGGGCCGGGGTGTGCAGGACGTCCTCGGACCAACGCCACCCGGTCGTCTGCCACCGCAACCACCGCGCCGCCTCGTAGCGGTCCATCCCGAGCGCCGCCGCCGTGGCCTGCGCGAGGTCCCCGGCCAGGGCGAGGCGCTCGCCGCCGCGTCCGGTGCGCGCGAGCCCGTCCAGGGCCACCCGGGTGGACAGTGCGAAGACGTCCTCCGTCACGGGCAGGGCGGTCGGACCGCCGAATCGTTCGGTGTCGGGTACGTACGGCGCCTCGTGGATCTCCGCTCCCTCGCCGAGACGTTCCTTCACGAGGAGCGTCGTCTCGGCGTACAGCGCCGCCACCCCGGCCGGGGTGAGGTCGCGTACCCGGACGCGCAGGTGGGGGCCGTCCACGTCGACGTGACGGAGGTAGAACCACGAGGTCGCCCTGCGGTCGGAGACCAGCCCGTCCAGCAGCGGGGCGAGATCCTCGACGAGGAACGCGTCGGTGTCCTCACCGGTCGGGCGGGCGAAGCGGGGGAAGAGGTGCAGGCTGAACCAGCGTCCGCCGGTCGCGTCGATTGCCTCGGTCACTTCGGCTCCTCTGGGGAAGAAGGG
>NZ_LGDE01000303.1 GCF_001279725.1 Streptomyces sp. WM4235 | reverse complement strand
TCGATCTCGCCCGGTTCGATCCGGTGCCCCCGGATCTTGAACTGACCGTCCGCCCGGCCCAGGAACTCCAGGTTCCCGTCGGCGCCCCAGCGGACCCGGACGGGCTCGCCTACCTCATCTACACCTCCGGGTCCACCGGGCGCCCCAAGGGCGTGGTCGTCTCCCACGACGGCATCGGCAGCCTGATCGCCACCGCCACCGAGCGGATCGGCATCGACGAGGACAGCCGCGTCGTGCAGTTCGCCTCGGTCGGCTTCGACGTCACCGTCTGGGACCTCGTCATGTCGCTGTGCGTCGGCGGCCGGGTCGTTCTCGTGCCCGCCGAGCGGCGGGGCCCGGGCCCGGGCCCCACCGACTACATCCGCGCCCACCGCCCCCCCCACACGATCCCGCCGCCCGCGCTGGTGTC
>NZ_LGDE01000302.1 GCF_001279725.1 Streptomyces sp. WM4235 | reverse complement strand
GCTGCTCGATGAGGGTTCCTTCAGGGAGGTCGAGCAGCTGCGTCGGCACCGCGCGACCGGCTTCGGCCTGGAGGCGAAGAAGCCCTACACGGACGGTGTGAACACGGGTTGGGGGACGGTCGAGGGTCGTACGGTCTTCGTGTACGCGCACGATTTCCGGATCTTCGGTGGCGCGCTGGGCGAGGCGCACGCGACGAAGATCCACAAGATCATGGACATGGCCATCGCGGCCGGTGCGCCGCTGGTCTCCCTCAACGACGGCGCGGGTGCCCGCATCCAGGAGGGCGTCTCCGCCCTCGCCGGCTACGGCGGCATCTTCCAGCGGAACACGAAGGCCTCGGGTGTCATCCCGCAGATCTCGGTCATGCTCGGGCCCTGCGCGGGCGGCGCCGCCTACTCCCCGGCGCTC
>NZ_LGDE01000301.1 GCF_001279725.1 Streptomyces sp. WM4235 | reverse complement strand
GGCTTGCCCACCCGCGAGTTCACTCACCGGTCACGTCACCGGTGAGTTCAGCCACCGGCGAGCTCGCCACACAAGACCGGTGACTGGGCCGGTGACTGGGCAAGCCAGGCTTGCCCAGCACCTGTCACCCAGCCAGTTACCAAACCGGTTACCGAAGCGCCTGTTACCAGGCCTGACCAGGGCAAAGACCTCCACAAGGGGGTACTTGCGCGGCTAGGTAACCGGGTTGCACCGCAGGATGCGCGGACAGGGGGATGCGGCAGGGGACCCAGAGGCGCACCGAAAGTGTGACCGCAGGTGGGAGCCTCCCAAAACGGACACCCCTCGTATGTGCAGGTCAGACCCCGTGGGCAAGCCCGTCAACGGTGCCGACACCTCTTCTGCGACAGCCAGAAGAGGTCTCTGGCTCT
>NZ_LGDE01000300.1 GCF_001279725.1 Streptomyces sp. WM4235 | reverse complement strand
GGGCGGCCACCGTGAACGCGACCGGCACTGTGTTGATCGTCGACGGCGCGAACGTCGTCGGGTCCGTCCCCGACGGCTGGTGGCGCGACCGGCGGGGCGCCGCCGAGCGGCTGCGGGACCGGCTCGCGCAACGGGACGCCGGCGAGGAGATCGTCCTGGTCGTCGAAGGCGCCGCCCGGGACGTCGAGTCCGTGCCCGGGGTACGCGTGGACTCCGCGCCCGGGAGCGGCGACGACCGGATCGTGGAACTCGTCGCGGCCCACGCGGGGCGGGACCGCGTCGTGGTCACGGCCGACCGGGAACTGCGCTCGCGCGTCGAGGCGTACGGCGCGCGCTGCGCGGGACCGCGAAGCGTGCGCCCGGCGGACTGACCACGAGCGCCCGTACGACGGCCGAGGGTCCGGCCCCCG
>NZ_LGDE01000299.1 GCF_001279725.1 Streptomyces sp. WM4235 | reverse complement strand
GTGTGAGGCGGTGTGGGGATGAGCCGCGGTGGTGGTGCGCACTTGGCGCGGTCCTGACTGCCGATCGGCGCGTGCCGGGATCAGCTCCGGGATTCCTGCTCCGGGGTGGTGCGGTCGGGGTCGAAGAGCTGGGCGAGGAGTCCGGCAAGGGGGTTCGGAGGAAGAAGGGACGGCCCGGGTGCGACTCGGATGGTCAACAGGTCACCGGTCGTGGGGGACTGCAACGCGGCCAAGTCCTGTAGGTAGGGCCACAGTCCCGGATAGCTGATGCCGTCGCGAATGGTCCCGTCCGCGAACCGGGTGATCACGCCGGTGATGGGGCTCCACTCGATCCGCCGGCCGAACGGGGCGGCACGGAACTCGACCTCGGTCACGCCCCACGTGGCGCAGAATTCGAAGCCTCGCAGCGTGGTG
>NZ_LGDE01000298.1 GCF_001279725.1 Streptomyces sp. WM4235 | reverse complement strand
CTGATCGGCGAGGGCACGGTCGATGTACTCGTGGGACGCCTGCAACCCGTGCGGTACGGGAGTGAAGGCGTAAGTCGTACGATCCTCGGCCCCGGCCATGGCCAAGGCCTCGGTGTGGTGGGGGGCGAGGGGCTCAAGCTGCACGCTGCGGCCGGCGAGGAGTACGGGTACGGGCACGGAGCCTTCGGTCCTTCTGGGCGGTGGGGTGGTTGCACAGTCTGCGCTCCTGACGTCACCCCCCGCGCAAAACGCGAGTGAAAGGCAACGGGCTGTCAGGTGAACGCGAGTGGCTCAATGTAGCCCCTCGAAGTCCTCTCATGAACCCCCTGAATGGCAACGTCGCGGCCATGTTTTTCGATCACTTCCGTCCCCGGCCCGCGGAGCCCGCAATCCTGATCCACGGACAACCGTTCC
>NZ_LGDE01000297.1 GCF_001279725.1 Streptomyces sp. WM4235 | reverse complement strand
TCCAACGGCTCCCCGCCCCGGCCCGCCTCTCGTTCGCCGACGCCACCGAGGCCCTGCGGTACGAACTGCCTCTCGCGGTGGGCCGCCGCACCCTGACCGGCCGGCCGCTGTCGAGCGACCTGTCCGGCGGCGTCGACTCCACCTCGATCGCCTGCCTCGCCGCCGCCCACACCGACCTCACCGCCATCACCTACGTGGATGCGGCGATGGCCGACCAGGACGACACCCGGTACGCCGCTGAGGTCGCCGCCCCCCCCCCGGCCATCAGCCGGCATCTGGTCGACGGGCGCCGAACCGGAAGCCGGCACTTCGACCAACTCACCGACCCCCCCGGTGTTCCCGTCACCGACACCCCCGCCCTCAGCGTCGCCATGCTCGGCATCCTTGAGGCCCAACTCGCCCCCGCCCTCGCCGACCAC
>NZ_LGDE01000296.1 GCF_001279725.1 Streptomyces sp. WM4235 | reverse complement strand
GACACCTCACGGTCTCCGAAGGATGTGTTGGTGACGTTGCCGGGGGGTTATTTGTTGTGTGGTGGTGGTGGGAGGAGTGATGTGCGGGAGTTTGAGCGGTTGTCGGGGTTGGGGTATCGGGCGATGGATGTGGGTGATCATCCGGGGGGTGCGCGGTTGTTGAGGGAGGCGTTGGCGTTGTGGTCGGGGCCGGCGTTCGCGGATGTTCAGGGTGGGGTGCAGTTGGACATGGAGATTCGCAGGTTGGAGGAGACGCGGTTGTGTGCGTTGGATCAGCGGATCGAGGCGGATCTGCGGTTGGGTCGGCATCGTGAGTTGTTGGCGGAGTTGACGGTGTTGGTGAGCCGGTATCGCACGCACGAGAACCTGCACGGGCAGTTCATGTTGGCCCTGCACCGCTCCGGCCGCCGCGGCGAGGCCCT
>NZ_LGDE01000295.1 GCF_001279725.1 Streptomyces sp. WM4235 | reverse complement strand
TGCTGCCGGCGGTTTGCCCTCCGCCGGCGGTCGTACGGCTTAGCTGAGCTTCTTGGCCTCGGGCGCCTTGTACGGCTTGCCGTCGATTACCGCGCGCTCGATCGGCGTCGGCTCGTAGCCCAACCCGGTGAGCCACTTCAGGTAGCCGGCGGTCTCGGTGCGCACGCTCGCCTGCGCGTGCGCACCGTCGGTGCGCCATACGGTGCGCACGACGTGCTGTTCGTAAGCGGCCACGATGGCGGCGAACGTCCACAAGGTGGCCTTGGCGGGGGTCTTGGCGACTGCGGCGGCGCGCGCCTTCTCGTCGGTGTGCTGGGGCAGACCCATCCACGTGCACAGTCGGGTGCGGGTGGCGGGGTGCGATCCGCGACGGTTGACGACGTCCGCACCGGACACGAGCACGGTCGCGATGATCTCCGTCATCC
>NZ_LGDE01000294.1 GCF_001279725.1 Streptomyces sp. WM4235 | reverse complement strand
CCTACTACCCGCGCGCCAACTCCGGCCTCGGGGTGGGCCTCATCGACCCGGCCTGGTTCGACACGGTGAGCTGCTACCAGTTCGCCCGTGTGGGCCGCAAGCACGCGCAGCGCTCCAACTTCCCCTTCGTCTTCGTGCCGGACGTGTACGACTGGGACTACATGAAACAGGAGGCGGCCGGCACTGCCACCAAGTCGGCGTTGGACGGCGAGATCCTCTACGGCAACAACAACGGCAAGAAGTCGCTCCAGAAGACCTACCTCGCGGCTGCCAGGGCGACCGGGAGGGTGAGCATCTCGCCGTTGCACAAGGTCACCACGGTCACCCCCACGACCGGCGGCGGCTACACGGTGGTCATCGAGCAGCTCAACACGACCGGTGACGCCGTGGCCACCAAGACCGTCACGGCCGACAAGGTGTTCTTC
>NZ_LGDE01000293.1 GCF_001279725.1 Streptomyces sp. WM4235 | reverse complement strand
GAGCGGCAGGACCTCCGCCTCCGTGGCCTGCACGGCGATCATGGCGCCGCCGGTGGGCAGGGCCTGCATCAGCCTCGCCCGGGCGACCACCAGCTTCGCCGCGTCCGGCAGGGACAGGATCCCCGCCACGTGCGCGGCGGCCAGTTCCCCGATGGAGTGGCCCGCGACATGGGACGGGGCCAGACCCCAGGACTCCAGGAGCCGGTAGAGGGCCACCTCCACCGCGAACAGCGCGGGCTGGGTGTTGCCCGTCTCGTCGAGCGCCTCACCGGAGGCGATGACCTCGCGGATCGAGCGCTTCAGCAGCGGGTCCAGCTCCCCGGCGACCGCGTCGAAGGCGTCCGCGAACACCGGGAAGGCCGCGTACAGTTCCTCGCCCATCCCCGGACGCTGCGCGCCCTGGCCGGTGAAGAGGAACGCGGTCGTGCCCGCGGCGGGCGCGCCCCGGACCACTCCGGCGCCCGGCCGTCCCTCGGCCAGCGCCCGCAGCCCCTCCACCAGCGCCGACCGGTCGGTGCCGACCACGACCGCGCGTTCCTCGAAGGCCGTGCGGGTGGTCGCCAGCGAGAAGGCGGTGTCCACCGGGTCGGGGGCGCCGTCGGCGGCGGCGAACGCGGCCAGCCGGCCGGCCTGCGCGCGCAGCGCCTCGTCCGACCGGGCCGACAGCACCCAGGGCAGCGCCTCGGTGGCCGCCTCGGTGGGCTCCTGCGGCGCGGGGACGGCGGGCCCCTCGGTGACCACGACGTGCGCGTTCGTGCCGCCCATGCCGAAGGAGCTGACGCCCGCCGCCAACGGACGCTCCGGGTGCGGCCAGGCGGAGTGCTCGCGCTGCACCGCCAGCCCCAGTGCGTCCAGCGGGATCCCCGGGTTCGGGCTCGCGAAGTTCAGGCTGGCGGGCAGCTCGCGGTGGGTGATGCTCAGCAGCGTCTTGATCAGGCCCGCGATGCCCGCCGCGCCCTCCAGGTGCCCGATGTTGGTCTTGACGGAACCGACGCGCAGCGGGTCCCCGGGCGCCCGGTCCGCGCCCAGCGCGGCGCCGAGCGCGGCGGCCTCGATCGGGTCGCCGACGGGCGTGCCGGTGCCGTGCAGTTCGACGTACTGGACCTGCTCGCCGGCGCCGAGCGCGGCCCGCTCGTGGGCCAGGCGCACCACCTGCTCCTGCGCGGCCGCGCTCGGCACGGTCAGACCGCCGGGCGTGGCACCGTCGTTGTTGACGGCGCTCGCGCGGATCACGCCGTGGACGTGGTCGCCGTCCGCGAGGGCGAGCGAGAGCGGCTTCAGGACCAGGACCCCGCCGCCCTCGCCGGGCACGAAGCCGTTGGCCCGGGAGTCGAACGTGTACGTGACGCCGTCGGGGGAGAGCGCGCCGAAACGTTCCTCCGTGGTGGCGTTCTCCGTCAGCAGGTTCAGGTTCACACCCGCCGCGAGCGCGAGCACGGACTCCCCGGCCCGCAGGCTCTCGCAGGCGAGGTGCACCGCGACGAGCGAGGAGGACTGCGCGGAGTCCACGGTGAGGCTGGGGCCCTGGAGACCCAGGTGGTAGGAGACCCGGTTCGCGATGACACCGCGGTTCACCCCGGTCATCGTGTGCGGGGTGATCGCCTCGGTGCCGTGCTGGTACAGCAGGTTCGTGTAGTCGTCGCGCAGGGTGCCGACGAACACCGAGGTACGGCTGCCGCGCAGCGCCTCGGGCACGATGCCCGCGTCCTCCAACGCCTCCCAGGCCAACTCCAGTACGAGCCGCTGCTGCGGGTCCATCGCCGCGGCCTCGCGCGGCGAGATCCCGAAGAAACGGGCGTCGAACCGGTCCACCCCGTCCAGGAACGCGCCGCGCTGCCGGCCGTCACCGGGAACCGCGTCCTCGGGTACGCCCCAACGGCCCGGCGGCACCTCGTCGACGGCACCTCGCCCGCTCCGCAGGAGCTCCCAGAACGCGGCCGGGCCGTCGGCTCCGGGGAGCCGGCAGGACAGCCCCACGACAGCGATCTGCTCCACCTTCTCGGTGTGCGCCCCGGCTGCTACAGGATTCCGCTCACTGGTCACCACGCTCGGCTGCCCCTTCTTGGATTCAACGCGCCCGGAGGAAATGCGCCCGGGTCGAATGCGCCCGGATTCACGTGTCGGATCAACGCCCCGGCCTCACACACCACCGGCTCCACGTGCCCGGATTCGATGCGCCGGAATTTCGACGTTCCCCGATTCGACGTGCCCGGAGGAATGTGCCCCGGGTTCGATGCGCCTGGGTTCACAGGCTAGTGAAAGCGACCTCGTGGACAGTCATGGCCTGGTAACCAGGCCTGTGGGAACGGCTGGTGACCCCGCCGTTGCCACACAGTGAGCGGCCGGTGGAACGCACCTGGCTACCGTGAATGCGGGCTCACGCGCTTCATTCGGACTTACTCGATCCGGTGAGCTCCAGCTGCGCTGTAGTGACGTGCGAATTCAAGGAGAGCTGATCGCTGTGAGTGCTGCATCTTCCCAAGGGGCCAACCCCGGATCCGCCGAAAACGCACGCGGAGGTCGCGCGGTCGTCCTCGGCGGGAGCATGGCGGGACTCTTCTCCGCCCGCGCCCTCTCCGAGAACTTCGCGGAGGTGCTCGTCGTGGACCGCGACGAGCTGACGGGACCGAACGAACTCCGCCGGGGCCTGCCGCAGGGCCACCACCTGCACGGTCTGCTCGCCCGCGGCCAGCAGATCGTCGAGGAGTACTTCCCCGGCATCACCGAGGACATGAAGGCTGCCGGCGCGCAGCTCGGCGACGTGGCCGACGACGTCCGCTGGATCATCAACGGCAAGCGCCTGCGGCAGGTCCACTCCGGCCTGTTCGCCCTCACCTCCAGCCGTCCCTTCCTGGAGCGCCACATACGCGAGCGCGTGCTCGCGCTCCCCGAGGTGACCTTCCTGGAGCAGGCCGACATCCTGCGCCTGGTCACCAGCGAGGACCGCCGCGAGGTCACCGGGGTCGTCGTGCGCCGCGACGGCGTCGAGGAGGTGGTGGAGGCCGACCTGGTCGTGGACGCCACCGGCCGCGGTTCGCGCACCTCCGTCTGGCTTCAGGAGTTCGGCTTCGACGCCGTCGAGGAGGAGAAGCACAAGATCGGCCTCGGCTACACCACCCGCTACTACCGGGTCCCGGACGAGGCCTTCGAGGGCAACATCTCCATCAACACCGTCGCCTCCGCCGGAGTCCCGCGCGGCGCGATCTGCCAGAAGATCGACGGCGGCCGTTCCATCGTCACCGCCTACGGCATCCTCGGCGACCACCCGGCCACCACCCCCGAGGGCTTCCACGCCTTCATCGAGTCGTTGGCCGCGCCCGACATCCACGAGGTGCTCAAGGTCTCCGAGCCGCTGGACGAGCCCGTCGCGTACAAGTTCCCGACCAACCTGCGCCGCCACTACCAGCGCCTGACCGACTTCCCGGCCGGCCTGCTGGTCATCGGCGACGCCGTCTGCAGCTTCAACCCCAGCTACGCGCAGGGCATGACCGTCTCCGCGCTCGGCTCGCTCGTGCTGCGCCGGCACACCGCCGAGTCCCGGCGGCCCGACCCGATCGCCTACTTCAAGGACCTCGCCGCCGACGCCGTCGACGGCTGCTGGGAGATGGCCGTCGGCGCCGACCTCAGCTTCCCCGAGGTCGAGGGCGAGCGGACCGAGGAGGTCCAGCTGGCGCACGCCTTCATCGCCCAGGTCCAGGAGGCCGCGTCCCGCGACGACGCCGTGGCCCGCGCCTACTCCCGCGTCATCGGCCTCGTCGACTCCCCGGCCGTCCTGCACGACCCGGAGATCGAGGCCGCCATCGCCGCGGTCCAGGAGCAGCCGTGAAGATCACCCTGAACGACCTGACCTTCGACGTGGCCGTCGACGGCCCCGCCGACGGCGAACCCGTCCTGCTGCTCCACGGCTTCCCCCACAACAAGGAGTCCTGGACCGAGACCGCGCCCCTGCTGCACGCCGCCGGGCTGCGCACCATCGCCCCCGACCAGCGGGGCTACTCCGACGGCGCGCGCCCGACCGACGTCGACGCGTACCGCCTCGAACACCTCGCCGCCGACGCGCTCGGCATCCTCGACGCGCTCGGCGTCGCCGACGCCCACGTCGTCGGCCACGACTGGGGCGCGGCCGTGGCCTGGTACCTGGCGGCGCGCCGGCCCGAGCGGGTGCGCACGCTCACCGCGCTCGCCATCCCGCACCTCGACGCGTACCAGCACGCCTACCGGGTCGACGAGGAGCAGCAACACAGCTCCCAGTACGTGGAGTTCCTCGTCTCCGCCGGCGCCGCCGACCACTTCCTGGCCAACGACGCCGTCGAACTGCACGGCTGGTTCAACCAGGTCGGCGAGGGCGTCCTGACCGACGCCCAGATCGCCCGGTACGTCACCACCCACACCGCTCCCGGCGTACTGGACGCGGCCCTGAACTGGTACCGCGCCAACAACCTGCTCGGCGAGGACCTCGCCTTCGGGCCGGTCACCGTCCCGACGACCTTCGTCTACAGCCGCACCGACACGGCCGTCAGCGAACTCTCCGTCGAGAAGACCGCGGAGCACGTCACCGGCCCCTACCGGCTGGTGACGCTGGAGAAGACCTCCCACTGGCAGCCGCAACAGGACCCCGACACGGTCGCCGCCGAGATCATCCGGCGGGTCCACACGGTCCCCCCGGCAACACCGACAGAAAACTGATGAAGGGACAACCATGACTTCGAACACCTCCGCCCCCGCGGTGGAGTTGCGGGCCGGGCCGCGGGAGTGGTTCGGACTGCTGGTCCTGCTGCTGCCGGTGACACTGATGACGGCCGACCTGGGCGTGCTGTGGCTGGCCACCCCCTACGTGACGGCCGACCTGCGGCCCACCAGCTCGCAGCTGCTGTGGACCACGGACATCTACGGGTTCCTGACCTGCGGATTCCTTGTCGTCATGGGAACCCTCGGTGACCGGATCGGCCGCCGCAAGCTCCTGATCCTGGGCTCGCTCGGCGTGATCGTCTCCTCGCTGCTCGCGGCGTACTCGACCAGCCCGGAGATGCTGATCGTGGCGCGCGCGCTGCTCGGCGTGGCCGGCGCCGCCGTGCTCCCGTCGACGCTCTCGCTGATCATCCACATGTTCAAGGACGACCGGCAGCGGGCCACCGCCATCGCCACCTGGGTCACCGCGCTCTCCGTCGGCATCGCCGTCGGCCCCGTCATCGGCGGGGTGCTGCTCGACTCCTGGTGGTGGGGGTCCGTCTTCCTGATGGGCGTCCCCGTCATGCTCGTCCCGCTGCTGCTCGCGCCGGCGCTGCTGCCCGAGTACAAGGACCCCAACGCCGGCCGGATCGACCTCGCCAGCGTGGTGCTGTTCCTGGCCGCGATCCTGCCGATCGTCTACGCCGTCAAGAAGTTCGCCGAGATCGGCTGGAGCCTGGGCAACCTGGCCGCCCTGCTGATCGGCGCCGTCTTCACCGTGGTCTTCGTCCGCCGGCAGAACGCGCTGGAGACCCCGCTGCTGGACATGCGGCTGTTCCGGACCCGCGCCTTCACCGGCGCGCTGCTCACCCTGCTGTTCGGCATGATGGCGCTCAACGGCGTCGAGTACCTCGTCCCGCAGTACCTGCTGGTCGCCGGTGAACTCAGCCCGCTGGCCGCCGGCGTCTGGCTGCTCCCCGGAGCCGCCGGCCTGATCCTGGGCTCGCAGCTCACCCCGGTGTTCGCCAAGCGGATCCGGCCCGCCTTCGTCATCACCGCGGGTCTGGTCGTCACCCTGGTCGGCTTCTGGCTGACGGGGCTCGCGGGCCCCGACAAGGACGGCATCGTGCCCGCCGCCCTCGGCCTCGCCGTGATCATGTTCGGTGTCGCCCCGATCAGCGTCCTCGGCACCTCCCTGGCCGCCGGCGCGGCCCCGCCGGAGAAGGCCGGCTCCGCCGCCGCCACCGGGCAGACCGCGTACGACCTCGGGCTCGCCCTGGGCATCGCGGTGACCGGTTCCATCGCCGTGGCCGTCTACCGCGGCGCGGTCGACGACAACACCCCGGCCGGGATCCCCGCCGAGGCCGCCGAGGCCGCCCGGGACACCGTCGGTGGCGCCACCGACGCCGCCGCCTCCCTCCCCGCCGACCTCGGCGCCCAGTTGGTGGCCGCCGCGCGCGACGCGTTCACCTCCGGATTCCAGGCCACCGCCTGGGTCAGCGCCGGACTGGCCGTCGTCACGGGCGTCATCGTCCTCGCCCTGCTGCGCCACATCCCCGCGATCGGCGCACCCGCCGCCGAGGCCCCGGCCGAGCCGGAGCAGGCCGGGACGGCGGAGTCGGAGCCCGGCACGCAGCCGGCCGCCGCGGTCCGCGAAGAGTCCACCACCCGAGCCTGAAGGGGATGACATGACCGCCGAACCCACCACGGCCACGACCGAGTACGCGGAACCCTTCCTGTTGGGGGTGCTCGCCTCCGGAGGTCTGGACGCCGAGTACGTGCGCGGCGAGGGCAACACCCTTTACCTGCGCGACGAGGACGGCCGGGAGATCCCCGTCCTGGACTACGTCGGCGGCTACGGCTCGCTGATGCTGGGGCACAACCACCCCGGGATCAACGCGTACGCCAAGGAACTGCTGGACGCGCAGACGCCCGTCCACGCGCAGTTCTCGCGGCACCCGTACGCCAACGACGTCGCCGAGGTCCTCAACCGGATCATCCAGCGCGAACGCGGGGACGACGAGCAGTACTACGCCATCTTCGCCAACAGCGGGGCGGAGGCCGTCGAGGCCGCCATCAAGCACGCCGAACTCGACCGGGGCCTGCGCCTGACCGCGCTCTCCGACGAGATCGCCGCCCACCTGGCCGACGTGCGCGGACAGGTCGAGGCCGGCGTCGCGAGCGTCCCGGCCGCCGTCGCCGAGTCCTTCGAGGACCTGGTCACCGACGTCCTCGCCCGCAACGAGGCCCAGCGCGGGCGCAGCCCGCTCTTCCTCGTTCCCGAGGGCGGCTTCCACGGCAAGCTCGCCGGCAGCGTGCAGCTCACCCACAACGAGGGGTACCGGCTGCCGTTCAAGGCGCTGGCCGCGCAGTCCCGGTTCGTGCCGCGCGACCGGCCCGGCACGATCCGCAAGATCATCGACGAGGAGCGCGCCCACCTGCTCGACCTCGTCGTCGAGGGCGGCCAGGTCCAGGTCGTGGAGCGGGACTTCCCGCTCTTCGTGGCCTTCGTCCTGGAGCCCGTCCTGGGCGAGGGCGGCATCCACGAGCTGAGCCGGGAGTTCGCCGACGAGATCCAGGAGGTCTGCGCGGAGACCGGGATCCCGATCGTCATCGACGAGGTGCAGACCGGCATGGGCCGCACCGGCAGCTTCCTCGCGGCCACCCACCTCGGGCTGCGCGGCGACTACTACACCCTCGCCAAGAGCCTGGGCGGCGGCATCGCCAAGGCCGCCGTCATGCTCGTGCGCAAGCCGCTCTACCGCGGCCAGTTCGAGCTGGCGCACAGCTCCACGTTCGCCAAGGACAGCTTCTCCTGTCTGATCGCCCTCAAGGTGCTCGAACTGATGGAGGCCGACGACGGCGAGGTCTACCGGCGCGCGGCCGAGCGCGGCGCGCGGCTGCTCGCCATGCTCCGCTCGGTCCGGGACGACTTCCCCGAGACGGTCAAGGACGTGCGCGGCCGCGGCCTGATGCTGGGGTTGGAGTTCCACGACCAGTCGGGCTCCTCGGCCGAGCCGCTCAAGGCGGTCGCGCAGAGCGGGTTCTTCGGGTACTTCGTCGCCGGGCACATGCTCCGCGCGCACCGGATCCGGACGTTCCCCACCTCCAGCGCCGTGAACACCCTGCGGTTCGAGCCGTCGGTGTACCTGACGGACGAGGAGATCGGCCGGCTGGAAGAGGCGCTCCGCGATGTGTGCGTGATCATCCGGGACACGGATGGCGCGAGTCTCGCACCGATCGCCTGAGCAAAATCAGACCGCTCGTGCTGTTTAGGGGTCGAGAATCAGTCGCGAACCCCTTGAGTGGCCGGCAAGCAGTCCCCCTGTATGGCGACCTACCCCCAGTGGTCGCCCCACCGCCAGAGGGCCCGGGATCCCCCCTCCCGGGCCCTCTGGCCTTTTGTTTTACCGAAGTTGAGGGCTCTCGGGCGGGCGTCGGAATCACCCTTCTCGAACCTCCGGTGTGCTCATCTAACCTTTTGACAAACCGGCGTGTTGGTTTGTAACCTTCCGGTCGAGTGAGCATGAGCTATCAGCCGCAGGACCGGGGGAGATATGCGCTTTCGGATGTTGGGTCCGCTGGAAGTGATGTCCGCTGACCAGCCGGTACCGCTCGGTGGCACCAAGCCGCGCGCCACATTGGGATACCTGCTGTTGCAGGCCAACCAGGTCGTTCCCACCAGCCAACTCCTCGCCGCGCTCTGGAGCACCGACAATGCTCCGGTCACGGCGCGGAAGATCCTTCAGAACGCCGTGTGGGGACTGCGCGGCATGTTGAACCAGTGCGACCCCGGCTTCGACGGGGCGCCCGCCGAGCTCGTCACCCGGGCGCCCGGCTACATGATCCGCGTCGATCCCGACCACGTGGACCTCCACCTCTTCCGCCGGCGCGTGCGCCAGGGCCGCGCCCTGCTGTCCGGCGGCTCCCCGCACGAGGCCGCCAACCGGTTCTGCGAGGCGCTGGAGTTGTGGCGCGGCCCGGTCCTGTCGGACCTGGTCGAGACCGGCACCATGTGGCCGGAACTCACGGCCGTGCAGAACACCCGCCTCGACGTCCTGGAGGACTACTTCGAGGCCAAGCTGCGCTGCGGCCAGCACTACGCCGTCCTCGGCGAGCTGGAGACCACCGTCGAGGCGGAGCCGCTGCGCGAACGCGCCTCCGGGCAGCTGATGCTGGCGCTCTACCGCTGCGGGCGGCAGGCCGACGCACTCGGCGTCTACAACCGCATCCGGGTCACGCTCGTGGAGGACCTCGGCCTCGAACCGGGCCACGAGCTGCGCCGCCTCCAGCAGGCGATCCTGGCCCACGACCCGACGTTGAACCTCGCCCCCGCGGCGGTGGTCCTCGGCGGATCGGCCCCGGTCGGGGTCCCCGGGGGACAGGTGCGCCGGCGCGAGGACGTCCGGGATACCCGCCCGGCCGCCCGGCGGGCGGCGGGTCCCGGGGAGGAGCGCCGCGAGCAGCGGCACGAGGACCGGGACCACCGTGAGGACCGCCGCGACGACCGCGACGACGACCTGCGCGAGGACCGCCGCGTCGACCACCGTGACGACGACCTGCGCGAGGACCGTCGGGACGACCCGCGCGTCGACCACCGTGACGACCCGCGCGAGGAGTTGTACGAGGAGCGCTACGAGCAGCGGTACGCGGACCCGCGCGAGGACCGTCGCGAGGACCGGCGGCGGATGCTGGCCGCCGTGCCCACCCACCCCCGCGGCTTGCTGCTGGCCGAGCGCCCGGGTTCGCCCCGCGCCGGGTCGGTCAGACGGTCGCAGCCCGCCCCCCAGCCCCTGTCCCGGGCCGTGGTGACCGAGCGCCGCCGCATCAGCGTGCTTCTCGTGCAGACCCGGATCACCGCGGAACGACCCGGCGGCGCGCCCGAGTTCATGGACGAGATGTTCGAGAGCGTCAACGCCATCGCCCGCCGCCGCATCGAGCGGTTCGGCGGCGACGCCGTCACCTCGATCGGCGCCGTCTCCCTCGGCCTCTTCCGTGCGGACGGCGACGAGGACAGCGCCCTGCGGGCGGTCCGCGCGGCAGCGGCCATCCGCGACCGGCTCACCGATCCGGCCACCGACGGCGCCCCGAACCCCTCGCCCTGGTACGGGTTGACCCTGCACGCCGCCGTCGCGACCGGCAACGCGCTGGTCCGCTACCGTCCCGACGACCCCTCCGCCGCGCCTTCCGTCAACGGCGCGCTGCTGGACACCTGCCAGTGCCTGTTGGAACTCTCGCCGGCCGGCGAGATCCAGCTCTGCGAGGCCACCCGCGAGGCGCTGGAGGTCCCGCTCGGCGGGTCGCTCGGGGTCCTGCGCGAACGCGGGCCGGCCCCCACCGGGGTCTGGGCGGTCTGAAGCCGTCCGACCCCGGATCCGGGGCGCGGGATTCCCGCATTTTCGATGCCCTTACCAATTGATTCGGACCTCCACAAGCGGAATTGGTCACGGATTACTTCACGATGGAATCTGGCCGATAATCTGCGTTTCAAAGGGATTGACGGCCATTGGCTCCACCCCGCCTCCACCCGGTGTGCGGCGTGATGTCGAGTTCCGTGACTCCAGAACCATTTCTTCGTGGAGGTACACGCTAATGACCGGAGTTTCCCGCCGGGTGTTCATGAGACACACCGCGGCCGCCGGCGGCGCGGCCCTGGCTCTGCCCGCACTGGGTGGCTGGGCGGGCGAGGCGTTCGCCGCCGAGCCGACGGCCGCCGCCGGCATCGCCACGACCTCCCTGGTCACGGTGGCGCCGTCCGACCCGCGCTACGCGAGCCTGGTCGCGGGGGCCAACGGCCGCTGGGTCGGCACCCCCGACTACGTGCTGGTCGCGAGCACGGCGGACCAGGTGGTCCAGGCGGTGCAGGAGACCCTCGACCGCGGGGTCCGGTTCGCCGTCCGCAGCGGCGGCCACTGCTACGAGGATTTCACGAGCAACGCCAACATCCGCGTCCTCATCGACATCTCGGCGATGACCGGCGTGGCCCACGACGCGAGCCGTCGCGCCGTCGCGGTCGAGGCCGGCGCCCAGCTCGGCAGCGTGTACGAGACCCTGTACAACACCTGGGGCGTCACCATCCCCGGTGGCACCTGCCCGACGGTCTCCGTCGGCGGTCACATACCGGGCGGCGGGTACGGTCCGCTGGCCCGCTCCCACGGAGTCACCGTCGACCACCTGTACGCCGTCGAGGTCGTGCACGTGGACAGCGCGGGCGTCGCCCGCAAGGTCGTCGCCACCCGCGACGCGAACGACCCGAACCGCGAACTGTGGTGGGCGCACACCGGCGCGGGCGGCGGCAACTACGGCATCGTCACCCGCTACTGGTTCCGCAGCCCCAACACCACCTCCACCGACCCGGCCCTGTTCCTGCCCAAGGCCCCGCGCGAGCTGATCATCTCCGAGGTCGCCTTCTCCTGGACCGGCATGACCGAGGCCGCGTTCACCCGGCTGCTGCACAACTTCACGAAGTGGCACGAGGACAATTCCTCGGCCACCTCCCCGTACGCCAAGCTCTTCAGCGCGATCAAGCCGCGGCACAAGCTGGCCGGCGAGTTCCTGATGAGCTCGCAGATCGACTCGGCCCTGCCCAACGCCGACCAGCTCCTCGACGACTACCTCGCCGCCATCGTCGCCGGCACGGGCCTGACGTACCGGGTGGACACCCGCCGGCGGGTCGACTGGCTGTACAACGTCCTGCACTGGCCGGGTCTCGGCGGCTCCGGCTTCGAGGGCAAGGGCCGCTTCAAGGCCAAGTCCTCCTACCTGCGCAAGACCATGCCGGCCGCGCAGATCAAGGCGTTCTACAAGCACCTCACGCGCAACGACTACACCAACTCCGCGGCCCTCGTGGAGATCGCCGGCTACGGCGCCGCCGCCAACGTGCCGGCCACCTCGGCGACCGCCACCGCACAGCGCGACTCGATCATCAAGATGCTGTTCGTCAACCTCTGGGCCACCCCGGCCGAGGACGCCGCGAACCTCGCCTGGATCCGGGAGTTCTACCGCGACGTCCACGCCGCGACCGGCGGCGTCCCCCGCCCGGGCGTGGTCAACGACGGCGCGTTCATCAACTACGCCGACGCCGACCTGGCCGACTCGACCCTGAACACCTCGGGGATCGCCTGGCACCACCTGTACTTCAAGGACGGCTACTGCCGCCTGCAGGCGGCGAAGAACCAGTGGGACCCGCGGAACGTGTTCCGCCACACCCTGTCGATCAGACTGCCCTGATCCACGGGCCGACTGCCCTGATCCAGGGGCCGGCGCACCGACCGGGCCCCCGGCCCGAGGGACAACCCCTCGGGCCGGGGGCCTTCGACGCGTGACCGTGACCGCGTGACCGCGACCGCGTGACCGCCCGCGCGCCGGCGGAACCGGCGCACGACGGACGCCGCCGCCCCCCTGTGCGGTGGAGGCGGCGGCGTCCGGGTCTTCCGTGTGCGGACGGAAGGCCGATCGGCGTGGGGACCGAAACCCGACGTCCGAGCCGTGACGTCGGGTGTGTGGGGTGGATCAGATGCCGAGGCCGGATCCGCCGCTGACGTCGATGTTCTGGCCGGTGACCCAGCGGGCGTCGTCGGAGGCGAGGAAGGAGACGACGTCGGCGACGTCGCCCGGCTGTCCCACGCGGTTGAAGACGGAGAAGGCGGCGGCCTGGGCCTTGGCCTCCGGGATGGCCATCCACGGGTGGATGTCCGTCTCGATGGTGCCGGGGGAGACGGCGTTGACGGTGATCTGGCGGGAGCCGAGGGTCTGGGCGAGGGTGAGGGTGAGGACCTCGATGGCGCCCTTGCTGGCGGCGTAGGAGGTCATGCCGGGGAAGGCGACCTTGGTGACGCCGGAGGAGATGTTGATGATGCGGCCGCCGTCGCGCAGGCGGTCCAGGCCCTTCTGGATGATGAAGAAGGGGGCCTTGGCGTTGATCGCGAAGACCTTGTCGTAGTCGGCCTCGGACACCTCGTGGATCAGACCCGGACCCGCGATCCCCGCGTTGTTCACCAGGATGTCCAGGCCCGCGGTGTCGGAGTGCGCGCCGATCCGCTCGTCGAAGGCGGCCCACAGGGCGTCGGCGTCACCGGCGACACCGAGGGCGGAGCGGAAGGCGAAGGCACGGCCGCCCGCGGCCTCGATCGAGTTCACCGTCTCCTTCGCGGCGGCCTCGTCGCTCGAGTAGGTGAGCGCGACGAGCGCACCCTCCTTGCCCAGGCGCTGGGCGATGGCGCGGCCGATGCCCCGGCTGCCACCGGTGACCAGAGCAGTCTTGTTCGTGAGGGCAGTCATTCGGATACTCCCAATTCTTTTGTCCAGGCGCGGCCGCTGCAGATGAGGTCGCAAGTGTGATGCTGCCCGGCCCCACTCATCGGCCGTTCACCGGCGGGTCATCGTCCGGTGTCGGAAACGAATCCACGAATTACCATCGGCCCATGACACAGAATTCGGTTCAGAATCCCGTACCCGATCCCGTACTCGTCATCGGCGGCACCGGAAAGACCGGCCGTCGGGTGGTACGCCGACTCACGGAAAGCGGAGTCCCGGTCAGGTCGGCCTCGCGCTCGGGCGAAACCCGCTTCGACTGGCTCGACGAGACCACCTGGGGCCCGGCCCTCGACGGCGTGTCCGGCGTGTACATCGTCCAGAACGACACCGAACCGCGCACCCGTGAACTCGCGAGGCGCGCCGCCGACGCCGGCGTCCGCCGCCTCGTACTGCTCTCCGCCCGCGGTGTCGACACCCCCGGCTACTACGGCGAGGACCCCTCCACCAGCGACGCGTTCCTCGCCGGCGAGGCGGCCGTCCGCGAATCCGGCCTCGCCTGGACGGTGCTGCGCCCGGGCTGGTTCGCCCAGAACTTCGACGAGGGCTTCTTCAACGAGGGTGTCCTGTCGGGCGAGTTGAGGCTCCCGGCCGGCGACGGCGCCGCGACCTGGATCGACGTCGAGGACATCGCCGCCGTGGCCGTCGCCGCCCTGACCGAGGACGGCCACAACGGTCAGACGTACGAACTCTCGGGCCCCCGCGCGGTGTCCCTGCCCGAGGTGCTCGACCTCATCGGGGCGGCGACCGGCCGCAAGGCCACGTACACGCGGCTCTCCACCCCGGACTTCATCGCGGAGCTCGGCGCACAGGGCGTCCCGGCCGCCGACGCCGCACTCTGGGCCGCGGCCCTGTACCCGGTCCAGCAGGGCTTCGAGGCGAAGGTCTCCGACGGGGTGCGGCGCGCCCTGGGCCGGGAGCCGCGCGACTTCGCCGACTACGTCGCGGCGGCCGCCGAGTCCGGCGCTTGGCGCGCTTGAGTGGTTGTGTAGTCGCCTTGGCCAGTCTGTAGGGGTCTACCACGTTTTGTCAGGACGACGAGACGCCTCTCGGATCTGGAAAGGATCAAGCATGAGCATCGTCGAGGAAGCGCCGACCGGCCCTCCGCCGGCCGCGACCATGGGGTCGAGGGTGGCGGAGCTCGCCGAACTCCGCGAGTCGGTCATCGCCGGCCCCAGCGAGAAGGCGACCGAGGCGCAGCGGAGGAAGGGCAAGCTGACCGTCCGCGACCGCCTGGAACTCCTCTTCGACAAGGGCACGTTCACCGAGGTGGAAGCCTTCCGGCGGCACCGTGCGACCGGGTTCGGCCTGGAGGACAGGAAACCGCACAGCGACGGCGTGGTCACGGGCTACGGCCAGGTCAACGGCCGCCCCGTGTTCGCGTACGCCCACGACTTCCGCATCTTCGGCGGCGCCCTCGGCGAGGCACACGCCCAGAAGATCCACAAACTGATGGACCTCGCCGAGAAGGCCGGTGCACCCATCATCGGCCTGTGCGACGGGGCGGGTGCCCGCATCCAGGAGGGCGTCACCGCCCTCGCCGGATACGGCGGCATCTTCCAGCGCAACGTCCGCAACTCCGGCGTGATCCCGCAGATCAGCGTGATCATGGGCCCGTGCGCGGGAGGCGCCGCGTACTCGCCGGCCCTCACCGACTTCGTCTTCATGGTGCGCGGCACCTCGCAGATGTTCATCACCGGCCCCGACGTGGTCGCCGCGGTCACCGGTGAGCAGATCACCCAGGACGCCCTGGGCGGCGCCGACGTGCACTCCTCCGTCTCGGGCGTGGCGCACTTCGCGTACGACGACGAGGAGCACTGCCTGGAGGACGTCCGGCACCTGCTCTCCTACCTGCCCTCCAACAACCGGGAACTGCCCCCGGCGGAAGTCGCCGACGACCCGGCCGACCGCCGCACGGAGGCCCTGCTGGACCTGGTGCCGGCCGACCCCAACCGGGCGTACGACATGCACAAGGTCATCGAGGAGATAGCCGACCACGGCGAGTTCTTCGAGGTCCACGAGCGCTGGGCGCCGAACATCATCTGCGCGCTGACCCGCCTCGGCGGTCAGGTCGTCGGCATCGTCGCCAACCAGCCGCAGAACATGGCCGGCGTCCTCGACATCCAGTCGTCGGAGAAGGCCGCCCGGTTCGTCCAACTCTGCGACGCCTTCAACATCCCGCTGGTCAGCCTGGTCGACGTACCCGGCTTCCTGCCCGGCGTCGACCAGGAGCACAACGGCGTCATCCGACACGGCGCGAAGCTCCTGTACGCGTACTGCAACGCGACCGTCCCGCGGATCTCGCTCGTCCTGCGCAAGGCCTACGGCGGCGCGTACATCGTCATGGACTCCCGCTCGATCGGCACCGACATCGCGCTCGCCTGGCCGATCAACGAGATAGCCGTGATGGGCGCCGAAGGCGCGGCCAACGTGGTGTTCCGCCGCGAGATCGCCGCCTCCGACGACCCCGAGGCCACCCGCTCGGCGCGCATCGACGAGTACCGCGAGGAACTGATGCACCCGTACTACGCCGCCGAGCGCGGCCTGGTCGACGACGTCATCGACCCGGCCGACACCCGAGCCGCGCTGATCGGCGCCCTCGCGGTACTGCGCGGCAAGCACGCCCCCCTGCCCAGCCGCAAGCACGGCAACCAGCCTCAGTAGAGGGAGAGACCCGATGGCGGTACGAGCGGTCCCCACCGAGCCGGACACGTCGGAGTTCCTCTCCGCCCAGGCCTGGCGCATCACCAGCGGCTCACCGGCCGCCGAGGAGGTCGCCGCGCTCGCGGTGGCCCTGGCGGCGGTCATGCGGGCCCGGGCGGCCGAGGCGATCCGGCTGGCCGAGGAGGAGCAGGAGCAGGCCGCGGCCCGCTGGACGCCCTCCGCGGCCCGCCGCCGCGCGGCCACGTCCTGGGCCGCGGGCGCCCAGCCCACCTGGGCCAACACGGCCTGAGCGGCGAATGATCGACCCCCGCACGGCCCGAGGCCCCGCCCCACCACACGGTGGGACGGGGCCTCGGGCCTGTCCGGCCGGCAGCCTGGACGACACGGGCCGTACCCCGCGGTCAGGCGCGCGCCGAGTCCGACAGGCGCTCCGCCGGCGGCGCCTCGACGCGGGCCTCCGGGACCTCCCGCGCCCCGGACGACTCGCGCGCGGACCGCAGCGCACCGCGCCGCGCCCACGCCAGGGCCGGCACGGTCACCCCGATCAGCACCAGCGCCACGTACGACATGGCGTCCACCGGCGAGGCGGGCGGGTTGACCCACCCGTTGAGGTACACCCAGCCCATCGCCGTCGCCCCGAGCACCGCCGTCAGGTACGACAACGGCCTCACCGCCCGCTCGCGCACCAGCAGCACCACGTGGGCCGCGCAGATCAGCACGTACGGGAACACCCACAGGTAGACGATCAGCGTGGCCAACGCCGAGTACACCGACAGCAACGACTCCGGATAGGCGAGCAAGGCGACCGCGAGCACCGCGAAACCGATCACCGCCAGGACGGTCACGGCGACGGTCGGCGACCCGTGCTCGGGGTGCGCGCGGCCCACCCGGCGCGGCAACAGACCGTCGTCCGAGAGCGTCGCCACGAACCGCGACCCGAAGTTCACGAACCCGATGAGACCCGCGAACGTCGCCACCGCCAGCACCAGGTCGGTGGCGCTCGCGAAGGTCTCGCCCAGCCCCGCGTTCAACGCCAACGCCGCCGCGGGCGACATGCCCGCCGCCAGGTCGTCCGCCGCCGCGAACAGCCCCGGCACCTGGAGCACCGTCGCCACCAGGTACACGACCCCGAGCAGCACCGGAATGCCCAACACCGCGAACGGTACGTCCCGCTTGGGATCCTTCGTCTCCCGCGCCAGCGCGGCGCAGCTCTCGAAGCCCATCAGGAACGTCGCCCCGGCCGCCATGCCCTGGAAGACCCCGCTGAAGGAGAACCTGCCCTCGAAGGACAACTGCTCCGCGAGGTGCAGCCCGGTCGTGGCCGCGCCGGCCACCACGACCACACCGACCACCGGGATCGCCACGGCCATCAACACCACCGCCGCCTTCACCGACAGGTCGACGCCGCGCCGCGCGAACAACACCGCGATCAGCAGCGCCACCGCGTACACCGCGAGCTGCGCCGGCACCTCCAGGCCGGCCGCGAACCCCCGGGACAGCAGGAAGCTGCCGACGTACACCCCGATCACCATCGTGATGCCCGCGATCATCGCCGCGTAGCCGAGCAGCAGCGAGGCGGCCGCCACCAGCCGGGCCCACGGGCCGAAGACCAGCGAAAGGTAGGAGTACAGCGAGCCGTTGGCGACGTGCCGGCGCGCGAAGGTGACGACCGACAGGCCGACGAACGTGGTCACCGCGGCCGACAGCAGGGCGGACAGCCAACTGCCGTTCCCGGCCGAGACGAACATCAGGGCGGGCACCGCGGCGAGACCCACCGCGGGAATCATGCTGGCGACGGCCAGACCGACGATCTGGCCCCGGGACAGTTGCCGGGGTTCCGTTTCCGTGCTGGACATGGGGCGCGCCTCCAAGGGCGGGAGCGGGGGAGAGGAGAGCGGAAAGGCGACCGCTCAGGGCTCGGTGGGGAGTTCGGTGGGGAGTGGCGAGAAACGGATCGAAGTCTCGCCACGCCGTCTCACGGCGCGGTAACCCACGGCCCACCGCCCGCTCCGGCACGACGTTCGCCCAGGCTGTGGGGGTGCCTGTAGTACCCGTCCAAGGCCTCTCGACCGGCGGTCCACCGCCTCGACCGACCCTGGAAGTCGACTCGACAGGATGTTGAAGGAGAGAAGACATGGCCAATGACTGGTTCCGGCGGTTCGGCCCCGCGTCCGACAGCGACACGCGCCTGTTCTGCTTTCCCCACGCGGGCGGCGCGGCCAGCGCCTACCTCGCGCTGTCGCAGGAGCTGACCCCCGAGTTCGATGTCCTGTCCGTGCAGTACCCCGGCCGTCAGGACCGCCGGATGGAACCCGCCGTGGACGACATAGGCCGGCTCGTCACCGCGCTCGCCGACGAACTCGCCGCCACCTCGATGCCCGGGCCCGGCCGCCGGGGCGACGATCGCCCGTACGCTTTCTTCGGGCACAGCATGGGTGCCGTGCTCGCGTACGAGCTGACCCGCGAACTCGACCGGCGCGGACTGCCCGCCCCCGAGCGGCTGTTCCTGTCCGGCCGGTTCGCCCCGACCCCGCTCGGCAGCGCCAGCGACCGGCTGGACACCGACGAGAAGGTGATCGCCATGATCCGCACGCTCGGCGGGACGGTCGGGAGGGTCTTCGACGACCCCGACCTGTTGGAGATGGTCATGCCGCCCCTGCGCGCCGACTACAAGGCCATCGGTTCCTACGCCTGGCAGCCCGGCCGCCCCCTCGACGTGCCCTTCACCGTGCTCGTCGGCGACCGCGACCCCGTCGTCCCCGTCGAGGACGCCGCCGCCTGGCGGGTGCACACCGCCGCGGGCAGCGACGTACGGATCCTGCCCGGCGGGCACTTCTACCTCGACCACAGCGTTCCGCAGGTGGCCGCCGTCATCCGCGCCGCACTCCACCGCAGCGGCGCGAGCGCGTTGGGGGCCGCCTGATGCCGACCGGCCCCGGCAGGCTGCTGGCCATCAGCGACCTGCACGTCCGCCACGACGAGAACAAGAAGGTCGTCGACGGCCTGCGACCGGAGACGGAACACGACTGGCTGCTGCTCGCCGGGGACGTCAGCGAGTCCACCGTCGACTTCGAGGACACCCTCCGGCTGCTCAGCGACCGGTTCGCCAAGGTGATCTGGGCGCCGGGCAACCACGAACTGTGGACCACCGCCGCCGACCCGGTCCAACTGCGCGGCCAGGCCCGCTACGACCACCTCGTCGCCATCTGCCGCCGCCTGGGCGTCATCACCCCCGAGGACCCGTACCCGGTGTGGGAGGGCGCCGGCGGCCCCGTCGCCGTCGCCCCGCTCTTCCTGCTGTACGACTACACGTTCCGGCCCGCCGGAGCCCGTACCCGGCAGGAGGCCATGGACATCGCCGAGCGGGCCGGGGTCGTCTGCACGGACGAGTTCTACCTCCACCCCGACCCCTACCCCAGCCGCCAGGCGTGGTCCCGGGCACGCGTCGCGCACACCGCCGCGCGGCTCGCCGAGATCCCGGACCACCTGCCGACCGTGCTGGTCAACCACTATCCGCTGGTCCGCGAACCCACCCGCGTCCTGCGGTTCCCCGAGTTCGCCCTGTGGTGCGGAACAGAGGCCACCGAGGACTGGCCCGTCCGCTTCCGGGCGGCGGCCGTGGTCTACGGACACCTGCACATCCCGCGCCTGATCCACCAGGACGGGATCCCACACCACGAGGTCTCCCTGGGGTACCCGAGAGAGTGGAAGCAACGCGCCACCGCCCCGGCGGGCGCCGTACGGATCCTCGCGGAGCGCACATGATCGAGGAACTGCTGGCCCCGGGCACGACCGCCGTGGAGTCCTTCGCAGACGACCCCGGGGCCCTGGCCGACCTCCACCCCGAGGAGGAACTCCTCGTCGCGGGCGCCGAGGACGGACGCCGACGGGAGTTCGCGACCGTACGGCGCTGCGCGCGCGAGGCCCTCGGCAAGCTCGGCGTCGCCCCCGCGCCGATCCTGCGCGACCCGAAGGGGGCGCCCCGGTGGCCCGCCGGATTCGTCGGCGCGATGACCCACTGCCAGGGCTACCGGGCGGCCGTCGTGGCGCCCGCCGGGAAGGTGGCCGCGCTGGGCATCGATGCCGAACCCAACCTGCCGCTGCGCAGCCGGGGCGTCGCGGACCTGGTGACCGTCGAAGGGGAACGCGCCTGGCTGCCCGAACTCGCCGCCCGCCGACCCGAGGTGCAGTGGGAGCGACTCCTCTTCAGCGCCAAGGAGAGCGTGTACAAGGTCTGGTACCCGCTGACCGGACGCTGGCTGGACTTCCAGGACGCGGAGATCACCGTCGACCCGGCCTGGTCCACTTTCCACGCCAGGCTGCTGGTGCCCGGCCCCGAGATCGACGGGGTCCGGCTCGACTCCTTCGACGGCGGCTGGCTGGTCCGGGACGGCCTCATCGTCACCGCGATCACGGTGCCCCGACCCGCGCCCCGAGCCGGAGCCCCCGGAGCGTGAGCCTCGACGCCCGCCCGACCCTTCTCGAAGACTCGGGGATCTACTGCTCGACGAAGGCTGCCTCCACCTGACCGAGGCGATCGGTCCACCAGTGCAACAAGGCCTCGTCCGCGGTGAACAGCCCATCGCAGGAGAAGTCACCGCGGTCGTAGTGGAACTCCAACTGCCAGAAGTCCGTCATCCGCTTCCACCACAGCCGACGTACGCCGTCCACCAGGGCGGGCGTCTCCAGCGGGAGCAGGGACCGGTAGCCGCGCACGAACGCCGACACCCGCGCGAGGTCGAACACCCCGTCCACGCCGAACTGCACCTGGGCGGTCCGTGCGACCTCTTCGGCGTACGGGCGGACACCGACGCGGTCCCAGTCGAGAACGGCGGTCAGCTCGCCGTCCCCCCACAGCAGGTTCCGGTACTGGACATCACCGTGCGTCCACCCGTGACCGCCCACCGGGACCGCGTCCCGCGGCCGGCCGTCGGCATGCCCGCCGATCAGCACCCGCCGCCGCTCCAGGGCGGCCACGGCCGCCTGGTCGAAGGCACTGCCGGTGCCCTTGTCCGCCACCGCACGCGACAGCCGCTCCGACGTCCCCACCGCTCGCTCGGGCGTCGTCACGTCGGCGGTCACCATCCCGGGCACCGCGGGGAGCAGCCCCAGGCGGCAGGCGCGCCCCAGACTCTCGTGGAGCCGTCCCAGGTGCGCCCCCAGACAGCCGGCCTGGGCGAGGCTGAGGTCGACACCACGGACGTGCACGCCGGCCGCCCACGGGAACAGGCACCACACACCTCCCGCGACCTCCGCCGCCAGAGCGCCGGAGCCGGTCGCCACGGGAGCGCCGACCGGAACGCCATCGGCGGCCAGGGACGCCAACACCCCGAGGTTGCGGACCAACCGATCGAGCGACACATCGGTGACCCGCTTGAGTGCGAACACCCCGGCCGAGGTGTCCACCTTCCAGTTCGCGTTCATCGGCCCGTCGGCGAGATACCGCTGCCCTCGCACCGCTCCGAGGCCGAACGCGCCGGTCAGTTCGGCGAGGACGCCGTCGGGGATCTCGGTCCTGTCCGTCGCGTTCGCCTCATTCACGCAAGGGACATTACGCGGGCGGGGTGTTGCTCGGGGCGAGGTTCACGGCACGCCTGACCGGGACGGGGCCCGAGTCGTCGCCGCGGGCCCGAGTGCCTGGAAAACGATGTCGCATCAGCGGATGATCACACTTGATGAACTTGGGTGACGTGTTGTCAGTGGCAAGTGCTTTCATGGGCCGGTTGCGCCGGCAGACGCGACGCGACCACTGAGGGGGATGCGGCTGTGCCCTGGATCAACACGTATGTGAAGTCGGACGGAACCAAAGTCAGTGGCCATCTCCGGCTGCCACCGGGGGCCCGCCGGGAGACCGCCCTGTTGGGCCTGATCGTGGCCGGGGTGTTCATCCTCGGCAACAGCCCCACCACGGCCGGGGCGGACGCGGAGCCAGGGCAGGGGTTACCCCGACCACAACCGCGATCGACGTCCGGCGGGCCGATCTATCCGATCAAGTGGCCGGCGTGGGAGAACCGGCCCACACCTCGGCCGGAGCCGACGGTCTCGTATCCGATCGTCTTCCCCGACACGGCGAGCGGTCGGTGACCCGTCGCCCGCCCGCGAGGCGGCGCAAGCGCGGTGGCGGCGCACGGCGTCGCAAGGGCGGCCGTTCGGAGGAGCTGTGGCTGCTCGGCCTGGCCGCCGCGGTGGCCTTCAGCCTGGTCATGGCACTCCTGTCATGGCTGGCCGCCCACCCGTGGGTCATGATCCTGATCCTGGTGGCAACGGCCGGTATCGGATGGGTCTGGCTGCGACGGCGCCAGGAGGCAGCCCGATGGGAACGAGTCCGGGCCCGGGGGCTGCGCTACGCCGTCGAGCACCTCGACGGCCTCCACTACAACGACTTCGAGTTCGCCGTACGGGACCTCATGCACCGCGACGGCTGCGCCGATGCCCAGAAGGTCGGCGGACGGGGCGACAACGGCGCGGACGTGAAAGCCACCGACCCCTACGGCCGCCGCTGGGTGATCCAGTGCAAGCACCGCAAGGCCGGCTGGTCCGGCTCCGCGGTCGGCACCCCGGACCTCCAGGTCCTCAACGGCACCGGCCGCCAGGTCCACGGCGGCGACGTCCTGGTCATGCTCACCAATGGCCGCTTCTCCGGACCCGCGCTCGCCTTCGCCAAGTCCCAGCACCTCCACCTCGTCGACCGCCACCTCCTCGCCCAATGGGCCGGCGGCTCCCGCCCCCTGTGGGAACTCCTCAGAGCCGTTCCGCCACCCAGGAAACCCAGCGCGCTCTCCTGAAGGGGCGGGCCGACCCGGGATCATCACAGAGTTTCACACCGTCAAAAAGCGTGGCAGTCAAGAGAGTTGAGTGCCAGGATCTGCTTCCATGACACTGAATCCGGCCGGCGCCACCCGCGTGTCCACGGCTCTTCTCGCGCTCTCGACCGTGCTCGTGGGCCTGATGGCCGGCTTGTTCCTCGCCTTCGACGTCTCGGTGATGCCCGGCCTCGCGGACGGCGACAACCGTACGTACGTGAGCGCCATGCGCTCCTTCAACGCGGCGATCGACGGCAGCGGCCTCTTCGTCACCGTGTTCCTGCTCGCCCTGGTGGCCGCCGTGGCCTCCGCGATCATCGAGTTCCGCGCGGGCCGGCGCGGAACCGCCCTGTGGGTCGCTTCGGCAGCCGTCGCCTACCTCGTCGTCCTGGTCATCACCTTCGCGGTGAACATCCCGCTGAACAACGACCTGGCCGCCGGTGGCGACGTGGCGAAACTGACCGACTTCTCGATCGTGGACGAGTTCAAGGGCACCTGGGTCACCACGAACATCATCCGCACCCTGCTGTGCACGGCCGCGCTCACCGCGCTCACCCGCGCGCTGATCCTGTACGGCCGGGCCACCACGACCCGCTGACCAGCGGCCGGTGGCCGCCGGCGACCCTTCGCCGGGCGCCCGGCCGTCAGGCGCCCTGGACGAGCAGCGCCCAGGCCAGGAACCCGGCGCTCGCCGTGCACAGCAGCGTGCGCCACACGTTGGCCCGTACCCACGGGCTCTCGAACGCGCGGCGAACGGCGGCCGGGTCGGCGATCCGATCGACCGGGCCGGCCTTCTCCAACGCGTTGTTCAGCGGAATGTTCACCACACCCGTCACGACCATCGCCAGGACGTAGCAGACGAACGCCGCGATCAGCGGCACCAGCGCGCCATCAGGGCCGTCCACCACGTGCAGGCCCAGCGCCAGCCCGGTGAAGACCAGGGCGCCGAGATAGCCCAGCAGGAACCAGCCGTTGAGGATGGCGACGTTGACGCGTTGCATGACCTCGATGACGATCCGATCGTCGCTGCGCTCGAGAGCCGGCATGACGGACACGGAGAACCCGTAGAAGAGGCCGCTCATCAGCCCCACCGTGATCATCGCCGCGATCAGTGACGCGAACCGTACCGTTTCCACGCAGGCCCCCCGGTCGTGTGGCTCGTCCGATGTGCGGCCGATCATACGGTCCACGTCACACCGTGCCCCAGGGAATTCCCGCGAGCCCGAGGACTTGTCCGATCAGCTCAAGCCCTGCCTGACCTCGTCCGGACGCGGGGTACGCTCCGGCTCCCGGCCCCGCACGGCCACCAGCGACTCCCGAGAGGATCACTTTCGTGAAGGACCACAAGGACAGGCTGGACGCGCTCCGGGCCGACATCGAGCGCCGCAATCCCGCCCAGCCCGAGTTCCACCAGGCCGTACGCGAAGTACTGGACACCCTGGCCCCGGTGTTCGCCGCCCGATCCGAGTACGCCGACCCGGCGGTGGCTCTGGTCGAGCGGCTGACCGAGCCCGAGCGGCAGATCCTCTTCCGCGTGCCGTGGCAGGACGACCGGGGCCGCGTCCACGTCAACCGCGGCTTCCGAGTCGAGTTCAACAGCGCGCTGGGCCCCTACAAGGGCGGCCTGCGCTTCCACCCGTCGGTGGACATCGGCGTGGTGAAGTTCCTCGGCTTCGAGCAGGTCTTCAAGAACGCCCTCACCGGTCTCGGCATCGGCGGCGGCAAGGGCGGCAGCGACTTCGACCCGCACGGCAAGTCCGACGCCGAGGTCATGCGCTTCTGCCAGTCCTTCATGACCGAACTCCACCGCCACATCGGCGAGCACACCGACGTCCCCGCGGGTGACATCGGCGTCGGCGGCCGCGAGATCGGCTTCCTGTTCGGCCAGTACCGGCGCATCACCAACCGCTGGGAAGCCGGCGTGCTCACCGGCAAGGGCAAGGGCTGGGGCGGCTCGCTGATCCGCCCCGAGGCCACCGGATACGGCAACGTGCTGTTCGCCGCCGAGATGCTCGCCGTGCGGGGCGCCTCCCTCGACGGCCTGACCGCCGTGGTCTCCGGCTCCGGCAACGTCGCCCTGTACACGATCGAGAAGCTCCGGCAGCTCGGCGCCAACCCCGTCACCGCCTCCGACTCGCAGGGCTACGTCGTCGACGAGAAGGGCATCGACCTGGAGCTGCTGCGCCAGATCAAGGAGGTCGAACGCGGCCGGGTCAGCGAGTACGCCCAGCGACGCGGCGCCTCGGCCCGCTTCGTCCCCGGCGGCCGGGTCTGGGAGGTCCCGGCGGACGTCGCCTTCCCGTCGGCGACCCAGAACGAACTGACGGAGGCGGACGCGCTGACCCTGGTGCGCGGCGGCGTCCAGGCGGTCTCCGAGGGCGCCAACATGCCCACCACCCCGGAGGGCGTGCGCGTCCTCCAGCAGGCGGGCGTGGCCTTCGGTCCCGGCAAGGCCGCGAACGCGGGCGGAGTCGCGGTGAGCGCCCTGGAGATGGCGCAGAACGCCGGCCGGGTGTCCTGGAGCGCGGAGCACGTCGAGAGCGAACTGGCGGGCATCATGCGCTCGATCCACGCCGTCGCCCACGAAACAGCCGAGCGGTACGGCGCCCCCGGCGACTACGTGACGGGTGCGAACATCGCCGGCTTTGAGCGCGTCGCCGACGCGATGCTGGCCCAGGGCGTGATCTGAGCCCACCCGCGCCGCACCGCACCGCACCGCGCCGCACCGCGCCGTCGCGGCTCCCTCGGGGGCCGCGACGGCGCGGGCCGCTCACGCACGCAACCCCTCGCCACCGACCGGCGATCGGACCCGTAGCCTGACCCTGCCACCATCCATCGGATCACCAGGGAGCTGCCGCGTGCTCACCGCACTGGACGGCGTGTACGGAGACCGCCCCGACGCCCTCACCGTCGCCGGCCGCGCCACCTCCTACGAGGAACTGCTCGGCGCGGCCTCCGCCGTGGCCCGCGACATCACCGCCGGCGGCGCACCGGCCGTCGCCGTGACGGCCACCGCCTCCCTGGAGACCGTCGCTGCCACCGTGGGCGCGCTGCTCGCCGGGGTACCCCTCGTACCGCTGCCCCCCGACGCCGGCCACGCCGAACGCGAGCACATCCTCCGGGACTCCGGCGCCGCGCTCCTCGACGTGGACTACACCCGCCGCGCCGACGCCCCCGTCACGCCCGCTGCCGGGCCGACCGACCCCGCCCTGATCCTCTACACGTCCGGCACCACCGGACCCCCCAAGGGCGTGGTCCTCACGGCCGCCGCCATCGCCGCCGACCTCGACGCCCTCGCCGAGGCCTGGCAGTGGACCGCCGAGGACACCCTCGTGCACGGCCTGCCCCTCTTCCACGTACACGGACTCGTCCTCGGGGTCCTCGGCGCACTGCGCACCGGCAGCCGGCTCGTGCACACCGGCCGCCCCACCCCCGAGGCCTACGCGCAGGCCGCCGGCAGCCTGTACTTCGGAGTCCCCACCGTCTGGTCCCGGATCGCCGGCTCCCCGGCCGAGGCCGCCGCGCTCTCCCGCGCCCGGCTCCTCGTCTCCGGCAGCGCCGCCCTGCCCGCACCGGTCTTCCGGGACCTGGAGGCCCTGACCGGCCTGCGCCCGGTGGAGCGCTACGGAATGACCGAGACCCTGATCACCGTCAGCGGCCGGGCCGGCGGAGACGTCCGACCCGGTACGGTCGGCACCCCGCTGCGCGGCATCCGCACCCGTATCGCCGCCGAACCGGGTGCCGAGATCGGGGAACTCCAGCTCACCGGGCCGACACTGTTCTCCGGATACCTGGGCCGCCCCGAGGCGACGGCCGCCGCGTACACCGAGGACGGGTGGTTCCGCACCGGCGACATCGCCGCCGTCGACGAGACCGACGGGGTCCACCGCATCGTGGGCCGGGCCTCCATCGACCTGATCAAATCCGGCGGGTACCGCATCGGCGCGGGTGAGATCGAGAACGCCCTCCTCGACCATCCCCGGGTCAGCGAGGCGGCCGTGGTCGGGCTGCCGGACGCGGACCTCGGCCAACGGATCGTGGCCTTCGTCGTCGCGCAGGACGTCACCGGCACGGAACTCACCGACTTCGTCGCCGCGCACCTGTCGGTGCACAAACGCCCCCGCGAGGTCCGCTTCGTGACCGCCATCCCGCGCAACGCCATGGGCAAGCCGCAGAAGAAGCTGCTGCTGACGAACGACTCGGAGGACCGGCGATGACGACTCCCCCTCCCCCTTCCGTCCCCGCGCCCGGCCCTGTTGCCGCGTCCGGCCCCGTTGCCACGCCAGGTCCCGTTCCCGCGCCCGCTCCGGATGTCGTCGTCGCGCCCGTTCTCGACCGCAGGACCGGTTCGCCCTGGCTGCGCCGTTTCCACCCCGAGCCGTCTTCCGGTTCCGCGCCGACCCTCGTGTTCCTTCCGCACGCGGGCGGCGGCGCCGCCTACTACCACCCGTTCTCCGCGGCCCTGGCCCCGTGTGCCGAGGTGCTCGTCGCCCAGTACCCCGGGCGCCAGGAGCGCATCGGCGAGCCGGTTCCGGGCAGCATCGACGCGATGGTCGACGGGCTGCTGGAGGCGCTGAGGCCGTGGCGGGAGCGGCCGTTGGTGCTGTTCGGACACAGCATGGGCGCCCTCATCGCCTACGAGTTGACGCGCCGCTTGGAGAACGCGGGCACGGCCCCCCGCGGTGTGATCCTGTCCGGACGTCGCTCGCCGCTGATCGAGCGCTCCGAGGGCGTCGACCCGCGGGACGACGACGCGCTGATCGCCCTGGTGAGCGAACTCGCCGGCACCGACGCCAGACTCCTGGCCAATCCGGACTTCCGCGAGCTGATCCTGCCGGCGCTGCGCGGCGACTACCACGCCGTGGAGACCCATCGGCACGTGCCCGGACCGGTGTTGCGCGCCCCGATGAGCGTGTTGACCGGTGAGTCCGACCCCCGGGTAGGCGTGTCCGAGGCCATGGCCTGGCGGGAGTTGACCACGGGGGCCTTCACCTTCCGCGGCTTCCCCGGCGGGCACTTCTACCTGAACGAGCAGCGGGACGCGGTGTCCCGGGCTGTCGCCGAGGACCTGGCGGCGTTCACGACCCTGGCGGGGCGGTCCGGGCCGGCGGGGTGAGGTGACGTGAGGTGACGTCGACGGGGTGAGGTGTCGACGGGTGAGGCGGCGCCGAGGGGGTGCGCCCGCGCCGACGGGGTGCGCCCGCGCCGACGGGGTGCGCCGGCGCGGGGGAGTGAGGCGCTGCCGGCGGCGTCCTCAGGGGCGTACCAGATGGCGGGCCAGTACCTCCAGGGCCTCGGTGACCGTCGGCAGCCGTTCCGCCTCCGCCTCTCCGAGCGTCCGGGCGAGGGCCTCCTCGACCTTGGAGGCGCCGGCGGCCCGCACGGCGGCCACACGCGCGGAGACCTCGGGGGACTGGCGTACGAGCGTGCGCCGGCGATCGGCCGGATCGGGCGCGGTCTCCACCGATCCCACCTCGCGCAACCGGGCCACGGCACCCGACACCTGGCTCTGCGGCAGGCCCGTGCGCAGCGCGGTCTCGCCGACGGTGGTGTCCGGATGCGCGGCGATGTCCCCTGCCACGATCACCACCGAGCGGGTGCTGCCGGCGTACTGACCGGATCCGCCCGGGGGCTCGGGCAGGGCTTCCTCGCCGAGCTTCATCAAGGCCCGGCCCAGCAGGAACAGTTCGATTCCATCCACCGGGCCCACGGTACATCACGATCGATGCATCGAGGAGGATGCATCTCTCTTGATGTATCTGTTTCGATGGATTAGGCTGATCGCAGAGCAGCGGACGAAGGTCCGTGTCGATCGAAGCGGAGGAGTCACCATGTCCACCCTGAACGCCACCCTCGCAGCTCCCGGCTGCACCCTTCACTACCAACTCCGCGGCACCGGGCCACTGTTGTTGATCTCCCAGAGCGGTGAGGGGGACGCCGACCGCACCGTGGACCTGGTGTCGCACCTCGAAGACGCCTTCACCGTCCTGACCTACGACCGCCGGGGCCTCTCCCGCAGTCGGCTCGACGAACCCGGCCGGACGACGACCCTGGCCGAGCACGCCGAGGACGTGCACCGGCTGCTGACCGCCGTCAGCGACGAACCCGCCCTGATGCTGGGGTGCAGCCTCGGCGCGACCATCGGCCTCCACCTGGCAACCCGACACCCGGGCCGAGTGGACACCCTCATCGCCCACGAGCCGGTCGCCCCGCGCCTGCTGCCGGCCGCCGACCGGGCCGACCACGAAGCGGAGTTGGCAGGGTTACAAGAGGTCTACCGCTCATCCGGGCTTGGCGTCGCGCTCCCCGAGATCGCCCGGGTCCTGGGCATCGACCCGACCCGCCAGGAAGTCGAACCGGATGTGACCCCCGAGCCTCTGGACGACCGCCGCCGCGCCAACTTCGACTACTTCGTCGAGCACGACTTCTCGGCGATCATCGAGGACACCCTCGACCTCTCCGCGCTCGCCCGCACCACGACCCGGATCGTCCCGGCCATCGGCGCGACCACCTCGGCATCGGTCTTCGACCACCGGTGCGCGACCGCCCTGGCGGACCTCCTCGACACCGCGATATGCACCTTCCCGGGAGGCCACAACGGCAACACCACCCGCCCCCGCGCCTACGCGGCCCGCCTGCGGAGCCTGCTCACCGCCCCCGCCCACCGTTCCTGAGCGGGAGCGGGCGGAGCCTTCCCGCCTCAGCCCTCCCGCCTCAGCCCTCGCCGCAGTCCTCGGAAATGGCCTGGGCAGTGTCCTCGACCCGTCGGTAGTTTGCTCGCATGGACCACCACACGGCCGGGGATACCGGACCAGATCATCGCGCTCTCGTCGCGGCAGGAATCACCGTCGTGCTCTGGGCGTCCGCATTCGTCTCCATCCGCGCGTCAGCCGAGCACTTCGGACCCGGGGCACTGGCCCTCGGGCGGCTCCTCACCGCCTCGATCGCGCTCGGCCTCGTACTGATCGTCAAACGGGTGCCGCCACCGCCGCGCCAGGCCTGGCCCGGGATCGTGGGGTCCGGAGTGCTGTGGTTCGGGGTGTACATGGTCGCGCTGAACTGGGGCGAGCAGGGCGTCGACGCCGGCACCGCCGCGATGATCGTGAACATCGGCCCCATCGTGATCGCCCTGCTCAGCGGATGGATGCTGAAGGAAGGGTTCCCCCCGATGCTGTTGGCGGGCATGGCCGTCTCCTTCGTGGGCGCGGTCGTGGTGGGAGTGTCCACCTCCAACGGCGGCTCCTCCTCCCTCACCGGCGTACTGCTCTGCCTGCTCGCCGCCCTCACCTACGGGGCCGGCGTGGTCCTCCAGAAACCCGCCCTGGCCCACGCGACCCCGCTTCAGGTGACGACGTACGGCTGCTTCGTCGGTACCGCCGTGACCCTGCCGTTCATCGGGCAGCTCGTCGACCAACTGCCCGACGCCCCGCTCACCGCCACCTTCAACATGGTCTATCTGGGGCTCTTCCCGACCGCGCTGGCCTTCACCACCTGGTCCTACGCCCTGTCGCGGACCACCGCCGGGAAGATGGGCGCGACCACCTACGCGGTGCCGGCCGTCGTGGTGTTCATCGCCTGGATCGCCCTCGACGAGGTCCCCGGGTGGCTGACCCTGCTGGGTGGCGCGATCTGCCTGGCCGGTGTGGCCGTGTCCCGCAGGCGGCGGGTCGAAGCGCTCCCCGGGGGCGCGCCCTCGACGAAATGAGAACACTTTCTCCCGAGACCTGTCACACCGGTGGCACGCGGCGGGTCAAGGGGGTGAGGTCGCCGCAGGGGCGATCACCTGAGAAGGAGCTTCCCGATGAACACCGCCGCCACCATCGTCGCCGTCCTCGCCGCCGCCATGTCGGGCTTCTCGGGCTACTCGCTGCTCTCGCGGGCCAAGTGGGTCGTCGAGGCGATGAACGAGTACCGCGTGCCCCAGGCCTGGTGGACGCCCCTCGGCGCCGCCAAGGCCCTGGGCGCGGCAGGCCTCGTCGTCGGGATCTTCCTCCCCGTGGTCGGCATCGCGGCCGGCATCGGCCTGGTGCTGTACTACCTCGGCGCCGTCATCACCGTGATCAAGGCCCGTTCGTACGCGCACATCCCCTTCCCGGTCATCTACATGGCCCCGGTCGTCGGCGCCTTCGCCCTCGGCTTCGCGCTCTGAGCGACGCGCGGAAGCGATTCTCAGAGCAACTCGCCCGGTTGGTCGGTACGTTGGACCGATCCGACCACCGGACGACGGACATCCAGCGAGGACCCATGAACCGCACCACCACAGCCGCCCGACACGCGCGCGCCGTCGCCTTTCGGGATCTGCACGCCGCCGACCGGCCGTTCGTCGTCCCCAATCCCTGGGACGCGGGCACCGCACGCATCCTGGCGGGCCTCGGCTTCGCGGCACTCGCCACCACCGGCGCCGGCCTCGCCCACAGCCTCGGCCGCCCCGACGGCACGAACCAGATCAGCCGCGCCGAACTCCTCGCCAACGCGGCCGTGATCGTCGAGGCCAGTGGCCTGCCGGTCACCGCCGACCTGGAGAGCGGCTTCGGGGAGCGGCCCGAGGACATCGCCGAGACCATCCGCCTCGCCGCGGCCGCCGGCCTCGTCGGCGGCTCCATCGAGGACTCCACGGGCCGCGACGAGGACCCCGTGCGACCGCTCGACGAGGCGGTGGAACGGGTGGCGGCCGCCGTGGAGGCGGCGAAGGAACTGGACTTCCCCTTCACCGTCACCGCCCGCGCCGAGAACTTCTTCCAGGGCCGCCCCGACCTCGACGACACGATCCGCCGCCTCCGGGCGTACGAGGCCGCCGGCGCCCACGTCCTCTACGCCCCGGCCCTGCCCGACGCCGAAGCGATCCGTGCCGTCTGCTCCGCCGTTGACCGGCCCGTGAACGTCCTCATGGGCGGCGCCCTGAAGCTGTCCGTCGCCGAACTCGGAGCCCTCGGAGTCCGCCGGATCAGCACCGGCTCCGCCCTCTCCCGCGCGGCCCTCGGCGCGTTCACCCGGGCCGCCCGGGAAATCGCCGGGTCCGGCACGTTCGACTTCGGCGCGGACGCCATCCCGTACGCCGAGGCCAACGCACTCCTGACCCCGCCCACGACACCCGCGACCTCCGCCGGCCGGGCGTCCGCCGTCACGCACCCCGGCGCCCCGGCGTCACCTGTCACGCCCGGCCGGGGAGCGTGAGGTGAGCGCCACCACGCCGATCGACGCGGTCCGACCGGCGGACCCCTACCCGTACCACGCACGCCTGGTGGCCGAACGCCCTTCGCCCACGACGGCCGTGCGGTGGAGAGCGGGCAGCAGATCCTGGTCCTCCTCGCCGCCGCGAACCGTGACCCGGCCGTCAACCCGGATCCACACGAGCTATCACCCGGAAGAGTGAATCCGATGATCTTCACCTTCGGTGCGTCGTCCCACCGCTGCCCGGGAGAAGCCCTCGCCTCGACCCTCGCCGCCGCCATCGTGACGGAACTCCGCACGGCAGGCTTGTCGTCCACGGACACCCCGACCTACCGCCCCCTGGCCAATGCCCGCATCCCGCACCTCTGACCCGCTCACGGGGCCCGCCCCGGATCCCGCACCTCGAACACCGAAGCGGCCGGGGCCGACTCGCCGGCGGGGACGGATCCGACCGGGTGGCGCGTTACGGGCACCGCAGGCCGGGTCGGGACGGGGGACAGGCGGCACCGGAGACACCAGTGACAGCGGTGGCGCCGGCGGCACCGGTGGGGACCGTACCGCCCGGCGCGCACCACGGCCGGGCGTCTGCCAACCGCACGCCCCCAGACAGGAATGACCCCTCATGTCGAAGACCCCGCACCTCTGGATGCGGCACGAGTCCCGCCCCACCGAGCGCCGCGCCCCCCTCACCCCCTCCGACGCCGGACAGCTCGTCCGGGCCGGCCTCCGGATCACCGTCGAGGCCTCGGAACAGCGCGTGTTCCCCCTCGCCGACTACGCCGCGGCCGGCTGCGACACCGCACCCACCGCCTCCTGGCTCACGGCCCCCGACGACGCCTACGTCCTCGGCCTGAAGGAACTTCCCGCCGGCCCCGGCGCCCCCGTCCTGCGCCACCGGCACATCTACTTCGGCCACGCCTACAAGGGTCAGGCCGGCGCTGCCGAGTTGCTCGCCCGCTTCACCGCCGGCGGCGGCGCCCTGCTCGACATGGAGTACCTCATCGACGAGGCCGGCCGCCGTGTCGCGGCGTTCGGCTACTGGGCCGGGTACGTCGGAGCGGCCCTCGCCGTCCTGCACCGCCGCGGGCTGCTCACCGCACCCCTGCGGCCGACCGACCGCCCCGCCCTCGACGCACTGCTGGCCTCCGGCGCGGGAGCACCCGGTACCGGCGCGGACGGCACCGCACTCGTGATCGGCGCGCTCGGCCGCAGCGGACGCGGCGCCTGCGACGCGTTGACCACCGCCGGCATCGAGCCGACCCGCTGGGACCTCGCCGAGACCCGCGAGATCGACCGCGCCGCGCTCATCGGCCACGACCTGATGGTCAACACCGTGCTCACCACCACTCCAGTCCCGCCGTTCCTCACCAAGGCAGACCTCGACGACCCGGGCCGGCGCCTCTCCCTCGTCTCCGACGTCACCTGCGACGTCACCTCCGACTGCAACGTGCTGCCGGTGTACGACGAGACCACCACCTGGGAGGAGCCGGTACGCGCACTCACCGCGGGCGGCGCACCCCTCGACCTGATCGCCATCGACAACCTGCCCTCCCTCCTGCCCAGCGAGGCCACCCTCGCCTTCTCCGCCGAACTCGCCCCGCAGTTGCGGCGCCTGGCGGACTGGGACGGGGTGTGGGCCCGCGCCCTGGACACCTTCGAGACGGCGGTCAGCGCCCAGGACGACCTTCTCGCTCGCTGACGTGTCCCGCCGGCGTGCCCCGGGGCGGGGGTACGCCGGACGGCGATCCACCGCGGGCCGCGACCGGCCTCCGCCCCACCCGCACCCCGGAAGCCGAAAGGGGTGCGGATCTTGAAGTGCGCCCGTCAGCCGTGTCAGCCGCCGCTTCAGCCGCGGGTGGCGCGGCGGCGGCCGAAGGCGAACCAGAGGCCCAGCAGCACCCCGCCGCCGACGGCGACGGCGGTGGCGGCCGTGCCGGAGGCGAGGCTCGCGGTGACGACGACGGCCATCGCGTACGCCACGGGCAGCAGCACGTTCAGGTTGGTGGCGGCAGTCTTCGGACCTTGTGACATGGGTGGGTCCCCCTACTCGGTGGATCGGTCGTACCCGTCCGCACGCCATGTGCGCGGCGGGCGGGTTGGTCGTGGGGTGCATCGTTTGCGGAAGGATCATCTCACCTGACGGCGGATGCCGTGAGCGGTCGGGCGAGGGGAGCGTCGCACCTCCCGTCCGCGACCGCCACCCGAACTCACATTCCGTCATATCACTTGCCTTCACGGCGTGTTCGCGGCGTCGGACATCTGTGGGCCCGCCAGCCGGGCGAAGAGTCCGTCCGCGTCCGCCATGAGCTCTTCGTACGTGCCCTGCTGGACGACCCGGCCCCGGTCCATGACCACGATGCGGTCCGCGTCGACCACGGTGGACAGCCGGTGCGCGATGACGATCCGGGTGGCGTTCAAGCGGCGCGTGCTCTCGGCGACCAGTCCCTGCGTGGGATTGTCGAGGGCACTGGTCGCCTCGTCGAAGAAGACCAGGCGCGGCCGCGCCACCAGGGCGCGGGCGATCATGAGGCGCTGGCGCTGGCCGCCGGAGAGGGTGTTGGTGCCCTCGGAGAGCACGGTGTTCATGCTCATCGGCATGGCCCGGATGTCGTCGGCCAGGCCCGTCATCTCGGCCGCCGCCCAGGCGTCGTCGAGGGTGTGGCCGCCGGAACCGACGATGTTGGCGAGGATGTCGCCGGCCTGGAGCGCGCCGTTCTGCAGCACCACTCCGCACTGCCGGCGGACCGCGGAGACATCCAGCTCGGCGAGGTCCTGGCCGTCGTACAGCAGGCTGCCGGACATGGGGGTCTCGAAGCCGAGCAGCAGCCGCAGCAGGGTGGACTTGCCGCTGCCGGAAGCGCCGACGACGGCGATGAACTCACCCGGCATCACGGTGAGGCTGACGTCGTCGAGGACGAGCGGGCCGTCCTGGCCGTAGCGGAACGACAGGTGCGAGACGGCGATCCGGCCGGACAGGTCGCCGGGGTCGACCTTGGTGCCGTCGTTCTCCGGCTCCGCTTCGAGGATGGGCTTCAGCCGCTCCAGCATGGGAACGGTGCCGACGGCGGTCACGGCGGAGGCGGTGAACTGCAGGCCCGCCGAGAGCAGCAGGTTGAAGGCCGCGAAGAACGGCAGGAAGGTGGCGAGCGGAACCTCCCCGTGCAGGGGGCCCGCGGTCACCCCGAAGACGACCGCCGAACACACCAGCGGGAAGCCGGCGTTGAACGTCGTCACGCTGTTCTGCACCCGGCGGACGCGGGCGGACAGGGCGTGGCCGCGGGCGGCCAGCCGGGTCCACTCGGCGAAGGCCCGCTCCTCGGCGGCGGCCACCCGCAGCTTCGGCATGGCGGTGAGCATCTGGAAGACCATCGCGGACATCGCCTGCTCGTGCGTGTACTCGCGTCGCGCCCAACGCAGTTGGAGCCGCCCGGCCGCCGCGGCGAACAGCACGCCGACGGCCGTGAGACCGGCGGCGACCAGGGCCAGGGTCAGGTCGTACCAGAAGACGAGGGCCAGGTTGGCGAGGCCGGTCAGCAGGGCCAGCGTGGCCGTGGTGAGCATCCCCGAAAGGAGTTCCTGGGCGGCGGTGACACCGAGCACGGTGGTGCCCAGCTCACCGGTGGAGTAGCGGGTGAAGAACGCGG
The DNA here is from genome assembly GCF_001279725.1 of Streptomyces sp. WM4235. Taxonomy (GTDB): domain Bacteria; phylum Actinomycetota; class Actinomycetes; order Streptomycetales; family Streptomycetaceae; genus Streptomyces. The sequence continues at coordinate 27,388 of NZ_LGDE01000293.1, read as the reverse complement.
CCGGCAGGGACAGCAGCCGGTTCCACAGCCCGGCCTGCATGGCGGCGCCGGTGCGGCTCTCCAGCCGTAGGACGGCGAAGTTCTGTACGACGGACAGCGCGGCGGTCACCAGGCCCGAGCCGATGACGACCAGGGACCCCTGCACGATCAGGTTCCGGTTGGCGTCCGCCACGAACTCGCCGAGCACCTTGCCGGTCATGACCGGGATGATCAGACCGATCAGGGCGACGAGTGCGCCGGTGAGCGCGAGCCGGACCAGGTCCCGGCCGTGCCCCAGGGAGGGCGAAAGGCCGAACCTCAGCAGGCTGGGGACGTCGCGCACGGCCGCGGGCAGCGGCCGGTACAGCACGACGGCGGCGGGGCGCAGCCGGGCGGCCGTCTCGGCGTTGAGCACGCAGACCCGGCCGTCGTCGACGAGGACGTAGCCGTGGCCGAGGGGCAGCAGCGCGACGGGCCGGCCCGTGACGTGGTAGCCGAGCACCGGCCCCACGTCGCGGGTCCACCAGCGGTCCTCCAGCCGGATGCCCCGGGTGCGGAAGCCGGAGGCGAGGGCGATGGCCCGCAGGTCTTCGGCGGCGCTGCGGCGGCCCGGGCCGGGGCTTCGGACCGGGGGGCGGACCGAGAAGCCCTGCCGGGAGGCGACCAGCCGGACCGCGGCGAGCATCGGCTCGTCGTCGGCGACGTCCGCGAGCTTCAGGCGCGTGCCGGTGTCGTGCAGGACCGCGTCGAAGGTGCGGACGGCGGACGACAGGACCTTGCCGTCCTGGGCGCGGCGCGCGGCGAGTTCGGCGCGCTCACGGGCCCGCTGGACGGCGATGCGGTGGTCGACGGTGGTACGCAGCCGGGCGGAGTGCTCGGTCAGCGCGTCCGTCAGCCGGCCCTCCCGGTAGACGGAGAGGAGGGAGGCGGTGGTGAGGCGGGCGGCGCCGCGGGCCCGGACCCAGTCCTGCTCGGTCAGGACCAGCTCGGCGCCGGGGCCGACGGGCTCCAGCTCACTGGTGTCCTCCTCCCCGTCGAGGTCTGCGGCGGCGCCCTCGGTGGCCGGGTCGCCCGGGTCGAGGAGGCCGGACTCCACGCGGACGAACTGCACCCCGTCGACGGAGCGGGCCACGTCGCCCTTGTCGAGTTCGGTGCCGTCGGTGGTGCTCAGGGACGTGAACTGGCGGGGCGCGAGGGCGCCGGGCAGCGCGTCGGCGAGGGCGGTGAGCCCGGCGGTGAGGCCGGCGAGGAGCCGGGCGTGGTCGAGCGCGGCGGGACGGTCGCCGGCCGACCGGGGCAGCGTGGCCCGGCCCTGGCGGATCTGGTCGAGGACGGACAGCGGCAGCCGGGTGAGCCGGGCGTCGAGCACGGGCCGGGCGATGACGGTGTGGCGGCTCTCGCCGCCGGTGCCGCACACCACGAGCATGCCGGCCTCGGCGCGGCACAGGAAGTAGCGCCGGCCGTGCTCCTCGCCGCCGCCGCCGTCCGGTCCGCGGTCCACGGCGAACAGGTCGGCCGCGCCGGATTCCACGTACAGCAGGGTCGCGGGGTCGTCCAGGCAGACGGTCCGGGAGGCGGCGGCCGCGGCGGAGGGAGTGCTCACAGGGTGTCCTTCTCCTCGGAGCGGCTGGAGTCGAACAGGGCGGCGTAGCGGCCCTGGGCGGTCAGCAGTTCGTCGTGCGTGCCGCGTTCGGTGATGACGCCCCGGTCGAGCACGATGATCTCGTCGGCGTCGCGCACGGTCGAAAGCCGGTGGGCGATGATCAGGCAGGCGCAGCCGCGACGGCGCAGGTTGTCCATGACGGTGCGCTCGGTGGCCGGGTCGAGTGCGCTGGTGGCCTCGTCGAGGACGAGCAGGGTGGGGCGGGCGGCGAGCGCGCGGGCGAGTTCCAGGCGCTGGCGCTGGCCGCCGCTGAAGTTGCTGCCCTGTTCGCACACCTTGGCGTTGATGCCGCCGGGCCGGGACATGACCTCGTCGAAGACGGCGGCGTCCTGGAGGGCGGCGAGGACGACCTCGTCGGGCACGGTGTCGTCCCACAGGGTCAGGTTGTCGCGGACCGTGCCGGCGAAGAGCGCGACGTCCTGGTCGACGTAGGCCATGGAGGCGGCGAGGACGGTACGGGGGATCTCCTCGCGGGGCTGTCCGCTGATGAGGATCTGCCCCGAGCGCGGCTCGTACAGGCCGGTCACGAGCCGGCCCACGGTGGACTTGCCGCTGCCGGAGCCGCCGACGATCGCGGTGCGGGAACCGGGGGTGACGGTGAGGGTGAGTGAGGTGACGACGGGGTCGGAGAGCGGGCCGTAGCCGAAGGTGACGTCGTCCAGCACGAGTTCGCCGTCGAGCCGGTTCGTCGGTCCGCCGATTCGCCCGGGCCGGCCGGCGGGGGCGTCGTCCGTCAGGCCGTCCTTCCCGGATGCGCCGGGCTGGAAGCCTCGGGCCTGCGGGTACTTCTCCACGTCGTGGATGCGCTTGAGGTCGGCGTTCATTTCCTGGAGCCGGCTGCCCAGGTTGGTGAGCTGGGTGACGGGGCGGCTGAGGGCGGCGAGGAGGGTCTGGAAGGTGACGAGGATACCGACGCTGAGGGTGCCGTCGGCCACCCGCAGGCCGCCGACGAGCAGCATGACGCCGATGTTGACGACGGCCAGCAGGGGCGGCAGGACCGTCAGCACCGCGGTGGTCTGTCCGAGCCGCTGCTGGGCGGTGGTGACCTTGGCGAGGAAACCGGCCCAGCGGGTGAAGGCGTCGGGCTCGGCGCCGGTCGCCTTGACGGACTCGATGGTGGACAGGGTCGCGAACGTGGTGCCGATCAGGTTGCCGCGGTCGGCGCGCAGCGCGTCCACGGCGTCCTTGCGGGAGCGCGAGACCAGTTGCAGGACCAGCACGTTGAAGGCGGCGGTGGCCAGGCCCAGCAGGCCGAGCAGGACGTCGTAGCGGACCATCAGGCCGCCGTAGAAGACGACGAGCGCGATGTTGATGGTGGTCGCGGCGACGTCGCGCGAGAGGATCATCGCGACGGTGTCGTTGCTCGCGACGCGTCGGGCGACCTCGGCCGGGCGGCGCTGCAGGAAGAACTCGATGGGCAGCCGCAGTAGATGGCGGAAGAAGCGCGCCGACGCCACCAGTCCGGTACGGATCTCCATGCGCAGCAGGTAGTGCTGCTGCACGGAGGTGAGGACGAAGACCATCAGTGCGGTGACGGACATCGCCAGGATCAGTGGCAGCACGGCCGTGGGTGAGTCCGAGACGAGCACCCGGTCGAGGAACACCCGCGAGTAGGCGGCGCCGACGATGCCCGGCACCACCAGCAGCAGGCTGGCCAGCAGGACCAGGGGCAGGGCGCGCCCGGACGGCAGGCGCCGGTCCAGGAGGGCGGCGGCGGTGCTGCTGCGGCGGCCGCCGGGCGTGAAGTCGGGGCCGCGTTCGAAGGTGAGGACGACGCCGGTGTACCCGGAGTCGAACATGGACCACTCCATCAGGCGGGGGCCGCTCGCCGGGTCGTTGACGGCGACCTGGGTGCGTCCGAACCGGGTGGTGATGCCCTCGACCACCATGAAGTGCTGGAACGCCCAGAAGATGATGACGGGCCCGCTGCGGAGCTTCTCCTCCAACTGGTCGGTCTCCGCCTGGAAGCCCTTGGCGACGAGTCCGAACGAGCGGGCAGCGGCCAGCACGGAACTCGCACGGGCGCCGTCCCGGGAGACGCCGCACAGGGCGCGCAGCTCCTCCAGCGGGACGTGGCGCCCGTAGTGGGCGAGGATCATCGACAGACTGGCCGCGCCGCACTCCACCGATTCCATCTGCAGGACGGTGGGCACCCGGTGCGCGCGGCGCCGGGCCCAGCGGCGGCCCCGGGCCGCGGTGCGCCTGGTGCGGCGGGCGTCCCGGCGGGAGGCGGCCACGGGGGGTCGGGTTTTCGTGTCGCTCATGGCTGCCGTTTCCTCACTTGGCGTCGGATGTCTCGGCGGCAGCGGCGTCGGCGCCGCTCAGCGCCCCAGCACCAGGTCGAACGGCGACTGGGTGCGCAGCTCTATGGAGGCGGACACGGAGGTCTGCGAGCTGAGCCGGATGGGCGGAGGCTTGGCGGAGCTCCAGGCGTATCCGGAGGCGGAGCCCGATTCGGGGATCAGGTCGACGGTGACCAGGCGCGGCGCCTGGTCCTGCTGGAAGCTCTGGGCCGCCAGTTCGCCGCCGGCGATGGCCGCGAGGCCCTCGCGGGTCAGCGGGTACGGGTCGACACGGGTGACCGTGCCGCGCAGCAGGCCGTACACGGCCGGGGGCGCGGTCGACACGTTCAGGTCGACGGGGCGGCCGGGCACCAGGCGGGCGGCCCGGTCGGCGGGCACGAAGACGAGCGCGACGAGGCGGTCGCCGGGGAGGTCGGTGCGCTCGACGGTGGCGACGGTGGCGCCGGCCGGGACGAACTGGCCGATGGTGAGCGTGGCGCTGATGATCTTGCCGGCGAACGGGCTGGTGATCGTGTGGATCTCCCCGGCCTGGTCGGCGAGGCGGGCGACGGGCTGCCCGGCGCGGACCTCGTCGGCGGGGCGGACCAGTAGATCCTGTGCCATGCCGGTGTACGGGCTCTGGACCTGGCTGGTGCCGCCGGGGTGGGTCAGGACGCCCGGGGCGTCGACGGTGACGTCGAGCCGGGCGAGCACCGCCCACACACAGGCCCCGACCATCACGATGAGCACGACGAAGACGGCGATCCAGCCGCGCGGGGCCGCGAGCATGACGGCGGCGTCGAGCTCGTCCGGCTCCCGCTTGCGCTGCAGCGCCTGGTAGCGGAACTTCATGGTGGTGTTCCCCCTTGCCGGGTCAGAAGCCCGCTGCGGCGCGCTCGGTGGCGCGCTCGGCGGGCGGGGCCGCGGCGGCGGAGGCCCCGGTGGCGGTGGTGGCGGCCGCGGCCGTGCGTGTGGCGGCCGGCCCGGCCGGGCGGCTGCCCAGGACGAGTTCGCCGACGGTGCCCTCCAGCAGCGGATCCCGGCCGGTGGCGGCGGCGAACGCGCTGGTGTCGCCGCCGCCGAGGCCGCACACGGCCAGGCCCATCGCGGTGGCCACCAGGTAGACGGTCTGGTAGAGCACGCCGACGTGCTTGAGGATCAGCGGGTAGGCGACCGTCTCGTACTTCCACATCACGCGGCCGAAGCGGGCGGCCACCAGCAGCACGACCTGCGGGTCCCCGTCCATCATCGTGCCGCCGCGGGCCTCCTTGACCAGGGTCGCGGTGGCCGGGCCCGGCGCGCCGACCAACTCCAACTCGTGCCGGTCGGGCGCGTACCGGTACAGCCCCGGCTCCAGCCCCTCGCAGCGCGTGACCAGCGGGTAGACCTCCAGCTCGTGCACGGCTCCGCCGCTGGGCAGCGGGCGGTCGGCGAGTTCCTGGCCGTCGCTTCCGGTGAACGTGCCGCGGATGCGGACGGTCCGGTAGAGCAGCTCGGCGAGCTGGTTCAGCGTCAGTGGGTGCTCGGGGTCGTGCGCGCGGGTGGAGGTGCGCTGCTCGATGGCCTCGGTGAGGGTCAGATCCCGGGCGGCGATGGCTTCGAGGTCGGGCACGGGCAGTGCCACGCGCGGCCCGTCGGCGGCGGGCGCCGCGACCGGCTCGGGGCCGAAGCGGTCGGCGTGCCGGTAGGTGCCTCCGTAGCCGGGCGCGGAGGCCGGGACGCGGGTGCGGGCGTGGAAGGCGAGGTCGAGCGGGTGCCACTGGACGCTGCCGCGCTCCTCGGCCTGCGGGTCGGCGTCGGGGCCGCCGGGGGCCAGCGCGCCGGCGGTGGCGAGCAGCCGCACCAGCGGCGCCGGGACCTCTTCCGTCCAGGTGGTCAGCAGCGGGAGCAGCGCGGTGGCGCCGGCGCCCAGTTCCACCGCCAACGGGCTGCCGGGGGCGCGCAGCGCGAGGGTGCCCTCGGCGGGTGACAGCAGGGCGTGCCGGCTCAGCCGTACGGGGCCGCGCGGGGCGGGCTTGAGAGTGGTGGCGCCGCGGCCGACGGCCACCAGGCGGGCGACGGGAGCGCCGTCCGGCCCGGCCACCGCATGCTCCAGGAGGCCTGCGGCTTCGAGTTTGGAGCGCAGCATGTGCCAGCGCAGCAGGCCCATTTCGCCGTCGTGGGCCACGACGAGCGCGCTGATCGCGGCCTCGTCGTGGTCGTCCTCGCCGAAGGCGCGCAGCGCGGCCTCGGCTCCCGGGGTGAGGGCGCCCAGGCGCACGGCGCCGAAGCGGGTGGTGAGCTGTCCGTCCTGGAAGGCGCCGCCCCGGGGCAGGCGGCTGGTCAGGGTGTAGGTGCCGGACGCCGCGGAGACCGGCGGCGCCTCGCCCGGGAGTGTGGTCGTACTGGTCATGGCTCCAGCCCTGATGAGGCGCGGGCCGGAGCGTGCCCCGGCCCGCGGTGGTGACGGATGATCAGGAGAGGCCCACTGCCTCGGTGGTCCGGCAGCTCAGAAGAAGACGTTCCAGTGGTTCAGGTCGGCCTCGGGGGTCGGCTCCGCGAGGCGGCCCATGCGGACCGGAGCCTCGTAGAGCCGGCCGGGGCCCAGCCGCCGCCAGAAGTGGCGCAGCCCCGGGGCGATCACCTTGACGACGTTGAGCTCCAGGTCGGGGCGCGTCTGGTCGACGACGATGACCTCGGAGCCGGCCTCCTTGATGCGCTCGACCTGCTCGCGGATGCGGGCGGCGAGGTCGAACCCGGCCTGCGGGCCGACCTTGGTGGCCGGCAGCTCCGGATCGGGCAGCAGCCAGGGCTCCGCGGCGACGGTGGCCGTCTTCAGCCAGGTCAGGGTCTCCAGGTCACCGACGAGGTAGGAGGTGTTCCCGTCGGCGTCGCGGGTCTCGATCATCGGCAGGAACTGGTTGAGCTCGGTGAGCGCGCGGAAGGCGGCGACGCGCGGGTCCGGGTGGGCGCCGAAGCCGACCATGATGTCCTCGACGCTGTGGCGGCGCCGCGAAGCGGCCACGTACACCGGCATGCCGAGGTCGGTGGTGAGGTCCATCATCCACAGGTCGCGGTCCATGGCGTCGTAGTAGGTGCGCAGCTGGTCCACGTACGGGTCTTCGAGCGAGTCCATGTCGAAGGCCGGGAGGCGCAGCCGGTTGTACCACCACACGGCGACGGCGTCGCGCTCGGTCAGCTCGCACAGGCCCTGGAGGATCGCCTCCTCGAGGGAGTTGCCGGCGGCGGTGCCGTTGGAATCGGCGATGCAGAAGAAGTGCTCCTGGAGGTCGGGGTGCCCGTACCAGGAGTAGGCGGCCGGGATCAGGCGTTCTTCGTCGTGGGTGAGGGACCAGCCGCTGGTCCAGTCGATCGCGACGTCCTCGGGGAACCGGTCCGGCACCTTGTGCAGGCGGTTGGCGGGGTCCTGGTTCCAGGTGTCGCGGCCGGCGACCTGTGCTTCGGAGAAGTGCAGCAGGCTGCGGGGGTGGACGACCGTGTCGGCGTCGAGGTCGCGGTAGGCGGCGCGCCGCACGGCCTCGTCGCCGCGCCAGACGCCGGCGTAGCGCTCGATGGCCTCGCAGACGGCGCTCACCTTGGCCTGGATCTCGGAGCGGCCCTTGCCGCCGCTCTGGCCGCGCAGGTTGCGGCGCAGCAGGTCCATGCTGTCGTTGACCATCGCGAAGTTGTGGCCCGCGGCGTAGCTGTAGGTCAGCGTGTTGGACTCGGGCGTGTGCGAGACCAGCTTGGTGATGGCGCCGAGGTGCGGGCTGATGTGCCGCTCCAGGCGGGCGAGGGTGGCCTCGGGGCTGTTGACGCGGTAGCCGCCGTCGCTGGTGTGGCTGGCGTCGCCGGAGGTCAGGACGATCTTGGGGCTGCGCCCGCTGACCAGGGTCGGGTCGCCACAGGAACGGCACTGGGGCTGGCGGATCAGCGGGTGCCGGTCGGTGGTGAGGGTGGCGAGGTCGAGGGTGACCATCTGCCCGCACAGGGCGCCGGGTTCGCCGGTGGCGGCGATCCGGGCGGCCTCGGCGGCGATCAGGCCCGCGGCGGCCAGCGCTCCGGCGGGGATGCCCGCGCGGGACGGGTGGCGGGGCACGGAGTCGCCGCGCTTGCCCGCCAGGTAGCGCTCCAACTGGCGGTTGCCGGCCAGGCGCTGGGCCAGACAGGTCCAGCAGCCGGTGTGGTCCGGGTCGAGGAACGGGCCGATCCATGGCGCGATGCCGCCGGTACGGGCCAGCAGCCACGGTTTGGCCGCCGCCAACTGGCGCTCGTTGCGGGCTTCGAGGACCGGGTCGAGGTAGTCGTCGACGAGGACGACGGAGATGCCCTCGTCGGGCACGGTGTCGAAGTCGCCGGTGCGGGCGGCCAGTCCGAGCGCGCGCAGCGCCGCGAGGACCGGCTCGGGGTCGACGCCCGCGGTCGCGGAGACCGTGACGGGCGCGGTGTCGAGGGTGCGGGCGGGGTCGATGCCCAGGGCGTCCCAGTACGCGAGGGTGGCCTCCGGCAGGTCGGGCCGGCCCTCGGCCAGGTGCCCGGCGGCGCCGAAGCGGGTGAGTGCCGCGAGTACGGCGGGGATGGGCAGCGTGCCGGCGAGGGCCTGCACGATCTCCATGACGGTCCTGCGGCCGTCCAGGTGCGGCAGCACAGCCGCGGCCGCTTTGCCGGGCACCAGGTAGTCCTGGCCCTCCGCGTAGAGGAAGACCCGCTCGCCCTCCACCACCTCGACGTGGAAATGGGCCTTGAGGCGCGGCTTTTCCATCTGTCCCCCTCGGTTCTCGCGATCAGCCCTGACGTGGCATCACACCGGCAACCCAAACACGGGGCCGACCCCGGGTAAATGCTTCACCTGATACGCAGGAACGCCTTCGAATACGTAGCCCGACGGTGTTTCATACGTACCGGGACACGCGAGGGGCGCGGGGCGACTCGCGCGGAATTCGACCATCCGGTCTCTATGCGAGAACCTGATCCAACTGCACTGCTCAGACTGCCGTTTGGCTTGATCTGCACCCTGTGGAATGAAACATTGACCCCATGCATTCAGCCAACGGGGATCTGTACCACCGTGAGCGTGAGATGGGCCTCCTTCAGGATGCCGTCGGTGAACTCGCCTTGGGGCGTCCGACCGTGGCCACCATTCACGGGCCTCACGGAATCGGAAAGTCCGCGCTGCTGAACGCGGTGCCTCGGCTGCTACCCCCCAAAACCCTGGTTCTGCGGGCGCGCTGCCATCCGAGCGAGAGCCAGTTCCCCTACAGCATGGTGAGTCAGCTGTTCGACCCGGTCCTCGGCGGAGCCGGCGGCCACGGCACGCCCGGACCCGGGCTCGGAGAAGCCGGTCCCACCCACGAGGCCCTGCTGGGCCTCCTGCGGACCACCCGCTCCCTCGCCGTCGACCGGCCGGTGGCCATCCTCGTCGACGACCTGACCAACGCCGACCCGCACTCGCTGCGCTGGTTCTCCTACATCGCGCGGCGGCTCGACGACCTGCCGGTGCTGATGGTGGCCACGCTGCCCGCCTCGGCCGCGGCACAGGTGGCGGAGCAACTCGGCCCGCTGCCGTACCTGCTGCGGCTGTGGCCGGAGCCGCTGTGCCCGACCTGTACGACCGAGCTGGTCGACCGCGCCTTCGACAGCCCCGTCGACCAGGAGCTGGCCGCGCTCTGCCACACCCTCGCGCACGGAAACCCGCTCGTGTTGCACGACCTGGTGACCCGGCTGCGGCGCACCCACGTGCCGCCCGGCTCGCCCGACCCCGAGCAGGTACTGCCGATCGGGGCGCAGGCCCTCTCGGAGACCGTGCTGGCCTGGCTCGACGAGGACGAGCCGTGCGCGAGTGAACTGCTCACGCAGTTGGCCGTCCTGGGCCCCGACACCGACCCGGCCGTGTGCGCCGCGCTCTCCAAGCACGGCGAGGTGCACGACCAGCAGGCCCGCGAAACGCTCGTACGGGCCGGGCTCCTGGAAGCCGGGGCGCCCGGCCGCTTCACGCACACGGCGGTCAGGCCCGCGGTCCTCGCCCGGGTGTCGGCGCACGAGCGGCTGCTGCTGCACGGGCGCGCCGCGGCCGTACTGGCACGGCTCGGCGCCCCGGCCCGGCAGACCGCGGACCAACTGATCCTGGCGGGCTGCGACTGGGGGATCGACGTGCTGCGCGGCGCGGGCATCCAGGCCTCCGGGGCCGGCGACCGCGAGTCCGCGGCCCGCTACCTGCGGCGCGCGCTCACCCTGCTGGAGCAGCGCGGCGTGCCCGGGGCGGACGGGGACGAGAGCGCGGCGAAGGAGGCCCGGGAACGTGAAGAATCGTTTCTTGACCTGACGGTGCGGCTCGGCGCCGTCGAACTCCACCGAGATCTCGACGCCTGCGCCCGGCAGGCCGCGGCCGCCGCCGACAGCCCGCTGGGGCCGGTCCGGCGCGCCGAGGCCCTGGCCCGACTCGCCTCCCCCGCGCTCGTCTCCCGGGTCGAAGGCGCCCAGCCGTTCGTCCGGATCTGCGGCGAACTGGCGGCACTGCCCGCACCGCCGCGCGAACACCTGCTGCGGCTGACCGCCCAGACCCTGCTCACCGGGCACCGCTCCGGTCTGCGCCGTGCGGCCCGGCTCGCCGCCGCCGACCCCGGGGACCCGGCCGCGCACGTCTTCGCCGGGGCGCTCGCCGCGGCCGCCGCCGCCGGCGGCCGGCTCGGCACCGCGCGCCGGATGGCCCTGCGGGTCGCGGCCGGCCCGGCCGACGCACCGGAGGGGACGGCGCCCGGGTCGGCGGCCGGCCCGGTGGGCGCCGCCCTGGCCCTGACCTGGACCGGCGACCTCGACGGGGCCGCGGCCCTCGCCGACCGGCTGATCAGCATGTCGCGCGCGTCGGACGACCTCGCCACCACCCTGCTCGCCCACCTCGTACGCAGCGAGGTCCGCCACCGCCGGGACGAGCACACCGACGCGCACACCGACGCCGAGGCCGCGCTGCACCTCGCCCGCCGGCTGAACGCCCCCGCCCTGGCCGGCGCGGCCGCCGCGGCCGCGGCCCGCGCCCTCGTGGGCCTGGGCCGGGCCGCCGAAGCCGCCGTCCTGCTGAGCGACGAACCGGCGGCCGGGGACGCCCACCCGTTCATCAAGGCGCTGTCCCTCCAGGCACACGGCACGGTCGCCGCGGCCCTCGGCGACCACACCACCGCCGTACGCCTGTTCCTCGACTGCGGCCACCGGCTCGCAATGCGCGGCATCACCCACCCCGGCTGCGTGACCTGGCGGGCCCAGGCGGCCGCCTCGTACCGGGCCCTGGGCGAAGAGTCCGCCTCGGCCACCATCCTGGACGGCGCGCCCCGGCAGCGGGGCCCGGTGTCGCGGCCCCGGCCGGGGCGCGAGCCGGGGCGCGAGCGCACACTGCTGAGCCCGGCGGAGCAGCGGGTGGCCGAGCTGGTGGTGCGGGGCAACTCCAGCCTGGAGGTCGCGGAGAAGCTGTTCCTCAGCAAGCGCACCGTCGACACCCATCTGGGCCGCATCTACCGCAAGCTCGGCATCCACAGCCGGCACGAGCTGGCGGCCGCGATCGGCGAGGAACTGCGGGTGTGACAAAGGGCGGTGGGCGGAGCCGCCGGGCCCCGCCCACCGCGCCCGGCCCGAGGGCAGGGGGTGTCTCGCCGGTCAGGCCGGGCTCGCGGCCCGACCGACAACACACCGCCTAGGCGGGCGCCGCCTCCGCGGACCGGCCGGCCCGGCCTATGCCCAGCCGGGGAGTGGTCGTCAGGTACAGCCCCGTCGCCGTGTCGTGGCCGCCGATGTCGTGCCGCCCGGACATCCGGTCGGCCAGCACGTCGGCGGGCAGCGGACCGGCGCCACCCGCGCGCTGCGCGTCGTCGAGGTCCAGGACCCCGGCGGTGAGCGCCGCGAACGCCTCGCTGTCCGGCGCGGAGCGCATCGGCTCCGGGCTCTCCTGGCGGGCCATCAGCTCGGGATGGCGGCCGCGGGCGAGGCGCTGGGCGAGCCAGAAGTAGGTGGACTTGCCGCGGTACTGCTCGTAGAACCCGGCCACCATCGAGAACATGCGGGCGTACGCGTTGCGGTAGAGCGCCTCGTAGAAGGACAGCGCCTCGTCCTCGGTCACCTCGCCCGCGTCGACGGCCGTGATCGACGCGGCGGCGAGCATGCCGCTGTACATGCCGAGGTGGACGCCGGTCGACAGCAGCGGGTCCAGGAAGCACGCCGAGTCGCCGGCGAGGAAGTAGCCGGGCCCGCAGAAGCTGTCCGCCGTGTACGAGAAGTCCTGCTCGACGCGCACGTCGTGCTGGAACACGCCGTCCGCCACCAGCTCGCGCACGGTCTCCGACTCCTGTACGGCGTCCAGGAACAGGGCCTCCATGCCCGCCGCGCCGGCCGCATGGCCCTGCTTGCGCTTGAGGAAGTGGTCCTGGTGGGTCACGAAGCCGACGCTGTACACGTCGTCCTTGAGCGGGATGACCCAGTACCAGCCCTCGGGGGCGGAGATGACGTTGATGCCGCCGCGGGGGGTGCGCGGCAGCAGCGTGCCGCCCTGGTAGTAGCCCCAGACGGCCACGTTGCGAAACACGTCGTGGGGTGTGCGGTTGTCGAGGTGGCGCACCGACAACAGTCCGGCCCGACCGGTCGCGTCGATCACGTGGTCGGCGCGGGTGGTGTGCTCCCGGCCCTCGTGGGTCCACTCGACGCCCGCCGCGCGGCCGTCCTCGAACAGCACCTTGCGGGCCTGGGCCCCCTCGATGACCTCGACGCCCTGGGAGGCGGCGTGGCGCAGCAGGACGTCGTCGAAGTCCGCGCGGTCGACCTGCCAGGAGGTCTGGGCGTTGGTGCCGAAGATCTCGGGCCAGTCGACGACCCAGTCGCGCTCGGCGCCCCAGCGCAGCAACAGGCCCTCCTTGACCTGATAGCCGCGTTCTTCCACCTTCTCCAGCGCGCCGGCCAACTCGATGATGGACCGGCAGGACGTCGCCACGGATTCCCCGACGTGGTACCGCGGGAAATGGGCACGCTCCAGCAGTCTCACGCGCGCGCCCTGGCGGGCCAGCAGCGCCGCGGCAATGGAGCCGGCCGGCCCACCACCCATGACCACGATCTCGGATGCCATCGCTTTTGCCTTTCCCCGTACGGAATTCCACCGCATTCCATGCGTCCGCGCGAGCACGGGAATTCTTCACAGCGGATGTCTCGCATCGGATTTCTTCGGCCGAATCGACCTTCGCACGACGAGCGGCGCGAATGAACAGGAGGCGATGCGCAGCGAGGGATTACGTATCCGGCGGATTGCGTAGTCGGCGGCCGGTGAGGGGCGGTCCCGGGGGCGACCGGTTCCACGGGAGGCGCCCTCAGGCGGTGCCGAAGCCGTCCTTCACGCCGAACACCGCTCCCCAGGGATCGCTCAGCAGTCCCGGGGCGAGGACACGGGCGCCCGCCGCGCGGGCGAGGTTCTCGAAGGTGCCGGTGTCGGCCACCCCGAACCGCGGCACCCAGCGTGCGTCCGCCGCCTCCACCGCCTTCTCGGTCTCCGGCCGGGCGCCGCAGACCTCCCTGTAGAAGTCGCCCGACTCACCCGGCCGCGGCGTGTGCAGGGCGGCGCCGGTCAGCGCCCCGGCCTCGTCGACGACCACCACGCCCTCGTCGTGGGCGCCCTGCCACAGCCCGAAGGCCGCGCCCAGGGGGTCGACGGCGAGGCTGAGGCGGCCGTTGCCGCCGGCCGGGACGTCCGCCACCACCACGCGGGCGCCGTGCCGCTCGGCCCGCCGCCCCGCGGCGTCGAGGTCCTTCGCCGCGAGGTACACGGTCCACGCGGAGCCGAAGCGCGGTCCCGCCGGGCTCGGTCCGAGGCCGCCGACGATCTCGCCGCCGAGCAGCACCAGGTGGTAGCCCCGGCCGCCCTCGGGCCGGAACTCCCAGCCGAAGAGGGCCGCGTAGAAGTCCTTGGCCCCGGTGGGGTCGACGCCTACGTGGTCGATCCAGCAAGGAGTTCCGTCAACGTAGGAGGTGCGGCGGGGCACGGCGCGGTTCCCTTCGGGGTGGTCGCGGTCAGTCGTCCGTCGAGCAGGTCGGCGGCCTCTTCGGCGGCGCCCGATTCGGGCAGCAGCAGGCGCATGCGGGGGGTGGCCGCGAAGGCGGGGTCCGCCGAGGCGTCCGGGGGCCACACCGAGGCGGCGAAGTTCCAGTCCTCCAGCCGGGACCGCTGCGCGCCCGTGCTGCAGAGCCGGACCAGCGTGGCCGGGCCGAGCCGTTCGCGGATGTCCGCCGTGGTGATCAGCCGCTCCGGGCGGACCATGACGGACGGGCCCGTCAGTGGCGAGCAGACCGTTCGTACGTCGCTGCCTGGGTCGTCGGTGAGGCCGGCGGCCCGGGCGGCCTCCAGGGCGGGGCCCCGCAGTTCGAGGGGCAGTTGGTAGGGCAGTGTCTCCCCGGTGACGCGGTCGACGACCAGGTATTGGCCGGAAACCATGCGCCACCCGCGTGCGCCCAGGGCGAGCGCCACGCAGTTCCGCGGCGAACCGATGCCGCCGACCAGCGCCACCACGCCGGCGCCCTTGGCCAGCACGGCGGCCTGGACGACCGCGTACGGGTGCTCCATGACGGCGAAGGGCGGCAAAACTGGCGGGATTCCGCCTATGCCGTGGTAGGCCCAGCGGCGTAGCACACGCCCCTCGCCATCGAGCACGCGCACCTCACGCCCTACCTGACCCACCCCGGTGTGCGAGGCGAAATGCAGGCTCACCGCGGTCCGCACCGACTCCGACCGTTCCTCGAGCAGATGTCGGCCGAAGTGAAAGGCGAGGTCAGACTCCTCCACCAGCCCCATTACTTGGAGGATCATCCCAAAGAACTCAAGCGTGAATATCGGCATGTCCCCCGCCCCCCGATTTGCTTCCCTTGATCACTTTATACGGGCATCGACAACCCCATTAAGTGACTAACAGGCCAACAGGTGGTCCAGCAGCAGCGGCGCCACGGCCCACGGCTGTTCGAGAAAGGGCAAATGACCCGCGTCGGGAACCACATGGACGCGACAGCGGGGCACCGCCCGGGACAACAAAGCGGCATTGTCATGGAATACGGGCATGTCGGCGCTGCCGGTCAGTGCGAACGTACAGGCCGTGATCCGCGCCAGGTCCTCCCCGGAGTGCACGTGCGCGCTGAGCCCCGCCATCGCCCCGCTGTCCAGCTCGGCCCAGGAGTGACGGGCCACGACGGACCGCAACTCGGCGCGGAGCACCGGATGGGCCTCGGTGCCCCGGAAGATGTCCGGCGGCGCCGCCATCCACAGATCGGCCAACAGTTCGGCCGCCTCCGCCCCGCGCATCCGGCGCAACATCAGCATCTCGATGTACCGCTTGCGAGCCGCCGGGTCGGGCGGTCCGCCGGCCGGGGTCGGCGCGCCCACGACCAGGCGGTCGACCTCGTCCGGGTACGCGAGCGCCATCTCCAGCGCGACGGTCGACCCGAAGGACAGGCCCACCCACCGCCGGGCCTCCTGCTCACGGGCCAACCCCATGACGCGTGCGGCGAGTTCCGGCATGGTCAGCCCGGAGCGCAGCGCCTCGGAGCCGCCGTGCCCCGGCAGGTCCACACCGACATGGCGCAGCCCGGGGAGCAACCGCCACAAGGGCCGCCACAGGGTGGCGTCCATGGTGTAGCCGTGCACCCACAGCACGGTGGGGCCGCTGCCGTAGGTCAGGGTGCGCAGCCCGTCGTACGCGCCCTCCCGCTCGCCGGGCAGCGGCTCGCGGGAGACGTGGCGCCCGACGCCGTCGCCGGACCCGACGGTGCGGCCCCCGGGGTGATCGGCGTCGGTCGCCGTCCCGGGCCCGGTCACGGTGCCACCCCGTCGCCGAGTTGCGCGAAGCCCGCGCAGAACTCCCGGTACGCGACGACACCCGCGTCGGCCGCGTCGTAGCGGGGCGTCACCCGCGGGTTGAGGTGCTCCCAGACGGTGATGTCCTCGGCGAGGGCCCGCTCGCTGCCGGCGACCAGCATGGGCAGCTGGTTCTCGCGGCCCTCGCGCACGCCGACGGCGACCCGGGCGACACAGCCCCCGCGCCCGTCAGGCACGGCGCCGGTGACGATGACGTGCACCTCGTCGGCGGGCCCGAACTCGGTGACGACGACACCGGGGCTGTACGCGCGCGCGTGGAAGCGCGGAACGTAAGGCTGCGCCGCCGCCGCCGCGCCGCGGCCGGCCCAGGGCGAGGCCGACATCGGGAACTCCCCGTCCATCACCAACTCGCCGTGCACACCGGTGGAATGCCTCATGCCGCGGATCCGGTGGACTTTGTGCAGCGCCGTGAAGTGGTCGGTGTCGAAGGCGTTCTCGACGATGAGGTCCGCGGCCGCGGCCACTGGCCGCTCCACCGCCTTGACCAGCGGCATCGAGTCGGCCAGCTCCTTCAGTACGGTGCGCAGCCCGCGGTCGTCGTCCGGCCCGTCGGTGAGGCGCACGAAGACGGCGTCGCCGCACTCGACGACCTCGTGCTCGCGCACCCAGGGCCGGCTGCCCCCGCCCGAGGGCTGCCCCAGCCCGATGCGCCGCCCGTGGAAGGGGCACACCAGGCAGCCGCCCTCCACCCGGCCGCCGTGGCCGAGATGGGCGCCGCGGTGCGGGCAGTCGGCGTCGTGGACGCGTAGGCGGCCCTCCGTGCGCACGGCCACCAGACGGCGCCCGCCGATGTCCAACGGAACCACCTCGCCGTCCAGTTCGGACGCGAAGGCGGCCAGGTACCACCCCGAATGGACGTTCAAAGTCACTGCTTCCCCGCCTCCAGAACTTCCTGTGCGGCGCGTCGCCCGTCGGCGTACGCGCCCTGCAGCCACGGCAGTGCCCGCCCGGTCACGGCGGCCTCCCCCGCGAAGAACAGCCGCCCGCCGCGCCCGTGCAAGGGGCGGGCCCAGTCCCGGGCCGCCCGGTCCGTGCCGGGTCCCGGCGCGCAGAACGCCCCGCCGCTGTACGGGTCGGCGGCCCAGTCGGCGGTCTCGACGTCCACGACCGCCACGCCCCTGGTCCACGGCAGCGCCACGGCCAGCAGCCCGGCGAGGTGGACCGCGGACCCGGCCGCCTCCCGGACGCACGCGGCCGCGGCGGACTTGGCGACGATCAGCACCTCGGGGCGGCCCTGCCGGCAGGAGACGAACCCGCCGACGCCGTCCGCGTCGAACACGGCGGCCGTTTCGGGAGCCGGGCCGGCCAGCGTCACCACCGCGCAGAAGCCGTCGCCGGGTACGAGCGCCCTCGCGGCGGCGGTCTTCTCCGGGCCGAGCCCGTCGACGGCGAGCAGGCCGCCGGCGACCACGGCGGGCGGTACGGCGAGGACCGCCCGGTCCGCGGTGAGTTCGCCCTCACCGGTGACGATGCGCACGCCGCCCTCGGGGTCGGCCGCGATCCGGCGGACGGGGGTGCCGGTGCGCACGTCCAGCCCTTCGGCGAGGGTGTGGGGCAGTAGATCCAGACCGCCGGGCACGGTGAACTCACCGCGGCCGCCGCCGTCCTGGCGCACCGCGGCCGCCACCCCGGCGGCGTCGAGCCGGTCGGGGTCCGCGGCCCAGGTCTGGCGCAGCCACTCGCGGGCCGTGGCCGCCTCGGCGGGCGCGGCGCCGCTCGCCGCCAGCCAGCCGCCGACGCTGAGCCCGCCGTCGGGGCCGCCGGGGGCCGGGGCGTAGCCGGCGAGCCTGCCCTCCAGTAGCCACGGCGGGTTCGCGCCGCGGGCGAGGACGCCCATGGGGCGGGCGACGCGCCCGGTCACGACGTACGCCGCCGAGGGGCGGGGCGCGGCGGGCAGCGGGCCGAGGACGGTGTGGGCCGGGTTCCGGTCGCCGTGCACGACCTGCGCGCCGAGTTCGAGTGCCGGGCCGCCGTCGGCCGGGCGGAACGTGCGGACGCGGCCGCCGATGCGGGGCCGGGCCTCCAGGACGAGGGCGTCGACGCCGGCCTGGGCCAGGCGCTGGGCACAGGCCAGCCCGGCGACCCCGGCTCCGATCACCACCACCTCAGGCATGTGCGCCCTCCAGCCCGGCCGCGTCCCGTACGTCCGCGTCCCGTACGTCCGTGTCCCGTACGTCCGTGCCCAGGTCGACGGGGAGAGCGGTGAGGCGGCGCGGGATCAGGGACGGCGCCCAGCGCGGGTCCGGGCCGGCGATGACGGCCTCGGGGAAGCGGCGGACGATCCTGCCGAGCAGCACCGCGCCGGACTGCTTGACCAGGCGGGCGGCCAGACAGAAGTGCGGGCCGCCGCCGAAGGCGAGGTGCGGGTTGGGCCGCCGGTCCCACACCAGGCTGTCGGGGTCGGCGAAGACGGCGGGGTCCCGGTTGGCGGCGGCGAGCACCGCGAGGACCCGTTGCCCGGCCGGGACGTGCCCGCCGGGAAGTTCGGCGTCGTGGACGGTGACGCGGGCGGTGAAGGGGATCGGCGCTTCGAGGCGCAGCAACTCGTCGACGGCCGTCTCGGCCGCGTCCTGGCCGGCGGAGCGCAGGGTGGCGCGCACCTCGGGGCGCGGCAGCAGCCAGTACAGGGCGTTGCCGACGGCCTCGGCCAGCGGCTGCCAGCCTCCTACGACGGCCAGGCCGAGGACGCCGAGCATCTCCTGCCGGGTCAGCCGGGTGTCGGCGGCGAGCCGGCCGAGCGGGCAGCGCGGGTCCACCCCGTCGGTGTGGGCGTCGAGGAACCGGGTCAGCTCGCCCATGGCGGCGCGGCCCAGGCGCGCGATGTGCGGCGGGGCGAGCGGATCGAGGTTGACGGACGCGGCACGGGCCAGTGCGGCCAGCGTCTCCCGCCCGTCTTCGGACAGGCCGAACAGCCGTGCCAGCACGGCGGTGGCCAGGGGCGCGCCCAGCTCCTCCACGGCGTCGACGGGCACGCCGCGCTCCACGGCCCGGTCGAGCAGGGCGTCGGCGTCGGCGGCGATGGCGTCGGCCACGGACGCCAGGGCGGCCGGGCCCAGCAGCAGGGCGCCCGGGGCGCGCAGCCGGGTGTGGTCGAAGCCGTCCGTGGTCAGCATGGACACCGGCAGGTCGTCGTCCCGGGACCGCTCGCGCTGACCCGAGGCCGCGGAGAACGCCGGGTCCTTGAGGAGAGCCGCGCAGTCGGCATGTCCGGTGACCAGCCACATGCCGGTCACGGGGTCGCGGTGCACGGGGTCGCGAGCCAGCAGCCATGCGTACGCCGGGTACGGGTCGACCCGTCCGGCGGGGCTGAAGGGGTGGGCCAGGTGGGCGGGCAGCCCGGCAGCCTTGGTCATGTACGCGTTCTCCTCATCACGGTACTTCTCTCGCCCGGCTCCCGCCCGGCCGCTGTCATCGGGGGTGCCCGCTCAACGCACCCGCGGGCCGCGCCAGTCGAACGTCAGCCCGGTCGCCAGCAGGCCGCCGACCGCCCACAGCGCCAGGACCAGGGCGATCCGGCCCAGTTCCCAGGAGCCGGCCGGCTCCACGGCCGTGAAGGTGTCCGGCAGGAACACCGAACGGAAGCCCTGCGCCATCCACTTCACGGGGAACAGGGCGGCGGTGTTCTGCATCCACGGCGGCAGTTGATCGAACGGGTAGAACACGCCCGAGATGAACTGCAGGACCATGAAGACCGGCGTCACCACGGCCGCGGCGGAACGGCTGTTGGGGATCAGCGCGCTGTAGGCGGTGCCGGCCAGCGCGCAGGCCGCGGTGCCCAGGGCGAGGCACCACGCGAGGGTGCCCCACCGCTCGGCGGTCTGCGGGAGGGGCAGCCCGAACGCGGCCACGGCGATGCCGATGAGCAGGATCGTCTCCAGCACGGTGGTGACCACCACGCGGACGAGCTTGCCCACGAAGTACGCCGACTTGGGCATCGGGGTCAGGGAGAGGCGGCGGATGGTGCCGGTGTCCCGCTCGATGGCCACGTTGATGGCCAGACCGGAGAACGAGGTGCTCATGACGCCCGCCGCGATCACCCCGGCCATGAAGACCTGCCGGAAGTCCGTGTCGGTGCCCTCGACCTTCCCCTCGAAGATCGAGCCGAAGACGACGAGCAGGATCACCGGGAAGAACAGGGTGAACACCAGGGACTGCTTGTTGCGGAAGAACGCTCTCAGTTCGACCGACGAACGCGCCGCGCAGGCCCGCGCGTACCCTCTCGCACCGCGCGCGGCAGGGCGCGCGGGCCCGGCTCCGGCCGGGTGGGTCGTCCCGTCACCGGACGAGTCCGGGGTCGCGGTCCTGGTTTCGGGCACGGTCGCGGTCATGCGGCGGTCTCCCTGCTCTCCCTGTCGATCAGACTCAGGTAGATCTCTTCGAGGGTGGGCCGGTGCACGCGCAGGTCCGCGAGTTCCAGCGAGCCCGCCTCGCGTGCCCAGGGCAGCAGCAGGCTCAGCGCGTGCGAGGGCGCGGCGGTGCGCAGTGTCACGGTCCCCGGTCCGGACGGCACCACCTCGGTGTCGGGCGGCAGTGCGGGCAGCGCGACACCGGCCAGTGCTTCGCCGCGGCGGAACGAGACGGTGGAGGGCGTCCGGTCGCGGCCGCCGAACGAGGCCAGCGGCCCGTACTCGACGAGACGGCCGCCCACCACGACGCCGGCCCGCTGGGCCAGTTCCTCCGCCTCGTCGAGGTAGTGCGTGGTCAGGACGGTCGTACGGCCGCGGTCGGCGAAGTACCGGACGAGTTCCCACGCCTCACGGCGGGCCACCGGGTCCAGGCCGGTGGTCGGCTCGTCCAGGAAGATCAGTTCGGGATCGCCGACGACACCGACCGCGACGTCCAGACGGCGTTGCTGGCCGCCGGACAACGCGGACGCCTGGCGGGAGTGGAGGGAGCCGAGTCCCACCATCCCCAGCACCTCGCCGACCGGCAGCGGGGCCGGATACATGGCGGCGAAATGCGTGACGACTTCCTTTACGGTCAGATCGGAATAGGCGCCCGCCGTCTGGGGCACCACACCTATTCTCGCCCGCCATTCCCGCGGGTCCTCGGCCGGATCATGGCCGAGGACCCGCACGTCTCCACCAGTGCGCCTCTGCACTCCCGTCAGAACGTCGACGGTCGTGGTCTTTCCGGCGCCATTCGGCCCGAGCAGTGCGAACACTTCGCCACGATGAATATCGAGGCTGATGTCGCGAACGGCCTGGACGTCACCGTACCGCTTGGAAAGTCCGCGTACGGAAACGGGATGTGCCGTCGGCGCAGGGGGCATGGGACGCTCCAGCGAAGTGGGAATGGGCGCGAGCACCTGTCAGGTGCAGCAGCAGCAGGGGCAGCAGCAGTAGTTGCAGGCGTCGAGCACGCCGGCGGCGACGTCGGACAGGTCACCCTCGCTGAGCTCGGCGGCGTCGACCGTCGGGGTCGCGGGGATGTGGAACTCGTAGCGGCCGGTCTCCAGACCCCTCTCCCACAGGTCGACCTGGACGTCCAGGTTGCCCTGCTCGTGGCCGTCGGGGGCCTGGGTGACGATGACGACCTCGGCATCGGCCGGGAGTTCCAGGCCGGCTTCGGCGAGCGCGGTCCGCGGCTCCGAGGAGAGCTTGGCGGAGAACGCCTCGTCGGACCAGGCGCTGATGAGAACCCGGGTGTAGGAGTTCACGAACTCAGCGCGCTGCTGCGGGTCGAGTGCCATGTGGACTCTCCATTCCTTGCGATTGCTGCGGATTCGATGCGGCCGCCCAGCCGGCGACGAAGCAAGATTCACACGGCGGCAACCGCCCGGCCAAGACGCAAGGAAACGTAATCCGAAGACCCCCGGACAATGAGTATCCGGCCGGTCCCGATAAGCATTGAGCCTATTCTTTCGGGGAGTTACTGTGGCCGAACCACCCGCGCCCGCAGGGTCGGTTGCCCTGCCTGCGTAGGCATGCTCTCACGCAAAGCTCCGCACGGTGCCTGCCGGGAACACAACCGGGTTGATTCCCGCGGCGATTACCGAATTACCGACAGCCGGTACGCATCGCGGAGCCGGCTTGCGTAGGGGGCGTACGTACATCGGATCAAGCCATCCACGGAGGTTCATGTGACAGCCACCACCGCACCGGCGGGCACCGTCCCACCGGGGCCGGACACCCCTGTGGACATGGCACTCATGCGTGCCGACCCGCTGGCCTTCGTGACCGAAATGAACCGTCGCCACGGCGACATCACCAGCCATGTCGGCGACGGCGAGCGGGTGGTCATGCTGCACCGGCCCGAGCTGGCCAAGCACATACTGAAGGACAACACCGCCAACTACACGAAGGCCAACACCCCCGACGACGCGATGCTGCGGCCCCTCCTCGGAAACGGGCTGCTGACCAGCAACGGGGCCGACTGGGCCCGCCAGCGCAAGCAGTGTGCCCCCGCCTTCCGGCGCACCGAGGTCGCCACCTTCGACAGCATCATCACCGAGGAGACCGAAGCCCTCCTGGCGCGCTGGCAGCCGGCCGTGCGGGACGGCGCTGCCCTCCCCGTCGAACACCACCTGACCTCGCTGACCCTGGCGATCCTCACCCGCGCCGTACTCGGCGTGGACCTGGGCGCGACCGGCGAGGGCTTCGGGCGCGCCGTCGACGCCGCCAACCGGTTCATGGGGCACTACGTACCCACCCCCGACCCGGACCCCGCGGACACGGCGCTGCGCCGCAAGGGATACGTACAGGCGCGCATGTTCCTCCAGTTGATCGCCCGCACCGTCATCGCCTCCCGACGGGCGGTCGCCGGCGGGCAGCCCCCCGCGCACGGCTCCGCGTCCCTGCTCGACGCGATGATCGGCGAGCTGGACGACGAGGAACTGCGCGACCAGGTGCTCACCCTGGTCATGGCGGGCCACGAGACCACGGCCAAGGCCCTGACGTGGACCCTGTACCTGCTCGACCGGCACCCGGAGGAGGCGGAGAAGGTCCGGGCGGAGCTCGACGCGGTCCTCGGGGACCGCACGCCCACCGCGGCCGACCTGCCCGACCTGGTGCACTGCCGGCGCGCGATCGAGGAGGCCATGCGCCTCTACCCGCCGGTGTGGCTGATCTCCCGGCGCGCCAAGGGCCCCGACACCGTGGGTGGTTACGAGATTCCCGCCGGGACGCTGGTGTGCGTCAGCCAGTGGGTGCTGCACCGGCACCCCGACTACTGGGACCGGCCCGATGCGTACGTACCCGACCGCTTCGAGGACGCCGACCTGCCCAGCCACCTCTACCTGCCGTTCGGCGGGGGCGAGCGCATCTGCATCGGCCGGCACCTGGCCCTGATCGAGGCCACGCTGGTGCTGGCCGTCCTGATGCGCGCGACCCGCCTCGAACTGGAGCCGGGCTTCCCGGTGGAGCCGGAAGCCCTGGTGACCCTGCGACCCAAGCACGGCATGCGGATGACTGCGAGGCCCCGATGACCACGTCCCCCCTGATGCCCTCCCTTCCGTCGGGCCCGTCGGCCACCTCGGACCCGGCCCCGGCCCCGGCGGATCCGGCAGGCCGGGCGGGCGCCGGCGCCCGCCCGGTCGGCGGCTCGTACGATCCCGCCGCCACCACGGCCGGCGGGCTCACGGGCGAACTGGCCCGCCTGGAGGCTCAGGCCGAGCTGTCGTTCGGCGCCGAACTGCGCATCCTGCGCGAGGCGGGCCTGGACGCGCACGCCGGCCCGTTCGTCGAGATCGGCGCCGGCTCCGGGGCGGTCACGCGCAGGCTGCGCGCCGCCCTGCCCGCCCTCGCCCACACCGCCGTCGACATCGACGGCCACCTGCTGGCCCACGCCGCCGGCTGCGGAGCCGAACTCCTCGTGGCCGATGGCGCGGCCCTGCCGCTCCCCGACAACTCGGCCGGCTTCGTGCTGCTGCGCTACGTACTGCAACACCTGGCCGACCCGCAGGCCGTACTCGCCGAGGCGCTGCGCGTGCTGCGGCCCGGCGGGCGGATCGCCGTGACCGAGGTCGACGCCTCCTGCTGGGGTCTGGCCGAGCCCGCCTACCCCGAACTGGCCGGGATCCACGGCAAGCTGGCCCGGGCCCAGACCTCGGCGGGCGGGGACCGGACCGTCGGACGCCGTCTGACCCGGCTGCTGCGCGGCGCGGGCTACGAGGACGTGGCCCTGCGCCCGTTCGCCTCCACCAATGACGACCACCCCGTCGAGGCCTTCGCCCCGCACCTGGGCCCCGGCCGTCTCCAGCCGCTCGTGGCCGCCGGCGTGGTGAGCCTGGGCGAGTTCGCGTTGGCCACCGACCGCTGGAACCGCTTCCGCGCCGACCCGGACGCGTACGTGATGCTGCTCGGCTTCACCGCCACGGGCACCGCCCCCCACTGACCCGGCCCGAACAACCGCCCCTCTCCGATTGGACCCACCCCCCATGAATCCGAGCCTCAAGATCTTCCTGACGATCTTCTGCTACATCAGCGGCGTGATGGGCGTCGTGACGGCCGTCCTGCACGCCGGCGACCAGCCCGCCCACACCACCGCGGCCGTCATCGCCGGCGTCCTGGGCGCGGTCTTCCTGTTCGCCGGCATGGCACTCAGCCGCCGCCCCCGCCACTGACGGCAGCCGGCACCGCCGCACCGCGAAGGGCCGGACCCGCCTGGTCCGGCAGAACGGAACCGCATGTTTCCTCTCGACTCCGTCGGCCACTTCTTCCTCGGTGCGGCCGTCGTCCTCGCCCTGTCGCGGGCCGCGGGCGGCTTCGCCGTCCGGGTGGGCCAGCCGCGTGTGATGGGCGAGGTGGTCGCGGGCATCGCCCTCGGCCCCTCGCTCCTGGGCGCGCTCGCCCCCGAGGCGGCGGTGTGGCTGTTCCCGAAGGCCGTGCTCCCCATGTTCTCCGGGCTCGCGCAGATCGGCCTGGCGGTGTTCATGTTCTTCACCGGGCAGGAGCTCTGCTCGATGCGGGTGCGGGGCACCGCCCGGCAGGGCCTGCTGGTCAGCCAGGCCTCCCTGTTCGTCCCGTTCGCCGGTGGCGCCCTGGCCGCCCTGCCGCTCGCGGACCGTTACACGCCCGCGGGCCTGCCGGAGCCCGTCTTCGTCCTGTTCATCGGATGCGCGATCAGCATCACGGCGTTCCCGGTGCTGGCCCGCATGCTGGAGGACCTGGGCCTCTCCCGTACCCGGCCCGGCCGGCTGAGCCTGTTCGCCGCGGCCGTCGGTGACGGCGGCAGCTGGCTGGCGCTTTCGGCGATCGTCGCGCTGTCCCAGGGCTCGGACCACCGGGACGCGGCCGTACGCGCGCTCATCGCGGTGGTCGTTGTCGCCGTCTACCTGGGGCCGGTGCGCCGGGCGGCGGCCGGGTGGTTCGCGCGCAAGGGCGAGACCACCGACCCCGCCACCCTCCGGGTCGTGCTCGTCACCGCGATCACCGCCTCCGCGGCGCTGACCGCCGCACTCGGCGTGCACCAACTCATCGGTGCGTTCCTGGTGGGCCTGGTGTGGCCGACCGGCAACCCGTTCGCCGTCGCCGCCGCCGAGCCGCTGGCCACCACGTCCAAGACCGTACTGCTGCCCTTCTTCTTCCTGGGCTTCGGGCTCGGAGTGGACCTGTCGGCCCTGGAACTCTCCTCGGGTGGGGGGCTGGTCCTGTCGGCCCTGCTGGCCGTGGCCGTCCTCGGAAAGATCGGCGGCGCGGGGCTGGCCGCACGGTACGCGGGCCTGCCCTGGCGGGAGTCGTTCACTCTGGGCGTGCTGCTGAACACCCGCGGACTGACCGAGCTGGTCGTCCTCCAGATCGGCCACGAGGCGGGCATCATCGATGGCCCGCTGCTCGCGATACTCACCGTCGTCGCCCTGGTCACCACCCTGATGACCGGCCCGCTGCTGAAACTCGCGGGCCCGTCGGCCCCGGCACCGGACACCCCACGGCCCGCGACCGTGCACCGCTGACCGCCACTGACCCCGCCGGCAGGCTCCGAAGGCATGACCCCAGTCCACCTGGCCGGCACCCGCCTGGTGCTGCGCGAAGTCGAACCCGAGGACACCGCTGCCCTCCTGGCCATCTACGGGGACCCCGAGGCCACTCGGCACCTCAGCTTCGAGCCCCGCACCCGCGACCAGGTCCAGGGGATCGTCGACCGGTCCATCGCCTCCGCGAAGGGCACTCCGCGAAGCGAGTACTGCCTCGCCATCACGCCGCCCGGTGAACACCGGCTGATCGGCTACGCGCGCCTGGCGACCGAACCGCAGCGGGCAGCCACCGTCGGCTTCGCCTTGAACCCGGCGGAATGGGGCAAGGGCCTCGGCACGGAGACCGTCCACTGCTGTGCGCGCTCGGCTTCAAGGTCCTCGGCCTGCACCGGATATGGGCTGCACGCTCGCCACTCGACGAGGCATCCGCGCACACCCTTCTGCGTGCGGGCATGACGGAGGACGGACGCATCCGGGATCACGTCTTCGTTCACGGATCCTGACGAGACTCGACCACCCATTCGATCTTGGAACACGAGTGGGCGCCGCACCAGGACACCGGGCACCGGCTGAAGCGGGGCGGCCCGGGGCGGGCGGCCCGCGCTCCCATGTCCCGGCGGTGGTCGGCCCGGCGCGTCCGGCCCCATCCGAACGTGACTCAGCCGGCTCATCCGAACGTGATTCAGTTGGCGTTCTCCGATGACGTTTCGGGTTTCGTGTGGAGGACCGCGCGGGCCTGGTCCGCGGCGCGGGCGATGCTCTCGGAGATGAAGTCGACGAAGCGTGCGATGTTCTCCAGTCGCGCCGCGGCCGGGGTGCCGGGGCCGAGGACGCCGACGCCCTGCCGGGCGACATCGCCGAGGTGGGCGGTGGCGCGGGCGCTGGCCATCGTCGACTGGTAGAGGACGTCGTCGTCGACGATGTAGCGCTCGCGGCGACGCTCGTCGCGTTCCCGGCGGATGAGGCCCTGATCGTCGAGGAACGCGATTGCCTTGGAGACGGTCGCCGGGCTGACCTGGAGGCGCCCGGCGAGTTCGGATGCGCCGAGGCTGCCGGCGTCGGTGGTGTAGAGGGCGGCGAGCACCCGGGCCGTCATCTTGGGCAGGCCCGATTGCATGAAGACGGTGGCGAACACCTCCTCGTACTCGCGGACGGCCTCGGTATCGCGTCCGGTCGCCTGGGTGGATGTTCCGGGGTCCCGGGGCGTGGTGCGCTTGCGTCGGTGGGCGCGCTGTTCGGTGGCGCGGTGGGCCAGGTCGGCGCGGTAGGCGGCGGGGCCGCCGTTGCGCATCACCTCACGCGTGATCGTCGAGGTCGGACGATCGAGGCTTCTGGCGATCTCCGCGTAGGCGAGCCCGTCGGCCACCCCCAGCGCGATCTGCCGACGTTCCTGCTGGGTGAGTCTGCCTCCCGGCATCGCGGTCTCCTTCGTGGTGTGTGATGCCCCAGCATAGCGTTCACTCTCATTCCATTGCAACGAGACGGGGCCGTCATGTTGCATTGATTCCAAAACCAATGCAACGAATTAGCGGCCTTCACCAGCAATGATGTGCTTCAGTCGCAATGAAGTGATTGCCTGATCCTCAAACGCAACGTAGCTTTTCCCTCATCGGAAACAACGAAGCGAAGGAAGACATCATGCTGAAGTTCGACACCCCCGCCCCGATCTCGACCGTCCTCGACAT
>NZ_LGDE01000292.1 GCF_001279725.1 Streptomyces sp. WM4235 | reverse complement strand
GGCGCCCGCGACGGCGGCGCGTGCGGTGGCGGCGTCGGCCAGGCGGGTGCCGGCGGCCCCGTCGAGGGTGACGCGGGCCAGTGGGCGGGTCAGGTCGAGCGGGACCAGCGGGGTCAGCGCGACCTCGGAGGCGGGGACGGCGTACAGCCCGGTGTCGGCGAGGACGAGCAGCACGTCGGCGGCGGCCGCGTCGGCGACGGAGGTGACGGAGCCGGTCAGGGTGCCCGCTCCGACGTCACGCACGCCGGTGGGCAGGGGCGCCCCGGGGGCCAGGGTCAGCGGCACGGCGGGGACGCAGAGCCGCCCACCGGAGGCCACCTGCCGCAGCAGGTCGGACACCTCGGCCGAGGAGGGGTCGCAGCCGAGCAGGATCTCCGCGGCGAGGACCCCGGCGGTCAGATAGGGGACGGGGGCGACGGCCCGGC
>NZ_LGDE01000291.1 GCF_001279725.1 Streptomyces sp. WM4235 | reverse complement strand
GCTACGTCGACCGGGTGCCCGGCTTCACCGCCGTCGCCGCCGTCCACTCACTGGCCGAGCCCACCCGCGTACTGGAACGGACCCGGATCGACCTGCTGCTGCTCGACCTGACCCTGCCCGACGGCCACGGACTTCGCTTCGCGCGCGGCCTGCGGGCGGCGGGGCACCCCGTGGACGTGATCGTGGTGACCTCGGCGCGGGACCTGGCCGTGGTCCGCGAGAGCGTCTCGCTGGGGGTCGTGCAGTACGTGCTGAAACCCTTCGCGTTCCCGACCCTGCGCGAACGACTGCTGCGCTACGCCGAGTTCCGTGCGACGGCGGGGGAGGCGGCCGGTCAGGACGACGTCGATCGGGCGATGGCCGC
>NZ_LGDE01000290.1 GCF_001279725.1 Streptomyces sp. WM4235 | reverse complement strand
TTTCGTCGTCGAGCAGCGTCTCCAGCCTCCGGGACGAGGCGCGCTCGTTCTCCAGGCCGCGCTCGTAAGGCTCCAGCAGCTTCGGGTCGCGCGTCAGCAGGTAGCCGCGGACCCCGGTCTCCTGGTCCAGCAGGGCGGACTCCAGGCGCAGGGCCTCCCGCTGGGCCGGCGCGATCCGGTCGACGAGCCGGTCACCGGCCGCCGTCGTGTTCGACAGCAGGGCGGCGCCGACCACGGCCGTTACGACGACCATCACCCCGAGCAGGGCCAGCACGGACATGAACCACGCGCGCAGGCTCAGCCCGGTACGGCCGGTACGGGGGGTGGGGGGGGCTGTCGGGTCCGGGGCACTCACAAGGAGGTTTTCCATTCGAGGTGGAGTACGGCGACGTCGTCGGC
Organism: Streptomyces sp. WM4235; assembly: GCF_001279725.1. Classification (GTDB taxonomy): domain Bacteria; phylum Actinomycetota; class Actinomycetes; order Streptomycetales; family Streptomycetaceae; genus Streptomyces. The sequence goes on along the minus strand of NZ_LGDE01000290.1, from coordinate 33 downwards.
CAGCCCGCCGCTGTCCGCGGCGAGGGTCTGGGC
>NZ_LGDE01000289.1 GCF_001279725.1 Streptomyces sp. WM4235 | reverse complement strand
GGGGTCGTAGGAGATGTTGCCGGTGCCGTCCTGCTTCTCGATGCCGCCGATGCGGTGTTCTAGGCCGGGGGTGCCGGGGACCGCCCACGGGCGGGCCAGGGTCTGGGGATCGCGTTTGTACGGCCAGAACACCTCGGTGCCGTCCGCCAGCTCGTGGTTCGGACCGGTGGCGAAGGGGGTGCGCAGATCCGGAAGTTCGTCCACGTCCGGGATCTTCCAGGGTTCGGAGCCGTTGGCGAGGTAGCCGTCGGAAAGCAGGAACACCGGCGTCCGGTAGGTCAGCGCGATCCGGGCCGCGTCGATCGCCGCGTCGAAGCAGTCCGCGGGCGTGCGGGGGGCCACGATCGGCACGGGGGCCTCGCCGTTGCGCCCGTACATGGCCTGGAGCAGGTCGGCCTGCTCGGTCTTGGTCGGCAGCCCCGTCGAGGGGCCG
>NZ_LGDE01000288.1 GCF_001279725.1 Streptomyces sp. WM4235 | reverse complement strand
CGAGTGGCTCGCCAAGGGCGGGGTGATGCTGCCGGTTTACCTGCGCGAGGCGATGTGGCTGAGCTTCGCGGGGACCCGGGAGCCCGCGGCGCTCCAGGTCGGCGTCGGCAAGGTCTGCGCCGTCTCGGGCGAGCGCTGGACGGGACGGCTCGCGCACCGCCCGCAGAACTACGTGGTGCTCCCGCGCCAGCCGTGGCTGGACGGGATCAACTCGGGCAAGGGGACGGTGCGTCAGTTCGTCGCCGTGCCGCTCGGCCTCGGCGCCACGGTCGAGGGACAGGTCACCGGCGAGGAGACCACGGGCGGCGTGCAGCTCCAGGCGTTCCCGCTCGGCCCCGAGCCGTTGCGGCTCTGGCGGGAGCAGGAGCGCGCCCGGCTCATCCCGCCGCCGATGCCGTCCTTCGGCGGGTACGCGGGCGCTCCGGCGGCCCCGGGG
>NZ_LGDE01000287.1 GCF_001279725.1 Streptomyces sp. WM4235 | reverse complement strand
CAGGTGGGGAACGTCGTATGCCTTGTCGGCGTGAAGGCGTTGGGGTTTGAAGTGGCGGCCGCGGTGGGGGTCGTGTCTCGTTTGGTGACCTGTGATCATGGGCTTCAGGGCGAGGCTGTCGTGGGTGTTGGCAGCGCTGACGCCGACGAGGAGGGGCAGCCCGTTCGCGTCCGACAGGACGTGCATCTTGGAGCCCGGCTTGCCTCGGTCCACGGGGCTCGGACCTGTGAGTTCGCCCCTTTTTTAGCCCTCACGTGGGCCGAGTCGAGGACGGCTCGGGAGAGATCGAGGAGCCCGGCGTCGCCGAGGCGATGCAGGATCTCCTCGTGTAGCCGGCCCCACACCCCTGCCCGGGACCAGATCAGGAACCTGCGGTGGGCCGTGGACTTCGATATTCCGAAACAGGGCGGCAGCGACCGCCAGGCGCATCCGCTGACCAGGACGTAG
>NZ_LGDE01000286.1 GCF_001279725.1 Streptomyces sp. WM4235 | reverse complement strand
GACGGTCCGGACCCTGGCCGATCGGCTCGTGCGGCTCCTGACGGCCGTGGTCGCGGACCCGACGGCGCCCGTCTCGGCGATCGAGCTGATGGACCCGGCCGAACGGGAACGGGTACTCACCCGCTGGAACGACACCGCCCGGCCCGTCCCCACCCTCACCCTCGACGACCTGGTCGCCGCCGGCGCACGACGCGACCCGGAGGGCACGGCCCTCGTCTTCGAGGGCGTCGAACTCACCCGCGCCGAGTTCGAGGACCGCGTCAACCGCCTCGCCCGACTCCTCATCACCCACGGCGTCGGCCCCGAGAAGGTCGTCGGCGTCGCGCTCCCGCGCTCCTTCGACCTCGTCATCGCCCTGCACGCCGTCGTCCGCGCCGGCGGCGCCTACCTCCCCCTCGACACCACCCTGCCCACCGACCGCCTCACCCACATGATCCAAACCGCCGCCCCGGT
>NZ_LGDE01000285.1 GCF_001279725.1 Streptomyces sp. WM4235 | reverse complement strand
CGACCCCGCCGTCATCTCGGCACTCTCCCGGCAACACGCCGTCACCATGCTCCAACTCTCCTCCAGCCTCTTCAACCACCTCACCGACGAACACCCGGAGACCTTCACCACCACACGGATCGTCTACACCGGAGGCGAGCCCGCCTCGCCCACCCACGTCCACCGGCTCCACCGCGTCCACCCGGGCATCACCATCACCAACGGCTACGGCCCGGCGGAGTCGATGGGGTTCACCACCACCCACACGATCGAACCCACCGCCGAACCCACCGTCACCGTCTCGATCGGCCGCCCTCTCACCAACAAGCACGCCTACGTCCTCGACGCCCATCTCAGGCCGACTCCGGCCGGCACCGTCGGTGAGCTGTACCTGACGGGCGACGGCCTCGCCCACGGCTACCTGGCCCAACCCGCCACGACCGCCTCGCACTTCGTGCCCCACCCCTTCGGTCCGCCCGGC
>NZ_LGDE01000284.1 GCF_001279725.1 Streptomyces sp. WM4235 | reverse complement strand
AAACGGACACCCCTCGTATGTGCAGGTCAGACCCCGTGGGCAAGCCCGTCAACGGTGCCGACACCTCTTCTGCGACAGCCAGAAGAGGTCTCTGGCTCTTGCACGGGGCCGGCTGTTTTCGGCGGGGTGAACGAGAGCCATGTGGGCGGTGGTTCCGGGAGCCGCTTTGGTCCATCTGTGCAGGAGATGGACAGCGGTGCATGCTCATGATCGGCGGCGAGAATGGGAGCCACCCTGATCGAGTGACGTGTGGGTGGGAGTGTCTGCGGTAAAGGCGGGATATGGGCCAGTACTTTGATGGCCTGGGCCCTTCCGGTCCGTGTCCCTGACAGGCGCGGTGCGGACGGGCCCACCCTTTTGGTGTCGAGTCGGCTTGCCGGGGACTGCTTCAGGCGTTGTCGGCCGTGGGGGGGATTATCCCCGCGGCGGGCGTGAGCACGCCGATATCCGGGTCGGGGGGTC
>NZ_LGDE01000283.1 GCF_001279725.1 Streptomyces sp. WM4235 | reverse complement strand
GCCGGGCGGACCGAAGGGGTGGGGCACGAAGTGCGAGGCGGTCGTGGCGGGTTGGGCCAGGTAGCCGTGGGCGAGGCCGTCGCCCGTCAGGTACAGCTCGCCCGTGGTGCCGTGCGGAACCGGACGCAGCCGCACGTCCAGCACGTAGGCGTGCTTGTTGATGAGCGGGCGGCCGATCGGGACCGTGCCCGTGGGCGGCTCGGTGGTGGGTTCGACGGTGTGGGTGGTGGTGAACCCCATCGACTCGGCGGGGCCGTAGCCGTTGGTGATGGTGAGGTGGGGGTGCAGCAGATGGAGTCGGTGGACATGGGTGGGGGAGGCGGGCTCGCCGCCCGTGTAGACGATCCGGACCTTCGAGAACGTGTCCGGGTGTTCGTCGGTGAGGTGGTTGAAGAGGCTGGAGGAGAGTTGGAGCATGGTGACGGCGTGTTGCCGGGAGAGTGCCGAGATGACGGCGGGGTCG
>NZ_LGDE01000282.1 GCF_001279725.1 Streptomyces sp. WM4235 | reverse complement strand
CCCGCGGGCGGCGGCTTCGCCCCACCGCCCCCGGGCCCGCGCGGCAACGCCCCCGCGCCCGGTCAGGGCGGCGGCTTCCCGCCCGGCGCCGGCGGTGGAGCCCCCCAGGGCTACCCGGAGTACGACAACGGCCCCGTCACCGAGGCCTTCCCCGCCTTCACCGAGCCCACCGGTCCCGCCGGACCCACCGCCGGTCCCGCCATGGGCTCCGCGCCCGTACGCGGCGGCGAGGCTCCGCGCTGGCCCGGACCGGAGGCCCCGCCGGCCGGTGGACCGATGCCGGGCGCCCCGATGCCCGGCGGGCCCCGCCCCGGCGTGCCGATGCCCGGCGCCCCGATGCCCGGCGCACCCATGCCCGGCTCACCCATGTCCGGCGCACCGATGTCCGGCGGTCCGCGCCCCGGCGCCCCGATGCCCGGCGCACCCATGCCCGGCTCACCCATGTCCGGCGCACCGATGTCCGGCGGTCCGCGCCCCGGCGCCCCGATGCCCGGCGCTCCCATGCCCGGCTCGCCGATGCCCGGTGGTCCGGTCGGCGGCCCGATGTCCGGCGCCCCGATGCCCGGCGGGCCCCGCCCCGGCGGCCCGGGCGGCGGACCCGGGGCCGGGCCGGTCGTCCCGACCCCCGCGGCGACGCAGCCGCCGAACCAGAACCGACCGGCCCCCAAGGCCCCGGCGGCGTCCTCGAAGAAGCCCCGCTCCAAGCTGGTCATCATCGCCGGCGGCATCATCGCCCTCGGATGCGTCGCCTACGGCGCGGGTCTGCTGCTGAACCACTCCGACGTCCCCAAGGGCACCACCGTCCTCGGCGTGGACATCGGCGGCACCCGCGACGACGCCGTCAACAAGGTCGAGACGGCCTTCGGCAGCCGCGCGAGCGCCCCGCTGCGGCTCACCGTCGGCGGCAAGCAGGTCGAGCTCAAGCCCGACAAGGCCGGCCTGACCCTCGACAGCCAGACGACCGTCCGCAACGCGTCGGGCAGCGACTACAACCCGATCACGGTCATCGGCTCCCTCCTCGGCAACGAGCGCAGGGCCGACGCCGTCATGCCGGTGGACGAGGAGAAGCTGCGGGTCGCCCTCACGGAGCTGGCCGGCACCGCCGACTCGGCCACCGAGGGCACCATCACGTTCGACACGGGCAAGGCCGTCGCCGTCCCCGGCAAGGCCGGCACCACCCTCGACGTGGACAGCTCCGTGGAACAGGTCACGAAGGCCTTCCGCGAACTGGTGGCCACCGGCGAGGCCAAGCCCGTCGAACTGCCCTCCGTCGCCAAGGAGCCGGTCATCGGCAAGGCCGAACTGGACAAGGCGATGAAGGAGTTCGCCGAACCGGCGATGTCCGGCATCGTCACCGTCAAGGCGGGCCCCAAGTCCATCGCCTTCGGCCAGCGGTCGCTGCCCAAGATCCTCAGCATGCAGGCCGTGGACGGCCACCTCGTCGAGAAGTACGACCTCGAAGCCCTGCAGGCGGCCTACACGAACACGTTCGACGGCGTCCTGATCACCCGGGGTACCGGCGCGAAGACCGCCGTCACCCCGAAGGACGTCGCGGGCGCCCTCATCAAGGGCCTGCGCGGCAAGACCCCCGCCGAGCGGACCGTGGTCATCGACACCAACCCGAGCTGACCCACCGAGGAACGCCGGACCACCGAGGAACACCGCAGGTCGGAGCCCCCGCCGGAGCATCGCGCGGGGGCTCCGTCATGCCCCCGACATGACAACCGTCATGTCGGGATCACGACCGGCGACACTGCCGCGCGACCCCCCTGCCCGGCGAACCTGGAGCCATGACGACGACAACCGCGACGCAATCAGCCGCCGCCACGACATCCGCCGGCGGCCCGGTGGTGAGCTTCGAGGACGTGACCAAGAGCTACGGCGCGGTCCGCGCGGTCGACGGGCTCTCCCTCGTGCTCCACCCCGGGGAGACCGTCGCGCTCCTCGGCCCCAACGGAGCCGGCAAGTCCTCCACCCTCGACCTGCTGCTCGGCCTGCGCCCCGCCGACTCCGGCACCGTACGGCTCTTCGGCACCACCCCCCGCGAGGCCATCGCCGCCGGCCGGGTCGGCGCGATGCTCCAGAGCGGCGGCCTGATGGAGGACGTCACCGTGCGCGAGGTCGTCGCGCTGGGCTGCGCGCTGCACCCCCGCCCGCTCCCCGTCGACGAGGTGCTCACCCGCGCCGGGGTCGACTCCATCGCCGACCGGCTCGTCAACAAACTCTCCGGCGGCCAGGAACAGCGGGTCCGCTTCGCCCTCGCCACCGCCGGCCACAACGACCTGATCGTCCTCGACGAACCGACCACCGGCATGGACGTCACCTCCCGCCAGGCCTTCTGGGCCACGATGCGCGAGCAGGCCGCGCAGGGCCGCACGGTCCTGTTCGCCACCCACTACCTGGAAGAGGCGGACGCGATAGCCGACCGGGTGCTGGTCCTCAACAAGGGCCGGCTGCTCGCCGACGGCACCGCCGCCGAGATCAAGGCCAAGGCGGGCGCCCGCAAGATCGCCTTCGACCTCACCGACGACCCGGTCGACGAGGCGACGCTGCGCGCCCTCCCGCACCTGACCGCCTACGAGCGCCACGGCGACACCGTCCGGCTCCAGTCGCGCGACGCCGACGCGACCGTGCACGCCGTCTACGCCCTGGGGCTCTACCCCCGGAACCTGGAAGTCGCCGGGCTGGGTCTCGAACAGGCCTTCATCGCCCTCACCGAGGCCGAGGAGGCCGACGCGTCATGCTGAACAACGGAACGACGAAGCTCGTCACGCTGGAGATCTCCCGCGCGCTGCGCAACAAGAAGTACCTGTTCTTCACCGTCCTCTATCCGGCCGCCCTCTTCCTGATGCTCGGCGGCACCCTGGACGGCACGACGAAGGTCATGGGCACCGAACTGACCATGCCCGCCTTCTACATGGTCGCCATGGCCTCCTTCGGCGCGCTGACCGCCGTCCTGATGGGCAACAGCGAACGCATCGCCAAGGAACGCGAGAAGGGCTGGGTCCGCCAACTGCGGCTGACCGCCCTGCCCGGACGCGGCTACGTCCTCGCCAAGACCGCCAGTGCCGGCGTCCTCTCGCTGCCCGCGATCCTGGTCGTCTTCGCGGTCGCGGCCGGAGTCAAGGGCGTACGGTTCGAGCTCTGGCAGTGGCTGGCGCTGACCGGCTCCATCTGGGCCGGCAGTCTGGTCTTCGCCGCGCTCGGCGTGGCCATCGGCTACCTGGCCAGTGGGGACACGGTCCGACCCATCACGATGCTCTTCTACTTCGGCCTGTCGATCCTCGGCGGCCTGTGGATGCCCACCGCGAACTTCCCGCAGTGGCTGCGGAACATCTGCGAGTGGCTGCCCACCCACGCCTACGCCGGCCTGGGCCAGGCCATCGAACTCGGCGGCGCGCCGCACGCCAAGGACGTGGCGATCCTCGCGGTGTACTTCGTACTGTTCACCGGTGCCGCCGCCTGGCTGTACCGCAAGGACTCACTGAAGGCATGACGGTGACCAGCGAGACGGACGCCCGGTACACGACCCCCGGGGAGGACATCCAGGGCGCCGGCGGCCCCCGGATCGGAATGCGGCCGGAGAACCGCCGGCAGCGGACCGTGAAGCTGCTGTGGACGGGCCTGTGGCTCTTCTACCTCAGCGCCCCCGTCATCGACCTGATCCGCGGCGGACACAGCCTCGGGGCCCGACTGCTCGGCGGCCTGGGCCTCGCGGCCTTCGTCGCCTGGTACCTGGTCCTGGTCCTGCGCAGCGGCAGGCGGATACCGGTCCGCCGGGTCCTGTTCTCGCTGACGGTCCTGGTCGCCCAGGCCATGATCCTGTCCCTGTCCCTGGGCCGCGAATGGCTCGTGCTCTTCGTCTACGTGGCCATCGCCTCCGGGGCCGCCCTGCCCGGGGAGATCGCCCGCTGGACCGTCCCCGGCGCGACCGCCCTGTTGTGCGTGACGGCGCTCGCGGTCCCGGGCGGGGACCAGTACCTGGCCGGCCTGCTCATCCCGGCCCTGATGGGCGGGTTCGCGATGGTCGGCGTCCGCGCCATGGTCCGTACGACGATGGAACTGCGCCAGGCCCGGGCCACGGTCGCCCAACTCGCCGCCAACGAGGAACGGCTTCGGATGGCCCGCGACCTGCACGACCTGCTCGGGCACTCGCTGTCGTTGATCACGCTCAAGAGCGAGCTGGCGGGCCGGATGCTGCCGGACCGGCCCGAGGCGGCCGCGCAGCAGGTCGCGGACATCGAGCAGGTCAGCCGGCAGGCGCTGGTCGACGTGCGGGAAGCCGTGAACGGCTACCGACGGCCCACCCTGCCCGGCGAACTGGCCGGCGCCCGTACCGCGTTGGCCGCGGCGGGCGTGCAGGCGGACATGCCCGGCGAGTGGACGCGGGAACTCCCGGAGGAGATCGAGTCGGCCCTCGCCTGGTCGCTGCGCGAGGCCGTGACCAACGTGGTTCGGCACAGCGGAGCGCGCCGGTGCGTCGTCACCCTCGACATCCGACAGACCCTGGCGGGACCGGTGGCCGAACTGAGCGTCCACGACGACGGATCGGGCGGCCCCGCCGAGGCCGGCAACGGGCTGACCGGACTGACGGAACGCCTGGAGGCGGTCGGCGGCAGCCTCACGGCCGGTCCCGCCGGCAAGACCGGCTTCCGGCTGCTCGCCCGTGTCCCCCTAGGATCGACCCCATGACCTCACGGCCCATCAGGATCCTCCTCGCCGAGGACCAGTCCATGGTCCGGGAGGCGTTGGCCGCGCTGCTCGGCCTCGAACCCGACATCGAAGTCCTCGTCCAGGTCGCGCGCGGCGACGAGGTGGTGGCCGCGGCCCGCGCCCACGACGTGAACGTCGCCCTGCTGGACATCGAGATGCCCGGCATGACGGGCATCGAGGCCGCCGCCGCGCTGCGGACGGCCCTGCCCGGGCTGCGCATCGTCGTCCTCACCACCTTCGGCCGCCCCGGCTACCTGCGCGGCGCGATGGAGGCGGGAGCCTCCGCGTTCCTCGTCAAGGACGCGCCGGCCGCGCAGTTGGCGGACGCGGTACGCAGGGTCCTGGCGGGGGAGCGCGTCATCGACCCCATCCTGGCCGCGGCGGCCCTCGCGGAGGGCGCGAACCCGCTGACGGACCGGGAACGGGAGGTCCTGCGGGCGGCGGAACGCGGCGCGACCAACACGGAACTGGCCGAACGTCTGCACCTGTCTCCGGGCACCGTCCGCAACTACCTCTCGACGGCGATCCAGAAACTCGCGGCCCGCAACCGCGCCGAGGCCATCCGCACGGCCCGCGAGAAGGGCTGGCTCTGACCGGCCCCCGGTCCGGACCTCAGTTCAGGAGGGCCCGGGCCGACACGGCCTCCGCGCGGATCCGGGCCGCCGCCCCCGCGTCCACCGCGTCCACCACCTCCGCGTACGCCTCCAACTCCACCGCCCCCGTCACGAACTCGCCCCGCTCCACCAGCAGCCGCCCCCGCTCGTAGCGCAGCGACGCCGGGTGCGACGGCAGCAGCAGCGACAGGTCCAGCGCCCACAGCGCGACCGCCGAGTGCTCCGGCCGCGTCGCGGCCCACGCCCGGATGTTGTTCAGGATCCGCAGCACGACGTCCAACGTGCGCGCCGGCGTCCGGGGCTCCGCGGCCGACTCCGCGGGGCCGGCGCCCAGCGAGGCGCCCCCCGCGAACGGGTCCACGACCACCCCCTCCTCCGGGTCGCCGAAACCCACCACGAAATGCCCCGGCAGGCCCAGCCCGTACACCGGCGCGCCCGCCCTCCGCGCCACCTCCAGCCAGACCACCGACAGCAGGATCGGCAGGCCCCGGCGCCGCCGCAGCACCTGGTGCAGCAGGGAGGACGACAACCGTTCGTAGTCCGCCGGCGTGCCGTGGAAGCCCAGCCGGCCACCCAGCAGCTCCGTCACGGCCGAGGCCCAGGCCCGACCGCCGCGCAGGCCGTACGGCAGCATGCCCGCCAGCCTGTCGAGTTCGATCTGAGCCCAGTCGATGCCGCGTTCGTCGAGGTCGGGGTCGGCCTCCGCCGCCAGCAGCAGGCACAGCAGGGCCAGGTCCGGCCGCTCCGAGCGGGCCTCTTCCGCGAACCGGGCCCGCGAGGCGGAACTCACGCCGCCGCCCGGAAGTGGTGGTACGCGTGGTGCGTCGCGAAGCCCAGGCCGTCGTACAGGGCCCGCGCGCCCGGGTTCTCCGCCTCCACCTGGAGCCAGGCCGCCGAGGCGCCCTCCTCCAGGGCCCGCCGCGACAACGCCGCCATCACCGCCGTGGCCAGGCCCTGCCGCCGGTGCCCCGGATCGACGTCCACCGCGCCGAAACCGGCCCAGCGCCCGTCCACCACCATCCGCCCGATCGCCCGGCCGCCGCCCAGCACGGCGAACCACACCGAGGGCCCCTCGACCAGCATCCGCCGCGCCAGGTCGGGGTCGCGGACCTTCCCGTAGCGGGCCAGCCACCGCTCGTCCGGTGCGCGCAGCAGCCGTACGTCCGACACGTCCGCGTCCACGTCCGCGACCGGCGCGAGCGCCCCGATCCGCACCTGCGCCGAGACCTCGTTGACCCACCCCAGCCGCTCCAGCTCCGCGCACAGCAGCTCCTGGGTGCCCGCGGCGCCCGTCGCGGCCTGCACATACGCCGGAAGTCCGCGTTCCGCGTACCAGGACGTCACCCGCGCGAGTGCTTCCGGGACGGGTATCCCCGGGTCACCCAGGGGAAGCGCCGAGTTGGCCCGCCGGGTGAAGCCCCCCGCCGCACGCAGCGTCCACTCGCCCAGCGGCTCGCTCTCCAGCGGCTGCCAGGCCCGCGCCGTCACCCGCGCGAGCTCCTCGAAGGAGGCCGCGGGACCCCTGCGGCGGGCCGGCGCGGCGGGCACCGTCTTGCCCGCCACCAGCGAGGATTCCGCGATCCGGACGGACGTGCCGTCCTTGCGTGTGATCGTGAGCACACCTTCGTACCATGATGTGAGAACACCGACCGTGTCCGTGAACGAGGGGGAGTCGCTCCGCCCGGCCTCCACCCGTCGTACAGAGACTCGTTTACCCACGTCAGCGGGGGTGATACGGATCTCCAGCAGCCCACCGGCAGTGATTTCCACAGCTCTGTCCGCCCCTCCTGTTCGGATCGTGCCCGGGAACGGAGATACTAGGTGCGGGCATCGACGACGCCGCGCTCCCGCGCGATATGGAAAGCCCTACCGAGGAGGAACGAGAGCGTGACCTACGTCATCGCGGAGCCTTGTGTCGACGTCAAGGACAAGGCATGCATCGAAGAGTGCCCCGTCGACTGCATCTACGAGGGCCAGCGGTCCTTGTACATCCACCCGGACGAGTGCGTCGACTGTGGTGCTTGTGAGCCGGTCTGCCCGGTCGAGGCCATCTTCTACGAGGACGACACTCCGGAGGAGTGGAAGGACTACTACAAGGCGAACGTCGAGTTCTTCGACGAGCTCGGTTCGCCCGGTGGTGCCTCGAAGCTGGGCCTGATCGAGCGTGATCACCCCTTCGTCGCCGCGTTGCCGCCCATGGGCGAGGGCCACTGACGGCCACCGCCTCCCGGCGGTCCCCCCGGACGGTGTCCGGGGGACGAACGCGTGCTTCGGTCCCGTACGGCTTTCGCGCCGGCGGGACCGACCCGTTTCCGCGGCGGTGCGAGCGCAGTGACCCGGCCGCACCGCCCCGATCCAGCACCCAGAGAGAGCAGAGACCACCGTGGCCGCAGTATCCGACCGTCTTCCCGCCTTCCCCTGGGACAAGCTGGAGCCGTACAAGGCGACGGCGGTCGCCCACGCGGACGGGATCGTCGACCTGTCGGTCGGCACGCCCGTCGACCCGGTCCCCGAGGTCATCCGGCGCGCCCTGATCGAGGCCGCGGACTCCCCGGGCTACCCGACGGTGTGGGGCACGGTCGCGCTGCGCGACGCGATCACCGGATGGTTGCGCGGACGCCTCGGCGCGAGCGCCGCCGGGCACCGCAACGTGCTGCCGGTGGTCGGCTCCAAGGAACTGGTGGCCTGGCTGCCGACCCAACTCGGCCTCGGCGCGGGCGACAAGGTGGCCTACCCCCGGCTCGCCTACCCGACGTACGAGGTCGGCGCGCGCCTGTGCGGCGCCGAGGCCGTCGTGTACGACGACCCGACCGAACTCGACCCCGCCGGCGTGAAGTTGCTGTGGCTCAACTCCCCGTCCAACCCCACCGGCAAGGTCATCCCCAAGGAAGACCTGATCCGGATCGTGGCCTGGGCGCGCGAACACGGCGTCCTGCTGTTCAGCGACGAGTGCTACCTGGAACTGGGCTGGGACACCGACCCCGTCTCGGTCCTCCACGACGACGTGTGCGGCGGCTCGTACGAGGGCATCGTGGCCGTCCACTCGCTCTCCAAGCGCTCCAACCTCGCCGGGTACCGGGCCGCTTTCATCGCCGGTGACGCGGCGGTGCTGGGCGAGCTGCTGGAGATCCGCAAGCACGGCGGCATGATGACCGCCGCCCCCGTCCAGAACGCCGTGGTCGCGGCCCTCGGCGACGACGCCCACGTCGCCGCGCAGCGCGCCCGGTACGCGGCCCGCCGCGACGCGCTGCGCACCGCCCTGGAGGCGCACGGCTTCCGCATCGAGCACAGCGAGGCCGGCCTGTACCTGTGGGCGACCCGCGACGAGCCCTGCTGGCAGACCGTGGCCCACCTCGCCGAACTGGGCATCCTGGTCGCCCCGGGCGACTTCTACGGGGAGGCGGGCGCGAACTTCGTCCGCGTCGCCGTCACCGCCACCGACGAACGGGTCGAGGCCGCGGTCAAGCGCCTCGGCTGAGCCGGGAGCGGCCCGCGCGGCGCCGCGGACAGCCCGAGGGGCCGGGAGTTCGTGCTCCCGGCCCCTCGGTGTTCCTTGTCCGCGCGGTGGTCAGCCGCCCAGGCCGCCGGCCAGCGGCAGGCCGCCCAGCGGGAGGGTCTGCGCCGAGGGCAGCCCCGAGGTGGGCAGCGCGTCGGTCGGCAGGGCCTCGGTGGGCAGCCCCGAAGTGGGCAGCCCCGAGGTCGGCAGGCCGGCCAGCAGCGGGCCGGCCGCGCCGGTCAGTTCGGCCGGTGCGGCCTTCGTCACGGCGTTCGTGGCGGTCGCGGCGGTGTCGCCCGCGCCGTCGGCGGCGTCCGGCGCGGTGAGCGTGCCCAGTTGCGGCACGGACTCCAGGCCCGCGGCACTGGCCGCGCCGGCCGCACCGACCACGGGAGCTGCGCCGGCTGCGAGGAGCAGCGCGGCACGGGCGATCCGACGGGTCAGGGGGAGGGACATGTTGCTCCTAAGCGGTAGCGGCTGAGTACGCCGTGTACAACCGCTCGCAGGGCGGGCGAAGTTGCGGACCCGTCGGGTAAAGGATCAGTAACGCATCGTTTAATCGGCTTCCGGGAAAAGCGCACCGGACGCGCGCCCACCAGGTGTTCTGTCCGACCCGACCCCCCGAGGTCCCCCGAACCGGTCACCCCCGCACGGGGGACGTCCCGCACGTCTGAACGAGCCCGTCGGCGAGCCCGTTGAACGAGCCCGTGAACGAGCCCCCGTCCACGCCGCCTTCGATCGGCCTCGCGTCGGGCGGCTCGCCTCAGCGCGCCAGGAAGATCCGCACCCCGTCGGACCCCGCGGTGGGCGCGTCGCCGGCCCCGGCCCCCGCCCCGCCCTTCGCCCGCCACCGGCCGTCGGACTCGCCCGCGACCCAGCTCCCCGGGGCGTACGACACCCGGGCGATGCCCATGTCGCGCGCGTGGGCCACCGCCCACTGCGCCACCAGCCGATTGCGCCGCCGCTCGGCCTCGTCGGTGCCGCGCGTCGGCGCGACCGCGACCTCGCTCTGCCCGACCGGTCCGGACTCCCCGGCGGTCGCCGGCTCGGCGCGGGCGTCGAGCCGCATCTGCTTGCCGAAGATCCGCGTCAGCTCCGTCCGCACCCGCTCCGGATCGCCCGGCGCGGTGGGAGCGGGCCCGCCGCAGTCCACCGAGCCCTCGCCGCCGAACGCCGCGGTCAGCACCACCGCGTCCGGCTCGTGCTTCGCGTACGCCTGCGGGAAACCACTGAGCTGCACCTTCTGCGCGGCCACCGTCAGGGGGAGCCGCGAGTAGCCCTTCACCTCGGCGAGCCGGTCGTAGAAGATGCCCGCCGAGTACACCGGGTCCATGATCTGCTCCGCGGTACCCCACCCCTGCGAGGGCCGCTGCTGGAACAGCCCGAGCGAGTCCCGGTCGCCGTGATCCAGATTGCGCAGCGCCGACTCCTGCATCGCGGTCGCCAGCGCGATCGTCACCGCCCGCTCCGGAAGCCCCTTCGAGACGCCGACCGCGGCTATCGTCGACGCGTTCGCCGCCTGCTCCGGGGACAACTCGTAGGTCTGGGCCGAGCCGTCGTCGGCGCCCGCCCCCGAGGTCCGGGCCGTGCAGTACGGGGGGCCGTCACCGCCGGTCGACTCGTACTGGACGACGAGGTACCCGCCGAGCGCGAGCAGCACGAGCAGACCGGCGACCTTGGGCCAAGGCCGCCGGCGACGCGGGCGGGGATGATCGGTGCGGGACACGCGGCCCACCGTACTTGAGGCGGGTGACGGGCCGGCCTGACGAGTCCCCCGACTTCGCAACGGGCCTCGGGACGGGCTTTTGGACGGGCCCGCGGGACGCGTCCACCCGACGGACGGACCGGGCCCCCCGGCGACCCGGGCGTTAGGGTCGGTTCCATGCCCGAATCCGAGCTGGACCTCACCCTGGACGCTGCCGAGCTGACCGCCCGGCTCGTCGACATCCCTTCCGTGAGCGGCGACGAGAAGGTACTCGCCGACCTCGTGGAAGACGCGCTGCGCGGCCTCCCGCACCTCACCGTCGACCGCTTCGGCAACAACGTCGTCGCCCGTACGCACCTCGGCCGCGCCGAACGCGTCGTGCTCGCCGGGCACCTCGACACCGTGCCGATCGCCGACAACGTCCCGTCCCGACTGGACGAGAACGACGTCCTGTGGGGCTGCGGAACGACGGACATGAAGTCCGGCGTCGCCGTGCAACTGCGCATCGCGGCCACCGTGCCCGAGCCGAACCGGGACCTCACCTTCGTCTTCTACGACCAGGAGGAGGTCGCCGCCGACCTCAACGGCCTGGGCAAGGTGGCCGAGGCCCACCCCGACTGGCTCGTCGGCGACTTCGCGGTCCTGCTCGAACCCTCCAACGCCGAGGTCGAGGGCGGCTGCCAGGGCACCCTGCGGGTCCTGCTGCGGACCAGCGGCGAACGCGCCCACTCGGCCCGCAGTTGGATGGGCTCCAACGCCATCCACGGCGCGAGCCCGATCCTCGCCACGCTGGCCGCGTACGAACCGCGCAAGCCCGTCATCGACGGCCTGGAGTACCACGAGGGCCTCAACGCGGTCCGCATCGAGGGCGGCGTCGCCAACAACGTCATCCCGGACTCCTGCACGGTGACGGTCAACTTCCGCTACGCCCCCGATCGCGACGAGGCACAGGCCCTGGCCCACGTCAAGGAGGTCTTCGCGCACTGCGACATCGCCGAGTTCGTGGTCGACGACTCCTCCGGCGGCGCCCTCCCCGGCCTCGCCCACCCGGCGGCCGCGGCGTTCATGGAGGCCGTCGGCGGCCGGGCCATGCCCAAGTTCGGCTGGACGGACGTCTCCCGCTTCAGCGCCCTCGGCGTCCCCGCGGTCAACTACGGCCCGGGCGACGCGCTGCTGGCCCACAAGGTCGACGAGCGGGTCGAGACGAAGGCGATCCTGCACTGCGAGGAACGACTCCGCGCCTGGCTGACCTCCTGAATTCCGCTTCTCGTCACCTTTGTGCGCCTACCCTGATCCAACGATCAGCAGGAGGGAGCACATCATGGGCAACCCCGGCAATCTCGGCGGGAACGCTCGTCGTCGGCCCGAGGAGCAGCAGCTCGGTCCGGTGCTGCGCAGGCGGAGTCAGGTCCAGGCGGGCAGTACGACGGACCAGCGGCTGCTGGACTCGGCCGGACCCTCCGAATGGGTGCACACCGATCCCTGGCGGGTCCTGCGCATCCAGTCGGAGTTCATCGAGGGCTTCGGCACGCTGGCGGAGTTGCCGCCGGCGATCAGCGTGTTCGGGTCGGCCCGTACTCCGGTGGACTCGCCGGAGTACGAGGCGGGCGTACGGATCGGGCACGCGCTCGTCGACGCCGGCTTCGCCGTCATCACGGGCGGCGGCCCCGGCGCCATGGAGGCCGCCAACAAGGGCGCGCGCGAGGCCAACGGGATCTCGGTCGGCCTCGGCATCGAGCTGCCCTTCGAACAGGGCCTGAACCAGCACGTCGACCTGGGTCTGAACTTCCGCTACTTCTTCGTCCGCAAGACGATGTTCGTGAAGTACAGCCAGGGCTTCGTGGTCCTGCCGGGCGGACTCGGCACGCTGGACGAGATGTTCGAGGCGCTGACCCTGGTCCAGACGCAGAAGATCACCCGCTTCCCGATCGTGCTGTTCGGCACCGAGTACTGGAGCGGGCTGATCGACTGGCTGAAGAACACGGTGATCGCGCAGGGCAAGGCCTCCGAGCGCGACCTGTACCTCTTCCACGTCACCGACGACGTGGACGAGGCCATCGCGCTGGTGACCAAGGAAGTCGGCAAGTAGCTCCGCCGACGCGCTACGCGAGTCCCCGGCGGGCGACCGCCGGGGGCCGCAGCCCCTGGATCGAGCGCACCATGTCCAGGACCTGCCGCGTCTCCGCGACCTCGTGGACCCGGTAGACCTGCGCGCCCAGCCAGGCCGAGACGGCCGTCGTGGCCAGGGTGCCCAGCAGGCGCTCCTTGACCGGCTTGTCGAGGGTCTCGCCGACGAAGTCCTTGTTGGACAGGGAGACCAGCACCGGCCAACCCGTGTCGGTCATCTCCGCCAGGCGCCGGGTGGCCTCCAGCGAGTGGCGGGTGTTCTTCCCGAAGTCGTGACCCGGATCGATCATGATCGCGTCCCGCCGGACGCCCAGCGAGGCCGCCCGCTCGGCCAAGCCCACCGTGACGCGCAGGATGTCCGCCATCACGTCCTCGTACGAGGTCCGGTGCGGGCGGGTGCGCGGCTCGACCCCACCGGCGTGGGTGCACACGATGCCGACGTCGTACCGGGCGGCGACCTCCGCGAGCCGGGGATCCACCCCGCCCCACGCGTCGTTCAGCAGATCGGCGCCGGCCTCGCACACGGCCTCGCCGACCTCGTGCCGCCAGGTGTCCACGCTGATCACCACGTCCGGGTGGCGTCGGCGCACCTCGGACACGAACCCGACGGTACGGCGGGCCTCCTCGACCGCGTCCACGTGCTCGCCCGGACCGGCCTTGACCCCACCGATGTCGATGATCGCGGCGCCCTCGGCGACCGCCTGCTCGACCCGGTCCAACGCGGGCTCGTCGCGGAACGTCGCGCCCTGGTCGTAGAAGGAGTCCGGAGTCCGGTTCACGATGGCCATGATCACCGGCTCGTCGGTGTCGAACTCGCGCCTGCCCAGTCGCAGCATCCCGCTCTTTCCTCCTTCGGCGACCCTCTCGCCTCGTCTGTGACCTTAACCTGGTGCCCGGAAGCCTCTCAGGGAGATGATCGTGTTCTGGTTCTTGCTGATCGCGCTGGTCGTGGTCGTCGCCGCGGTCACCCTCGCGGTCGTCGGTGGAGGTGCCGAGGCGGTCCTGCCCGAGGCCGAGCCGGACCGGGTCGCCGACGGGCTGCCCGACGCCCGCCCCGTCGCCCGGACGGACATCGACGCGCTCCGCCTGCCCGTCGCCGCGCGCGGCTACCGGATGGCCGAGGTCGACGACGTACTGGACCGGCTGGGCGCCGAGCTGGCGGAGCGCGACGCGCGGATCGCGGAACTCACGGCGCGGCTCGCGGCCGCGGCCGAGGACGACGCGCCCGCCGCCGCGGCGGGCCGGGTGGACCTCGGCAAGGACGGACGATGACCGGCTCCGCGGTCGCCGGCCCCGACGGCGACCCGCGCTGCCCGTGGGCCGTGTCCACCGAGGACTACCTCGCCTACCACGACACGGAATGGGGCCGCCCGGTCCACGGGGACGACGCGCTGTACGAGCGGCTCTGTCTGGAGGCGTTCCAGTCGGGCCTGTCCTGGATCACGATCCTGCGACGCCGCGAGGGCTTCCGGAAGGCGTTCGCGGACTTCGAGATCGCGGCGGTGGCACGGTTCGACGAGAGCGACGCGGCGCGGTTGCTGCTGGACGAGGGCATCATCCGCAACCGGCTGAAGATCGAGGCCACGCTGGCGAACGCACGGGTCCTGGCGGGCTGGAAGGAAGGGCGGCTGGAGGAGCTGATCTGGTCCCACGCCCCGAAGCGGCCGGGCCGGGCGCCGAGGACCGTCGCCGACGTCCCGGCGATCACCGACGAGTCCACGGCCCTCGCGAAGGAACTCAAGAAGGCCGGCATCCGCTTCGTCGGCCCGACCACGGCCTACGCCCTGATGCAGGCCTGCGGTCTGGTCAACGACCACCTCGCCGGCTGCGTCTCCCGCGACGGATCCTGATCGGCGCTCCGGCCGCCGACGCGCCGGCGGCCGGGGGCGCGGTGCGCGCCTGATCGGCCGACCGCCGGTCGGCCGATCAGCGACCCAGGTACTTCGGGGTCTCCTTCGCCAGGAACGCCCGCACCGCGATCCCGTGGTCCTCGGACGCCCCGGCGCGCGTCTGGAGCTCGTCCTCGCGGGTGAGCGCCTCCGGGAGGCCGTGGGAGGCCCCGTACGCCAGGGACTCCTTGAGGGCCGCGTAGGCCACCGTGGGGCCCGCCGCGAGGGCGCGGGCCACGGACTCGGCCTCGGCGGCCAGCGACTCCGACGGCACCAGACGGTTCGCGATGCCCAGCTCGAACGCCTCCTTGGCCTTCACGGACCGCGGGAAGAACAGCAGGTCGGCGGCGCGCGAGGCACCGATCAGACGCGGCAGGGTCCAGGACACCCCCGAGTCGGCGGTCAGCGCGACCCCCGCGAACGAGGTGTTGAACGACGCCGTGTCGGCCACCACCCGGAAGTCGGCCGCCAGCGCGAACCCGAAGCCGGCCCCGGCCGCGACCCCGTTGACGCCCGCGACCACCGGCTTCGGCATCTGCGTGAGCGCCCGCACGATGGGGTTGTAGTGCTCCGCGACCGTGCTCATCGTCAGCGAAGAGCCGGTCTCGCGGTCGGCGGCCAGGTTCCCGATGTGCTCCTTGAGGTCCTGGCCGACGCAGAAGGCCCGGTCGCCGGCCGCGGTCAGCAGGACCGCCCGTACCGCCGTGTCGGAGCCGGCCGCCTCGACCGCGTCGCGCAGGGCGACCTTGGTCTCGGTGTTCATGGCGTTCATCGCGTCGGGCCGGTTGATCGTGATGGTCGCGAGTCCGTCGGTCACTTCGTAGAGCACGCTGTCGGCCATGGCGGGGGTCCCCCTTCGTCGCGGGCTTGGCTACCGGCCGGTATCGGGCGGTGCAAGGGCCAGCATGGCGGACCCGGACCCGGCCGGGCATGTGATGTGCGTCAATAAAGCCGAGGGCAGTCGCCAAGGCAGCGGCGAAGTATCGCAGGCGGGTCCCCGAAATGAGTGGTTTTGGTCAAGCGCGTTGCCGAAGCGTTCCCTACCGATGTTGGTCATCGGGTCCTGACATGCGGGATAATGGCCGGGAAGCAATGTGTTCGATGCCGGGTACTAGGCGCCTGAATGGGGCCGTCGGCTGACGATGAGCTGGTTTCAG
The DNA here is from genome assembly GCF_001279725.1 of Streptomyces sp. WM4235. Classification (GTDB taxonomy): domain Bacteria; phylum Actinomycetota; class Actinomycetes; order Streptomycetales; family Streptomycetaceae; genus Streptomyces. The sequence continues at coordinate 49,164 of NZ_LGDE01000282.1, read as the reverse complement.
GAAGGGGAACGAGCATGGCGGCCATGAAGCCGCGGACGGGCGACGGCCCGCTCGAGGTCACCAAGGAGGGGCGGGGCATCGTCATGCGCGTACCGCTCGAGGGCGGCGGTCGGCTCGTCGTCGAGCTGACTCCGGACGAAGCGGACGCCCTGGGTGACGCCCTGAAGAAGGTCGTCGGCTAACCGGTCGGCAGTACTTTCACCATGCATTCTCTGCACTGCCCCGGCCGCGTCACGCGGCCGGGGCAGTGTTGTTCCCGGGGCGTGGTCGCCGGGCGCGCGGTTCCAGGGGTGCGCGAGATCGCCCCCCGGGCGCGCGGGGCGAACGGGCGCGGGGGATCAGCGCCGGACCGCGCACAGCAGGCCGTCGCCCACGGGGAGCAGCGCGGCCTCCAGGGCGGGGGTCTCGCGGACGGTGCGCAGCAGTTCGCGGACCCGGAGCACCTCCACGGGCTGGGCCGCGGAGTCGACCGTGCGGCCGTCCGAGAAGACCCCCTCGAAGCACACCAGCCCGCCGGGCCGCAGCAGCCGCAACGATTCCGCGAGGTAGTCGAGGGACTCGGTGGGGTCCCCGTCGCAGAAGACCAGGTCGTACCCGCCGTCGGCGAGCCGCGGCAGTACGTCCAGCGCGCGGCCGGGGATGAAGCGGGCCCGGTTGACCGCGAAGCCCGCGGCGCGGAACGCCTGGCGGGCGAAGGCCTGTCGGTCGGCTTCGGGATCCACGGTGGTCAGCACCCCGTCGGGGCGCATTCCGTGGAGGAGGTGGATGCCGGAGACGCCGGTGCCGGTGCCGATCTCGGCGACCGCCTTTGCGTCCGCGGTGGCGGCCAGCAGGCGCAGCGCGGCCCCGGTTCCGGGCGAGACCGAACGCAGTCCCGCCTCCCTGGACCGGTCGCGGGCCCATCGCAGAGCGTCGTCCTCGGCGACAAACGCGTCGGCGAACGCCCAGCTCGTCTGCCGGTTGCCGCTAATGACCCTCTCCTGTCCCCATAGTTGGCGCAACGGTGACTGTATCCGTTGACGTCGGGAACCCGCAGATGGGACCGGGCGTTGAAAGAGGTGTGCGCGGGACGGACGCCGGAGGTCGGCGAACACCCGTGGACGAGACGACGAGCGGGGGCGTCGGAAGACCCGCGACCCGTGCAAAGTTAGTGCAAAAATCTTTATCCGGAGCTGACGGGAGGGGTGGCTATGGTAGGGACTCCACTGGACACCACCAGAGCCGACAGGGGAGGTGCGGCTGCGCCTGTGGATCGTGGAGGCGTGCTCAGGCGCCTCTTCTGGTCGGCCGGCGAGCCGAAATCCGTGACCGACATTGCTGACCGCTTCCACACCACCGCATCCGCTACCACCGCGACCTTTGCCGCCGATGCGGGCTCGCAGGCGTGGACCCCTCCCTCGTGGGAGGAGATCGTCAGCACGCACAGTGCGCGGGTCTACCGTCTCGCCTACCGCCTGACGGGCAACCAGCACGACGCCGAGGACCTGACGCAGGAAGTCTTCGTCCGCGTCTTCCGCTCGTTGTCCACGTACACGCCCGGCACGTTCGAGGGCTGGCTGCACCGCATCACGACGAATCTCTTCCTGGACATGGTCCGCCGCAAGCAGCGGATCCGCTTCGACGCGCTCGGCGACGACGCCGCGGAGCGGCTGCCCAGCCGCGAGCCGTCCCCCCAGCAGGTGCTGCACGACACGCACTTCGACGCGGACGTGCAGCAGGCGCTGGACACCCTCGCCCCCGAGTTCCGCGCGGCCGTGGTGCTGTGTGACATCGAGGGCCTGTCGTACGAGGAGATCGCCGCCACGCTCGGCGTGAAGCTCGGCACCGTGCGCAGCCGCATTCACCGCGGCCGCTCCCACCTGCGCAAGGCGCTCAAGCACCGGTCTCCCGAGGCCCGTGCGGAGCAGCGCGCGCTGGCCGGGGTGGCGGTGGGTGCGCCGGGTGCCGGGGGAGAGGGCGGAGCCGAGTGACCGGAGCCCGTCCGTCCCCCGCCGAACAACACCTGGGCGACCGTCTCGCCGCCCTCGTGGACGGCGAGTTGAGCCATGACGTGCGCGAGCGGGTGCTCGCCCACCTGGCCACCTGCCCCAAATGCAAGGCCGAAGCCGACGCGCAGCGTCGGGTGAAGAGCATGTTCGTGGAGAGCGCGCCCCCGCCGCTGTCCGCCGGACTGCTGGCCCGCCTCCAAGGCCTTCCGGGTGGCGATCCCGACGGTCCGCCGCCGCCCTCCGGCCCGCCGGGTGCCGACCCGTTGTCCTCCTTCGGGTACGCCGCGCCGGCGTCCTCGCGCGAGGGTTTCAGGATCCATGAGATGGGGCGACCCAGACGTCGCTTCGCGTTCGTCGCCGCGGGAGCCGTGTCGTTGGCCGCCATCGCGCTCGGCGGGTCGCTGCCGCTGGACGCCGTCGAGCCGAACGCCCGGGGAGACGCGCCCGCGACCAGGCCCGGGCCGTACGCGCCGTTGACCGACGCCGTGGTCCGCGACCGGCTGCCCAGCCCCGGTGGCCTGCCCACGCTCACCTCGCCCGGCCCCACCGTGTCGGCCCGCCCGGCGGTCTCCCTGTCCCGGTGACGGCCGCCGCCCCGTGCCCCGTCGTTCGCGTCGCGGGTTCGGGGGCGGGGCTCCCCCTGACGGCCGGACCTGGTTGAATCGGCGGCAGATGCGCCGCCCGGCGGTGCGACAGGTACGCGGGGAGCGCGCATGTCCGACAGCCAGCAGACCGATGCGTCGCGGGCGCCACAGTGGTGGAGCCGGCCCGACGGCCCTGCGAAGGCGCGACCGGCGGAGGTGCCCCCGCAGCGCTCCGACCCGCAGGGCTCGGACCCGGAGCACGGGCCCCTGAGCGACCCGTACACCGCTTCCGACCCGCACACCGCTCCCGACCCGCACGCCGCGACCGTGGTCGATGCCGAGGCCGGTACCGGTGCGGAAGTCGATCCCGACGCGGGGCCCGAGGTCGCGCCGCGGTACGACCCCTGGGCGGCCCGGCCGCTGCACGTGGTGGACCGGGGGCGGGAGCCGCGCGGGTTCCGCATGTGGCGGGTGGTGGCCCTCGCGGTCGGCGTCGCCCTCCTCGCCGGCGGCGTCGGCGGCTTCCTGGGCGTCCTCGCGGAGCGCCGCAGCAGCACCCGCCTCGAACTCCCGCAGGCCGCCGTCGACTCCAAGGGGCGGGCCCCCGACAGCGTCGCGGGGATCGCGGCCTCGGCGCTGCCCGGCGTGGTCACCCTCCACGTCAGCGGCGGCGGGGGCAGCGGCACGGGCACGGGCTTCGTGCTCGACCCGCAGGGACACATCCTCACCAACAACCACGTCGTCGCCGACGCCAAGGACATAACGGTCACCTTCAGTACCGGTGAGAGCGTCCCCGCCACACTCGTGGGCCGGGACGGCGGCTACGACCTGGCCGTGGTCAAGGTCGAAGGGGTGCGCGGACTGCGGCCCCTGACCCTCGGGAACTCCGAGAACGTCAAGGTCGGCGACCCGGTGGTGGCCATCGGAGCCCCCTTCGACCTCTCCAACACCGTCACCGCGGGCATCATCAGCGCCACCGGGCGCCCCATCACCGCGGGCGGCGACAAGGGCGACGGCAGCGACATCAGCTACGTCGACGCCCTCCAGACCGACGCGCCGATCAACCCCGGCAACTCCGGCGGCCCGCTCCTCGACGCCCGCGCCCATGTCGTCGGCATCAACAGCGCCATCCGGGGCGCCGACAAGAGCGGCGACGGAGACGAGGAGGACCGCCAGAGCGGCAGCATCGGCCTCGGCTTCGCCATCCCCGTGAACCAGGGCAAGCGGGTCGCGGAGGAACTCATCGGCACCGGGCACGCCACCCATCCGGTCATCGGAGTCACCCTCGACATGCAGTACAAGGGCGACGGAGCCCGTGTCGGGACCAAGGCCGCGGACGGCAAGCCCGCGGTCGTCGCCGACGGGCCGGGAGCCCGCGCCGGGATCAAGGCGGGCGACGTGATCACCAAGGTGGACGGGCAGCGCGTGCACGGCGGGGACGAGCTCATCATCAAGATCCGGGCCCACCGGCCGGGCGATTCCCTGAACCTGACCGTGCTGCGCGACGGCGGGGAGCGCACGCTGGACGTCGTGCTGGGTTCGGCCGACGGCTCGTGACACGGCGAGCGCGCCCGACGCGCTCCCGGCGTCGGACGGCGGCGAAAGTGGTACCCGTGCGGTACGGGCGTATGGGTCCCGAGGCATCGACGGGTACCGTTGTCCTGGCCCGACGTGAAGAGAGCCGAGGAGCGGCAAGGTGTTCAACGACATAGGCGCACTCGAGCTGGTCACGATCGTCGTGCTGGCCATTCTCGTGTTCGGTCCGGACAAACTGCCGAAGATGATCCAGGACGTCACCGGGGTGATCCGCAAGATCCGGTCGTTCTCGGACAGTGCCAAACAGGACATCCGCTCCGAACTGGGTCCGGAATTCAAGGACTTCGAGTTCGAGGACCTCAATCCCAAGACGTTCATCCGCAAGCAGCTGACGGAGAACGAGGACCTCAAGGACATCCGCAGCAGTTTTGACCTCCGCAAGGAGCTCAACGACGTCACCGACGCCGTGAACGGCAAGGAGCCCGCCGCGCCCGCGACCCCGTCCGCGTCCGCCGCCACGCCCGCCGCGAGCACCGGCCCCGACCTGCTGAAGAAGCCCGCCGCCCCGTCCCCCGAGCAGCGCACTCCCTTCGACGCCGACGCCACCTGAGCCGCCGCCTGCCCGGTGATCCGGAGTCGGATGGCTATCCTCCATCTGTCCGTCCGGACGCAGGACGCCCGAGGGAGGGGGTCCCCCCGTCGAGTCGAGGGGGAGGGCCGTTCCGGACCCCAGGGAACGAGAGGCCGCCCAGATGGAGACGACGAGCAGTAGCCGGGTAGGCGCGCAGCCTGCCGAAATCCCCGCAGAGCTGCCCGCGGACGACCCGCAGGCACAGCAGGACCCGCGACAGAGCCCCGCGGCGGCCCAGGAGGGCGCCGACCCCGCCCCTGCGGCCCGTCGGGCGGTGGAGGGGTACCTGCGGGCCGACTTCCCCTGGTACGGCCTGGACGGGGCCTTCACCGGCCCCCGCCGGCTGATGCAGGTGGGCACCGCCGCGGACGGGACCGTGGAGCACGGTTCCACCGGCCACGGCGACGAGCCGTCCGTGCGCGGGGAGATCGCCACCGGCGAGAAGGAACGCTTCGCGGTGGTGATCACCGTCGCCGGGAACCCGATCCGCCGCAGCGCCGACGGAACCGGCGTCCTGGAGGCCACCTCGGTCTCCTCGGCCGCCTGGCTGGCCGGCTCGGGCCTGCTGGCCTACAGCTGGCCCGGTCGGATGGACCACAGCCTGCGCGACGACTGGCTCGACCAGCAGACCGAGGCGGCCTGGGAACTCGCCGACGACCTCGACGGCGAGGACTGGTCGACGCTGTCCCTGCCGGTGGACGGGGAGCCGACGCCGTTCCACTACCGCGAGTCGGAGTTCGGCTGGGTGCTCGCCGGGTCCCGGGGCGGGGTGCACCTGGGCGCGTACGGGCGCGGCATGAGCGCGTACGGGCTCGGCTTCTCGGTGATCGGCGACCTGGACGCGTACCGGTAGCCGCCGGAAGTCCGCGCCCCCACGCCGCAGACGCACGGCGGGGACGGGTGACGGAAACGGGGGAGGGCACCGCCGACCGGCGGTGCCCTCCCCCGTTTCGTGCTCTCGGGCGAGCGCTAGAACTTGTTGCGCGGGGTGATCCCCAGCGACATGCCCGAGAGGCCGCGGGCCCGGCCGCCGAGCTTGCCGGCGATGGCGCGCAGGGCCGCGCCGGCGGGGGAGTCGGGGTCGGACAGGACGACGGGCTTGCCCTCGTCGCCGCCCTCGCGCAGCCGGACGTCGATCGGGATCGAGCCCAGCACCGGTACCGAGGCGCCGACCGTCTTCGTCAGCCCGTCGGCGACCCTCTGCCCACCGCCCGAGCCGAAGACGTCCACCATCTCGTCGCAGTGCGGGCACGGCAGGCCCGACATGTTCTCGACGACACCGACGATCTTCTGGTGGGTCTGCACGGCGATCGAACCGGCCCGCTCGGCCACCTCGGCGGCGGCCTGCTGCGGGGTGGTCACCACGAGGATCTCGGCGTTCGGCACCAGCTGGGCCACCGAGATCGCGATGTCACCGGTGCCCGGCGGCAGGTCGAGCAGCAGGACGTCCAGGTCGCCCCAGAACACGTCCGCCAGGAACTGCTGGAGCGCGCGGTGCAGCATCGGACCGCGCCAGACCACCGGCGCGTTGCCCGGGGTGAACATGCCGATGGAGATCACCTTCACGCCGTGCGCGGAGGGCGGCATGATCATGTTCTCGACCTGGGTGGGGCGCCCGTCCACGCCGAGCATGCGCGGCACGCTGTGGCCGTAGATGTCCGCGTCCACCACGCCGACCTTCAGACCGTCCGCCGCCATCGCGGCGGCGAGGTTCACCGTCACCGAGGACTTGCCGACGCCGCCCTTGCCGGACGCGACCGCGTACACACGGGTCAGCGAGCCCGGCTTGGCGAAGGGCACCTCGCGCTCGGCGGTGCCGCCGCGCAGCGTGTTCGCGAGGTCCTTGCGCTGCTCGTCGCTCATCACGTCGAGGGTGACGGCGACGGAGGTGACACCGGGGACGCGCTCGACGGCCTCGGTGACGTTCTTGGTGATGGTCTCGCGCATGGGGCAGCCCGACACCGTCAGGTAGACGGTGACGGCGACCGCGCCGCCGTCGCCGATCTCCACCGATTTGACCATGCCGAGCTCGGTGATCGGCCGGTGGATCTCGGGGTCGTTCACCGTCGCCAGCGCGTCCAGGATCGCGTCCTGCTCGGGCACGGCGGCGTCGGCGGAGCTTGTGTCGGTAGCCATGTCCCGATGGTACGGCTCGCCGGCACGCCGCCGGTAAGCCCGTCAGCGGTCGCCTTCGTCACGTTCGGGGGCCAGCAGCCGCCGTTCGTCCATCTCCTTGATCAGGTCCTGGAACTCCGACCTGATCCAGTCGCGCGTGGCGACCTCGCCCATGCCCATGCGCAGCGAGGCGATCTCCCGCGTCAGGTACTCGGTGTCGGCGATGGACCGCTCGTTCTGCTTGCGGTCCTGCTCCAGGTTGACCCGGTCCCGGTCGTCCTGCCGGTTCTGCGCGAGCAGGATCAACGGGGCCGCGTACGAGGCCTGGAGCGACAGCATCAGCGTCAGGAAGATGAACGGGTACTCGTCCCACCGCAGGTGCCCGGGCGCGAAGATGTTCCACAGCACCCAGGCGATGATGACGATCGTCATCCAGACGATGAACCGGCCCGTGCCCAGGAACCGCGCGACCCGCTCCGAGAGCCTTCCGAAGGCCTCCGGGTCGTACTCGGGCAACAGTCGGCGGCGCGCCGCACGCGGCTGGTCCAGCCGGACGCGCGAACGCGTCAGCGCGCTCGCCCCGGACGGGGCGCTCCCCTTGGACCGGTCGGCGGAACGCTCCGGTCGGTCGGCCCGCAGCCGCTCCGCCGCCTCCTCCAGCCGGTCCGACAGGCCCTCGCGGGCATGGTCGCGCCGCTCTCGCCGCTGCTTGCGCGCGGCGTCGCCGCGCGGGGCGCCGGCGCCGCGGCTTCGATCGCCACGCCCCCGCTCAGTGGCCACTCACGGCCTCCTCGGAATGGAAGTCCGTCTCCCGCCAGTCGTCCGGCAGCAGGTGGTCGAGCACGTCGTCGACGGTCACCGCGCCCAGCAGCGACCCGCTCTCGTCGACCACCGGCACCGCGACCATGTTGTAGGCGGCCAGGTGCGTGGTCACGGCGGGCAGCGAGGAGTCCGGCCGCAGCGGTGGCAGGTCCGTGTCCACGATCGAGCTGACCAGGGTGAACGGCGGGTCCCGCAGCAGCCGCTGGAAGTGCACCGTGCCCAGGTACTTGCCCGTGGGCGTCTCGTCCGGCGGCCGGCAGACGTACACCTGCGCCGCCAGCGCCGGCGACAGGTCCGCCTGCCGTACCCGGGCCAGCGCGTCGGCGACCGTGGCGTCCGGCCGCAGCACGATCGGCTCGGTGGTCATGAGACCGCCGGCGGTGTTCTCCTCGTAGGACAGCAGGCGGCGCACATCGGCCGCGTCGTCCGGCTGCATCAGCGTCAGCAGCCGCTCCTTGTCGTCCTCGGGCAGCTCGGAGAGCAGGTCGGCCGCGTCGTCGGGGTCCATCGCCTCCAGGACATCGGCCGCGCGCTCCTCCTTCAGCTTGCCGAGGATCTCCACCTGGTCGTCCTCGGGCAGCTCCTCCATGACGTCCGCGAGCCGGTCGTCATCGAGGGCGCTGGCGACCTCGGCGCGACGCTTCGGCGTCAGGTGGTGCAGTACGTTCGCCAGGTCGGCCGGTCGCATCTGCTCGAAGGTCGCCACCAGGCTCTCGGCGCCCTGCCCGTGCTCCTCCAACGAGAACCCGCTGACCGCGGACCACTCCACCGTGAGGGTCTCGCCGCGCCGGCGCAGCGCGCCCGCCTTGCCCTTGCGCACGAAGATCCGGTCGATCTCCCAGTCCCGGCGGGCCGGCAACTGCTGGATGGCCACGTCCAGGACGGTGACCTCCTCGCCGCCGGCGACCAGCGTCACCCGGCGGTCCAGCAGCTCGCCGAGCACCAGTCGCTCGGTGGGCCGCTGCTCGAAGCGCCGCATGTTGATGACACCGGTGGTGATGACCTGTCCGGACTCCACGCCCGTCACCCGGGTCATCGGCAGGAAGATCCGACGCCGGCTGACGACCTCGACCACCAGGCCCAGCAGCCGCGGCGGGCGACCGCCGACGCGCAGCATGGCGACGATGTCGCGGACGCGGCCGACCTGATCGCCGTTGGGATCGAAGACGGGCACACCCGACAGATGCGAGACGAAGATCCGCGGGGCGCCTGCAGCCATCCGAGCGCCTCCTAGAGCGTGAACCAACCGTCGATCAAGACTCGTGCCGAGCCTCAGGCTAGCCCGTGCCGCCGGTCAGCGTCCTGGTGGGGCCGTCCGGCCGGGGTTGGCGCACCTGTCCGAGCCGTGCGGGGGCCGCCCCGCGGGGCCCCCGCACCCCTCTCCGGACGCGGGCGCGGGCCGCGAGGCCCGGGCGGGTACGCTGCCTGTCGCCCCCAGAGGAACCACCGAGAGGCACCCGCCCGTGACCGCCAACCTCCCTGTCGCACGGCTGCGCCGGGCCGCCGTCGCCGGCGTCCTGTGCGCGGGCCTCGCCGTCTCCGTCACGGGCTGCGGCGGCGGCGGTGGCGAGGATCCCGACAAGGGGACCAACGGGGTCGGCAAGCTCTCCGCCGACAAGATCGAGGCGCAGGCGCGGACGGCGGCCACCGCCGCCTCCTCGGTGCACCTGTCCGGCACCCTGGTCAGCGGCGGCAAGTCCTTCACCCTCGACATGCGCCTCAAGTCCGACGGCGGCACCGGCGAGGTGAAGTCCCAGGAGGACACCTTCCAGGTGCTGCGCGTCGGGGAGCAGCTCTACCTGAAGGCCAGCGCGGCCTTCTGGGGCGAGTCCGACTCGGCCGGCAAGCTCGGCGACAAGTTCGTGAAGGTGCCCGAGAGCGACCCCACCTACAAGCAGTTCCGCGGCTTCACCGACATGGGCGTCCTGCTCGACGGACTGCTCGGCCTCGACGGCAAGCTCACCAAGAGCCCGTACAGCAAGGTCGGGCAGGCCCGCGTGGTCCCGCTCCTGGCCGACGGGGGCAAGGGCGGCCGCCTCTCGGTGTCCCTCGACGGCACCCCCTACCCGCTGCTCATGGAACGCGCGGGCGGCGCCGGCCGGGTGGAGCTCGCGGACTGGGGCCAGGCCTTCCCGCTGGATCCCCCCGCGAAGGACCAGACGGTCGACTACGGGTCCCAGCTGCCCACGACCAGGAACCAGGGCGGCGTCAAGCCGAGCCCGAGCGGCAGCGCGGGCCAGGGCTCCAACCCCGGCGGCTGACCGGCGGCCCGAGGGCTCATCCCCGGCGGGCCGGGCCCGTCACGGCCCGAGGATCAGCGCGCGGCCCTGCGCCGCTTCAGCAGCAGCTTCGGCAGCCCCGCCGGGATGGCCCGGCGGGTCGTCGCGGGGGAGGGCAGCGGGGCCGCGGCCAGCGACCCGCCCGGCAGCGCGTCCCGTACGGCCTCGGGCTCCAGGCGCAGCAGCCGGCACTCCCGCGCCCACCGCTCCGTCATCAGCTCGGAGTCGGGGGCGTTCAACCGCTTGCCCTTCAGCTCGGCCACCGCGGCCTGCCACTCCTCGCCGCGCGGCGGGAGTTCCCGCACGGTGGCCGTCCACGCGACGAGCCGGCCGCCCTTGTCCTTGCTGCGCACGGTGACCTCGGCCGTCGAGCCGTCCGCGAGCCCCGGGAACGGCTGCTCCCCGGGCCCGTCGCCGAGCACGTGGGCGGCGCCGTCGACCCAGGCGTGCCACAGGGCCCGATCGGTCCCGGAGCCGCGGACCCAGATCAGTCCGGACTTCTTGCCGGCCTCCTCGACGAGGGCCAGATCGAACGCGCTGAGAGTCATGGGGCCAGCGTAGCCGGCCGCGGTCGGTTCGCAGGGCGGTGTCCTGTCGGTCGGGCCGGGCTCGTCGTGTCCGGGCCCGATCGACAGGACATCCCCTACAGCCAGCCGTGGCGTCTGAGGGCCCGGTGGATGGTGAGGCAGGTCCCGACGATGGTGACCATCACCATCGGGTAGCCGTACTTCCACTGGAGTTCCGGCATGTGGGCGAAGTTCATGCCGTACACCCCGCAGATCATCGTGGGCACGGCGATGATCGCCGCCCAGGAGGTGATCTTGCGCATGTCCTCGTTCTGGGCGACGGTCGCCTGCGCGAGGTTGGCCTGGAGGATCGAGTTCAGCAGCTCGTCGAAGCCGACGACCTGCTCGTGCACCCGCGCCAGGTGGTCCGCGACGTCGCGGAAGTACTTCTGGATGTCCGGGTCCACCAGCCGCATCGGGCGCTCGCTCAACAGCTCCATGGGGCGCAGCAGCGGGGCGACCGCCCGCTTGAACTCCAGCACCTCGCGCTTGAGCTGGTAGATGCGGCCCGCGTCGCCGCCGCGGGTGGCGCCCTTGGCGGGCGCGGCGAAGACCTCGCTCTCCACCTCGTCGATGTCGTCCTGGACGGCCGCCGCGACCGCGATGTACCCGTCGACCACGTGGTCGGCGATGGAGTGCAACACGGCCGAAGGCCCCCGGGCCAGCAGGTCGGGGTCGTCCTGGAGGCGGTGTCGCAGGCCCTTGAGGGAGCCCTGGCCGCCGTGCCGGACGGTGATGACGAAGTCGGGGCCGGTGAAGCACATCACCTCGCCCGTCTCCACCACCTCGCTGGTCGAGGTCAGTTGGGCGTGGTCGACGTAGTGGATCGTCTTGAAGACGGTGAAGAGGGTGTCGTCGTAACGCTCCAGCTTCGGCCGCTGGTGCGCGTGCACCGCGTCCTCCACGGCGAGCGGGTGCAGTCCGAAGGTGGCGGCGATCCCCGCGAACTCGGACTCGGTCGGCTCGTGCAGGCCGATCCAGGCGAACCCGCCGTCCTCACGGACCCGACGGATCGCCTCACGGGGCGTCAGACAACCCGGCCCGGGTGCGCGCCGGCCGTCGCGGTACACGGCGCAGTCGACCACCGCGCTGCTCGCGGACGGGTCACGGGTGGTGTCGTAGCCGGGCTGCGCGGAGGCGGACCGGCGCAGGGCCGGACGGACGGCGGCACGGAGGTAGGGCAGCATCGACATGGCAGGCTCCTTCGCGCGCACGGCTGCGGACCGTACGGGTGGGAGACCCTCCGCGGCTGCGAGCGGGCGGGCAGGCCCCGGCAGGCGGAAGGAGAAGGACGGAGAGGACAAAGTTCTGCCGTCGCTCTTCTACTGATCGGAAGATCACAGGGGGCGGGAGGCGCCCGGCCTGAAAGTGGAAGAGCGATTGGTACTGCACGATCGACTTCGATCCATTGCAGCCCCACCTCCTCCGGCCGGTCCCCCGTGGGGGACGTCCTGTCGTCCGGCCCTTGAAACGATGCTTCTGCACGCGGGCCGAACCAGCTGTCAACACTAGCAGCCGACGGATGGTCAAGACCCGCCCTTTACCCGGGGGATACGAGTTCTATGCTCGCTCCATGGCAGAAATTCTGGCTCTTGTGGAGGCCCGGCTGCGGACCGCGTTCGGTGAACCCGACGCCCGCGCCGCCGTCACCTTCCTGGGCACCGATCGCATCGAGGTCCTGCGCTTCGTGGAGGGCGACCTCCTGCGCTACGCGACCCTCGGCATGTCCGCCCACCCGATGACCGACCCCACCGCCGTGGTCGCCGACCCGGTGCGCGGTCCGCGCGCCGAACTGGTGCTGACCGTCCGCGGCGGCCTCGCCCCCACCGACCGGCTGTTGCGACCGCTCGCCGTACTCGGTGCGTCCCCCGTCGTCGAGGGCCTGATCGTCGCCCCCGGGGCCTCGCTGGACGTGGGCGAACCGCTCTGGGAGGGGGCGCCGTTCACCTCGGTGCTGGTCGCGGAACCGGGCGGGCTGGTGCCCGACCTGGAACTGGACGAGCCCATGGACCCCGTGCACTTCCTGCCCCTGCTCCCGATGACGGCGAACGAGGCCGCCTGGAAGCGGGTGCACGGCGCCGCCGCGCTCCAGGAGCGCTGGCTCGCGCGCGGCACGGATCTGCGGGACCCTCTGCGTAGCGCCGTCGTACTGGACTGAGCGCCGCCGGTTGCGGGTACGGATGGGATCCGGACGGGTGATCGCGTCTTGACGGGGCGCCGGGCGGGGAGGAGCGTGCTTCCTATGAGGGGCGAACCGAGTTGCCCGAAGTGCGGTGGCCGGGTCCGCGCACCCGGCCTTTTCGCCGACTCCTGGCAGTGCGCGGTACACGGCGCCGTCCATCCCCTGCAGCCCGTCATCCCGCCGAGCGTCGAGGGCCTGGGCGTGGTCGTCCACCGGGCGCAGGTGCCGGTCTGGATGCCGTGGCCGCTGCCGGTCGGGTGGCTGTTCACCGGGGTCGCGGCCGCCGGTGACGACCGCAGCGGGGGCCGGGCCACCGCCGTGGCCTGCTCGGGCCCCGGGCCCCTGGGCGGCATCGGAGAGCTGCTGCTGATCGCCGAGGAGCTGGGCGTCGGACTCGGCGCCCGGTACGCGGGGATCGACGCGCCCGACCCGGGCCCCCACATGGACGTCTCCGGTGCGCCGCACGCCAAGGTCGTCGCCGCCGGCCGGCCGACACCGCTGTGGCACGTCACCGGCACCCCGGACGACCGCGCCGTCTTCGCCGGCGAGGCGCGCGGGCTGTGGCTGTGGGCGATCGTCTGGCCCGAACAGTCGGGGCTGCTGATGTACGACGAGCTGGTCCTGACGGATCTGCGCGACGCGGGCGCCGAGGTCGAACTCCTTCCCTGTGGCGCCCTGAGCCCCCGGATCCTCGGCCCGTCCTGACCGTCCCCGCCGTGCGGTGGGGCCGTGGGGCTCGCGGGGCTGGGTATTCTGGAGTGTCCCCCCGTCCGTACGAGAACCATGGAGCACGGCTGTGCGCATCGACCTGCACGCCCACTCCACGGCATCCGACGGCACGGACACCCCCGCCGAGCTGGTCCGCAACGCGGCCGCCGCCGGGCTCGACGTGGTCGCGCTGACCGACCACGACACCGTCGGGGGATACGCCGAGGCCGTCGCCCACGTGCCGGCCGGCCTCACCCTCGTCACCGGGGCGGAACTCAGCTGCCGACTCGACGGCGTCGGCATGCACATGCTCGCGTACCTCTTCGATCCCGAGGAGCCCGAGTTCGCCCGTGAGCGGGAGCTGGTCCGCGACGACCGCACCCCCCGCGCGCAGGCCATGATCGGCAAGCTGCGGGACCTCGGCGTGGACATCACCTGGGAGCGGGTCTCCCGCATCGCGGGCGACGGTTCCGTGGGGCGTCCGCACATCGCCACCGCCATGGTGGACCTGGGTGTCGTGCCCACCGTGTCCGACGCGTTCACCGCGGACTGGCTCGCCGACGGCGGTCGCGCCTACGCCGGCAAGCACGAGCTGGACCCCTTCGACGCCGTCCGCCTCGTCAAGGCCGCCGGCGGGGTCACCGTCTTCGCGCACCCCGCCGCGGTCAAGCGCGGGCGGGTCGTCCCCGAGGCCGCCATCGCGGCCCTGGCGGCCGCCGGGCTGGACGGCATCGAGGTGGACCACATGGACCACGACGCGGACACCCGGGCCCGACTGCGCGCACTGGCCGCGGACCTGGGCCTGCTGACCACGGGGTCCAGCGACTACCACGGCACCCGCAAGTCCTGTCGCCTCGGCGAGTACACCACCGACCCCGAGATCTACGGCGAGATCACGCGCCGCTCCACCGGGGCGTTCCCCGTGCCCGGCGCCGGCGGACGGGTCGCGTAACGAGGACCGGCTCCTCGCCCGCCCCGCACTCCCCTCTTGCTTTCACACCTCTCTCCTGCAAGGCATCACTGTGTTTGATTTCGCCGTCTTCGGATCCCTTTTTCTCACCCTTTTTGTGATTATGGACCCCCCGGGGATCACGCCGATCTTCCTCGCCCTGACCTCCGGGCGCCCCGCGAAGGTGCAGCGCCGCATGGCCTGGCAGGCCGTCTGCGTGGCCTTCGGCGTCATCGCCGTCTTCGGTCTCTGCGGCCAGCAGATCCTGGACTACCTGCACGTGTCCGTTCCGGCGTTGATGATCGCCGGCGGTCTGCTGCTCCTGCTCATCGCCCTCGACCTGCTCACAGGCAAGACCGACGAGCCCAAGCAGACCAAGGACGTGAACGTCGCCCTCGTCCCGCTCGGCATGCCCCTGCTGGCCGGGCCGGGCGCGATCGTGTCGGTCATCCTCGCCGTGCAGAAGGCGGACGGCTTCAGCGGTCAGGTCTCCGTCTGGGCGGCGATCGTCGCCATGCACGTGGTGCTGTGGATCACCATGCGCTACTCGCTGGTGATCATCCGGGTCATCAAGGACGGCGGGGTCGTCCTGGTGACGCGGCTCGCCGGCATGATGCTCTCCGCCATCGCGGTCCAGCAGATCATCAACGGCGTCCTCCAGGTCGTGCACACCTCCTGATCGCGGACGAGGCCCCTCGACGCCACGGCGGACCCGGCGACACACATGCGAATGCCCCGCACCGGATCGGTGCGGGGCATTGGTGTCCATACACGCGGCGGCTGTCAGGCGGCTCGCGTCAGGTGGGTCAGGAGGACGCCGTCTCGGCCGGTCGGATCAGAATGCGCTGGCCGACAGACGCGGCCTGCTGCACGATCCGGTTGACGGAGGCCGCGTCCACGACGGTGCTGTCCACGGCGGATCCGTCGACATCGTCCAGGCGCAGAATCTCGAAGCGCACGGGCTTCTCCCTTCGTCGGTGTTCTCCTTGCACAGGGTTAACGAAGTGTAAGCGGCAAACATTCCCTACGCTAAGGAAATTTTTTCACTGGCTAACTATTCGGGTGCCGCAGCGCTCCAGAAGTCCGCCAGCGCATCGGCCGTGACCTGCGGGTTCTCGGCGTTGGGGGAGTGCTCCGCGCCCTTCACGATCACTCGGGACGCACCCAGACGTTCCGCCATGGAGTCCATCAGCGGCACCGGCCACGCGTCGTCCACCACTCCCGACAGCACGAGCATGCGCAGCGGCACCACCGCCAGTTCGGCCACCCGGTCCGGCTCCGACATCAGCACCCGACCCGCGGCGATCAACTGCTCCGGCTCGGTCGCCACCCACCGCCCGCGCAGGAACTCCGTCAGCTCGGGGCCATCGACCGGCGCGTCCACCGGATCCTGGGCCCGCATCGCCGCCCACACCACCGACATGCATTCCACGGGCGGGACCCCCCGCAGCGACTCCAGAGCCGCCACCAGCAGCTTCGTACGCTCCTGCTGTGCCTCCGAGATCGCCGCCGGACCGCTGCTCATCAGGGTCAGGGAGGCGAAGGGGGTGTGGTCGCGCAGTACGGCGGCGCGGGCGATCAGGCCGCCCAGCGAGTGACCCACCAGGTGGATCGGGCCCCCGTCGACGCCGGACACGGCCGCCGCCTGGGCCAGCACGTCCCCGGCCAGCTCCTCCAGCGCGTACGCGGACTCCTCGCGCGGGCCGGGGCTCTCGTGCTGACCGCGCCCGTCGACCGCCACCACCCGGAAGCCGGCATCGGCCAGCGGCTCCAGCAGCCCGATGAAGTCCTCCTTGCTCCCCGTGTACCCGGGAACCAGCAGGGCGGTGCCGCGCAGCGGCTCCCCCGCCTCGTGCACGGCGAAAGCGCCGCGCGAGGTCGTCAGGCGGTACGCACGGGCCGCCGGTGGCAGGGTGAGGCGCGGTGGCTTGCTCATGGGCCCGAGGCTACCGGCCCGTACGCCCGGAGACGAGGACGGCCCCGACCCCCTCGAAGGGGGTCGGGGCCGTCCTCGTACGGCGGGTGGCTCAGGCCTCGGGGGTCTGCGCCACGGCCTTGCGGGTACGCGTGCGCTTCGGCTTGACCGGCGCCTCCTCGGCGTCGACCACGGCGTCCGAGGCGTCCGGGGCGACCGCGGTGGCCTTGCGGGCACGGGTGCGCTTCGGCTTCACCGGGGCCTCCTCGGCCTCGACGACGACCTCGGCGACCGGAGCGGGCTCCGCCACCTTGCGAGTGCGGGTCCGGCGCACCTTGACCGGGGCCTCCTCGACCGCGGTGGCCACGACCACCGGAGCCTCGACGGCGGCGGCCTGGGCGGCGATGGCCACGGCCTCGGCGACGACCGGGGCCGCCGCGACCTTGCGCGGCCGGGTGCGGCGCGCCTTGACCGGGGGCTCCACGAGCGGGGCCATCTGGAAGTCGGGCTCCGGGGCCGGCGCCTCGACCGGGGCGGCCACCACGGCGGACTCGACCACGGAGGCCGGGGCCGACGCGCGGGTCCGGCGACGACGCGGCCTGCGCGGCTCGTCGACGGCCGGGGCCTCGGGCGCCTCGGCGACCGGGGTCACGGCGGCCACCGCGGTGGCCACGGCCACGGCCTCGGCGGCCTGCTCGCTGCCACCGCGGGTCCGACGACGCTGACGCGGGGTGCGGGTCCGGGCGGGACGCTCCTCGGCCACCGGGGCGGCGGCGGCAGCAGCGCCGCGACCGCCACGGCCACCGCGGCCACCGGTCTCGCCCAGGTCCTCGAGGTTCTCGGCCTTCAGGCCGGCCCGCACGCGCTCGGCGCGCGGCAGGGTGCCCTTGGTCCCGGCCGGGATGTTCATCTCCTCGAACAGGTGCGCAGACGTGGAGTACGTCTCGACCGGGTCGTGGAAGTCCAGCTCCAGCGCCTTGTTGATCAGCTGCCAGCGCGGGATGTCGTCCCAGTCGACCAGCGTGACGGCGATGCCCTTGTTGCCCGCGCGGCCGGTGCGGCCCACACGGTGCAGGAAGGTCTTCTCGTCCTCCGGCGCCTGGTAGTTGATGACGTGCGTCACGCCCTCGACGTCGATGCCGCGCGCGGCGACGTCGGTGCAGACGAGCACGTCGACCTTGCCGTTGCGGAACGCGCGCAGGGCCTGCTCGCGCGCACCCTGGCCCAGGTCGCCGTGGACGGCGCCGGACGCGAATCCGCGCTTCTCCAGCTGCTCGGCGATGTCGGCCGCCGTGCGCTTCGTACGGCAGAAGATCATGGCCAGGCCACGGCCCTCGGCCTGCAGGATGCGGGAGACGAGCTCCGGCTTGTCCATGTTGTGCGCACGGAAGACGTGCTGCTTGATGTTGGCGACGGTCACGCCCTCGCCCTCGGGGGAGGTGGCGCGGATGTGCGTCGGCTGCGTCATGTACCGGCGGGCCAGTCCGATGACCGCGCCCGGCATGGTCGCCGAGAACAGCATGGTCTGACGCTTCGGCGGCAGGTAGTTGATGATCCTCTCGACGTCGGGCAGGAAGCCCAGGTCGAGCATCTCGTCGGCCTCGTCGAGAACGAGGGCCTTGACGTGGGAGAGGTCGAGCTTCTTCTGCCCGGCCAGGTCCAGCAGGCGGCCCGGGGTGCCGACGATCACGTCGACGCCCTTCTTGAGCGCCTCGACCTGGGGCTCGTACGCGCGGCCGCCGTATATGGCGAGGACGCGCACGTTGCGGACCTTGCCCGCGGTCAGGAGGTCGTTGGTGACCTGGGTGCACAGCTCGCGGGTCGGAACCACCACGAGGGCCTGGGGGGCGTCGGTGAGCTGCGCGGGCGTCGCCCGGCCGGCCTCGACGTCCGCGGGGACGACGACCCGCTCCAGCAGCGGCAGGCCGAAACCGAGCGTCTTGCCGGTACCGGTCTTCGCCTGGCCGATGACGTCCGTGCCGGAAAGGGCGACGGGAAGGGTCATCTCCTGGATCGGGAAGGGGGACACGATGCCGACGGCCTCAAGGGCCTCGGCCGTCTCGGGAAAGATCCCGAGGTCTCGGAACGTAGTCAGGGTGCTGCCTCTTCTGTGAGACGCGGCGCGAGGCGGCGATGGGGGTCGTACCGTGCCGGGCTTGCAGTACTACGACGTACGTACAAAGCTGCGCGGGACCACTAGCCTTCGCTCAAGCGCTTCTGCCGCTGAGGGGGCCCCTCGTGCAGGGCGGTACGCATGAGCGCACACACCACATCGAGGGCGGTCGGGTTGGAGCCGATCGGGCCACCGACCGGGCATCCTCATTCGGACGGCCCGCCGAGATTCGGCAGGCGCATTACCACTGTACCCCGGATTCGCGCAGGTGTGTTGGGTGAATTCACCTGGTAGTCGCGTTTAAGCGGAGTGTCGATGGCCATAGGTCGTGCCTTGACCGGGCTTTAGGCGGGCTATTGTGCGGAGCATGTCGACCGTAGAAAACGCATCTCCCGCCGACGACAGCACGCCCGTCGAGGCGCTCGGAATCGCCGCCCAGGACTGGGCGACGGCCTCCGCCTCGCCGCAGTACCGGGCCGCCGTCGAGGACCTCCTCGGCGCACTGGCGTACGGAGAGCTCGCCGCGTTCGAGCGCCTCGCCGAGGACGCGAAGCTCGCGCCCACCCTCGGCGACAAGGCCGAGCTCGCGAAGATGGCCTCCGCCGAGTTCCACCACTTCGAGCGGCTGCGCGACCGGCTCGCGGCGATCGACGTCGACCCCACCGCGGCGATGGAGCCCTTCGCGAAGGGCGTCGACGACTTCCACCGCCAGACCGCCCCCTCCGACTGGCTGGAAGGCCTGGTCAAGGCGTACGTCGGCGACTCCATCGCCAGCGACTTCTACCGCGAGGTGGCCACCCACCTCGACACCGACACCCGCGCCCTCGTCGTCGGTGTGCTCGACGACACGGGCCACGGCGGTTTCGCCGTCGAGAAGGTGCGCGCGGCGATCGAGGCCGACCCCCGCTGCGGCGGACGGCTCGCCCTGTGGGCCCGCCGGCTGATGGGCGAGGCGCTCTCGCAGGCCCAGCGCGTGGTCGCGGAACGCGACGCGCTCTCCACGATGCTGGTCGGCGGCGTCGACGGGATGGCGGCCGGATTCGACCTGGCGGCCGTGGGCGAGATGTTCACCCGCATCACCAAGGCGCACACCAAGCGGATGGCGGCCCTCGGCCTCGCGGCCTGAGCCCCACGCGGGCATCGAGCCCACGCGGACACGCGGCGGCCCCGGCACGGAGACACTCCGAGCCGGGGCCGACCCGTGTCAGGGGACGGGCGGGGGCGGACGGCCGTCGTCCCCTTCAGCCCCGGGAGGGGAGCGAAAAGGGAGGGCGTCGGTGCGTCCGACCGGAGCCCGAGCCGGGGCGCAGCAGGAGCGAGAGCACGACCGCCGACACCAGGGTCCCGCCGATCAGGGTCGCCACCAGGGTGTTGTGACCCGGTCCGAGCGACATGTGCGTGAGGTAGGCGCCGAACAGCGCTCCCACGACCCCGCTGACCAGGACCACCCTCGGTGACGGCAGCCGCTTCGCGAATCTGCGCACGGCGGCCCCGGACAGGGCGAGGCCCAACAGAGCGGAGCCGAGCGCTTCCATCAGCAGCATGAGGTCCCTTTCCGTACGTCAGGGCGTATTCGGGTTGCAGTACAGCGCTCCTACCCGAAGCGGAACAAAGAGAAACGACCCGGCGAAATCAACCGCCGGGTCGTTTTCCTCCTTTGAGGGAGGTTCAGTTCTCCGTGCCTCAGAGCGCTCCGAAGCCAACCTTGCGCGCACTCGGCTCACCCAGGTCCACGTACGCCAGGCGGTCGGACGGCACCAGGACCTTGCGGCCCTTGATGTCGGTGAGGCTCAGCAGCGGCGCAGTGCCGGACAGAGCGGCGGCCACGACGCCCTCCAGCTCCTCCGCGCTCAGGTCGCTCTCCAGCACGATCTCCCGGGGTGCGTGCTGCACGCCGATCTTGACCTCCACGGCTTTGTCCCTCCGACGATCCGGTTCGCGCGATCAGCCGCGCCGTACCCGGTCCACATTAGCCCGGAGAGGGGACACGATCGGCCCGTGGCGGACACGCTCGCAGCGAACAGCGGCGCACCGCCACGGCGGTGCGGGTCAGCCCTCCGTGCCGTGCAGCGGGAAGCCCGCGATGCCGCGCCAGGCGAGCGAGGTCAGCAGGCCGACCGCGGTGTCCCGGGCGACCGGGCTCTCGCTCGACAGCCAGTACCGGGCCACGACCTGCGAGACGCCGCCCAGGCCCACGGCCAGCAACATCGACTCGTCCTTGGACAGGCCGGTGTCCTCCGCGATGACCTCCGAGATGGCCTCCGCGCACTGGAGCGACACGCGGTCGACGCGCTCGCGCACGGCGGGCTCGTTCGTCAGGTCCGACTCGAAGACCAGACGGAAGGCGCCGCCCTCGTCCTGGACGTACGCGAAGTACGCGTCCATCGTCGCGGCCACGCGCAGCTTGTTGTCCGTGGTCGAGGCGAGCGCCGTGCGGACCGCCGACAACAGCGACTCGCAGTGCTGGTCCAGCAGCGCCAGGTAGAGGTCGAGCTTCCCGGGAAAGTGCTGGTAGAGCACCGGCTTGCTGACCCCGGCGCGCTCCGCGATGTCGTCCATCGCCGCGGCGTGGTAACCCTGCGCGACGAAGACCTCCTGGGCCGCGCCCAGGAGCTGGTTGCGCCGGGCTCGGCGCGGCAGTCGCGTGCCCCGGGGACGCGCTGCCTCCGTCTGCTCGATGGCTGTCACGCCGCCTCCCACTTTCTCTAAGAACACAGTGCGCTCTGCGCCGCGCCGCCATCGTACTTTTCGGTAACCGGATCTGGTGGGTTCAAGCCGAGTTTTCTCGCGGTACGGACCACCCTGACCCGCTGGTCAGCGCCTTTCCGCGGCGGTCAGCGGTAGTCGTCCTCGTCCAGGGGGACCACGCGGGCCTGCTCGGCGGCGTCCCCGTCGGTCGCCTCGTCGAGGTCGGCCCCCGTGAGCGGGTCGTCTTCGACGGGCTGGAGTTCGATGTGCTGCTCCGCGGCATCCGCCTCGGGCGTCTCCGGGTCGAGGTCCTCCCGGAGCCGCTCCCGGAAGGTGTCCGGTTCGGCTGGGTCGACAGTCATCGCGCTCCCCTCGCCTTCGCTGGTACCTACGAGCCTAGGAGGATCGCGACCGCGACGCCAGGTGGTCCTGTGACCGCCGACACAAGGGGTCGAGCGTGATCGTCTCGTAACATTGGCCCATGTCTTCGACCGAGCTGCCGGGTGTGCGGTCCACCGCCGAGGCGTCCTCCCAGGTGGGAGACGTCCGGGTGGCCGAGGGAGAGCGTCTGCGCACGGAACGGCTCCCCGGACTGGAGCTGAACGTGCGATTCCGGCCCTCCTCGAAGGAGGGGTTGCCGCCCGCGCTGTTCGTGCACGGGCTCGGCGGATCCTCGCAGAACTGGTCGGCGCTGATGGAGCGTCTGGCCGACGAAGTGGACGGCGAGGCCGTCGACCTGCCCGGCTTCGGCTGGTCCCCACCCCCCGCGAACCGGGACTACTCGATCACCGGTTTCGCCCGCGCGGTCATCCGACACCTCGACGCGGCCGGCCGCGGACCGGTGCACCTGTTCGGCAACTCGCTCGGCGGAGCCGTCTCCACCCGGGTCGCCGCCGCCCGCCCCGACCTGGTGCGCAGCCTGACCCTCGTCTCGCCCGCGCTCCCCGAACTGCGCGTGCAGCGCTCGGCGGTGCCGACCGCCCTGCTGGCCGCGCCGGGCATGGCGCCCCTGCTGCTGCGCCTCACCAAGGGGTTGAGCGCCGAGCAGCGCACCCGGGGGGTGACGGGCCTCTGTTACGGCGACCCCACACGGGTGACACCGGAGGGTTTCGAGGCGGCCGTCGAGGAGATGGCGCGCCGCATGGCGCTGCCGTACTTCTGGGAGGCGATGACCCGTTCGTCGCGCGGGATCGTCGACGCCTACACCCTCGGCGGGCAGCACGGGCTGTGGCGTCAGGCCCAACGGGTGCTCGCGCCGACCTTGTTGGTCTACGGTGGCCGGGACCAGTTGGTCTCGTACCGAATGGCGCGCAAGGCCGCCGCCGCTTTCCGGGGCTCGCGGCTGGTGTGTCTGCCGGAGGCCGGTCACGTGGCGATGATGGAGTACCCCGAGGTGGTCGCGGCCGCTTTCCGGGAGTTGTTGCAAGACACACAAGAACTGACACACACCGAAGAAGATGGTAGAGGCTGAGGCGCGTGGGACGACATAGTCGCAAGGACTCCGTCCCGGAGCGGCTCGCGCCGCCCGCGGAGCCCACGCCCTTCGAGGCGTTCGATCCGCCCGGGGTCTTCGGGGACTCGGGACCTCAGATCGCCGAGGCCCCGGCGCTCCTCGACGAGCCGGGGGCCTTCGGGGAGTACGAGGCGCCCGCGCCCCGCCGGGCGCCGCCGCCGTACGTCCCGCAGGCCGGCGCCGGCCCGGCTGGCCGTCGGGTACCCGAACCCACGGTCACGCACCGGGGATTCGCGTCCCCCGCCCCGCAGGCGCCCCGGGCGCGGCCCGCCGGACATCCCGAGCAGCGCGAGCCCGGTGGAGCGTGGGGCGCGAGCGCCTTCACCGACACCGGCTCCGTGTTCGTGGACCGGCCGGGCGTCCCGCGGGCCCGGACCGCGGCCCCGCCGGCCCGGAACAGCGACACCCCGGCCTTCGGCACCCCCGCCGTCGGCTTCCCGAAGGTCACCGTCGCGCCGGCCGCGGCGTCGCCGGCCGCCGATCCCGGCGAGGCTCGTGTCGCCACCGGCGCGCAGGGGCTGATTCCCGGTCCCCGGACGCCCGAGGCCGCCCCCGAAGCGGGCGGCGACACCCCCGAGAAGCCGGCCGCCGGTCGCGGCAGGAAGATCCGTGCCTACACCGGGGTGGCCGCGGCGGCCGTCACGGCCGTGCTGGCCGTCGTGGTGGCCACACAGGTGCTCGCCGAGGGCGAGGCGGGCAAGGGCAAGTCGCAGGCGGGCCCCGAGGACAGTCAGGGCCGCGCCGTTCCCGGGCAGTCGCCGGCCTCCCGCTCGGACGACCGCCTCAAGCCCGACGCGCCGGCGCCGGCGCCGGTGGAGCTGACGTACGACCAGAAGATGGCGTTGCAACTGCCGATCGACGCGAAGCTGGCCGGCCCGGGCGCCTTCGACACCGTGCCGGGCGTGGCCAAGGCGCCCGGCAAGGGCAAGCTCGTGCGCTACCGGGTGGACGTGGAGCAGAAGCTGGGGCTGGACGCCCAGCTCTTCGCGGAGGCGGTGCACCGCACCCTCAACGATCCGCGGAGCTGGGGCCACAACGGTGCGATGACGTTCGAGCGGGTGCCGGGCGGCGAGGCCGACTTCGTGATCACCCTGGCCAGCCCGGGCACCACCGGCGTGTGGTGCGCGAAGTCGGGTCTGGACACCACGGTCGACAACGTGTCCTGCGACTCCGCCTCCACCGAGCGCGTGATGATCAACGCCTTCCGCTGGGCGCAGGGCTCGCCCACCTACGGCGCCGGCCAGATGTTCGCGTACCGGCAGATGCTCATCAACCACGAGGTCGGGCACCGGCTCGGTCACGGGCACGTGAACTGCCGGACGCCGGGCGAGCTCGCGCCGATCATGCAGCAGCAGACCAAGTCGCTCAACATCGACAACATCCAGTGCAAGCCCAACCAGTGGGTCTTTCCCGGGAGTTGATTTCCGGCGTTGACAAGCCGTCCGATGGTCGGTAATTGTTCTCCGCATGTCGCACCGCCACACCACCGCCGCGAGCGCCGCCATAGAGCTGGCGCTCCTCGGTGTGGCCGCGCACAGCGTGGCCGACATCTTCTGTCGCTGACGCCTGCCTGAGCGCGCGACGCCCTTCACCGTTCTTCGCCGCGCCCGGGTGCATCCGCCCGCAGGCGCGGCCCTTTTTTCGACATGACCCCGGATCGGTGCGATCACTCGCGCCGGGACCTCCCGCTGTCGGGACGTCCGCCGGTGTGATCTCGGGCGGCTGCCCCTCGCGTGGCATTCCTCCCCGTTTCGCATCACGCCGAGAGGTCCCTTCTCCCATGCTCCGTCAGTCCCACACATCGCGCCGCGTGGCCGCGGTCGCCGTCAGCCTCGTACTGGCCGGGGGCGCCGCCGCCTGCGGGCCCAAGGACGCGGCGGACCAGGCCGGCCCCGGCGACAAGGCCGGCGCCACCGGGAGCGCCCCCGCCAAGGGCGGCACCCTCTCCGTCCTCAACGCCGACCCACAGAGCGACTTCGATCCGGCGCGGCTCTACACCTCCGGCGGCGGAAACGTTCCTTCGCTGGTGTTCCGGACCCTCACCACCCGCAACCGCGAGGACGGCGCGGCCGGCGCCAAGGTCGTGCCCGACCTGGCCACCGACCTCGGCAAGCCGAACGCCGACGCCACCGAGTGGACGTACACCCTCAAGGGCGGGCTGAAGTACGAGGACGGCACCCCGATCACCACCGCCGACATCAAGTACGGCATCGAGCGGTCCTTCGCCGCCGAGCTGTCCGGCGGCGCCCCCTACCTGCGGGACTGGCTGGTCGGCGGCGAGGCGTACCAGGGCCCCTACAAGGACGGCGGCAAGGGCCTCGACTCCATCGTCGTGCCCGACGCGAAGACGATCACCTTCAAGCTGCGCAAGCCCGAGGGGGAGTTCCCCTTCCTCGCCACCCAGACCCAGTTCGCGCCGGTACCCAAGGCCAAGGACACCGGCGCCGCGTACGAACAGCACCCGATCTCCTCCGGCCCGTACAAGGTCGTCAAGAACGACAACGACGGCGAACACCTCGTCCTGGACCGCAACCCGCACTGGGACGAGAAGACCGACGAGGAGCGCAAGGCCTACCCGGACAAGATCGACGTCCGCTCCGGCCTCGACGCCGCCGTCATCAACCAGCGCCTGACCACCAGCTCCGGCGCCGACGCCACGGCCGTCACCACCGACACCAACCTCGGGCCCGCCGAACTCGCCCAGATCGGCGACAACAAGGAACTCGCCGCCCGCGTCGGCACCGGCCACTTCGGCTACATCAACTACCTGGCTTTCAACCCCAAGGTGGCCCCCTTCGACAACCCGAAGGTCCGCCAGGCCATCTCGTACGCGATCAACCGCACCAGCGTGATCAACGCGGCGGGCGGCTCCGCGCTCGCCGAGCCGGCGACCACCTTCCTCCCCGAGCAGAAGGCCTTCGGCTTCACCAGGTACGACCACTTCCCCGCGGGCAAGACCGGCGACCCGGCCAAGGCCAGGGAACTGCTGAAGGAGGCCGGCTTCCCCGACGGGGTCGACGTCACGCTGACCCACTCCACCCAGCAGAACCGGCAGACCAGCCCCGAGGTCGCCACCGCCGTACAGCAGGCGCTCGCCGCCGCCGGGATCAGGGTCAAGCTGGAGGGCCTGGAGAACAACGCCTTCAACGAGAAGCGCTGGGACGCCAAGAACACCCCCGGCTTCTTCATCTCCCGCTGGGGCGCCGACTGGCCCTCCGGCGCCCCCTTCCTCGCGCCGATCTTCGACGGCCGGCAGATCGTCACCAACGGCTCCAACTACAACCACGCGCAGCTCGATGATCCCGCCGTGAACGCCGAGATCGACGAGATCGCCAAGCTCACCGACCTGGAGGCCGCCGGCAAGCGCTGGGGCGCCCTCGACCGGAAGATCGGCGAGCAGGCCCTGGACGTGCCGCTGTTCCACCCCGTCTACAAGCGGCTCGTCGGCAAGAACGTCAAGAACGTCGTCATCAGCGACTGGACCGGCGTCCTCGACATCTCGCAGGTATCGGTCAAGTGACGCTCCTCGCCGACCGGTCGGCGCCCGCGCCCGGGGCACTCGCCCCGGGCGCGGGCGCCGCGCGGCAGGTCTGGCGGCGACTGCGCACACGGCCCTCGGCCGTCGCGTCCGCCGCCGTACTCGCCCTCCTCGTCCTGCTCGCCCTCGCCGCACCCCTGCTCGCACAGCTCGCCGGCCAGGACCCCAACGCCTACCACGACGACCTCGTCGACTCGGCGCGCGGCGGAGTCCCCCTCGGTTCCCTCGGCGGGATCTCCGCCGACCACTGGCTCGGAGTCGAACCGGGCACCGGCCGGGACCTGTTCACCCGGCTCCTGCACGGAGCCCGGATCTCGCTGCTCGTCGCCCTCGGGGCCACCGCCGTCCAGGTCACCGTCGGCATCGCGGCCGGACTGACCGCCGCCCTCGGCAACCGCGCCGTCGCCACCCTGATCGGCCGGACCACCGACGTCATGATCGCCCTGCCCATGCTGGTGCTCGGCGTCGCGCTGACCGCCGTGGTCCCGCCGGACTTCCCCCGGCCCCTGCTGCTGATCCTCGTCATCGGACTCCTCGGCTGGGGCGGCACCGCCCGGATGGTGCGCGCCCAGACCCTGGCCCTGCGCGAGCTGGACTTCGTCGCCGCCGCCCGCCTGTCCGGCAACGGCACCCTGCGGATCGCCCGCCGCGAACTCCTGCCCTCACTGGCCGCACCCGTGATCACCCTCGCCGCGATCAACGTGCCGACCAACATGGTGGTCGAGGCCTCGCTGTCCTTCCTCGGCGTCGGCGTGAAACCGCCCACCCCGTCCTGGGGGCAGATGCTCTCCAGCGCCCAGACCTGGTTCCGCGCCGACCCGACGTACGTCCTGCTGCCCGCCGGGATGCTGTTCGTCACCGTGCTCGCCTTCACCGTCCTCGGTGACGCCGTCCGCACGGCCCTCGACCCCCGCGAGGCCTCACGGCTGCGGGTCGGCACCCGCGCCGGGGCCCGCGCCGGCCGAAAGGAGCGGAAGGCATGACCCGCTTCGTCCTCCAACGGACCGGCGGCGCACTCCTCGTGCTGCTCACCCTGTCCATCGCCGTGTACCTCCTCTTCTACGTCGCACCCGGCGACCCCGCCCGCCTCGCCTGCGGGGAGCGCTGCGACCCGACGCAGATCGCCCAGGTCCGCGCACAGCTCGGGCTGAACGACTCCGTGGTCGTGCAGTACCTGCACTTCCTCCAGGGCCTCGTGGCCGGCCGGGACTACTCCGGCGGCGCCGGGCTGACCCTGCACTGCGACGCGCCCTGCCTCGGATTCTCGTACCAGAACGACCGGCAGGTCACCGAACTGTTGCTGGACCGGCTCCCCGCCACCGCGTCGCTGGCGATCGGCGCGCTCGTGATCTGGCTCGTCATCGGCGTCGGCACCGGCCTGCTGTCCGCCCTGCGGCGCGGCGGGATCACCGAGCGGGTGCTGACCGTCCTCACGCTCGCCGGCACCGGGACGCCCGTCTTCATCCTCGGGCTGCTGGTGCTCATGGTGGTCTGCGCGTACCTGCGCTGGCTGCCCTTCCCGACCTACGTGCCCTTCGGCGAGGACCCCGAGCAGTGGGCCTGGAACCTGCTGCTGCCCTGGGTCACGCTCGGCTTCTTCGAGAGCGCCAAGTACGCCAGGGTGACGCGCAGCGCCACCCTGGAGACGCTCGCCGAGGACCACATCCGCACCTTCCGCGCCTACGGCGTGGGCGAACGGAAGATCGTCACCCGGCACGCCCTGCGCGGCGCGGTCGCGCCGGTGATCGCGCTGAGCGCCGTGGACTTCGGGACGATGATCGGCGGCGCGGTGCTGACCGAGTCGCTGTTCGGCATCCCCGGACTCGGCAAGACCCTGATCGACGGGGTCCGGGTCGTGGACCTGCCCGTGGTCGTGGGCGTCACCCTGGCCATCGGCACCGCCGTCGTGGTCGCGGGCGCCGTCGCCGACCTCTTGTACGCCGTCGCGGACCGAAGGGTGGCCCTGACATGAGCGAACCACTGGTGGAGGTGCGCGACCTCGTCGTCGACTTCCCGGTCGGCGCGCCGGGGGAGTGGCTACGGGCCGTGGACGGGGTTTCGCTGACCCTGGACGCGGGCGGCGCCCTGGGCATCGTCGGCGAGTCCGGCAGCGGCAAGTCCACCGTGGCCGCGGCCCTGTTGGGCCTGCACCACGGGACCGGAACCCGAGTGACCGGCGCCGTCCGGGTCGCCGGAACCGACCTGGCCGGCGCCGGCGCGCCGCAGCTGCGCGCCCTGCGCGGGGGCACGGCCGCCATGGTCTTCCAGGACCCGCTGAGCTCCCTCGACCCGTACTACGCCATCGGCGACCAGATCGCCGAGGTCTACCGGGTCCACGCCGACGCCTCCCGGCGCGCGGCCCGGGCCCGGGCGGTCGAGGTGCTGGACCGCGTCGGCATCCCCGACGCCGTGCGCCGCTCCCGCGCCCGACCACACGAGTTCAGCGGCGGCATGCGCCAGCGCGCCCTCATCGCCATGGCCCTGGCCTGCGAACCGAGACTGCTGATCGCCGACGAACCGACCACCGCCCTCGACGTCACCGTCCAGGCACAGATCCTCGACCTGCTCCACGGACTGCGCGAGGAACGGGGCCTGGGACTGCTGCTCGTCACCCACGACGTGGGCGTGGCCGCCGAGAACGTCGACGAGCTGCTCGTCATGCGCGACGGGCGGGCCGTGGAACGCGGGCCCGTCGGCCGGGTGCTGGCCGCGCCCACCGACCCGTACACCCGCGACCTGCTCGACGCCGTTCCCCGGCTCGACGCGCCGCGCCCCTCGCGGCTGCGGCCCGCCCCCGACGAACCGGCCCCCGTCGTCGAGGCCTTCGCCCTGCGCCGTGAGTTCGGCCGGGGCAAGCGCGCCGTCACCGCGGTCGACGGCGTCTCACTGGCCGTGCGCGCCGGGGAGACGCTGGGCATCGTCGGGGAGAGCGGCAGCGGCAAGAGCACCCTCGGCCGGATGCTCGTCGGGCTGCTGGAACCGAGCGCCGGGGAGGTCCGGCACACCGGGGAGGCGGCCGGCGGGGCCGTGCGCGACGGCATCCCGCACGGCGTCCAGATGGTCTTCCAGGACCCGGTGTCCTCGCTCAACCCGCGCCGCTCGATCGGCGAGTCCATCGCGGACCCGCTGCGCGCGGCCGGCGAGCGCGACGAGGGCGCGATCCGGGCCCGGGTCGCGGAACTGCTGGAACGCGTCGGGCTGGAGGCCGCCCACCACGACCGCTACCCGCACGAGTTCAGCGGCGGCCAACGCCAGCGCGTCGGCATCGCCCGCGCCCTGGCACCCCGGCCCCGCCTGATCGTCTGCGACGAACCCGTCTCCGCCCTGGACGTCACCACCCAGGCACAGGTCACCGCCCTGCTGGCGGAACTCCAACGGGAACTCGGCATCGCGCTCGTCTTCATCGCCCACGACCTGGCGGTGGTCCGGCAGGTGAGCGACCGGGTGGCCGTCATGCGGGCCGGGCGGATCGTCGAGGAGGGCCCCGTCGACGAGGTCTACGACCGCCCGCGCGATCCGTACACCCGCCGGCTGCTGGCGGCCATGCCGGCCCTGGACCCGGAGCGGGCCGGGGACCGGCGTTCCTCGCGACAGGAGGCCTACGCCTAGACAGGCTCCCGCGCCCCGCGGCCTGCGGCAGAAGGGCCGCAGGCCCTTTCTAGCGTGCTCGAACGCGAACCGTACGGGAAAGTTACGACTCTTCACCCCTTCCGGTGGCGCGACGGACAACCGTCCGTCGCGCCATCCGCATATCCGCTTGAGTTCTTCCGCAGCGGGTCCCCGGACCGACGGAGGCCGCTCGCGACGGGAGATCGGGGGTGCCACTCGTGCGGATCGGACTGCTCACGGAAGGTGGTTATCCGTATGCCACGGGAGAGGCCGGGCTGTGGTGCGACCGGCTGGTGCGCGGGCTGCCGCGGCACGAGTTCGAGCTGTACGCGCTGAGTCGCAGCGCCGAGCAGGAGGAGCGCGGCAAGGTGCCCCTCCCGCGCCAGGTCACGCGGGTACGGACCGCCCCGCTGTGGGCCCCCGGCGACGACGGGCGCACGCACTCCCGGCGTGAGCGGCGACGGTTCGCCGCCTGCTTCAAGGACCTGGTCCGAGGCATCTGCGCCGGCGAGGCCGAACCCTTCGCCGCCGGCCTGTACGGGCTGGCCGAACTGGCCCGGGAACAGGGCGGGATGTACGCGGCCCTGCGGTCCGAGACCGCCGTGCGGGCGGTGGAGTCCGCGTGCCGGGCGCCGGGCGCGAGCCGTACCGTGCGCAGCGCCCAGGTGCGGGACCTGCTGGAGTTCGTGGACGAACTGGAGCGCGCGCTGCGGCCGTTGTCCCTCGACTGGTACGAGGACCTCGGACGGGTCGACGTCTGCCACGCGACGGCGGGCGGGGTGGCGGCGATCCCCGGACTGCTGGCCAAACGCTTCTTCGGGGTGCCGCTCCTGGTCACCGAGTACGGGGTCCGGCTCCGGGCGCACTACCTCGACCACTCCGAGGAGGAACGCCCCGCGGTGCGGGCCCTCCTGGCCGCCTTCCACACCCGGCTCGCCGCCGAGATCTACGCCCGGGCCGACCTCCTGACCCCCGGCAACGCCCACGCCCGCCGCTGGCAGGAACGCTGCGGGGCCGTCCGCGAACGGATGCGCACCGTCTACCCCGGGATGGAGGCGGACCGATTCGCCACCGTCGGGGAGGACCCGGAGTGCGGGGACCCGGACACGCTCGTGTGGGTCGGCCGGATAGAGCCCGCCAAGGACCTGATCGCCCTGCTGCACGCCTTCGCGGAGGTACGCAAGGTCGCTCCGGGGACCCGGCTGCGCATCTTCGCCACGGCCGTGGCACCGGACTACCTCGCCGACTGCCGCTCGCTCGGCGCGCAGCTCTTCCCCGACGAGGCGGCCGACGCCCACGCGGTCGGCGAGAACCCCGTCACCCTCGAGGAGATCGGCGGACCCGACGCCCCCTCCTCGGCCGAGGCGTACGGCACCGGCCGGGTCGTCGTGCTGTCCTCCGTCATCGAGGGGTTCCCCATCACCCTCGCCGAGGCGATGTTCTGCGGCCGGGCCACCGTCTCCACCGACGTCGGCGCCGTCCGCGAGGTCATCGGCGGAACCGGCCTCGTCGTACCGCCCCGCAATCCGCGCGCGCTCGCCGACGCCTGCCTGTCGCTGCTGCGGGACCCCGAGCGGGCCCAGCGGCTCGGCTCCGCCGCCCGGGCCCGCGCCCTGGAGCTGTTCACCGTCGAACAGAACGTCGAGGCCTTCCGGGAGAGCTACCTGCGGCTCCTCGCCCGGGGCTCCGCCCGGCCCGACGGAGAGGTCCCGTTCGCCGTAGCGGCCGAGGCGCGCGTCCCCGGGCACTGGACCACACCCACCTGGGCATCGGTACCCGAGCCGGCTCCGGGGCCCGCGGCCGGCCCCGGGCCCGCCCTGCCGAACGCGGGGTCGGCTCCCGTTCCGAACACGGAGGCAGCGGTATGACCGGCACCAGCGTCGAGGACGTCACCCCGGTCGCGCCGCGGCGCAGACCCGCCGGCGATCCGGTGAAGGCACTGCTGCACCGGCACCGCGCCCTGTGCGAACGCGCCGTCGACCCCCTGGAGATCGCCGCCGGGCTGGAGGCCCACGGCATCACCGACCGCACCGCCGCCCGCTTCCGCCACCGGGACGTCTTCTCGCTCGCCGAGGAGCTGTACGCGCGGACCCCGCGCGGGGACGCCCCGCCCACCCCGCCCGACGCCGTCGACACCTCCCCGGTCGTGCTGCGCGGCTTCGGGTACTCCTTACTCCCCGGGGCCCTGGCGCTCGCCGCGACCGCCGCCGGGTTCCCCTACGCCGGACCACTCGCGGCGGTGGCCGTCGTCGCCGTGCTGGTGTGGCCCGGTCGGACCGCCGGGGGGCGGTTCCCCGGCCTGATCCACCTGCTCGCGGCGGCCGCCGTCGGCTGGGCAGTCCACCGGCACGGCCCGACCCTCGGCGTCGCCCTCGCGGTCGCCGCCGCGCCCGGCTACCTGATCGGGGCCGGCTTCGCCGCACGGGCCCGCCGCAGGCTCGCCGGGAGCCGGGCCCTGGAGGACTTCGCCGACGGCATCCGGCCCCTGCTGGCCGCGGCCGTCACCGGCTTCGTCGCGGCCGCCGCGGGGGCGGCCGCGCTCGCCGGAACCCCGCTCGCGGCGGCCCTGCCGCTCGCGGCACTGCTGTTCCTCACCCGGCTGCTGCTCGGGCACGGCGCCCACCGCGTGCCCGTGGCGGGGGCCCTCGCCCTCGCCCTCGTCCCGATCCCGGCGGTGCAGTGCGCCGCCGCGGCGGGACTCCTCGTCCACGCCTTCCGCGCGCTGACCCGTGCCTCCGCACACGCGCGCCCCTGAGCCCTTCGGAGCCGACGCCGAAGCGTTGTACCCCCATGTCGACCCCACCACCCAAGGAGAAACAGGATGACCGGCCAGCCGAACAACCAAGGGGCCGCGCGATGAGGGTGCTGCTGATCGGAGCCAACGGATACCTCGGCCGCTACGTCGCGGACCGACTGCTCGCCGACCCCGCCGTACAGCTCACCGCGCTCGGCCGCGGAGACGACGCGGACGTCCGCTTCGACCTCGCCACCGGCAGCCCCGGAGCGCTCACCCGCTTCCTCGACGCCGTCCACCCGGGCGTCGTCATCAACTGCGCGGGCGCCACCCGCGGCGGTGCCCGGGAACTCACCCGGCACAACACCGTCGCCGTCGCCACCATCTGCGAGTCGCTGCGCCGCAGCGGCTGCGGGGCCCGACTCGTCCAGCTCGGCTGCGCCGCCGAGTACGGGCCCAGCCAGCCCGGATCGTCCACGGCCGAGGACGCCGTCCCGAGACCCGGCGGACCGTACGGCGTCAGCAAGCTGGCCGCGACCGAGCTGGTGCTCGGCTCCGGGCTGGACGCCGTCGTGCTGCGGATCTTCTCCCCCGTCGGACCCGGCACCCCCGCCGGTTCCCCGCTCGGCCGGCTCGCCGAGGCCATGCGGCGCGCCATGCAGTCCGGCGACGGCGAGCTCAAGCTCAGCGGGCTCGGGGTGCAGCGGGACTTCGTGGACGTACGCGACGTCGCGCGCGCCGTCCACGCGGCCTCGCTGTCCGCCGCCCAGGGCGTCGTCAACATCGGCACCGGTCGCGCGGTCCGTCTGCGCGAGGCGGCCGGCGTGCTCGCCCGGGTCGCGGGCTACGGCGGCGCCCTCCACGAACTCGACCTGCCGCAACAGCCGCACGCCCACCCGGGCCGGCCGCCGGGCCTCGCCGCCATCGGTTCGCCGCGCTCCGAGGCCACGGCCGAGCAACTGGCCGCGTCCGCCCCGCAGGCCCCGTACCCGGACGGCTGCGGCGCCTGGCAGCAGGCCGACGTGCGCACCGCCCGCGACCGGCTCGGCTGGCGCCCCCGGATCAACCTGGAGGAGTCACTGGCCGACATCTGGATGGAGGCGGCGTGCCGCATCTGACCACGTCGGAGGCGACCTCGGCGGCCACGGGCGCCGGCCGGATGGGCCTGGGCATCCCCGGGTACGCGCACCCACTGCTCGCCCCGGTGGAATGGGCCGAGCTGACCCGGCCCGGCACCCCCCTGCACTGGGCCGTCCTCAACGTCTCGGACGGCCCGGGCGGGCGCCCCGACCCGCACTGCACGGAGGCCACCGCGAAGCTCCGCGGCGCGGGCGGCACCGTCGTGGGCCATCTCGCGATGCGAGACGGAACGCGCGCGTTCGGGGAGCTGATCGCCGACGCCCACCGCTTCCGGGACTGGTACGGGGTGGGCGGTTTCTATCTCGCCGACACCCCCTGCGACAAGGCGGACCTGGAGGGCGTCCGCCGGGTCGTGGACACCCTGCGCGGGCTCGGTGACGGACTGCGCGTCGTGCTCGGGCACGGCACGCACCCGTACGCGGGTTACGCCGAAGCCGCAGATCAGCTGGTCACCTTCTCCGGGACCTGGGCCGACTACCGCTGGTCGCAGGTCGCGGAGTGGACGGCCGAGTATCCGCCGGAACTCTTCTGCCACCTGGTGCACGGGGTTCCGCGCTCCCACCTGGACGAGGCCGTGCGCATCGCCCGGTGGCAGGGCGCCGGCACGGTCTGGTTCACGGATCGACGCGGCACTCCGGTGCGGGACCCCTGGGCCTCGATGCCCGGGTACTGGGACGAAATCGTCTCGCGGATCGGGACGCGTGTCTCGGAATGAAGTGGGGCGTGGCAGTGTTACGGAACAGAACAAACCTTTGATGCTCCCCGCGGCTGCGGGGATGACCCTGGAGTCCCCGTGTCGCTGCCACCCCTGGTTGAGCCGGCTGCCGAGCTCACCGTTGACGAGGTCCGTCGGTACTCCCGCCACCTGATCATCCCGGACGTCGGGATGGACGGGCAGAAGCGCCTGAAGAACGCCAAGGTGCTCGCGGTGGGCGCCGGCGGCCTCGGCTCTCCCGCGCTCATGTACCTGGCCGCGGCCGGCGTGGGCACCCTGGGCATCGTGGAGTTCGACGAGGTCGACGAGTCGAACCTCCAGCGCCAGATCATCCACAGTCAGGCGGACATCGGCCGGTCCAAGGCCGAGTCGGCCCGCGACAGCGTGCTGGGCATCAACCCGTACGTCAACGTGGTCCTTCACGAGGAGCGGCTCGAAGCCGAGAACGTGATGGAGATCTTCAGCCAGTACGACCTCATCGTCGACGGCACGGACAACTTCGCCACGCGCTACCTGGTCAACGACGCCTGCGTGCTGCTGAACAAGCCGTACGTGTGGGGTTCGATCTACCGCTTCGACGGCCAGGCCTCGGTCTTCTGGTCCGAGCACGGGCCGTGCTACCGCTGCCTGTACCCGGAGCCGCCGCCGCCGGGCATGGTCCCGAGC
The DNA here is from genome assembly GCF_001279725.1 of Streptomyces sp. WM4235. Classification (GTDB taxonomy): domain Bacteria; phylum Actinomycetota; class Actinomycetes; order Streptomycetales; family Streptomycetaceae; genus Streptomyces. Next base: position 14,173 of record NZ_LGDE01000282.1, on the reverse strand, counting down.
TGCGCCGAGGGCGGCGTGCTGGGCGTGCTGTGCGCGTCGATCGGGTCCATCCAGGTCACCGAGGCCATCAAGGTCCTCACGGGTGTCGGCGAGTCGCTGGTCGGCCGTCTGATGATCTATGACGCCCTGGAGATGCAGTACCGCCAGGTCAAGGTCCGCAAGGACCCCGACTGCGCGGTCTGCGGTCCCAACGCGACCGTGAAGGAACTCATCGACTACGAGGCTTTCTGCGGCGTCGTGTCGGAGGAGGCCCAGGAGGCCGCCGCGGGTTCGACGATCACTCCCAAGCAGCTCAAGGAGTGGATCGACAACGACGAGCCCATCGAGATCATCGACGTCCGCGAGATCAACGAGTACGAGATCGTCTCGATCCCCGGCGCGAAGCTGATCCCCAAGGGCGAGTTCCTGATGGGCACCGCCCTCCAGGACCTTCCGCAGGACAAGCGCATCGTCTTGCACTGCAAGACGGGTGTCCGCAGTGCGGAAGTCCTCGCGGTCCTGAAGTCTGCGGGCTTCTCCGACGCGGTCCACGTCGGCGGCGGCGTCATCGGCTGGGTGCACCAGATCGAGCCCGACAAGCCGGTCTACTAGGTCACCCCGAACGGACCACGCCCAGGGCCCCCACCGCGAGCGCGGTGGGGGCCCTGTGACGTACCGGCGTGCCGGCCCGGCCTACCGGCGTGCCGGAGTCAGGTGCCCTCGGGTTCCACCGGCTGCTGCTGCGGAGTCGGCGTGGCCGACTCGCTCCGGGTGCAGACGGTGCCGGTGGCCGGCACCTTCCCGTCCAGGAGGTAGGTGTCCACCGCCTTCTGCACGCAGGGGTCGCCGCTGTTGTACGCGCCGTGGCCCTGCCCCTTGTACGTCAGCTCCACGCCGACGCCCGGGCCGAGCCGCTCGACCATCTTGCGCGCGCCCTCGTACGGGGTGGCCGGGTCACCGGTGTTGCCGATCACCACGATCGGGGCGGCCCCGGGGGCGGAGACGTCGGGGGTGTCCCAGGCGCCGGGCACCGGCCAGCCGGTGCAGCTCATCAGGGCCCAGCCGAGGAAGTCCCCGAAGACGGGCGAGGCCGCGCGGAACTCGCCGAGCTTGGCCTTGGTCTGCGCGAGCGAGTAACGCTCCTTGGAGTCGGCGCAGTTGATCGCCGTGTTCGCGGCGCCGATGTTGCTGTACCGGCCCTGTTGGTCCCGGCCGTTGAGCGCGTCGGACAGCGCCATCAGCAGTTGGCCCTGGCCGCCCTCGGCCTCGTCCAGGCCCTGTTCGAGCAGCGGCCACAGTTCCGTCGAGTACAGGGCCTGGGCGATGCCGTTGGTCGCGGCGGACTCGGTGAGCTCGCGGTCGCCGATGCCGGGGATGGGCTTGGCCGCCAACCGCTTCTGCAGCTTGACGATGTTGTCCTCGATCTCCTTGACGCTGCTGCCCTGGAGCCGGCAGGCGTCGCCGCGGTCCACGCAGTCCTGGGCCCAGTTGTCGAGGGCGAGTTGGAAGCCCTTGGCCTGGCCCAGCGAGCCTTCCTCGGAGGTCTTGGTCGGGTCGACCACGGCGTCGAAGACGGCCCGGCCGACGTTCTTCGGGAAGAGGTGGGCGTAGACCCCGCCGAGTTCGGTGCCGTAGGAGATGCCGAAGTAGTTCAGCTTCTCGTCGCCGAGGGCCTGGCGGATGCGATCGAGGTCGCGGGCGGCGTTCTCGGTGCCGACGTGGGGGAGCAGCGTGCCGGACTTGGTCGAGCAGGCCTGCTGGTACTTCTTGATGTTGTCCACGAAGACCTTCTCCTGCTCCGGAGTGGTCGGGCTGGAGTCGGAGGCGTAGTAGGCGTCCAACTGCTTGTCGTTCTCGCAGCGGACGGGCGCGCTGCGGCCGACCCCGCGGGGGTCGAAGCTGACCAGGTCGTACCGCTGTCGCAGGCCGTCGTACTCCTTGGCGGCGCCGGGCAGGGTGGTGATGCCCGATCCGCCGGGACCGCCGAAGTTGAAGACGAGGGAACCGATCCGCTTGTCCTGATCGCGGGCCTTGGCCCGGATCAGCGCCAGAGGAATCGTTTCTCCTTCGGGCTTGGCGTAGTCGAGGGGGACGTCCAACGTGGCGCACTGCCAGTCCTTGCCCGGAGCCTGCCCACCGCCCTCGGCGGCGGTGGGGGGATCGCAGTCACCCCACTTCAGGGACGTGGCGCCCGAGGCACTGCCGCCCCCGGTCTTCTTGTCCTTGCTCCCGTCGTCGGAACAGGCGCTGGTGCTGACCAGCGCGGCGGCGAGGGCGGCGGCAGCGGTGACCCGCAGGGCGTTTCTCGGCATGCACCCCATCCTGTGCGCGAACGGGCCGGTCCGCGCGTGCGATGAGCCAACCGGGTGGGGCGCCGATCGGCGCCGCTTCCCGCCGCCGGGGTGTCCGCCGAACGGCGGCCGGGGCCGCCCGGGCGCGGTCAGGCGCCGCTCAGGATCCGCTTCGCCGCCGCGCGCCCCGTGGCCACGCAGGCCGCGACGCCCACGCCCTCGTACGCCGCCCCGCACAGGGCGAGCCCCGGCAGCTTGCCGGCGGCCTCCCGGATGCGGACGACGCGCTCGCGGTGGCCCACGCCGTGCTGGGGCAGCCCCCGGTCCCAGCGGGTCACCCGGGCCGCGAGGGGCTCGCCCATCGGGCCCACCGCGCGGTGGAGGTCCGAGACGGCCGCGCGGATCAGGTGCCGGTCGGGGCGGGCGAGCGGTTCGGCCTCCCCGACCCGGCCGATCGAGGCCCGCAGGACGAAGGTCTCGGGGGAGGCCTCGCGCAGCCAGGACCACTTGTTGGAGAGGAACGAGGCGGCCTTCAGGGTGTGGCCGTCCGTCGGCGGGACCAGGAAACCGTTGCCCTCGGGCAGCGGGTTCGCCCGGGCGCGGGAGAACGCCATGGTGATGACGGCCGTCGAGGCGTACGGGACGGCCGCGAGTTCCGCCTCGGCCAAGGGCGAGTGCGGGCGCAGCAGTTCCGCCGCCGCGAAGGCGGGGAGCGCGAGCACCACGGCGTCCGCCTCCATCGTCAGCACCCCGTCGTCCGTGACGGCCCGTACCCGCCAGCGGTCACCCGCGATCCGGTCCAGGGAGCGGGCGGTGGTTCCGGTGAGGACGCGGGCCCCGCAGGCCCGGGCGACGGCCTCGGGGAAGCGCCCGGCGCCGCCGACCACGCCGTGGACGGCCACGACCGGCGGGCGCGGGGCGCCGGCCGTCCTCAGCCGGCGCAGCGCGGGCAGCAGCGGGGCGCCCTGTTCGGCCAGGGCCGCGATCCGGGGCAGGGCCGCGTGCAGTGAGAGCCGGTCGGCGCGGCCCGCGTAGACGCCGCCCAGCAGGGGCTCGACCAGGCGGTCCACGACCTCCCGGCCGAACCGCGCCGAGAGGTACTCGGCGACCGAGCAGTCCCCGACCAGGGGGCGCGCGGGCAGGGTCTCCTCCTCGGCCGCCCGGGCGATGCCCTCGGGGGAGAGCAGGCCGGAGTCGGCGAGCGTCGCCGGATGCGTCGGGATGCCCATCACGTGGCCGGCGGGCAGCGGGCGCAGGGCGCCGTCGGTCCAGATCGTGGTCGGGGACGGGGCGGGGTCGCACAGGCTCGGGCCGAGCCCGACGGCCGTAGCCAGTTCCACGGCCTCCGACCGCAGGGCCATCAGGGAATCGGCGCCCTCGTCCACGCCGATGCCGGCGACGGTGCCGGTGCGCAGTTTGCCACCGACCCTCGTGCCGGCTTCCAGCACGGTGACGTCGGCCCCTTCGCGCAGCTGCCACGCCGCCGCCAGACCACTGATGCCGCCACCGATGACGATCACTGAACGCATTGATTCTCTCCCGGGGCCGATGAGTCCCCCTTCGCACCGTAGGGGGCGCCGGGCCGCCGGCACCTCGTGCTTTCGGTCAGACTCCGCGGCTCGCCCCGGGTACGGGAAGCCGCCCGGCTCGTGGGCGCGGCACGGGTCCGACCTCCGGGGCTTGCCCCGGTTCCGCGGCGTCCCGGCGTACGGGATGCCGCCGGGCGCCGGCCCCCTCGGGAGCCCCGCGCGGCTAGATGGCTTCCTTGCGGGTCAGGAAGTTGAACGAGACCCACCCCGGCAGCACCGGCAGCCAGAACGTCATCAGCCGGAACAGCAGCACCGACGAGAAGGCGATCTCGCGATCCAGCCCCGCCGCGATCAGACCCAGCGTCAGGGTGGTCTCCACCGCGCCGATGCCGCCCGGGGTCGGCGCCGCCGAGCCCAGCGCGTTGCCCGCGAGGAACACGACCGCGATGCTGGCGTAGCTGATGGCCTGGCCGCCGCCGAACGCCCGGATCGAGGCGTCCAGACACATCACGAAGCAGCCCGTCAGCAGCAGCATGCCGCCGATGCCCGTCACCAGCTTCTTCGGCCGCTGGAGCACGTCCAGCATGCGCGGCACCACGCCCGCGAACAGCGCCCGCAGCCGGGTCGCCACGAACTTCCGCATGAACGGGACCGCCGTCACCACCAGCACCAGCACCGCCACCGTCAGCAGACCCGCGATGACCGTCCGGGACGGGGTCATCTCGGTGGTCTTCTCGGTCCCGGTCAGGTAGCCGAAGGACAGCAGCAGCAGGACGTGGCTCGCGAGCCCGAACAGTTGGGACGCGCCCACGCTCGCCACCGCGAGTCCGGGCCGGATGCCCGACCGCTGGAGGAACCGGGTGTTCAGCGCGACACCGCCCACCGCCGCCGGGGCGACGAGTTTCACGAAGGATCCGGCGACCTGCGCCAGTACCGTCCGCAGGAAGGAGACCCGCTCGGGCACGAAGCCCAACAGGCTCATCGCCGCCGCGAGGTAACTCAGGGCGGAGAAGGCCAGCGCCGCCCCCACCCAGCCCCACTGGGCCTCCGCGATGATCGTCCCGAAGTCGACGTGGGCCAACTGCGTCAGCAGGAAGTACGCGCCGAAGGCGCCCGCGATGAACGACACGAGGGTGCGCGGCCTGATCCGCTCCAGGCGGGCCGGCTCCACCGGCGCCTGGGGGCGCAGCAGCAGCACCTGCCGGCGGATCTGACTCAGCAGATCCTCCTCGCGGGCCTCGTCGAGCGCGTCGTCCAGGGCCCGCTTCTCGGCCTTGCGGTCGGCGGCCGTGGCCTCGGCGGGAGCCGAGGCATTGGCCTCGCGCGCCGCCTTCGCGGCCCGCGAGGACTCCAGTACGGCCTCCCGTTCCCGGTCGGCCCGCTCCCGGGCGAGCTTGCGCAGCGTCGCCCGGGTGGAGCGGCTCAGCGCGATCGGCTGGAGCAGCGGCAGACAGTCCGCGACCACGTCGGGACCGAGCACGGACACCGCCGAGGCCACCGATCGCTCGGCGCCGACCCGCAGGCCGAGGGTGGCCAGCAACTGGGCGACGTCCATGCGCAGCACCAGGTCACCGGCCGCGATCTCGCCGCCGCGCAGGTCGGTGAGGATGACCTTGCCGGAACGATCCACCACGAGGGCGTCACCGGTCAGTCGCCGGTGCGCGATCCGCCGCGACTGGAGGGCCTTCACCTGCTCCCACGCGTTGCGCGTCAGCTCGTCGGTGATCTCCCCGTCGGGCAGGGAGTCGAGGGTGCGGCCGCCCAGGTGCTCGTACACGAGCATCACGGCGTCCGGACCGAGCTCGGAGGTCGCGATCAGCTTGGGCGCGTTCGCCCCGGCGGCGATGGCGGCGTACGCGAGGAGGGCCTCCTGCTCCAGTGCCTGACGCAGCGACTGGAGGCTGCGCCGGGTGGTGATGCCGCGCAGCGTGAGCCGGCGCCAGACCCGGTAGAAGAAGCCCTGCGCCTGCTGCTCGCGGTCCACGACCGTGACGTCGAGGGGCGGCCCCTTCTCCAGCGTCACGTGGTACCGGCGGCCCCGGTCGCTCACCTCGGAGGCCTCCGGGCCGTCCGGGGCCTCGGCGCGCATCGCGCTGACCGGCTGGAAGCCGACCCGGCGCAGACCGGCGAGGAGGTTCTGCCCGGTGGGGCGGACGTTCGGGGAGCCGACGGCGTACAGGGTCCCGTAGGCGACGGTCCAGCCGATGAGGACGGTCAGGATGATCGACAGGGGCGTGGTGTACCCGCTGACCAGCATGGCGAAGGCGTCGAGCAGCAGCACCACCCACAGGGCGACCCGCCAGCGCGGCCGGCGCGTCATGCCGACCGCCGTCATGTAGGCGATGACCGGGGCGAGATAGCCGTGCACCGGGTCGGTCAGGGCGCCGGCGGTACCCGTCGGCAGGGTCAGGGAGTCCTGGATGGTGGCGGAGGCGGCCTGGGAGACCCACAGGTCGGTGGCGAGGGTGACGCCGTGCGCGAGGACGGCGGCGAGGACGCCGTCGGCGATGCGCAGACCGTCGCGTTTGATGAGCCGTTCGATCGCGAAGGCGACGGGCACCAGCAGCACGGCGATGCTCGACACCAGACCCGCGACCTTGATCAACAGGTCGGGTGCCTGGCCAGTGCCGTTGCTGATGTCCTCTTCGAGGCCCGCGGTGGTGCCGTGGGCGAAGGCGGCGATGGCGAGGACCACGGCGATGCCGAGGATGCCGACCAGCAGGCGCACCAGGTCGGACGGGCGGTGCACGCGGGCCGCGAGCAGCGGTTCGTCCACCTCGACCTGGTCGGCGGCGGTGGGGGCGTGACCGTGCGGGCGCTCGGGGTGGTCGAAGTCGTCCACCCGCCCGTGGTCGGGGTCGAGGCCGTGGTGACCGCCGCGGCGTCCCGCGTCCCGCTCGTCGCGGGGACCCTCGTCCGCGTGGTCGTCCGCGTGGTCGCGGGCGGGGCTCCCGGGCCCGTCGGCGGGCCGGTCACCGGGCGTGTCGTCCGCGCCGGCGTTCGGCACGTCGGACCTGTCGTCGGGCATCTCGCGGGGCGCGTCCGGGTGCGCGTCTGGGCGCGCGCCGTCATCCGCCGTCGCGCCGTCCGGAGGGCTCACACCCTGCTCCTTCGCCGTCACATCCGTCTCTTCTTGATCACGTATCACCAGTCACCGCCCGCAAGATGGTGGCACGGACCGGCTGCCGTGCGGGGCAGCAGGGTGCGCGCCGGTGCGGAAGGAAACCTTCCGTCGGGGTGTCGGTGACGTGCGGCACCATGTCCCGAATGAGCGAAGAGCTTCCCGAGTACGCGGAGCGGGTGCTGGAGGCGGCCGAGCGGATTCCGCCCGGCCGGGTGATGACGTACGGCGACGTCGCGGAGTGGATCGGCGCGGGCGGACCACGCCAAGTCGGGCGTGTCATGGCCCTGTACGGGGGAGCCGTGCCCTGGTGGCGCGTGGTCAGGGCCGACGGCCGACCGCTGCCCGGCAGCGAGCACCGGGCCCTGGAGCACTACCGCGCCGAGGGCACCCCACTGCGCGACACGGCCGGCGGCGAGCCCCGGCTGGCGATGCGCCGGGCACGCTGGGACGGGCGGCAGGGACCGGGCGAAGGCGACGAGGGTCACATCTGACAGCTTCCGGCACCCGGAGCCGGCGCGGGCGGTCGAAGGCTCGTACGGGGGACGACACGAGGACCCCCCGAGGCGACGCCGGGAGCCGCCCGGGGAGACTGCGGGAGCCCGCGCGGGTGGCGTAGCGTGGCCCCTTCGGCCGTCGCCGCCGCCCTCGCCGTCCTCGCCGCAGTCGCCACCGACGCGACGCTCGGCACGACGGTCGGGAGCGCGGTCGGCGAGGCCACCGAGGCAACCGCAGTCGTCGCAGCAACCGCAGTGACGGAAGACCCACCAGGACCGGCACACCACGTGATCACCTCTCCTTCCGACCGCTCGGAGCGGCGTACGCGGACTCCTGACGCGTACCGCCTGGTGCGCACCGGGCCGGAACGGGTGGCTCCCCCTGTCTTGGACGCAGCGCAGCGGGCGGTGGTTGACCACACCACCGGACCACTGCTCGTCCTGGCCGGACCCGGTACCGGGAAGACCACCACCCTGATCGAGGCGGCCGCCGCCCGGGTCGAGGCCGGCACGGACCCCTCCCGCATCCTGATCCTCACCTTCAGCCGCAAGGCCGCCGTCGAACTCCGCGACCGCGCCGCCCTGCGCCTGGGCGGCGCGCGGGCCCCGCAGGCCACCACCTTCCACTCCTACTGCTACGGCCTGGTCCGCGCCCACCAGGACACCGACCTGTTCGCCGACCCGCTGCGGCTGCTGTCCGGGCCGGAGCAGGACGTCATGGTCCGCACCCTCCTGGAGGGCCAGCGCCGGATCCGCTCCATCCGCTGGCCCGACGACCTGCGCGCCGCCCTGACCACGCGCGGGTTCGCCGACGAGGTCCGCGCCGTCCTGGCCCGCGCCCGCGAACTGGGCCTGGGCCCCGGGGCACTGTCCGACTTCGCCGACCGCATCGGCCGCCCGGACTGGAAGGCGGCCGCCGCGTTCCTCTCCGAGTACCTGGACGTCCTCGACATGCAGGGCACCCTCGACTACGCGGAACTCCTCCACCGCGCCGTCCTGCTGGCCGAACGCACGCCGTCCCTGGCCTCGGCCCACGACGTGATCCTCGTCGACGAGTACCAGGACACGGACGCCTCCCAGCTGCGCCTGCTGCGCGCCCTGTCCGGACCCGGCGGCACACTCATCGCCTTCGGCGACCCGGACCAGTCGATCTACGCGTTCCGCGGCGCCGACATCAACAACATCCTGGACTTCGAGACCTCCTTCCCCGGCGCCCGGGTCCGGGCCCTCACGGTCGGCCGGCGCTCCTCCTCGGAGCTGCTCGCCGCGACCCGCCTCCTCACCACCCGCATGCCCGTCCCGCGGCTGCCCTCGGCGGCCGTACGGGCCCACCGCGACCTGCGCGCCACACGGGAGGGCGGCCGGGTGGAGGTGTACACGTACCCCACCGCCGGGGCGGAACTGGACAACATCGCGGACATCCTGCGCCGGGCCCACCTGGAGGACGGCGTGCCGTGGCAGGACATGGCCGTCCTGGTCCGCGCGGGCGGCCGTACCCTTCCCGCGATGCGCCGCGCCCTCGTCTCGGCCGGCGTGCCCGCCGAGACGGACGGCACGGACACCCCCCTGCGCCACGAACCCGCCGTGGCCCCCCTGCTCACGGCCCTGCGCATCACCGCCACGGCCGCCGCCCGCCCGCAGGCACCCGAGGACCCCGCGGATCCGGACGATGCGGGCTCCGACGGCGAGCGCCCCGAGGGACCGTCCGACGCCGAGCGGCCGGAGGGACCGTCCGACGCCGACGCCGACGCCGACGCCGACGCCGACGCCGACGCCGACGCCGAAGCGGACGCGGGCGCCGGAGCCGAAGCCGAAGCGGGCGCGGGCGCCGGAGCCGACGTGGACGCCCCCGTTCCGGCCGACCCCGCCTCCGCGCCCCCCTCGGACCGGGACCGGGACGGGGCCGGCACCGCCGACCACGGATGGGTCGGGGTCGAGGCGGCCATCGCCCTGCTCGGGTCCCCGCTCGGCGGGATGGACGCCGCCGACCTGCGCCGCCTCGGCCGGGCCCTGCGCGACGAGGAACGGGCCGCGGGCGTCAAGGTGCCCGCGCCCTCCGACGTCCTGCTGGCCCGCGCCCTCGCCGAACCCGAGCGGCTCGTCGCCCACGACCCCGCCCACGCCCGCGGCGCGCAGCGCCTCGGCCTGCTCCTGCGCAAGACGCGCGAACTGCTCCAGGGCGGCGGCACCGCCGAAGAGGCCCTGTGGACCCTGTGGGACGGCACCCCCTGGCCGCAGCGCCTGGAACGCGGCGCCCGTCGCGGCGGCGCCGGCGGACGCAACGCCGACCGGGACCTCGACGCCGTCTGCGCCCTCTTCGACACCGCCGCCCGCGCCGAGGACCGCACCGGCGGTCGCGGCGCCCTCAACTTCCTCGAACAGCTCGAAGCCGAGGACATCGCCGCCGACACCCTCACCATCCGCGCGACCCGCCGCGACGCCGTCCGACTGATGACCGCCCACCGGTCGAAGGGTCTGGAATGGGGCCTCGTCGTCGTCGCCGGCGTCCAGGAGGGGCTCTGGCCCGACCTGCGCCGGCGCGGCTCCCTCCTGGAAGCCGACCGGATCGGCCGCGACGGCCTCGCCGAACCCCTCACCCCCGGCGCCCTCCTCGCCGAGGAACGCAGGCTGTTCTACGTGGCCGCCACCCGGGCCCGCGAGCGCCTCGTCGTCACCGCCGTCAAGGCCCCCGCCGAGGACGGCGACCAGCCCTCCCGCCTCCTCACCGAACTCGGCGTCACCCCGAAGGACGTCACCGGCCGCCCCCGACGTCCCCTGGCCGTCCCGGCGCTCGTCGCGGAACTACGCGCCACCACCGTCGACCCCGAGGCCTCCGAGGCCCTGCGCGACGCCGCGGCCCGCCGGCTGGCCCGCCTCGCCGTACTCACCGACGACGAGGACCGCCCCCTGGTCCCCGCCGCGCACCCGCAACGCTGGTGGGGGCTGTACGAACCGACCCGCAGCAGCGTCCCGCTCCGCGACCGGGACCGCCCCGTGGCCCTGTCCGGATCGGCCCTGGAGCAGCTCGCCAACACCTGCTCCCTCCAGTGGTTCCTGGGCCGCGAGGTCAAGGCCGACGCCCCCTCCACCGCCGCCCAGGGCTTCGGCAACGTCGTCCACGTCCTCGCCGACGAGGTCGCCTCGGGCCGCACGCCCGCCGACCTCGCCGTCCTCATGGAGCGTCTCGACTCCGTCTGGGACGCCCTCGCCTTCGACGCCCCCTGGAAGTCCCGCCAGGAGAAGGAGAACGCCCGCGCCGCCCTGGAACGCTTCCTGCGCTGGCACACCACCGACCGGGGCGGCCGGGAGTCCGTGGCCACCGAGCACGACTTCGACGTCACACTGGAGGCGGGGGAGTTCGCCGTACGGATCCGCGGCTCCATGGACCGGGTCGAGGCCGACCCGCAGGGCCGCGCCTACGTCGTGGACTTCAAGACCGGCAAGGCCGCCCCCACCAGGGACGAGGTCGCCCGCCACCCCCAGCTCGCCGTCTACCAGCTCGCCGTGCGCGAGGGCGCCGTCGACGAGGTCTTCGACGGCGTGCGCCCCGATCCCGGCGGCGCCGAACTCGTCCAGCTGCGCCAGGGCGCGCCCAAGAAGGACGGCGGCGACGAGGTCCCCAAGGTGCAGGCGCAGCAGCCCCTCGAAGGCGAGTGGGTGGGCGACCTGCTGGCCAACGCCGCCGGCCGGGTACTTGACGAGCGGTTCACGCCCGCCGCCGGCGAGCACTGCAAACGCTGCTCCTTCCGCAGCTCGTGCACCGCTCTCCCCGAGGGCCGCCAGACCGTGGAATGAGCCGCGCCCGGCCCGCTCGTCGAGACGGCGGTGGGGAGTGTCGGTGCCGGCGGCTAGCCTTTTCACGTGTCCGCGCGCCCGACCGTCCCGGCGGTGATCAGCGATCCCGAGCAGCTCAAGGAGCTCCTCGGGATCCCCTTCACGCCCGAACAGATGGCCTGCGTCACCGCCCCGCCCGCCCCCCAGGTCATCGTGGCGGGCGCCGGCTCCGGCAAGACCACCGTCATGGCGGCCCGCGTCGTCTGGCTGGTCGCCACCGGCGCCGTCGCACCCCAGGAGGTCCTCGGCCTGACCTTCACCAACAAGGCCGCCGGCGAACTCGCCGAGCGCGTGCGCAAGGCCCTCGCGCGCGCCGGCATCAGCGACCCGGACCCCTCCCCGGCCGACCCCGACGCGCTCGCGGGCGAGCCGCGCATCTCCACGTACCACGCCTTCGCCGGGCAGCTCCTCAAGGACCACGGTCTGCGCATCGGGCTGGAGCCCAGCGCCCGACTGCTCGCCGACGCCACCCGCTTCCAGCTCGCCGCGCGCGTGCTGCGCGAGGCGCCCGGCCCGTACCCGTCGCTGACGAAGTCCATCCCCGACCTGGTCAGCGACCTGCTCGCGCTCGACGCGGAACTCTCCGAACACCTCGTGACCCCCGAGGAGCTGCGCGCGTACGACACCGCACTGCTCGACGTCCTCGCGGACACCCGGCTCACCAACGACGACCTGCGCAAGGTCCCCGAGGCCGGCCGCGGCCGGCTGGAACTGCTGGAGCTCGTCGCCCGCTACCGCGTCGCCAAACGCTCCCGCGACCTGATCGACTTCAGCGACCAGATCGCGCTCTCCGCGCGACTCGCCACCACCCGGCCCGAGGTGGGGGCGCTGCTGCGCGAGGAGTTCAAGGTCGTCCTGCTCGACGAGTACCAGGACACCTCCGTCGCGCAGCGGCTGCTGCTGTCCGGGCTGTTCGGCGGCGGCACCGGCCACGCCGTCACCGCCGTCGGCGACCCCTGCCAGGCGATCTACGGCTGGCGCGGCGCCTCCGTGGCCAACCTCGACGACTTCCCCGAGCACTTCCCGCACGCCGACGGCCGCCCCGCCACCCGCTTCTCGCTCGGCGAGAACCGCCGCAGCGGCGGTCGCCTCCTCGACCTGGCCAACGAACTGGCCACGCCGCTGCGCGCCATGCACGAGGGCGTCGAGGCGCTGCGCCCGGCGCCCGGCGCCGAACGGGACGGATCCGTGCGGTGCGCCCTGCTGCCCACCCACGCCGAGGAGCTGGAGTGGCTCGGGGACTCCGTCGCCCACCTGGTGCGGACGGGGACCGAACCGGGCGGGATCGCCGTGCTGTGCCGCTCGGCCGGAGACTTCGCCCGGATCCAGGCGGTCCTGGTGGCCCGCGACGTCCCCGTCGAGGTGGTCGGCCTGTCCGGCCTGCTGCACCTGCCGGAGGTCGCCGACCTGGTCTCGGTCTGCGAGGTGCTCCAGGACCCGGGGGCCAACGCCGCCCTCGTCCGGCTGCTGATCGGCCCGCGCTGGCGCATCGGCGCCCGCGACCTGGCGCTGCTCGGGCGCAGGGCACGCCAACTGATCGGACGGACCCCCGCCGGCGCGGACGATCCGGACGGCCGGCTCGCGGCGGCCGTCGAGGGCGTCGACCCGGCGGAGGTCGTCTCGCTCGCCGACGCGCTGGAGACCTTCCTCGACGGATCCGGGGCCTCCTCCGCCGACGACCTGCCCTTCTCGGCGGACGCCCGCGTCCGCTTCGCCCACCTCGCCCGCGAACTGCGCGACCTGCGGCGCTCGCTCGCCGACCCGCTGATGGACGTCCTGCACCGGGTGCTGGCCGCGACCGGCCTCGACGTGGAACTGTCCGCCTCGCCGCACGCCCTCGCCGCCCGACGGCGCGAAACCCTGTCGAACTTCATGGACGTGGCCGCCGGGTTCGCCGCCCTCGACGGGGAGGCCTCGCTGCTCGCCTTCCTGGCCTTCCTGCGGACCGCCGCCCAGTACGAGAAGGGCCTCGACCACGCGCTCCCCGGCGGGGAGAACACCGTCAAGGTGCTCACCGCCCACAAGTCCAAGGGCCTGGAGTGGGACGTGGTGGTGGTCCCGGACCTGTGCGCGGGCGCCTTCCCGAAGGAGAAGCCGCCGGAGGCCTGGACCTCGTACGCCAAGGTCCTGCCGTACGCCCTGCGCGGCGACGCCTCCACCCTGCCCGGGGACCCGGCGTGGACCGCGGCGGGGATCAAGTCCTTCAAGGCCGCCCTGAAGGAACACAAGGCCGTCGAGGAACTCCGCCTCGGATACGTCACCTTCACCCGCCCCCGCTCCCTCCTCCTGGCCTCCGGCCACTGGTGGGGCCCGAGCCAGAAGAAGCCGCGCGGCCCGTCGGCGTTCCTCTCCGCGCTGCGGACCCACTGCGAGGCCGGGCACGGCGAGATCGAGGCCTGGGCGCCGGAGCCCGAGCCCGGCGCCGAGAACCCGGCCCTGTCCGAGGCGGGCGCCCCGGACCACTCCTGGCCCCTGCCCCTGGACCCGACCTCGCTGCGCCTGCGCCGCCGCGCGGCGGCGTTGGTGGAAGCCCACCTCGCGACTCCTCCGCCGCCCGAGGAGCCCCACCTGTGGCCCTCCGACCGCGAGGACCCCGCCTACGACACGGAACCCTGGCCGGACGCGGACCCCCACCCGGACCCCGATCCGGACCCCGACCCGTGGTCCGAGGCCGATCCGGACGCGGAGCCCTGGCCGGAGACGGACCCCTGGCCCCGGTCGGCGGACGCGGCCCCCGGCGCGGCCGCGCACCGGGCCCGCGTCCCCGCCCAGGACGCCGACCGGTACACGACCCCCGCGCCCCCGCCCGACGAGGACCTCTGGGCCCCGGGCGAAGCCCTGCCCGCGCCCGCCCCGGCCCAGGCCCCGGCCGCGCCCGAGGATGCGTACGAGGACCCCCGGGCGGCGCCCGGTGCCCGGGTC
>NZ_LGDE01000281.1 GCF_001279725.1 Streptomyces sp. WM4235 | reverse complement strand
GGAGACCGCCCGCGACCTCCCCGACCTGTGCGGGCCCATGCCCCTGGCCGTCCGCATCGCCGCACAACGCCTGGCCTCCCGGCCCCACGAACACCTCGGCAAACTCGTCACCCAGCTCGCCGAAGACACCACGCGCCTGGACACCCTGCAAGCCGGCTCACTACAGGTCCGGGCCGCCTTCTTCCTGTCCTACCGGCAACTTCCCCCGCCCGCACGCACCCTCTTCCGCCGCGCCTCACTCGCCGCCGGCCCCGATTTCAGCTGCCAGAGCGCCGCCCTCCTGGCCGACTTACCCCTGCGCCAGGCAACCGGATGCGCTCAGGACCTCGCCGACGCCGGACTGCTCCAGCCCCACCCCACCGCCGACCGTTACTGACTTCGGCTTTTCAGGGTGAGGTTGGCGCATCGAGGGTGAGTCCGGTGCCGGCTATGAAGCCGTCGAGGGTGTGGGGCCGGTATTGAAGGC
>NZ_LGDE01000280.1 GCF_001279725.1 Streptomyces sp. WM4235 | reverse complement strand
CGTGGACGACCCCGACGAGGCCCGGATCCTCGTCCTCGGCTGGGGCTCCACCTACGGCCCCATCACCGCGGCCGTACGCCGGCTGCGCAAGGACGGCTTCCCCGTCGCCCAGGCCCACCTGCGTCATCTGAACCCCTTCCCCCGCAATCTGGACGAGGTCTTGGAGCGCTACGACAAGGTGGTGCTGCCGGAGATGAACCTCGGCCAGCTCGCCACCCTGATCCGGGCCAAGTACCTGACGAACATCCATTCCGTCACCCAGGTCAACGGGATGCCCTTCAAAGCCGCGCAGTTGGCCGAGGCCGTCCAGGAGGCAAGTCGTGCCCAGTGAAGCCCTGTCCCTCGTCCCGAAGGCGGAAGCCGTCCAGTCGGCGAAGGACTTCAAGTCGGATCAGGAGGTCCGTTGGTGTCCGGGCTGCGGCGACTACGCCGTGCTCGCCGCCGTCCAGGGCTTCATGCCCGAACTCGGCCT
>NZ_LGDE01000279.1 GCF_001279725.1 Streptomyces sp. WM4235 | reverse complement strand
CCGGAGGTGAGGGACGCGCCGACTTCGGCCTTGAGGCCGACGATGGTGCCGGAGCGGTGTGCGTTGAGGGGCTGTTCCATCTTCATGGCCTCGAGAACGACGATCAGGTCGCCTTCGTTGACCTGCTGGCCTTCCTCGACGGCGATCTTGACGATGGTTCCCTGCATGGGGGAGGCCAGGGTGTCGCCGGAGGCGGCCGGGCCGGACTTCTTGGCGGCGCGGCGCTTGGGCTTGGCGCCGCCGGCGGCGGCGGTGCGGGCCAGGGTCATGCCCAGCGAGGACGGGAGGGAGACCTCCAGTCGCTTGCCGCCGACCTCGACGACGACGGTCTCGCGGCCGGGCTCGTCCTCGGCGTCCTCCGCGGCGGGGGCCACGAACGCCTTGATGTCGTTGACGAACTCGGTTTCGATCCAGCGGGTGTGGACCGTGAAGGGTCCTTCGGTGGGGGCGAAGGCGGGGTCGGTGACGACGGC
>NZ_LGDE01000278.1 GCF_001279725.1 Streptomyces sp. WM4235 | reverse complement strand
CAGCAGCAGTCGTCCCAGTCTCAGCAGCCGGCCCCGCAGCCCTCCTCGGGCACCGACCCGGTACAGGCCGTCACACTGGTCCTGGTCGTGGTTCTGTTTCTCAGGATGACGGGCTACGTGTGTGTCGCGCACCCCGCGCTGGCCGATGCCGATAGCGCGGTCGGAGAGGCCGCCGCGGCCTTGGTGGCCGTGTTCGCGCTGGCGTTCGCCCTCCGGCGACGCTGACGTCGACCGCCCGGCCCGGGGCGCGGAACGGCCCACAACGCCCTGTGAAAGCCCTTGGAGGCCGCTTGGGTGCCCAGCGTCCCCAAGGGGCCCCAAGGCGTTCAGTGGGCGCTCTGTCCCCTTGACGGGCCCCTGTAAGGGGAACCCGTGGTGGTTATGGCGGGGGTTTCCACCAGGTTTCCGGGGCCCACGCGGGCCAAATGCGCAAATCCCCCGCCGGTTGGAAACGCCCCCGGGCCCCCCCCCCCCCGTTT
>NZ_LGDE01000277.1 GCF_001279725.1 Streptomyces sp. WM4235 | reverse complement strand
GGTCACGGTTGCGGGCCGGTCCGACGGCACCGGGCGGTACGAGCCGGACCCACCCGGACACCGGGTGCCGAACCGGACGCGCCGGCCCGGCCCGGACACCACGATGTCCCGGACCCGGCGCGACGCCGGACCCGGGACACCCGAGGATCTAAGCCGTTTCCACCGTGCGGCAGACGAAGCCCAGGCGGGTCAGTGCGCGGGTCACCTCGCCCGCCGTGAAGTCGCGACGGTCCTGGCGGGTGATCACCTCGCCGACCTGCTTGCCCGGGTACGTGCGACGGCCGATGATCACGGATTCCCCGGTGACGGGCTCGGCCTTGATGCCCTTCATGGACTCCAGGACCTCGGCCTTGGTGAGCTCGAAGGGAAAACGGGCGATGACGCAACGCATGATGCCTCCGCGGGGACGGGAAGGTGAACGCCGGACCGGACGGCCGCGAAGGCGGTCAGGACGTGAGGGCGAGGACGCCCAGGGTGTAAC
>NZ_LGDE01000276.1 GCF_001279725.1 Streptomyces sp. WM4235 | reverse complement strand
GCCCAGGGAGACGTGACGCATGGATCCTTCTCCGCTCTCGCGATTGCACGTGATCCAAAGGAAGTTACCCCAGGAGCGGCTTGGCGGGCGGATCCACTGGGGAGACCGCGACAACACCCTCGGTTCCCTGCACCGGGCGATGCTCTTCGACGCCCTGCCAAGGGAGTTCACCGCCGTTCACCCGAACGCCGCGGTGGTCGCCGCCGGCACATCGGCCACGCCCGCGCGCCCAACGCCTCGCGGGGCGACGTCCGTCGGGAACGGGGCCGTGCGGGAGGGAAGCGACGGCACGGCCACGATCCGTGTGGCGGTCCGATTCGGTCCAACCCGACGAAAGGAGAGGGCAGAGCGTGTCATAGCGTGCCCTTCATGGATCAGGAACAGAGGGCCGGGGGGATCGGTTCCGCGGGCCGGCGGCGGTTCATCGCCATCGCGGGGACGGGAGCGGTCACCGCTGTCGGGATCGGTGCCGCCGCCGGTTGCGGGGGC
>NZ_LGDE01000275.1 GCF_001279725.1 Streptomyces sp. WM4235 | reverse complement strand
GTCCTCGGTGGAGTGGTAGCGCGAACTGCCACCGATCACCGCGAAGTTCAGACCGGTCAGGCCCGCCTCGCGAAAGTGGGTGAAGTCGGTCTCGTTGGGGAGCAACCGGTAGACCTCGTCGGCCAGGGAGGTGGTGACCGGCGGGCGGTCGCCCAACGCGCCGACCACGCCCGCGGTGCGCTCACCCCGCTGGAACAAGACGGCCGGACCCGGGGGGCCCCGCGCATCGAAGTTGATCACGACGTCCCGTCGCGGGTCGAGGGCCGGCGTGTTCCGCACGTACGCCCTCGCCCCGAGCTGCCCGATCTCCTCCGCGTCGGTGAAGAGCAGGACGACGTCGTTGCGGGTGCGCTCCCCGGCTTTGAGTACACGGGCGATCTCCAACACCGCGCCCACTCCGAGTCCGTCGTCGGACGCGCCGGGACCGGAAGACGTGGAGTCGGTGTGGGCGACGAGCAGGATCCTTCCGGTCGAGGACCGCCCGGGGACGGTC
>NZ_LGDE01000274.1 GCF_001279725.1 Streptomyces sp. WM4235 | reverse complement strand
GCCGTCCCGACGTGGCCGAGGAGTCGGATCAGGCATTGGTCGTCGGTGAGTTCGTCGCTCAGGTGGTCGGCGGGGATGGAGCGCTCTGCGAGGTCGAACAGGCGTTGTCCGCCCGTGCGTCGGGTGGAGGCGAGTTCGCCGGACCAGAGGAGGAACTCCACGGCGGTCTTGGTCGGCCCCCAGTCCCATCCGGTGCCTGTCTCAGCGCCCTCGCGTAGCCGGCGCAGCGGGAGCGGTCCTTCGTGCGTGATGCGGTCGAAGAGAGCGGCTCGCGTCTGTTGGTCGGGGTACTGGGGTCGTCGGCGGGTTGCTCGGCGTCGGAATGCCCACAGGGGCCAGTCGGCGAGGGGGACCAGGGCGAGGGCGTGGGTGGGGTAGTCGAAGGCGATCGGATCGGGGCCCGCGTAGAGGGCGGCGTCGATGTCGGCGGGGGGGGTTCCCCGCACGGGATGAGCAGCCGCGGGAGGCGCGGGGCGGGGAAGTGGGGGCGGGGGATGAGGGG
>NZ_LGDE01000273.1 GCF_001279725.1 Streptomyces sp. WM4235 | reverse complement strand
ATCCATGACGTCGACCCCGTCGACCACCGCGCGTCGTTCCAAGATCAGCCCGGAGCGGGTGCAGGAGTTCTACGACGCCGTGCTGGAGCAGCTGCGCGAGCACGGGTACGAGGCCCTGACCATGGAGGGCGTCGCCGCGCGCGCCTGCTGCGGGAAGTCCACGCTCTACCGGCAGTGGAAGACCAAGCCGCGGCTCGTCGCCGCCGCGCTGCGCGCGAACCGGCAGGGCACCCTGGCGGCCGTGGACACCGGGACCCTCGCGGGCGACCTGCGCGAGGCCGCCCGGATCGCGGCCGGCACCTCCGGCCGGGACACCAGGCTCTCCCAGGCGCTCGGCCACGCCGTGCTCGGCGACGAGGAACTCCAGGCCGCCCTGCGCGAGGCCCTGGTGGAACCCGAACTCGCGGCGTTCGACGCGATGGTGGCGCGGGCGGTGGCGCGGGGCGAGGTCACCGCGAACCATCCGGCCGTGGAGTTCCTGCCGGCCCAGCTGATGGGCGTCCT
>NZ_LGDE01000272.1 GCF_001279725.1 Streptomyces sp. WM4235 | reverse complement strand
CCGTCAGACACAAAGGCCCCGTCAGACACAACGGCCCCGTCAGACACAACGGCCCCGTCGCCCCCGTCGACCCCGCCCGAGAAGCCCGCCAACTCCCCCGCGTCCCGGGCCATCCGCAGCAGCCGGCAGACCACCGACAGCCACGCCCCGTGGAAGTCCACCACCGCCGGTTGCTGCCCCGCGCACTCCTTGGTGATCCGGAAGCTCGCCGGGATCGCCGGGTCCTCGTGCAGGGTCCGCGCCAGCCAGTGCGTCGTGCCGATCAGCGCCTGCAACGGCGAGTCCCCCGCCTCCCGCAATCCCCGTACCGCCTCGTGCAACAGCCCACAGCCCCACTGCTGCACCGCGTCCGCCAGCTCGTCCTTCGAGGCGAAGTGGAAGTACAGCGCCCCTTTCGTGACCCCGGCCGCACCCGCGATCTCGCCGAGCGTCGCATTGGCGTAGCCGTTCCGGTGGAACATCTCGGCTCCGGCGAAGAGCAGTCGCCTACGCGTCCGCTCCGACCTCTCCTGCAC
>NZ_LGDE01000271.1 GCF_001279725.1 Streptomyces sp. WM4235 | reverse complement strand
AAGCGGGAAACCCCCCCCCCGGGCGGGACGGCCCCGGCCGCCGCGACGCCCCCCGCCCCCACGGCCTCGGAGGGCCCCCCGGCCTCGCCGAGCCCCTCCGTGAGCGTCCCGCCGACGCCCACCACCCCGCCGACGACCGGTGCCCCTTCCGTGGCCGCCCCCGCCCCCGGGCCCGAGGTCGTCGACGCGGCGCCCGCCGCCGACGCCGAGCACGACGCGGGCTCGTACCTGCCCGCCGTCGGCGCCGGGGCGCTGGTGCTGCTGATCGGCGCCGCCGCCGTGTTCGCCGCCAAGCGCCGCCGTCGTACGGAGTAGCCGCGTGTCACGCACCACCACCGCGGCCGCGGCGGCCGGGCCGCCGGTGTCCGGCCCCGCGCCGGACACGGGCGGCCGCCGGCTGCCCCGCACCCTGCACCCCGTCGCCTGGTGGATCTGGGCGCTCGCCCTCGCCACCGCCGTCAGCCGCACCAACAACCCGCTGCTGCTGTTCCTCGTCCTCGCGGTCCTCGGCTACGTCATCACCATGCGCCGCACCGAGGCCCCCTGGGCGCGCGGCTTCACGTACTACCTCTACCTCGCGCTCACCGTCGTCACGATCAGGGTGCTCTTCCGCGCGATCTTCGCCACCGGCATCACCCCCCGGGACCACTTCCTCTTCTCGCTGCCGCACGTCCCGACCCCCGACTGGTACGCCGGCATCCGACTCGGCGGGCCCGTCTCACTGGAGGCGCTGCTTTCCGCGGCGACCGACGGGCTGCGACTCGCCTGCATGCTGTGCTGCGTCGGCGCCGCCAACACCCTCGCCAATCCCAAACGGGCCCTGCGGATCCTGCCCGGCGCCCTCTACGAACTCGGCGTCGCCGTCACCGTGTCGATCAGCGTCGCCCCCCAACTGGTGCAGAGCGTGCAGCGGGTGCACCGGGCCAAACGGCTGCGGGCCGGCCGTGCCAAGGGGCTCAGGGCCCTGCGCGGCATCATCGTGCCCGTCCTCGAAGACGCCCTGGAACGCTCCCTGCGCCTGGCCGCCGCCATGGACTCCCGCGGCTACGGCCGGGCCGGCACCGCCACCCGTCGCTCCCGCCGCGCGACCGGCGCCCTCATGCTCCTCGGCATGTGCGGCCTGTGCGCCGGGGCCTACGGACTCCTCGACGCCACCGCGCCGAGACTGCTCGGGCTCCCCGCCATGGGCGTGGGCGCCCTCCTGTGCTTCGCGGGCCTGCGTCTCGGGGGGCGACGCATCACCCGTACCACCTACCGCCCCGATCCCTGGCGTCTCGCCGAGTGGGCCGTCGCCGGCTGCGGGGTCCTGTCCGCGGTGC
Source organism: Streptomyces sp. WM4235 (assembly GCF_001279725.1). Lineage (GTDB taxonomy): Bacteria > Actinomycetota > Actinomycetes > Streptomycetales > Streptomycetaceae > Streptomyces. The sequence continues at coordinate 64,820 of NZ_LGDE01000271.1, read as the reverse complement.
TGCTGTTCGCCAACGTCGGCTTCGACGCCGCCGAGCTCAACCCCTCTATCTACCCGCTCAGTTGGCCGACGCTGCCGCTCGTCCCGACCGCGGCGATCCTCCTCGCAGGAGCCGCCGGGTTCCTGGCCCCGCCCCCGAGCCCGCCCGTCCGCCCGGCCGTTCCCGCACAGCGCACCGAGGAATCCACGTGATCACCTTCGACCAGGTCACCGTCCAGTACGAGGACACGAGCGATCCGGTCCTGCGGGACGTCGACCTGACCGTGGAGGAGGGAGAACTCTGCCTCGTCGTAGGTCACACGGGCGTCGGCAAGTCCACGCTCCTCGGCGCCGTCAACGGCCTCGTACCGCACTTCACCGGCGGCACCCTCTTCGGCCGCGTGGTGGTCGACGGCCGGGACACGGCGCAGCACCCCCCGCGTGAACTCGCGGACGTCGTGGGCGTCGTGGGACAGGATCCGCTCGACGGCTTCGTCACCGACACCGTCGAGGAGGAACTCGCCTACTCCATGGAGCAGTTGGCTGTCCCACCGGCCACCATGCGCAAGCGCGTGGAAGAGACCCTCGACCTCCTCGGCCTCGCCGACCTGCGTCACCGCGCCCTGCACGAACTCTCCGGCGGACAGCAACAGCGCGTCGCCATCGGCTCGGTCCTCACGGCCCATCCGCGCGTCCTCGTCCTGGACGAGCCGACCTCCGCACTGGACCCGACGGCCGCCGAGGAGGTCCTCGCCGCCGTCACCCGCCTCGTCCACGACCTCGGCGTCACCGTGCTTCTCGCCGAACACCGCCTGGAGCGCGTCGTCCAGTACGCCGACCGCGTCATCCACCTCCCCGGCAACGGCCGTGTCGTCTCCGGAACGCCCGCCGACATCTTCCGAACCTCGTCCATCGCCCCGCCCATCGTGGAACTCGGCCGCGCGGCGGGCTGGACCCCGCTGCCCATGTCGATCCGCGACGCCCGCCGAGCCGCGGCCCCCCTGCGCAGCTCCCTGACGGACACCGCTCCCCCGCCGGTGCGGCCCACCTCGCCCGAACACCGTACGGAGCTCCTCGCCGCACGCGGTGTCACCGTCACCTACCACGGCGTCCCCGCCGTCCGGGAGGTCGACCTCACCCTGCACGGCGGCGAGATCACCGCCCTCATGGGCCGCAACGGGTCCGGCAAGTCCTCGCTGTTGTGGGCGCTCCAGGGTTCCGGGCCGCGCAAGGCCGGCTCCGTGGCCGTCGCCTCCACCGGGGGCAAGGGCCCGCGCGATCCGCGCGAGCTCTCCGCCGCGGCGGCCCGGCGACTGGTCGGTCTGGTCCCCCAGACCCCCACCGACCTGCTGTACCTGGAGTCCGTCAAGCAGGAACTCGACCAGGCCGACAGCGAATCCGGGGTCGCCGCGGACGGGATCCGGGCGCGCGCCATCCTGGACCGGCTGGCGCCCGCCATCCCGGACACCACCCACCCCCGTGATCTCTCCGAGGGGCAGAAGCTGGCGCTGGTCCTGGCGATCCAGCTGACCGCGGCCCCCCGGGTGCTGCTCCTCGACGAGCCGACCCGCGGACTCGACTACCGCGCCAAGGGCGAACTGATCCGCATCGTCGACGATCTGGCCGCGGAGGGCCGCGCCGTGGTGATCTCCACGCACGACGTGGAGTTCGTGGCGCGCGCAGCCGACCGGGTCGTGGTCATGGCCGAAGGCGACATCGTCGCCGACGGCCCCACCCACGAGGTCATCGTGGCCTCCCCCGTCTTCGCCCCCCAGACCGCGAAGATCCTTGCCCCGCTGCCCTTCCTCACCGTGGAGCAACTGACCGCCGTACTCCCCTCCGACGGAACGGACCCGGCCTCGTGAGCACGTACAGCACGTACACCGCGGCCATCCGCATCCGCGCCCGGGCCGGGATCGTCATCGCCATGGCCGGCTTCCTCGGGGTCGTCGCGTTCTTCTGGCCGTTCCTCGTCGCGCCGGGGAAGTTCGGCTCGAACTACGCACCGCCGCTGATCTTCGGTGTGCTGCTCGTCGTGGTGCTGTGCGTGGTGATCTCCGAGATCGCCGAGGGCGGCATCAACTCCAAGGCCCTGGCCATGCTCGGGGTCCTGTCGGCCGTGAACGCCGCGATCCGTCCCCTCGGCGCGGGCACCGCCGGCATCGAGACGGTCTTCTTCATCCTCGTTCTCGCCGGGCGCGTCTACGGACCGGGCTTCGGCTTCACCCTCGGCTGCACCTCGCTCTTCGCCTCCGCTCTGATCACCGGCGGAGTCGGGCCGTGGATGCCGTACCAGATGTTCGGCTGCGCCTTCGTCGGGATGCTCGCCGGGTTCCTCCCGAAGGCGACCGGCCGCCGCGAGGTCGGCCTGCTGGCCGTCTACGGCTCGGTGTCGGGCTACCTCTTCGGGTTCCTCCTCAACCTCTCCTTCTGGCCGTTCTCCCTCGATCCCAACAGCTCCATCGCCTACCTGCCCGGGCTCCCCTTCACCGAGCAGTTCCACCGGTACCTCGCCTTCGACCTCGCCACCTCCCTCGGCTGGGACACCGGCCGCGCCGTCACCAACTTCGTCTGTGTCTGTCTCGCCGGCCCGGCCGTCCTCACGGTCTTCCGCCGCGCCGCCCGCAAGGCCCGCTTCCAGGCCCCGATCCGCTTCAACCCCCAGAGCCCTCCGGGCACACCGCCTGCCCGGGCCTGAGGGTGGCGCGTCACCCGCCGCGCGTCCGGCGAGGACACGTCTGGAGTCGCGTACGAGAACCTCCCCCGCGCGGTGGCCGGCCTTCGTGCGATCAACCGGGATCGGGCTTGACCGGTGAACCCGCGGCAACGTAACTTCGACCGCACCCGCTCACGAGCCACTGGAAGGAGGCGAAGTCGGATGTCGACCATCTCCGCAATGCTTCGCCTCGCCCACCAGATCGCCTGGGCTCCGGGTCGCGTGGCACACGGCTGCTGAACAGCCCTTCCTTGCCGGCGTGCCCGATCGCGGCCCCGGTACCTTCTCCTGTCCTTCACCCTTCACGGCACCTCGCTGCGTGCCGATGCGTCGCGCTCGGGTTCATCGGGCCGCGCCACTGAACGAGAAAGCACCCCACATGGCGACCAGGACCATCAGATCGACCGTGCGCCGGAACGAGGACGTGCCATGGTAGCGGCGCGCATCACCGTCAACGGAAAAGAAGCGACGATCGCACCGTGCGCGCCCCACACCACGGTGCTGGACTTTCTGCGCGAACGCGGCCTCACCGGTACCAAGGAGGGCTGCGCCGAGGGCGAATGCGGCGCCTGTTCGGTCCTCGTGGCACGGCCCGGGGTGAACATGCCGACGGACTGGGTGGCGGTCAACGCCTGCCTGGTCCCGGTCGCCGCGCTCGACGGCCAGGAGGTCGTCACCTCCGAAGGTCTCGCCACCGCCGGCGCACCCGGCACACCGGCCGCGTTGCACCCCGTACAGGAGGAGATGGCCGTCCGCGGCGGCTCCCAATGCGGGTACTGCACGCCGGGGTTCATCTGCAGCATGGCCTCCGAGTACTACCGGCCCGACCGCTGCGCGCACGCGGACTCGGACTCGGACTCGGCCGACGCCACGGACCCCGAGCACGGTCCGAACGGCTTCGATCTGCACGCGCTGAGCGGGAACCTGTGCCGCTGCACCGGCTACCGTCCCATCCGCGACGCCGCGTTCGCCGTCGGATCGCCCACCGAGGACGACGTGTTGGCGCGGCGTCGCGAGCATTCCCCGCCCGCACCGGTCGCCACCGCGTACTCCCGGGACGACAGTGTGTTCCTGCGGCCGGGCACCCTGGCCGAAGCGCTGCGGTTGCTGCGCGAGCGGCCCGAGGCCGTGGTGGTCGCAGGCAGCACCGACTGGGGCGTCGAGGTCAACATCCGCTCGCGGCGGGCGAATTGCGTGGTGGCCGTCGACCGGCTGCCCGAACTACGGTCCCTGCGCGTCGAATCCGATCACGTCGAGATCGGGGCGGCGCAGACGCTGACGGAGATCGAACGCCGCCTCGACGGCAGCGTCCCGCTGTTGGCGGAGCTGTTCCCGCAGTTCGCGTCCCGGCTCATTCGCAACAGCGCGACCCTCGGCGGCAACCTGGGTACCGGGTCCCCCATCGGTGACAGCCCGCCCGTCCTGCTCGCGCTGGAGGCATCGCTGGTGCTCGCCGGCGCCGACGGTGAGCGCGAGGTGCCCCTCGCCGACTACTTCACCGGCTACCGGCGGAGCGTGCGCCGCCCCGACGAACTGATCCGCGCGGTGCGCATCCCGCTGCCGCTGTCACGGGTCACGGCATTCCACAAGATCGCCAAGCGGCGCTTCGACGACATCTCCAGCGTGGCGGTCGCCTTCGCGCTCGACATCGAGGGCGGGATCGTCCGCAAGGCGCGCATCGGCCTGGGTGGCGTGGCCGCCACCCCGATCCGCGCGTTGGCCACCGAGGCGGCCCTGGAGGGCAGGCCGTGGGTGGCGGAGACCGTCGAGGCCGCGTCCCGGGTGCTGCGCGCCCAGGGCACCCCGATGGACGATCATCGCGCCAGCGCGGGCTACCGCTCCGCGATGCTCGGCCAGAGCCTGTTGAAGCTGTACGCGCGAACCACCGAGGCGGTGTCGTCATGAGCCAGTTGTCCGAGCGTCCCGAGAAGTCCGTCGTCGGCGTTTCCATGCCGCACGAGAGCGCCAACCTGCACGTCACGGGTGCCGCGCTCTACACCGACGACCTGATCCACCGCACCAAGGACGTCCTGCACGCCCACCCCGTCCAGGTCATGAAGGCGCACGGCAGGATCATCGCGCTGCGCACCGAGCCCGCGCTCGCGGTGCCCGGTGTGGTCCGCGTGCTGACCGTCGCCGACGTGCCCGGCGTCAACGATGCCGGGATGAAGCACGACGAGCCGCTCTTTCCCGACGAGGTCATGTTCCACGGCCACGCGGTCGCCTGGGTGCTCGGTGAGACCCTGGAGGCGGCCCGGCTCGGTGCGGCGGCCGTCGAGGTGGAACTCGACGAGAAGCCCTCCGTGATCTCGCTGCGGGACGCGATCGAGGCCGGCAGTTTCCACGGCGCCCGGCCCGTGATGCTGACCGGGGACGTCGACGCGGGATTCGCCGACTCCGCCCACGTGTTCACCGGGGAGTTCGGGTTCTCCGATCAGGAGCACTTCTATCTGGAGACGCACGCGGCGCTGGCCCATGTCGACGAGAACGGGCAGATGTTCGTCCAGAGCAGCACCCAACACCCGTCGGAGACTCAGGAGATCGTCGCGCACGTGCTCGGCCTGCACAGCCACGAGGTGACCGTGCAGTGCCTGCGGATGGGTGGCGGCTTCGGCGGCAAGGAGATGCAGCCGCACGGGTTCGCGGCGGTCGCCGCGCTCGGCGCCCTGCTGACCGGTCGCCCGGTGCGGGTGCGGCTCAACCGGACCCAGGACCTGACCATGTCCGGCAAGCGCCACGGGTTCCACGCCGAGTGGAAGATCGGCTTCGATGCCGAGGGCCGCATCCAGGCCCTGGACGCCACCCTGACGGCGGACGGCGGCTGGAGCCTGGACCTGTCCGAGCCGGTCGTGGCCCGCGCCCTGTGCCACATCGACAACACCTACTGGATTCCCCACGCACGCGTCGCCGGTCGCATCGCCAAGACCAACAAGGTCTCGAACACCGCCTTCCGCGGGTTCGGCGGACCGCAGGGCATGCTGGTGATCGAGGACATCATGGGCCGGTGCGCGCCGCTGCTCGGCCTGGATCCCATGGAGTTGCGCGAACGCAACTTCTACCGGCAGGGCCATTCGACGCCGTACGGGCAGCCCGTCCCCCACCCCGAACGCATCTCGATCATCTGGCAGCAGGTCAAGGCCGACGCGGAGATCGCCGATCGCCGGCGCGAGATCGAGGCCTTCAACGCCGCGCACCCGCACACCAAGCGGGCCCTCGCGCTCACCGGGATCAAGTTCGGGATCTCGTTCAACCTCACGGCCTTCAACCAGGCCGGCGCCCTGGTACTGGTCTACAAGGACGGCTCGGTCCTGATCAACCACGGCGGTACCGAGATGGGGCAGGGCCTGCACACCAAGATGTTGCAGGTCGCCGCGACCACGCTGGGCATTCCCCTGCACAAGGTCCGGCTGGCCCCCACGCGCACCGACAAGGTGCCCAACACCTCCGCCACGGCCGCCAGTGCCGGGGCGGACCTCAACGGTGCGGCGGTGAAGAACGCCTGCGAGCAGATCCGCGAGCGGCTGCTCCAGGTCGCCGGCACCCGGCTGGGGGCGAACGCCTCGGACGTGCGCATCGTCGAGGGCGTCGCGCGCGCCCTCGGCAGCGACGAGGAGGTGGCCTGGGACGATCTGGTGCGCACCGCCTACTTCCAGCGGGTCCAGTTGTCGGCGGCCGGTTTCTACCGGACCGAGGGGCTGCACTGGGACGCGAAGGCGTTCCAGGGCTCGCCGTTCAAGTACTTCTCCTACGGCGCCGCCGCGGCCGAGGTGGAGGTGGACGGGTTCACGGGCGGGTACCGGATCCGGCGCGTGGACATCGTGCACGATGTCGGAGACAGCCTCTCCCCGATGATCGACATCGGTCAGGTCGAGGGCGGTTTCGTGCAGGGCGCGGGCTGGCTGACGCTTGAGGACATGCGGTGGGACACGGGTGACGGGCCGAACCGCGGCCGGCTGCTGACCCAGGCGGCGAGCACGTACAAGCTGCCGAGCTTCTCGGAGATGCCCGAGGAGTTCAACGTCAGGCTGCTGGAGAACGCCACCGAGGAGGGCGCGGTCTACGGGTCCAAGGCGGTGGGTGAGCCCCCGCTGATGCTGGCCTTCTCGGTACGGGAGGCGTTGCGGCAGGCCGCCGCGGCGTTCGGGCCCGCCGGAGTCGGTGTGGAGCTCGCCTCGCCCGCGACACCCGAGGCGGTGTACTGGGCGATCGAGTCGGCCCGCGGGGGCGGCGCGGGGCAGGACGCCCGTCCGGCCGTCGCCGGCGAGGTCCCCGCCGACGCGAGCGCTTTGAGCCATGCCTGACATGAGCTGGGTGGCCGCGGTCGCGCGGTTGCGGGCACACCGGGAACCCGGCGTGCTCGTGACCGTCGCGACCGTGCGCGGCCACGCGCCCCGCCGGGCCGGCGCCAAACTCGTCGTGGGCCGGACCGAGACGTGGGGTTCGATCGGGGGCGGCAACATCGAGGCCGTCGCCATCGACCGGGCGCGCGAGCTGAACGGCACGGCCGATCCCGAGCCCGAGCTGATGGAGTTCGCGCTGAACGACAAGGTCACCGGCCCGCACGGCGTGCAGTGCTGCGGCGGAGCCGTCACCGTACTGCTCGAACCACTGCCGGTGGTCCAGGCGGTGGCGGTCTTCGGTGTCGGGCACGTCGGCCTGGAGCTGGCCCGCATCCTGGCCCGCCAGAACCTCGATCTGTACCTGATCGACACCCGGCCCGACATGCTCACCGACGAACGGCTCGATGTGCTCGCGGACGCGATGGCGCGGATCCACGTGCGTCACGCACCGCTCCTTCCGGAGGAGGTGCTCGCGGAGCTGCCGGCCGGCACCCACGTCCTGATCATGACCCACGATCACGCCGAGGACGCCGCGCTGTGCGACGCCGCCCTGCGCACCGGGGGTCTCGGCTCGATCGGCCTGATCGGCTCGTCCGCCAAATGGGCGCGGTTCCGGCAGCGCCTGGCCGACGAGGGCGGCCACGAAGCCGCCGGCATCGACCGGATCAAGACCCCGATCGGGATCACCGGGATCACCGGCAAGGAGCCCGCGACGATCGCGGTGAGCGTCGCGGCGGACCTGCTCCGTGCCTTCGAACAGGACCGCGAACGGGATCGCGAGCAAGACCGGGAACAGGGCCGTGATCAGGACCGCGGCCAGGCGGCGCCGTACGTGATCGCCGGCAGCGCCTGAGGGGGCCCGTCATCGCAGCTGGCGGCGGACCAGGTCGTGGAAGAGGCCGGTCGTGTCGGCGAGCAGTTCGGCGGGCGGGCCCTGCTGGACGATGCGGCCGTCCGCCATGGCGATCACCCGGTCGGCTCCCATGATCGTGGAGAGTCGGTGGGCGATCACGACGCGGGTGGCGCGCAGGGCGCGGGTGGACTCGACGACCACGCGCTGGGCCTCGTTGTCCAGCGCGCTGGTGGCCTCGTCGAAGAACAGGACGCGCGGCTTGCGGATGAGGGCCTGGGCGATCATCAGTCGTTGGCGCTGGCCTCCCGAGACGGTGCCGCCACCGTCGGACAGCATGGTGTGCATGCCCATCGGCATGGCCTTGACGTCCTCGGCCAGGCCCGCCATGGCGGCGGCCTCCCACGCCTCTTCGAGGGAGAACGTCCCGGCGCCGCGGATGCAGTCGAGGATCGACCCGGTGAAGGGCTGGGCGTTCTGCAACACGACGCCGCACTGTCGGCGTACGGCCGCCTGGTCGAGCGCCGCCAGGTCCTGGCCGTCGTACATGACGCTGCCGGAGTCGGGTTTGTCGAAGCCGATGAGCAGCCGCAGCAGTGTCGACTTTCCGCAGCCGCTGGCTCCGACGATCGCGACGAACTCTCCTTGTCCGATGCTGAAGTTGACGTTCTCCAGGACGAGCGGGCCGTCGTCGGCGTAGCGGTACGACAGGTCCTTGGCCTCGATGGCGCCGGTCAGCTCACCCGGTCGGGTACTGGATCGGACCGCCTCGGGGGTCTCCCGCAGGAGCGGCTTGACCTGCTCGAACATCGGCAGCACGGCAGCGGCCGAGATGAGCGCCCCGGTCAGCTGCGTCACCGAGGACAGCAGCATCGTCAGCGCGGTGCTGAAGGTGAGGAACTCGCCGGCCGACATGGCACCGCGGGCCGGTCCGGCCAGCAACATGAACATCACCAGCGTGCACAGCGGCAGGTAGACGGCGCCCAGGACCGTGATGACGTTCTGTATCCGGCCGATGCGCTGCTGGAGGTCGCGGGTTCGGGCGAACTCCCGCGCCCAGGCGGCGTACGCGAAGCTCTCGGCCGCGGCGACGCGGAGCTTGGGCAGGCCGCGCAGGGTCTGGAAGGCCTGGTTGTTGAGCCGGTATCCGAGGGCGATCAGCCGGCGCTGGTAGCGCAACTGCCACAGCCCCAGGCCCAGGAAGACCCCCGCGACGACGACCAGCATGGCGAGCGCCACCATCGCCAGCGGCACGCTGTAGACGAGCAGCAGGACGAGGTTCATCGCGCCGACGGCGCCCGCCTGTACACAGACCGGCCCGATGCCGGACAGCACGCGGCGGATGGCGCTGATGCCCATCGCCGCTCCGGCGAGTTCGCCCGTGGAGCGGCCGGCGAAGAACTTCGTCGGCAGTCGCAGCAGCCGGTCCCACACCGCCGGCTGCAAGGTGGCCTCGACGCGGCCCTCCATGCGCAGGAGGGAGGTGTTCTGCAGCAGCATGAAGGCGGCCGAGACGATGCCGGTCGCGATCAGCGCCAGCCCCGTCTGCACGATGAGGCCGTTCTCGCCCTGTGGAACGTAGCGGCCGAGGACCCGGCCGGTGGCGATCGGCACCAGTGCGCCCAGGGCCACCGCGACCAGCCCGCCCAACATCAGGCTGCGCAGCTCCGGGAGGGTGCCGCGCACGCTGAACCGGAGCAGTGCCGGCAGGCCCACCCGCCCGTCGGGCAGCGGGCGGTACAGCATGACGGCGCGCGGCTCGAAGACGGCCTCGTTCGTCCTGCCGACGCGCTCGCGCGTACCGGTGGCGGGGTCGACGGCCTCGTAGCCGCCCCGCCGCCACAGCAGGGCGACCGGCGTTCCGTCCTTCTCCCGCCGGCCCACGAGCGGCCCGGTGTTCTCCCGCCACCAGCGCCCACCGAGCCGGACCACACGGGTACGGATCCGGGAGGCGAGCGCGATGCTCTCGACGGGATCCACCTGCCCGGCGGTGCCGGCGGCCTCGCCCGGTTCGGAGAGGGTGATGCGGGCCGCGTCGGCGACCAGCCCGCACACGGCGAACGTGGCGTCGACGCCCGCGCTCCGGTGGGAATCCCGGCCGGAACGGACGATGGACGCCAGCAGGGTCCGGTCCGCGTGGGTACGGGCTGCCCGGCCCGCCTCGATTCCGGCCGCCGTACGGTCCTCGTGCGCGCGCTCCAGCTCTTCGAGCCGGTCGTCCAGGGCGTACAGCAGCCGGTGCTGCTGGTCGACCATGCCCTGCCACATCGCCGCGTCGACGAGGAGGGTGCCCACCGCCTCCGTCTCGTACACGGCCCCGTACTGGACGCTGCCCGGGGCGATCTGCATCCAGAGGATGTCGTCGTCGGCCCCGTCGTGTTCGGCGGGGACGCCGCCGTCCAACGGCGGCTGGTAGAGCACGCGCAGGCCGCGGCCGATGCCGCGCGCGAAGGCGTCTTCCAGGGGGCTCGGTCGCCCTGCGGCGGGCATGCCGTACTGCCCTTGATCGGCGTGCCACGGTCCGCCGTGGAACCCCGCCCCCGGGAACTGGTCGCCGTACTCGGGTCGGTACAGCTCCCGCAGCTCGATGCGGCGCAGCCGACACCCTTGCAGGGGCCGTCCGACCAGGGTGTGGTCGGGGCCCTCGGCCGGGCCCAGCAGCAGCGTGCCCGGCTCCAGCCGGCCCAGGAAGTGCCAGTGTCCGGCCTGCGAGGCGTCGACGGCGAACAGGTCCAACGCGCCCCGCACGACCAGCCACAGGACGAGCGGGCCCTCCAGGGACAGGCTGCGCAGGCCCGTGCAGTCGACCGCCGAGCCCAGGGCGCCCAGTGCCGCGACGACCGGGTCCGGGGGCCCGCCCGGTCGATCGGCGGTGACGGGGGTCGTGGCGGCGTCCGTGGCGGTGGTGTGGTGGGCGTGCGTCACCTCAGTGCTCCTTGACCAGTTCGGCGTACGGGCCCCGCGCGGCGACCAGGTGCTCGTGCCGGCCGCGTTCCACGATCGCGCCCCGGTCGAGCACGACGATCTCGTCGCTGTCGCGGACCGTGCTCAGCCGGTGGGCGATGACCACACAGGCGCAGCCGCGTCGGCGCAGGTTGTCGATGATGACCTGCTCGGTCACCGCGTCCAGGGCGCTGGTCACCTCGTCGAGCACCATCACGCTGGGGCGGCGCACCAGCGCCCGGGCGATCTCCAGGCGCTGCCGCTGACCGCCGGAGAAGTTGCGACCGTCCTGCTCGACGCGGCTGTGGATGCCGCCGGGGCGGCGGGCGACCACGTCGTGCACGGCGGCGTCCTGAAGGGCCGCGACGACGGCCTCGTCCGGGATGGAGGGGTCCCACAGCGTGACGTTGTCGCGGACGGTGCCCTCGAAGAGGAAGACGTCCTGGTCGACGAAGGAGACGGAGGCGGCCAGCGCGCCGCGCGGAATGTCCTCCAGCCGCATGCCGTCGATGCGGATGGCCCCCTCCCAGGGGGTGTGGAGGCCGGAGAGCAGCCGGGAGACGGTGGACTTGCCGCTGCCGGATCCGCCGACGAGCGCGACCTGTTGCCCGGGGCCGACGGAGAGCGAGAAGTCCGTGAGCAGCGGGGCGTCCAGTGGGCTGTAGCCGAAGGTGACGTGCTCCAGCTCCACGTGGCCCTTGAGGCGTCGGGTGCCGGCGGCGGGCTCGCGCCGCGAGTGGACCGGGTCGACGGGAAAGTTCTCGACGTCCTTGAGACGGGCGACGTCGGCCGCGAAGTCCTGGATCCTTCCCGCGACGCCGCCCAGCCGGGAGATCGGCGCGGTGAAGCTGGTCACCAGGGCCTGGAAGGCGACGAGGAGACCCACGGTGAGATGCCCCTCCACCGCCCGCAGGCCGCCGATCATCAGGATCAGCGCGCTGTTGAACGCGGCCAGCGTGGGGGCGACGATCGCGAGCCACGCGCTGGGCACGCCGAGCCGCTGCTGCACGTCGAGGGTGACGGCGTGCTGTCCGGCCCAGCGCCGGAAGAAGCCGTTCTCGCCGCCCGTGGCCTTCATGGTCTCGATGAGTTGGAGACCGCTGTACGAGGTGTTGGTCAGCCGGGCGCTCTCCGCGCGCAGCTTCTGGGTGTCGGTGGCCCTCAGCCGGATCACGATCCGCAGGGCCACCACGTTGAGCAGCGCCACGGCCACGCCGACGAGGGTGAGCTGCGGATCGTACGTCCACAGCAGCACCGCGTAGATCACGACCACCACGGCGTCCACGCCCGCGGCGGCCAGGTCCCTGGCGAGGGTCTCGGCGACCGTGTCGTTGGATTGCAGGCGCTGGACCAGGTCCGCCGGGTTGCGCTGGGAGTAGAAGGTGACCGGAAGCCTCAGGAGGTGCCGGAAGAAGCGGGCACCGCCCAGGGTGGAGGAGATGATGCGCCCGCGCAGCAGATTGGCCTGTTGCAGCGCGGTGAGTGTCGCGGTGAGTACGAGGGCGACCGCCATCGAGGCGAACAGCACTCCCAGCAGGGAGGTCTGCTCCCCGATCAGGAACATGTCGATGTACGTGCGGCTCAGCGCCGGCACCGAGGCACCGACGGCCACCAGGAGGAGGCTGGAGAGCACGGCGGCGGCCATGGTTCCCGAAGTGCCCCGCAGGCGGGCCGGCATGGCGCCCAGGACTCCCGGCTTGCGGCCGCCGCGGCGGAAGCCGTCGCCGGGTTCGAAGGTGAGCACGACGCCGGTGAAGCTGGTGTCGAACTCGTCCAGGGGGACGAACCGGCGTCCCTTGCCCGGGTCGTTGACGTACACGCCCTTGCGGCCGAGCCGGCGGCTCATGCCGTCGTAGACGACGTAGTGGTTGAACTCCCAGAAGAGGATGGCCGGGCCGCTCACCTCGGCGAGCGCGGCCAGGCCCATCTGCATGCCCTTGGCCGTCAGCCCGTAACCGCGTGCGGCCTTGAGGAGGTTGCCGGCGCGGGAGCCGTCGCGGGAGACGCCGCACGCGATGCGCAGTTCCTCCAGGGGGACGAAACGGCCGTGGTGCCCGAGCACCATGGCCAGCGCGGCGGCGCCGCACTCCACCGCCTCCATCTGCAGCACGGTGGGGGTGCGTACTGGGCGGGGTGTCCTGCCCTTGGGGGCGGGTGCGGGTTTGCGGCGGGTGCCGCCCTTGGACTCGGGGCGGTGCCGTCGGTGTCCGGACGAAGGGAGTCGCGGCGGTGTGCCGGTCCGGGGCGCGGTCACGGCAGCAGCCAGTCGACGGGGCGTTGCACGGCGAGGTGGACGGCGCCGCTGACCGGTGTCCCCGACGGGACCTCGTCCGGGGGGCCGTCGCCGGAGGACCAGCGGTAGCCGGTCCCGGTCGAGGTGGAGGGGTCCAGTTGTACGAGTACCGCGACCGGGTTGCCGTCGCGGGTGAACTGTTCGGCCAGCCCGCCGTCGCCCAGGAAGCCGCCGATCTGCGCCGTGGTCTGCGGCGTGCGGCCGACCGCCTTGACGCGGCCGCGCAGCGTGCCGAACCGCTCCTTCGGGACGGACTGGACGGTCAGGTCCACGGTCGCGCCGACCGGGATCGTCGAGGCGCCGGCGCCGGGCACGTACAGCACGGCCACCAGCGGGTCCTGCGGGTCCTTCACGCGTTCCACGGTCGCCACGTCCGCACCGGTGGAGACGACCGAGCCCACCTTGGCCACGAGTGTCGCCAGCCGGCCGCCGGTCACCACGCGCACGGGGCGGTCCCCTTGCGCCGTACGGACGTTGAGCAGGGGCGCGCCGGCGGTCAGCAGCCGGCCCTCCTCGGCGAGGACCGCGGTGACCTGTCCCGCGACCGGGGTCTGCAGTACGTAGCTGCCTTCGGCGTGGGTGAGGATGCCGGGCGCGCTCAGCTTGGAGGACACGGTGCCGGTGAAGGCCCAGAAACTCGCGGCGGCCATGACGATGACCGTGACGACCAGGACGAGCCGGCCCTGCGGGCGCGCGAAGCGTACGGGCAAGTCGAGTTCTTCGGGCGATTGCAGCTTGGAAAGAGCCTTTTGGCGAAACTGCACGGACTATTCCTTCGACTGCATTCGTATCGGCCGGGCGTATCGGTCGTACGGACTTGCACGGGCATACGGACTTGCACGGACATGCGGTCTCGCACGGACCTGCGGGCAGCCAGGAACCCCGGAGCCGTGGGGGACGCTCCGGGGTTCATGGGGATATCCCGATCAGAGACCGGCGATACCGGTGTTCACCGAAACGCCGGTGACGCCCGTGACGACGCCGGGAACCTGCGACACGATGCCCGTGGCGGCCTGGACGGTGTTCAGGGAGCCCAGGACGTTGCTGACATCGCTGGTCACGGCGCCCACGAGGCCACCGGACACGCCGATGATGCCACCGGAGACGGCGTCCAGCTCGGTGTCGGCGATCTCGCGGGTCTCGATGTCGTTACGCATGACGCGCACCTTTCATTGGGGGGAGGAATTCATTCATGCGGCGGCGGGGCGGCCCGAAACGGGCCACCCATTTCGACTGCCGCAATGCGCAAGATGTAAGCACGCGAACGGGCCGGCGGACCAATCCCGTTGACGCCCCATCACGGCTGGACGGGCGTCCCCGACGACTGAAGTGCAGCTTGATTCACCGAATGGTGACGGCTTCTCCACAAGATCGAGTAACAGATGTGGAGCCTCCCTTCCTTACACGGAACCAACTGACTCGAAACCGCCACAACCGGACGGAACATTCCGGTCATATCGCCGGCGAGGGAGGTGAGTTGTCGCAGTCGCGGACACGATGTGCAGGTTTCCGTAAGGCGCGTGGGGTGACGAGGTCGTCACACCTGGTGTGTGTACGCGAGGAACCGGTCCCCTCCGCGCCGGCCCCGGGCCGGTGCCCGATCGCGTACCGGCCCGGCGCAGGACGGACTCGGGCGCGGGGGTGCACCGCGGTGTACAGCGGACGCACTGCGGTGGGCCGGGTCCGCGCGGTCGGCGCGGCGCTCCTGCGCGTACCCGCCCGGTACGCGGATCCGGGCAGGGGTGGCGACGCTTCGACACGACGAGCGCCGACGCCTCGACACGCGTCGAGGCGTCCGGGGGTGGTGCGGCGTCCGGGGTGCGGGAGCCGTCCGACCTCGGTCGGGCGGGCTCAGCCGGCTCCGAGAACCTTGTCGATGTATCCCGCGAGCGAGGACCGCAGACCCTCCGCGTCCACCCCCCGCTCGTCGATCAGGTGGGCCACGAGGTCGGCGCGGATGGCGGCCAGCAGTGCGTGGGCGGTGAAATCCGCGTCGTCGACGCCGGGCACCTCATCGAGCGCCGTGCGAAGGACCTCGTGCCACCAGCCGTAGTGCTCGGCCTGGTAGGGGCTGCTGAGCCCGGCGTCCTCCGCGGCCGTCATCAGGTTCCGGTTCTCGATCTTGAAGCGCAGCGAGGCGTCGAGAAGGTCCGCCACCCGCTGTCGCGGTGAGGACCCCGGCGCGCCCTGCGCCTCCCGCACGGCGCGCCGGAGGGGTTCGAGGCGGGAGGCGATCACCGCGCCGATCAGGCCCGCGCGGTCGCCGAAGCGGCGGAAGAGGGTGCCCTTGCCGACGCCCGCGGCCGCGGCGATGTCGTCCATCGACACGCTCTGCGGGCTGCCGCTGGCGGCGAAGAGGGCGTCCGCTGCCGCCAGGACGGCTTCTCGGTTGCGCAGGGCGTCCGCGCGTTCCGTGCGCTGGGCCACGGATCCTCCTTGGTCTTCGGCCCGTCACCGACGGCCCGCCCGCCCGGGATGCGGCGGGCCGGTTCGTGACGTCGTCGAGCCAGTCGACGATACGCGTTCCCGCGCACCGGCGCCGATCCCGCCGGGGCGGCACGGTGGCGACTCCCCCGTCAGGCGATCTCCCTCTCGACGAAGGCGCGGAAGGTGCCCGGAGGACGACCGGTGAGGCGTTCGACGGTGTCCGTGGTGCGGTCCTCCGCGCCGTCGGCGATGGCGCGGTCCATGGCGGCCAGCATGGAGGCGAACTCCAGCGGGATCTCGGCCGCCCAGCGGTCGCGCAGTTGCTCGAAGGTCAGGTGCCGGTGCACGACGGTGCGGCCGGTGGACTCGGTGAGGATCGCGGCGACGTCGTCGTGGCTGAACGTCTGCGGTCCGGTCAGGATCAGGTCGGTGTCGGGGGACTTCTCGTCGACCAGGGCCCTCACGGCGACGGCGGCGATGTCCTGCGCGTCGACGAAACCGATGCGGCCGTCGCCCGAGGCCGTCAGGATGACGCCTCCCTCACGGATGCTGCGGGCGTGCGGGGTGGATCCGGTGAAGTTCTGCATGAACCAGGAGGGCCGCAGTACCGCCCACTCGTCGAACAGGCCGGGCAGCGCCTGGTGGACCTGGCCCACCGCGGGGCCGCCCGCCGGGATCGCCGACGCCCCGAGCAGCACCGCGCGTCGCACGCCGGCCGCTCGGGCCTCGTGGAGGAAGGGCAGCATGACCGCGGCCGGGTCGGAGGAGCCGACGGGCGGGACGAGGTAGGCGCGGTCGACCCCGCGCAGGGCCTCGCCCCAGGTCGCGGGCTCGTTCCAGTCGAAGCGGACCGCCTGCGCGCCGCCCACCGGGGCGGCGGTGCGTCCGGCCGCCTTGACGTGGTGGTCTTCGGCGAGGAGACCGGCGGTGACCCGGCGGCCGGTGGTGCCGGTGGCGCCGATGACCAGGGTGGCGTTGGGGTCGCTCATCGCCCGGCGCCCGTGAAGTCGACGCCGGGCTCCTGCACGGCGAGGGGGTTCCAGTAGTCGCGGTAGGAGGTCATGAGACCGTCCCTGACCGTGACGACGGCGATGTACGTCATGTCGAAGGGGCCTCCTGTCTTCACCAGGCGCCCCACGTCGCGCATCTCGACCACGATCGTCTCGGGGACGGTGGTCCGGTGGACCGTCACCTCGGGGAAGTCGTGGAGGTCGATGTGGTCCGGGTAGTGACGCATGTGGTCCGCGATGGCCCGGCGCCCTTCCAGCCGCGCGGGCCAACCCGGAGGCGCGAAGGGGAACTCCATGATCCCGTCCTCGTCCCAGAGGTCCATCCATGCGGGGACGTCCTTCTCCAGCAGCAACCGCAGACCGTGACGGTAGAGCTCCTCAGGAGCCATGGGGATGGTCATGTTCGAGGTTTCCGTTCCGCTCGAAACGGACCGACGGTCCGCATGGGGCAAACATACGGACCGCCAGTCCGTTTCGCAAGGGTGGTTCGCCTGGAGGGCGGACCACCGCCGCCCCCGCGGGGCACCGGACCCGCCCGTACACAGCGCCGTGCGCAGGGCCCTCGGGTGACGGCTCCCCCTCGGCGCAGGTTGGTGGGCGCGGTGGGGCGTGGTTGGCTGTCGTCTGGACAGACACTCCAAGACTGCGGTTCGGCTGGTTCGGGCGTTGTCGGAGAGGCAGGGCAGGGACGAGGGGTGCGGGAGTGCCGGTGCGGAACAAGACGGACGGGTTGCCGAGACAGCTGTGGGACCGGGCCCGGTTGGCGGCGGTCGCGGCGACGGAACTGATCGACACCGGGCCGGAGCAGGTCTTCGAGGACCTCGCGGGCCTCGCCGCCCGGGTCACCGGCTCGGGGCGGGCGTTCATCACGCTGGTGGACGACCGGCGCTCGTTCTGGAAGGCCTGCGTCGGGGTCGACGCGACCACGATCGAGGACCGGCAGAATCCGGTCGAGGAGAGCTTCTGCTTCTTCCTGATCGGTCTCGACGGGGAGCCCTTCATCGTGGACGACGCCGCCAACGACCCCCGCACCCGTGACCATCCCTCGGTCGAACCGATGCGCATCGGCGCCTGGGCCGGATACCCCCTCCTCGGAGCGGGCGGCGAGGTGCTGGGCAGCTTCTGTGTCATCGACGACAGCCCCCGCGTCTGGACGCCCGCCGATCTGACCACGCTGGAGACGCTCGCCCGCTCGGTCGGCGCCGAGATCGGCCTGCGCCGGTCCCTGACCGCCGCCCGGAACGCGCACACCCTGTCGGCGGACCTCGCCCACTCACTCCAGCAGGGCCTGCTGCCGCCGGCCCTGCCCCTGGTACCGGGCGTGGAGGTGGCGGCGTCCTACCTGCCCGCCTCCCGTGCGGGCCGTTCCGACATCGAGGTCGGCGGCGACTTCTACGACCTGTTCCGCACCCGCGGCTCCTCCTGGGGCGCGGTCCTGGGCGACGTGTGCGGCAAAGGCGTACAGGCCGCCCAGGTGTCCTCGATGGCCCGCTACACGATCCGTGCCGAGGCCGGCGAGAACCGTTCCCCCGCAGGCCTCCTCGACCGCCTCAACACCGCGATGCTCGCCCAGCACGCTCCTCGCTTCCTCACCGCCGTCTACGCCCGTTTCCGGACCACCCGCGGGGGCCTCGCGGGGACGCTCGCCCTGGCCGGCCACCCGCCCGCCCTCGTCCGGCGAGCCGACGGCACCGTCCGCGAGATCGGCAGGCCCGGACAGCTCCTCGGCGTCTTCGACCCCATCCGCCTGGCCGACGCCAGGTTCCGGCTCGCCCCGGGCGACCTGCTTCTCCTCTACACCGACGGCGCGACCGAGGCACGCGCCCGCCCCGGAGCCCCCGACCGCGAGCACGACGTCTTCGACGACGCCGACCTGGCCCGCACCCTCGCCGACACGGCCGGCATGAACGCCACCGACACCATCAGCCACATCAACGACACCCTGGCCGCCCGGCACGAAGGATGGACCAGCGACGACACGGCCCTCCTGGCCCTGCGCGTCCCCGAGCAGCACCCCGGCTGAAAGCCCCGCCACGGAAACCGGAACGGATCATTCCCACCGGCTCACCCTCCTTGAACCCGCGTCCCCACCGACCTCACCGACGCGCTCGCCGGCATCACCTCGGCCGCCGCGGAAGGCGTCGACGCCCCCGGCGACCCGGACGAGTGCCCCGATACCCGCCACTGATGAAGCGGTACCGCGCCCGGCCGCCGCCCGTCCCATCGACAGTGCCAGAGTCCGTACCCGGCGCCAGTCCATCGGCGGTGCGACGGGCGGCACGCCGGGCCGGTGCCGGGGCACCCACACGCGCAGAGCGCCGGGCGCGAGACGACAGCGCACCGGAGTGGGCAGCGTCAGGGCCTCGCCGTCGACACCGACCGGTATGACCGGGGCGTCGGCGTCGACGACGACCTCTCGGGCGGTGGTCGCGGTCAGCCCGCGGCCCTGCCCGCCCCGCAGCAGGAGCTCCGTGGCCTCGGCGGCGTTGCCGACGCCGACACACAGCCCCCCCAGCTCGCCCGAGTCCAGTCCCTGTCGGCGCCCCAGTCCCGCCGAGTCGCCCCTCGCATAGGGGTTGTTGCTCACCAGTACCGCCTGGGGGCCCTCCACGGCCAGCTCGTCGGTACGGACACTCAGCACGGCGCCGCTCTGGTGGGTCAGCAGGTCCGGCAGCATCTCCAGGATGGTGCGGGCCTTGTCGTCGCGGTAGGCGGGACTCTGCACGACTTCCGCGTACACGCCGAACGAGGCGTTGTTGATGAAGACGCGCTCCGCGCTCCGGTCCGCCGGCGGTCCCCCCTGGAGGTAGCCGATGTCGATGCGCAGTTCGACACCGTCGTCCAGTGCGTCCAGACACCTGGAGGGGTCGTCCCGGTCGAGGCCCAGGTCCATGGCGAAGTGGTTGCGGGTGCCGGCGCCGATCACCATGAACGGTATGTCGTGCTCCGCGGCCACGCCGGCGACCAGGGCCTGTGTACCGTCGCCACCCGCGACGCCGAGCAGATCGGCCCCGCCCCGGACGGCCCGCCGCGCCAGCTCGGCCACGTCCTGCCGTCCGGTCGTGTCCAGTACGACGACCTCGGCGCCTTTGGCCCTGGCCCGCTCCGCCAGGCGGAACTTGCCGACCTTCCCGCCGCCCGAGCGCGGATTCATGATCAGGAACGGGTGCTCGGCCCGGCCGGCGGACCGCTCCGACATGGTCGGCGAGGTGTCGTCCGCAAGCGCGGCCCTGCCGGCGGAAACGGCCAATGCCCACAGGCCGAGGGAGACCAGCACGACCCACAGGAGTCCGGCGGACGCGTACAGGACCAGGACACCGAGCGGCGCGGCGATCACCAGCAGCACGGCCAGTACCCGGATCCAGCCGGTGTGGGTGAGCATCCACCAGCCACCGGCCGCCGTGAGCACCAGACCCGCCCACCCCACCCCCATGAGCACGAGGCTGCCGAACCCGGCGAAGACCACCAGTACCAAGAGCGCGGCCACGCCCGCCGCGAGGGCCAGACGCGCGGTCCAACGCCTGCTCATGTGACGGCCTCCCGCCCAGGTCCGGAGGTATCCCCTCAAGCGTATGGGCGCTCCTCCCGCGCGGCACGTTCCGGCTTCCTCACCAGGCCCGACCACCCCCCGGACCTCCGCATCGCGTCGAGGGAACCCGCCTGCGGTTGTCCTCCCCCTCCTCGACATCCGCCGCGCGGCCTCCCGTAAGAGGGGCGTCAAGGGTTGCGGGGCGGCCGTATGGACCCCGTCAAGGCGGCTTAACACCCGGGTGAAGACGCGGTTGTCTCGTCATCAGCCAACTGGCTGATTCATTTCTTCCCACTTCACTCAGGAGCTCGCGATGGCCGATCTGGCCTTCGTCGTCACCACGGTCGCGGTGTTCGCGCTGGTGGCTCTCATCGCCCGGGGGGTGACCAGGCTGTGACTGTCGAGAACGTTGTCGGCCTCGTCGTGGCCGTCTCACTGCTCGGATACCTCGTCCTCGCCCTTGTGTACCCGGAGAGGTTCTGAGCACTGATATGAGCCCCGTAACCGCCGGCGTGCTCCAGCTCCTCGCGCTGATCGCCGCACTCGCGCTGGCCTACCGCCCACTCGGCGACCACATGGCCCGGGTCTACACCTCCGAGAAGCACTACAAACCGGAGAAGTGGATCTACAAGGCCATCGGCGCCAACCCGAACGCCGAGATGCACTGGCCCGCCTACCTGCGCGGCGTCCTCGCCTTCTCGGCGGTGGGCGTCCTGTTCCTCTACGGCATACAGCGCCTACAGGGCAGCCTGCCTGGTTCCCTCGGCTTCGTGTCGATCGATCCGGATCAGGCCTTCAACACCGCCGCGTCCTTCGTGGCGAACACCAACTGGCAGTCGTACTACGGCGAACAGGCCATGGGCCACGTCGTACAGACCGGTGGCCTCGCGGTGCAGAACTTCGTCTCCGCCGCCGTCGGCATGGCCGTCGCGGTGGCGCTCGTCCGGGGCTTCGCGCGCTCCCGCACCGGTGAACTCGGCAACTTCTGGTCCGACCTGGTCCGCGGCACCCTCCGCATTCTTCTTCCCATCTCCGTGATCGGCGCCCTCGTCCTGGTCGCCTGCGGAGTCATCCAGAACTTCGCCGGCATCCACGAGGTCGGCCAGTTCATGGGCGGCAGCCGGCAGTGGAACGGCGGGGCGGTCGCCTCGCAGGAGGTCATCAAGGAGCTGGGCACGAACGGCGGCGGCTACTTCAACGCCAACTCCGCCCACCCCTTCGAGAACCCGACCCCCTTCTCGAACCTGTTCGAGATCTTCCTGATCCTCCTCATCCCCTTCGCACTGACCCGCACCTTCGGCCGCATGGTCGGCAACCTGCGCCAGGGCTACGCGATCCTCGCCACCATGGGCATCATCTGGATCGGATTCACCGCGCTGATGATGTGGACCGAGTTCGCTCACCACGGACCGGCGTTCGACGTCGCCGGCGGTGCGATGGAGGGCAAGGAGACCCGCTTCGGCATCGGCGGTTCGTCGATCTTCGCCGTGGCGACGACGCTGACGTCGACCGGCGCCGTCAACTCCTTCCACTCCTCCTACACCGGCTTCGGCGGCGGCATCGCGATGCTGGGCATGCAGCTCGGCGAGATCGCCCCCGGCGGAGTCGGATCCGGCCTCTACGGCATGCTGATCATGGCGATCATCGCGGTGTTCATCGCCGGCCTGATGGTCGGCCGCACCCCCGAGTACCTCGGCAAGAAGATCGGCACCCGCGAGATCAAGCTCGCCGCCTGCTACATCCTCGTCACCCCGGCCCTGGTGCTGTGCTTCACCGCCGCCGCGATGGCCCTGCCCACCCCGGGCAACTCCATGACGAACTCCGGCGCGCACGGCTTCTCCGAGATCCTCTACGCCTACACCTCGGGCGCCAACAACAACGGCTCCGCCTTCGCCGGACTCAACGCCGACACGCAGTGGTTCAACAGCACCATCGGCATCGCCATGCTGCTCGGCCGCTTCCTGCCCATGGTGTTCGTCCTCGCGTTGGCGGGCTCGCTCGCCGAGCAGAAGCCCATCCCCGAGACGGCGGGCACGCTCCGCACCGACAAGCCGCTCTACGCGGGCCTGCTCGTCGGCACGATCGTCATCATCACCGGCCTGACCTACTTCCCCGCCCTCGCGCTGGGGCCGCTCGCCGAAGGGCTCGCCTCATGAGCACCATCACTCCCACCCGTGCCCCGCACGAGGACGTTCCCACCGGGCACCCGCCCGCGGCCGGCCGTGTCGGCGGGGGGCTCTTCGATCCCAAGGCACTGCTGAAGTCCTTCCCGGACGCGGTGCGCAAGCTCGACCCGCGCGTGATGATCAAGTCCCCGGTCATGTTCGTGGTCCTGATCGGCTCGGTCGTCACGACCGTGCTGGCGGTCAAGGATCCGACGGACTGGTTCGGTTGGGCGATCACCGGCTGGCTGTGGCTGACCACGATCTTCGCCAACCTCGCCGAGGCCGTCGCCGAGGGCCGCGGCAAGGCCCAGGCCGACACCCTCCGCAAGGCGAAGACTGACACGGTCGCCCGCCGCCTCGACGGCTCGATGGAGGAACGGGTCCCCGGCGCGGAGCTCCGTATCGGCGACCTGGTGATCTGCGAGGCGGGCGACATCATCCCCGGTGACGGTGACGTCGTCGAGGGCGTCGCGTCGGTGGACGAGTCGGCCATCACCGGCGAATCCGCGCCCGTCATCCGCGAGTCGGGCGGCGACCGCAGCGCGGTCACGGGTGGCACGAAGGTCCTCTCCGACCGGATCGTCGTCAAGATCACGACGAAGCCCGGCGAGACCTTCATCGACCGCATGATCGCGCTGGTCGAGGGCGCGGCGCGGCAGAAGACGCCCAACGAGATCGCGCTGAACATCCTGCTCGCCTCGCTGACCATCGTCTTCCTGCTGGCCGTCGTCACCCTGCAACCGTTCGCGATCTACGCGGGCGCCGAGCAGTCGATGATCGTGCTCACCGCCCTGCTGGTCTGCCTGATCCCCACCACCATCGGCGCGCTGCTCTCCGCCATCGGCATCGCGGGCATGGACCGCCTGGTCCAGCGCAACGTCCTGGCCATGTCCGGCCGCGCGGTGGAAGCGGCGGGCGACGTGTCGACGCTGCTGCTCGACAAGACCGGCACCATCACCCTCGGCAACCGCCAAGCCTCCGAATTCGTACCGGTCAAGGGCACCACGGAGGCCGAACTGGCGGACGCCGCGCAGCTTTCGTCGCTGGCGGACGAAACTCCCGAAGGCCGCTCCATCGTGGTCCTCGCGAAGGAGAAGTACGGGCTGCGCGAACGCCACCAGGGCGAACTGTCGCAGGCCGAGTGGATCGCCTTCACCGCGCAAACCCGTATGTCGGGTGTCGACATGGACGGCAGGCAGACCCGCAAGGGCGCCGCCGGCTCGGTCATCACCTGGGTGAAGGAGCAGGGCGGTCAGGTCTCCGACGACGCCGACGTCCTCGCCGACCGGATCTCGGAAGCCGGCGGCACGCCCCTCCTCGTCGCCGTCAAGGACGACCGGGGCGCCCGGGTCCTGGGCGTCATCCACCTCAAGGACGTCGTGAAGGAAGGCATGCGCGAACGCTTCGACGAGCTTCGCCGCATGGGCATCAAGACGATCATGATCACGGGCGACAATCCGCTCACCGCGAAGGCCATCGCGGAGGAGGCGGGCGTGGACGACTTCCTCGCCGAGGCCACGCCCGAGGACAAGATGGCCCTCATCAAGCGCGAGCAGGCCGGCGGCAAGCTGGTCGCGATGACCGGCGACGGCACGAATGACGCGCCCGCCCTCGCCCAGGCCGACGTCGGGGTCGCCATGAACACGGGCACCTCGGCCGCCAAGGAGGCCGGGAACATGGTGGACCTCGACTCCAACCCCACCAAGCTCATCGAGATCGTCGAGATCGGCAAGCAGTTGCTGATCACGCGCGGCGCGCTGACGACGTTCTCCATCGCCAACGACGTCGCCAAGTACTTCGCGATCATCCCGGCCATGTTCGCCGTGGTCTACCCGGGCCTCGACAAGCTCAACGTCATGGGCCTGACCTCCCCCGAGTCCGCGATCCTCTCCGCCGTCATCTTCAACGCGCTGATCATCATCGCGCTCGTACCGCTCGCCCTCAAGGGCGTGCGCTACCGGCCGACCAGCGCCGACAAGATGCTCCGCCGCAACCTCGGCCTGTACGGCGTGGGCGGTCTGATCGCCCCGTTCATCGGCATCAAGGTCATCGACCTCCTCATCTCCCTCATCCCCGGAATCGGCTGATCTGCGATGAACAACTCCGTAGGAAACGCAGCACGGTTGCTCGGGGCAGGCCTCCGCGCCCTCCTCGTCCTGACCGTGATCTGCGGCGTCATCTATCCCCTCGCCGTCACCGGCATCGCCCAGGCCCTCTTCAACGACAACGCCAACGGCTCCGAGATCAAGGACAAGAACGGCCAGGTCGTCGGCTCCTCCCTCATCGGGCAGACGTACAACCTCCCGAAGAACGATCCGAACGACGCCGAGGAGGCGGCCCGGCCGGACCTGAAGTGGTTCCAGCCGCGCCCCTCCAACGGCCTGGGCTCCAACAGCGTCAACACCCGGTACGCGCTGATCCTCTCCGGCGCCACCAACCGCTCCGCCGACAACGGCGCCGTGGGCGGCCTCTGCCCGGCGAGCGCGGAGGAAGGCACCCTCTGCGCCCAGGTCGTCGCCGCCAAGGAAGCCGTCATCGCCGACAACTCCACGGCCTCCTACGAGGTCCGGCCCGAGGACGTGCCGGCCGACGCCGTCACCTCCTCCGGATCCGGCCTCGACCCGCACATCTCCCCCGAGTACGCCAAGATCCAGGTCCACCGCGTCGCCGAGCGGAACGGCCTCGACGTCCAGCAGGTCGAGAAGCTCGTCACCGACCACACCACCGGTCGCACCCTCGGCTTCATGGGCGAACCACGCGTCAACGTCCTCGAACTCAACACCGCGCTGAAGGCACTGCCCCAGCACTGATGTTCCACGACGCACGGACCGGGAGCCGGCCGGGCGCCGCTCCCCCAGCCGCGACTGGGGGCTGTGGCGCCCGGTCGGCTCCCACCGTGCTCGTCACCAGGATGCGGGTCCCCGCGGGCAGCATCCGCCGAGGACAAGGGCGGTGGTCACGAAGCGGACCACGTGCGCACGTTGATCAGGGAGCGATCTCGAACTCGGGCGGCTCCAGGCCCTTCAGGCAGCCGGTCTTCGGCGCGTCCGGGGTATCGAAGAAGGAGACGGCGATCTCCTGGGCGCACTTCGACGTGGCGATCACCACGTGCGGCTGGTAGGGGATCGTGACGACCTTGGCCTTGCTCAGCGTGCGGGCGACGTACGGCCCGTTGTCCGCCCCGGTCTGGGAGTCGAAGCTGCCCGACAGGGCGAGGGTGGGGATGTCGCCGCGCGTGACGTCACGGATCGAGGGGTCCGCAGGGGGGACGTTCCAGACATCGCAGTCCGGGCGGAGGAAGGTGAGCTGCGGCGCCTGGGCCTGTACCGAGCGGGGGAACGACGGGAAGGCGTCCTGTCCGCCCTTGAGTGCCTGCTCCTGGCTCTCGTACGGCGTCCACGCGCTGCAGAAAACGCCGTAGGCGAGACCGTGCGCAACCCTGCCGATGGCCTGCGGGCTGAGCTTGCCGCCCGCCCACTGCCGAGCGATCCGCTGCGGCTTGCCGTGGGCCAGCTCGTCGAGGGCGCGGGGCACCTGCGGTGCGACGTGGGTGGCGGAGGTCATCCAGTTGACCAGGGCTCCGCCGTCCAGTACGACCTTGACCGGCTTGTCGTGGCCGGGGAGCGTGACGGTGGTGGTGACCGGCTTGGCTTCGAGGTCGCTGACGAGCTTGTCGAAGGTGGCCGACAGGTTCGGGTAGCGCTTGTCGCACGCCGGCTGGTCCGCGCAGGCCTTGAACAGGCCGTCGATGCCCTGCCGGGCGCTGCTCCACGTCGCCGCCGACCCGGCCCTGGACGGCGGCAGTATGCCGTCGATGCCCACCGAGCGGAGCCCCTCGGGGTGCAGGCGCATGTAGACCAGGGCCAGGTGGGTTCCGTAGGAGATGCCGTACAGGTTCCACTGCTTGATGCCCAGAGTGGAGCGCAGGTCCTCGTAGTCGGCGGCGCTCTCGGTGTCGTTGTAGGCGCTGAGGTCGAGCCCGCGGCCCGCCAGTTGGTCGCGGCAGGCCTTCGTGGCCTCGACGTGCAGTCGTTCGGTGGACGGAGCGTCGTAGACGAGGCCGACCGCGCGTGCGTTGAATTGGTCGATGTTGGGGCAGAGGGCCGTCGGGTCGGCCGAGTACGTACCGCGCTGGGACATGAGGATCACGTCACGGTCGCGGTTCAGGCCGGCGCCGATCGCCAACTTCGCCTCGCCCACGGCGTCGTCTCCCGGTCCGCCCGCGAGCCAGACGATGGGGTCGGACTTCGGTGTACCGGCCGTGGCGGGCACGATCGCGACACCGAGTTCGATCGTCTTGCCGCTTGGTTCGGCGCGGTTCTCGGACACGGTGAGCGTTCCGCAGCGGGCCCCTTCCAGCTCCTCCACGGGTTCCGGTGTCTTCGGGCAGGGGCCCGGCTCGTAGCGGGCGTCGCCCACCGTCCGGGCGACGGTGCCGATCGGCGCTCCGTCGTCGGCGTGCGCCTTCGTCTGAGTGGGCGCGGAGAGCAGGCCGGTGACGAGGAGACCGGTCGCCACGCCGGCCGAGGTGGCCAGGAGTCGTCGTGCGGTGCGGCGACGACGGTGCGCTTGACGGCGTGTCATCTGCCCTCCCGGCTACTTCGGGATGATCGTGAACGGTTCGGGTTCGAGACCGTCCACGCACTTGGTGTCGGGCGCCTTCGGACGGGCGAGGAACGAGGCCAGCACGCTTTGCGCGCACGGCGACTGCGGGACCACCCAGTGGCCGATTCCGGGGACCTGAATGGCGGTCGACCCGGACAGGTTGCGCGCGACGCCCTTCGCCCAACTCGCCCCGGTCTTCACGTCGAACGTGCCGGAGATGACGAGCGCCGGTACGGAGCTGACCGTGGCCACCCGCTGGACGGAGGCTCGGTCCGGAACGTCCCAGATCCCGCATGCCGGGTACTGGAAGGGAAGTTGCGGCACCTGGGCCAGTACCGTGTCCGGCCACCCGGGGTACGCCTTGCGCCCCGCCTTCAGCACGTCGGACTCCGAGTACCCCGGCGCCCACTCAGCGCACGCCACCGAGTTCGTCAGGCCGTGGGCGAACTCGCCGACCTTCTGGACCGAGCCGGCCGCACGGGCCTTCGCGAAGCGCTCCGGGTTCCCGTTGGCGAGTTCCTCCAGCGCCGCCGGGATGTCCTTGGGCCGGGGGGTGAAGGCGACGATCAGGTTCAGCAGTGCGCCCCCGTCGAGTACGACCTTGACCGGCTTCCCTCCGCTCGGCGGCGCGACGTTCAGCGTCAGCGGATGTGCCTCCAGCCTGCGCACCTGCTCCGTCAGCGTGCGGCGGAGGTCCGGGTACCGGTCCTTGCAGGCGGGCTGCGCCGCGCACGCCTCGAAGATGTTGTCGATCCCCTCGGCGGTGCTGCCCCATGTCCACGGCAGGGTCACGACCTGGGGAGGGGTGATCGAGTCGATCGCCATCGCGCGGATTCCCTCGGGGTGCAGGCGCAGGTACGTGAGGGCCAGGTTGCTGCCGTAGGAGTACCCGTAGACGTTCCACTGGCGGATGCCCAGCGCCTTGCGCAGGTCGGCGAAGTCGGCTGCGTTCTCGGTGGTGTTGTAGGCGCTCAGGTCGGTGCCGGCGGCCGTCAGGCGGTGCCGGCAGTCCTTCACCGCTTTCAGGAAGAGTCGTTCCGCCTCTGGTGCGTCGTAGCCCAGGCCGACCGCCCGCGCGTTGAACCGGTCGACCTCCGGGCAGGCGAGGTTCGGCTGGTCGTAGAGGGTGCCGCGCTGGGCCATGATGATCAGTTCGCGGTCCTTGTTCAGGCCGGAGTCGACGAGGAACGGAATGTCGTCGAACGTGTCGGCACCGGGGCCGCCCGCCATGAACACCACGGGGTCCTGAGCGGGCTTCGTCGGCGTGACAGCCGGAACGACGGCCACGGCCAGCTTGATGGTCCGGGCGCCGGGGCGGGATCGGTTCTCGGGAACCTCGAGGAGGCCGCACCGGGCGCCGCTCAGCGCTTCGATGGGCTCGGGCGGCTTCGGACAGGGGCCGGGAACGAACTGCGGCGATCCTGCCGGGGTGGGCTCGGCCGCGGGCCGGGCGGGTGCTGACGCGGCGCTGCCGGGTGGAGGGCCGAATGCCACCAGACAGACCAGAGCTGCCCCGGCAGCCGCCGCGTGGACGCAGTGCTTTGGCATGTGGTCTCGTTCCTCTGCCGACATCGGCGGCCCTGCCTGGTCAGGCCGCAGCGGTTTGCACGGAACGCGCCCTTTCGACGCTACCGGGTGGCGCATGCCTCCGCCACGCGGAGCAGTCACACCCCGTGACCGGCCGGAGACCCCGCCCCGGGCGGGCCGGGGGGCGGCTCGGCCCGCTCCCTCCTGGAGGGGAAAGGTTCGCTCCCCAACCAGAGCCTCAGGTATGTGGAGTTGCGGGCGGCGGCCCGGTTGACCGAGGCGCTCGGGACCCGCCGCCGCGCCGCGTCGGGGGCCGTTAGCCTGTCGGTATGTCAGAGCGTGTCATGCCCGGTCGCACGGACGGCCTGATCACCCTGGTTGCCGCGGACGCCCTGTGGGTCGATTTGACGGCCGCCAGTGCTGTGCCGACGGCTTCCGGGGCACTCACCCGCTCTCCTGCCCCCGCCCGGGTGAGGTACGTCCTGCTCGGCGGCCATGTGGTGGCGATGGTGAGGGCGGGCAACGGTCAGTGGAGTGTTCCGGAGGTCGAGGTGCGCCGGGCGGCCGCGGAACTGAACGCGGTGGGAATGGATCGGCGGGACCTGGTTCGCATCGGTCCGTTTCGTGGAGCGCCGAGGCAGGAGCGCAACGAGGAAACGCCGCTGCGTTGGCGCCGACGCATCACGGGGGAACTACAGGAGCCGGCCGGCCCCGAGCGGGCAGCGCGATGTGAAATCGGCCGACCGTACCCTCTGGCGGGGATCGACTGGCGACAGATGCTCGTGGAGCAGACCCGCGACGGGACACAGCGCACGTGGTGGCTGCCGCGCGCCGTGGTCAGGCTGCTGGACGCGGCCGAGCACGCCGAAAGACAGTGGGTGCAAGCCACGCGGACCCGCCGAGCAAGCACAGCCGTCACCGAGCCGCCCACCCCTCCCCGACAGGCCCGCAACGCCGGCGGTCGGCAGACGACGGGCCCCGAGGGCCCCACCGCCTCACTGCTCCGGTACGACAAAGAGCTGGAAGGCCAGTTGTACTCGGTGCTCAGCAGGAAGCCCGGTACCTCCCGCAGGGTGGCCGGGTGGGCGTGCGCCGTCTGCCGCACCGCGCCCGCCACCGTGCTCGACCACTGCCACGAACACGGCTACGTCCGCGCCCCCGTCTGCCAGTCCTGCAACACACAGGAACGCCCGGACCACCTGTACGACAACGACATCCGCGTGGCGAACCGGTACACACGCCTCTTCCACACCGACACCGACGACTGGCTCCGCCACTGGCACCGCTGCCCCGGCTGTCGCGCGCGCACCACCCTGCCCCTGCCGCACCTCGCCGCATGGACCGCCCACATACTCTGCCGATCGCTGCGCCCGACCCACCGCGCCCCCCGCGGGCGCAAGCCCTGCGGTGTCCTGCGCGTGTCCTGGACGGGCAGTCAGAACACTCCCCGTTCCTGCCTGCTCACTGTCGCCGTCGACTTCTGCCCCTCCGGCGAGCACCGCGTCCTGGCGCGAGTCCCCTACCGCGAAGCCGCCGAGCGGTTTCGCGCCTGGTTGGCCGAGACGGCCCCCGCCGTCGCCGCAGCGGCCGGTCCTGACCGCCTGGACGGCCTCCCTGCCCGGTTCCGGCCAGTCATCGCGGACACCAGCGGCGAGGACCTGGAACTCTTCTGAGCGGGCCCCGGGAGACTTCACACGGGCCTTGGCCCGGACAGCCGCCACGTACTCGGAACTGCGGGAGGAACTCTTCTCCGACATTCACCACACGCGCCCGGAGCCACCCTGGCGGATCGTGAGACAGAGGACGATGGCGATCCGGGCACAGTCCGCAGTACTGCCGGGACAGCCGACGTTCGTCCTGCGGCGCCTGGATGCCGGCTCGGACATCCCCGGCGCGGCAACATGGGACTTCACGGTGATCGCCAATCCGTCCGACTCGGCAGACGAGGACACGACGTTCGTCGTCATGGTGTCGACCGGCGACCACACCGGCGCAGTCCCCGTTCAGGTGTCCGAGGAGCTCGAGAACGAACGAGCGTGGTACCAGCAACTGGCGTACGGCTTCCACGCCTTGGGAATCACGCCGTTTCTCACCGCGATCCACGACCCCGATCGTCACCGGAAGCGGGCCACCGACGACGGCTACGGCGGCTGACTCGCCAGGCGCCGCACACGCACGGAGCCTGCCCTGTCGTCCGGCCCGAGACCGCGGCATCCCCGCGGCCATCGGGCGGAGGTTGGACCGGGCGCCCTTCAGCCGCTCGCCGAGGGCGCGGTCTGGCCCCGACGTCTCACCCGCCCACCGTGCACGAGCTCGTCACCACCCGTCGCCGAGGTTGGTCCCCGCCGCGGCGGCCGAGTGGACGACGTACAGCTGGATCGTCTCGCTGTCGCCCGCTCGACGCCGACCGCGGTCACCCTGCGTGGAACCTCGGTACTGCGCTGCTCGCGCGAGCCCGTACCTTCCGGCGGACCCACGAAAGGCTCGTGCCGCGTAGACGGCCGCGGCGGCTGCGAACTGCCCGACGCCGGCAACTCCACGCCGTCCCTGGCCAAACCTCGACCCACTCCGGGAACAGCAAACCTCTAAATCCAGCCACGTTGAGGGGTGTTGTTCCGGCCATGTCGGGCGTAGCGTGAACCCCACCCAGAGGGGGCGCGCCACCTCCCACCCGTTGGCGCGCACCACTGAAGAGCCCCGCCGCAACGTCCCCCGGGCGGCGGGGCTCTCCTCTGGCCCACCAGCGCGATTGTTCGCCTGGCGCTGTGGGCACAACGGGTGGGATGCGCACTCATGCACTCATGCATTCATGCACTCATCAAACGGCAAGGCTTGACGGTCCGGCAGGACCGATGGCCTGGAGCGACCAGTGAAGCGCGGAATCCGGCGAGCCAACGGCGGCGTCGGCCGTTGCGGGACCGGATCCAGGGCACGGGACCGCGGGAGTGCGTCAGGCGAGGAGCGCGGGTCCGGCGCTCTCCTCCTGCTCGGTGCGTGCGTACTCGTACAGCGCGTCCCGAGTTCAGGGGCCGGCTCGGGGATGTGGCGGATCCAGCGGCGCCGATGGCGCTCAGGCCCGAAAGGGCTGGGGCGGCAAGCGCCTGATCGTCTTCTCGGACCGGTCCGACCGCGAGCACTTGGGCGTCATGTACGACAGGTCCTGGACCGTGAGCAACTACTGGAGCCTCGGCGACCTGGGCGACGACCTCGCGTGCGTCACCCGCTGGCCCGACGTGCCCCTGGACCGCCAGGAACCCGGCTTCCGGCGGCTGTTCACGATGAGCCACCACCGCAACGTGCCCACGGTCCTCACCGCGTCCCTGGACAACGGGGCCAAGCTCAGGAACCGCATCGCGGAGCAGTGCCGGACCGCCGGCGGGGGCCGCACTCCGAACTTCGTCTCCGTCGACTTCCACCGCCTGTCCGACGGCAGCGGACACACCCCCGCCTCGATCGTCGCGGAACTCGACAAAGGCCCCTGAGAAGCGGCGGCGACCGGACCGCGAACCCGTCACCCGCCGGACCCTCACCCTACGGACTGAGCTTTGCCGGGCCGGCGGCGGACGTCGTCAGTGCCGGCCGGGTGTGAGCCTCCGCGGCACCGCGGCCACCGGTGACGACTCCGGGCCCTGGGCCGGGCCAGGACCTGCGTCGGCCGTGGCCCGGCCGGCCGGGCAGCGGAGCCGCCATACACCGTGCGGCCGACTCGCCGTCCTCCCAAAGGACCAACGGACCGCGTCCCCGGAGCGCCTGCGTGCCCCCGGGGGCCCCGCCTCGTTCCATGGGACGTCTCC
This sequence comes from Streptomyces sp. WM4235, assembly GCF_001279725.1. Lineage (GTDB taxonomy): Bacteria > Actinomycetota > Actinomycetes > Streptomycetales > Streptomycetaceae > Streptomyces. The sequence goes on along the minus strand of NZ_LGDE01000271.1, from coordinate 32,643 downwards.
CCCCCCACCGGAACGGCTGCTCCATGACATTCACACCGCACTCCCGGCTCACCCGCAGGGCTCTGGTATCCGCCGCGCTCGCGGTCGGAGCCGCCTCCATCCTGCCCACCGCCGCCGCCTCCCCGGCCATGGCCTCCACCGGTCCCCGGGCATTCCAGCGCCGCGACGGCCACCCGGCACCCGAGATCACCGACTGCACCGGCTGGGGCGCCCGCGAGGCGTCCGAACCCGTCGTGCTGCTCGCCTCGCGGCCCGCGAAGATCATCATCCACCACACGGCCACGGCCAACGTCACGGACTACTCGCGGGAGCGGGCCCTCAGACTCGCCCGCGCCATCCAGACGTACCACATGGACATGCAGGGCTGGATCGACACCGGCCAGCACTTCACCATCAGCAGGGGTGCCTTCGTCCTCGAGGGGCGGCACCACAGCCTCGCCGCGCTGGACGCCGGGGCCCAGACGGTACGGGGCGCCCACTGCGTCGGCCAGAACAACGTGGCCATCGGCATCGAGAACGAGGGCACCTACATGACGGTGCAGCCTCCGCCGGCGCAGTTCTCCGCCCTCGCCGACCTGTGCGCCCGCGTGTGCCGCCAGTACGACGTGCCGGCCTCCGAGATCTACGGGCACCGGGACTTCAACAGCACCGCGTGTCCCGGTGACACGCTCTACGCGCTGCTGCCGAAGCTGCGCGAGGACGTCGCCCGGCGACTCGGAAGCGCCGAGCCCGTGTCGCTGCCGCGCCGGCCCGAACACCCTCCTCTCGACCGGCCCGCCGACCCGGCGGCGGTGGCCGACGCTCACTCGGAGTACCTCCCGGAAGGCCTGCTGGGGTCTCTGCACCACGGCTGACTCGCACGGCGCCGACGGCTCACGTCACGGTTGGGTACGGTCGTCGCCCCCCCCCAACGGCCCGACCGTCCGCAGCAACCGCTCCGTGTGCCTGTCGCCAAAGCCGCTCCCGCCCGTGGTTTCGTGCCGCCGGGTGCGCCGCACGGCCGGCAGCACGTGGTGGTGCCGGCCGTGCGGTGCGGCAGCCCCGCGGGGCCCGGTGCCGCTACGGGGCCGCGGGGATCAAGACGGGCCGGCCCGTGACGACGAGGGTGAAAACGCGTCCGGGGGGACCAGGAGGGCCCGCAGGTCCGGCTACTCCCTGGGGTCCGGCGGGCCCGGCTGATCCCGGGGTGCCGGCCGGGCCGGGGACCCCCGGAGCGCCCTGGGCTCCCGGAGGACCGGGGGTTCCAGCCGGTCCGGGAGGTCCGGGGGGTCCGGGGGGTCCGGGAGGAAACGGAGGCCCTCCGGGGTGGGGCTCGCACGACTCGTCCCATGGCCGCCCCTCGGCGCATTCGTCGTGCTGCGGAGGCGGATCCACCGTCAGGTACTGCGCGTCCGCAGGGTCCTGCGGGGTGGCGGCGGCTGCGGGCGCCGCGAAACCGGCACCTGTGAGGACGAGCGAGACAACGGCTCCGGCGACCCATCCGGTCCGGCGTGGCGGACCGCTCCGCCGCGTTGCTGCTGTGCTTTCAGACGGCATGCACTTACTCCTGATCATTGTCCGCTGGAAGTGGACCCGGGGCCCGTGGGCAGTCGGCGGCTGCCTTCGGGTCGTCGCGAGGCCGTCATGGCGTGGCACAGACGGCATACGGGGTGAGGGTGACGTCGTCCCGCGTCCTGTTCTGCCCGTTCACCTCCCAGTCGTTGGTGCCGGGTACCGGCCTGCTGACGAGCTGATCCGGTGCGGGACCGGTGGATCCGAAGCCGCCGCCCGTCAGCACGCTGCCGGCCGGGCAGGACACCTTTGAGGTCCCCGGCACCGAGCCCAGGTCGATTCCGATGAGCGCGCCTTGGGGACTGTCGATGGTCGCGGAGACGGAGTTGGTGGCGAGGTCGATGACGGATACCCCGTGCGCGCCGTTGGGGTGGCTGACGTACAGCCGGGCTCCGGTGGGGGAAACCGCCATTTCCGCGGGATCCCCGGAGGTGGGGATCGAAGTGACGACGCTGTTCGTGGCGGCATCGATGACCGCCACCCGGGCGTTGTTCCGGTCGGCGACGTAGACGCGCTTTCCGTCCAGCGAGACCTCCACGCCGTCCAGCCCCTGGTTGACCGGAATCGGCACCACGACCGTGTTGGTGGCGGTGTCGATGACCGATACCTCGCCCGAGGTGTTCTCGGTGACGTAGACACGTGCGCCGCTCGGCGAGATGGCCACCTTTCGCGGTGCGCTCGGTCCGACGTCCACCGTCGTGATGAGCGTCATGGTGGCGGAGTCGATCACTGCCACCACACCTGCGCCCCGGTAGGCGACGTAGAGGCGCTTCCCGTCCGGGGATACCGCCAGCCCGTTCGGGAGCGTGTCCGCCCCCGTCTCGAGGGTGCCCACGACGGCATTGGTGGCGGTGTTGATCGCCACCACGCGGTTGGCCAGTCCGTTCCCCTCCACGGTGACATAGGCGCGACTGTCGTCCGGCGAGATGGCCACGCTCTCCGGAGTGCCGTTCCCCGTGGGGATTTCGGCCACCACGGTGTTGGTGAGAGCGTCGATCGCCGACACGGCGCCCGAGTCCCGCTCCGTCACGTAGACCTTCTTGCCGTTTCGGGCAGCGGCGACCTGCAGGGGCCCGCTGAACGCTCCGGTGTCGATGCTCGTCACGAGGGCGTTCGTGGCGGTGTCGAACACCCGGACCTTGTTCTGGCCCGTGTTGGCGACGTATGCGTACGTGCCGGGTGCGGCAGGAGCCGCCAGGGCGACGGACGGCGTCAGAACGGCTGCGGCAGCGAGTACCGTGCACGATGCTTTCCGAACGCCGTGCTTCGACACGTACCCCCGGATGCTCCCCACACGCGGATTCCCGCGAACGGCGAAGTGCTGCATGGATCCTCCTCGAACGACCCGATCAGGGAGTGTCCCGGTTCGAGCTGCGAGGAACGTTGTATGCGTAGTTATATCTGATTATCAATCACGACATGTCGCCAGTACTCCAAATATCGCAATCCGGCCTACCTTCGGGGCAAGGTCAACAGCCAGGCCTCGGGGCTGTCCATCGACCTGTACAGGGCTGACCGGACACAGCGCCGGACAAGGCCACCGGACCAAGCCGTCTCCTTCGGATCATCTGGCTGACCAGATGAAGAGGGCGGCGAGGTGGAGTCCGGCGAGGTGGATGGTGGCGGTCTTCTACGTGTTCGACAGCCTCGACGCCCTCACCCCGCACGACGTCCTCGCGGCGGGGCAGACCGGCCCCCCCTCGGTCGCGGGTTCAGGGGCGCCGTACCTGCTCGTGCCTACGACGCGCTGCCGCGCCTTCGATTCGACGTTCGACTCGCGGAGGCGGGCGTCCGTCACGAGCGACGCCGCCTGGACATCGAGGCGCGTACGGGTACCGAGTTCGATGAGCCCGAGCGAGGCAGCTACGAGGTCGTGCGCGTCCCGTTCAACACGGAGACACTACGGCAGCTCAACCTGATGCCGCCGGAGCTGGCCGAGTTCGCCGCCGGGAACATCGAGGCCATCACGGCCGTGCTCGACACCCAGATCCGCGCATCCTGACCGACCATCGTGTTCATCAACCTCAACGGGCCGGACGGCAACGACCGCAAGACAACGGATCTACGCGGGCTCGACGTGCTCCGTGTCGACGGACGGATCGTGTCGGCGGGGCTTTTCCTGCTACGGTCATCCGTTCGCCGAGGAGGTCACCATGACTGGATCCCTGCCCGTTGCCGCCCAGGTGGATCTACGCCGTCAGCCCGTGGAAGACGTGCTGGAGCGCGTGGAGAAGGCCCTCAACGTGCAACTGGATCGGCAATCACTGGTACGCAAGCGCAGGTCCTTGGGCGGCCGTACCGAGCGGAGTACTTGGGTGCGCATCGAGCGGCGGGGATTCGAGCGGATCGGCTCGCAGGGCTGGAACGGTACCGAGGCCGCCGCCGTGCTACAGGGGGTCGCGATGCCCGAGTGGTACCAGGGCGTGGCGTGGCGCCAGTTGGGCGAGCCGGTGATGTGGCGCGCGGATGAGCTTGAGCTGATTGCCTCGCCACCTGTCGGCAAGGGTGCCCTGGTACTCGAAGACCCTGGCCTGCCGGATTCGTGGTGGGAGGCGCTGACCTCTTCGCTGGACGCGCTTGCCGCGCAGCAGACGCCACGGATCGCGACGCCTGACACTGTGACGATCACGCAGGAGGGGGTGGCCCAGGCCCTCGGGGAGGTCTTCCCCAGTGTCACCGATGCGCGAATCGAGCGATGGGTGCCGGCTCATGCGGATCTGACCTGGGCCAACGTGATGGGGCCGGAGTTCTCGATCATCGACTGGGAGGACTGGGGCATGGCTCCCCGGGGCTTGGATGCCGCGGCCCTGTGGGGCAATGCGCTTGCCGTCCCGGCGCTCGCGGACCGCGTCCAGCAGGAACTGCGTGCGGACTTGGAGAGCCGAGACGGCAAGCTGATGTCGCTCTTCTTCCTGTCGAAGATCGTCGGGCCCCACGCGTACGACGAGGACCCCCTGCTGGCGCCTGCTCGGAAGGAAGCCGAGCGCCTAGTGGCCGAGCTTCAGTTCTGACGGCGTGAATGGAGGGCGTGGAGGTACTGACTGACAGCGTCGGTGTCCACCTCCGCGCTCAGCGCCTGGACCAGTTCAGCCAGGTGGCCGGAGGCGTCCGTACCGACCGCCACAGCCGTAGCACTGGGCAAATGGAACGAGGTTCGGAACGCCGCCTGGATGCGCGACAGATCCCCATGATGCGGTCGCAGGAACGGCCGGGGGTCGAACTCTTCCCACACCTTCCCATGGCCACCGCCGAAGGGGCTCATGCCCCACGTCTCACCCACCTTCCAGACCTCGCGTAGGACGGCCACGAGATCGAGAAGGTCGATCCCCACGAGGAACCCGGCCCGGACCATCAAGACGTCCGGAGACGGCAGATCCTCCACCCTGGCCCTGCTGAGCAGCCGGGGGTCCCAGGAAGCCACACCCCAGTCCTGGCACAGACCGTCGCGGGCGGCCTCGGCCAGCGCCGCGCATGCACCGCCGAAGAGGGCGTGGTCATCGGCCAGGGACAGGCCCGTGAGGCTCCGCTCCGGGTTGTGGAGGAGCACCGTGTCTGGTTCCCTGCCGAGTTCCTGGGCAGCCTCCTCGACGGCGAGGCGCAGTCGGCCCGGATCGAGCGAGTGCTCAACACCTCCGGCGCCCGGGAAGAATCCCACCTTCGTGGAGAGGGTGAACTTCGGCAGCAGATCAGCCGCCGTCTCGGACAGCGTGGTGTGCGAACGGAAGCCGAGGTAGGGGGCCGCAGTGTCCAGGGCAGTGACCCCGAGATCAAGTGCGGCCGTCAGGAGGCCGCGGTCGTGACGAGACCGGTGAAGGCCGAGGACAAGGCGGGGGTCAGCTCCGTGCACAGTTCCTCCTTCAGCAGGATCTCGGCGAGCTGCTCCACGTCCAGGCCGGTCTTCTCGGCGGCGTCGGCGATGTTGACGGGGTGGCCGCTCAGCAGCAGGGCGAGGGCCGGATACGCCTTGCCGGCGAACGTGAGTTTCTTGCCTGCGGCAAGGACCTCCACGGTGTCGTGGTGCTGCTCGATCACGGGCTCGAAGTCCGTGACGCACACGACGGCCTCGGACCTGCCGAACAGGCCGGTGGCCGGGACGTGCCGGGCAGCCAGGCGCTCCCGCTCGCGCGCATGCAGAAACTTCTGCGGAGTCAGCTGCGTAGCCATCTCGGCGACGGCGTCGGCCAGGAGCTGCTGCTGCCCCTCCCACTGGCCCGGAGAGTTCCAGCGGTCCAGGTCGTAACGGAACAGATCCTTGGTGCGGGCCTGGTCGGCGAGCCAGGCCAACCAGTTCACGCCGACGCGCTTCACGATGCCGAAGGTGGCATGCAGGCTGTAGCCGTCACCCTGGTCGTCCCGGGTGGCCTGGTGCCAGAAGCCGCGCGGGATGTGCATCACGTCGCCGGGCTCCATGACTCCCTGCCACACGATTTCCTCGCTGGGCTCAGCATTAGGAGCGGAGTCGCGGTACATCGGAGCCTTGCGGGAGGCACCGCGGACTTCCCAGCTCTTGCGGCCGGCAAGCTGGACGATCACGGTGTCGTGGTCGTCCCAGTGAAGCTTGAAGCCGCTGGCGTCCTGGGTGGTCAGGTAGGCGTTCACCTGCACCAGCTCGCGGGCCCACCACTGGAGCGCGCGACAGGTGGCCTCCATGGCCGGGTCGAAGAAGTCGAGCTCGTCCAGGACCATGGTGCAGCCCTCGCGCATCAGCCCGCCGACGCGGCGCATGTCGGCCATGGGGATGGCCTGTCCCCGCCGGGTGACGGAGGGCTGGATGTACCGGCCGGGGTGCAGTTCAGCCCCGTCCTGGAAGATTCGGAACTGGGGCGTAGTGACGCTGCGGCGCATCACCAGGTCCAGCAGCTTCCTGGGGTTCAGCAGGCGATCGAGCAGATCGAGGTCCTCGATCGTCCCCCGGGCGAAAGCGGCTCCGAGTGCACCGGGTCCGTCCCAGCCGAGAGCTTTCTCCATTGCGCTGACGAAGTGGTGGTCCACGTCTTCCTCCAGTCGACGTCATGGGGTGAAGGCCGGGGGCCAGCCGTGAATGACGGGCCCCCGGGTTGGTGCTGCGGTGTTCTGGCGGCGCTACTCCTGCGGGAGGTTCAAGCCGTCGCGGTTCTCGCCGTCGTCACCCGCGGAGGTGCCCGTGGAGTCGGACTCGGCCGCCGCGGCGGTGAAGCGGTCCTGGACCTTGATCAGGCTCTCGACGCCGATCAGCAGGTCTTCCTTCTGTGCTGCCATGCGTGTCTCCAATTCGTGGAAGTCCAGGGCCGACGGGTGCCGGCCCGGCCCCTATGGGGCATGCCTCACCAACTCCGCTATGCGGGTCAGTGAGGAGATGGAGGGTGGCGCGAGGCCACGGTTCGAACGAGCGGGGCTTCCGGGAGCTGGTTGACGGTCAGCGGCTGGGATCACCGGCGACGGCCAGGACGACCACCAAGACGGTGACTGCGGCGGCGTAGACGAATACGGCGAGCTGTTGGCGCCAGCCCCGCCGTACTCGACTACGTACCCGGGGCTCCCTTTCTAAGGGAGCCTTCAACGGCGGAACGCGGCCACTACGCCGCCCCCGGTTCGATGGGCGCCAGCCGAAGGGCACGAGCCGCCGACGACGTACCGCCACAGCGGGGGCACTCGCACGGGGGGTAGCGGCCTGGATTGGAGAGGATGTCGAACGGGTCGCCTTCCAGGACCCGCATGCTCGGCGACCACGTCCGGCCCGAGTCCCGCGACACCCGGATGCTCATCAGAACGCGGGGCTCTCTGCCCAGGTCAGAGGTTCCACTGAGGGCCATTCGCTCTGTGTCAGGAGTGCCCGCCGCATCATGCAAGGCAGTCGTCCTTGGTCGCTTCGCCATGTGCAGAAGGATCGCGATCAGGGCGATGAGGCAGAAAGGCCCAGCGGGTTACCCAACTTGGGTAACATCACGGTCCGTTGAAACGCTGAAGCGATCTGTAGCCTTCCTCCGGAGCGTGTCCGATGCCCGAGTCGCGTCACACGAAGGAGCTGCCGGTAAGTCTGCTCACCGATTCCGAGATGATCGACGCGTGTCGCGTACGCGACTTCGCGAGGGTCTTTCGCCTGGTGAAGGCTCGGGCGGGCATCTATCCTTCGATGATCGCGCGCCAGTGCGAGTTGACGCCCAGTCGGGTCGGCGAGGTGATCGCGGGCCAGCGGCAGCTCCTCCACATGGACGTGATCGAGCGAATCGCCGACGGCTTGCGCATCCCCGGGCACATGCTCGGGCTTTCCCGGCGGGGGTGGGAGACGCCGGCCGCGCTCGCGGTGTCCGAGCGCGAGCCGGTCCACCCGCCCGCTGGACCCGGACCGCTTGCGGCCTTACCCGGGGTGGAGGTGGACAGCATCCTCGCCATGGCCGCCGGAACCAATCCGAGCCCCTCCACTCTCCAGGCACTCCGGTCCTCGATCGAGGACTATTGGCGACGCGACGACGAGCACGGTGGAGAGACCCTTCGCCCGGCCGTCGTAGGCCAGCTCCGCTACGTCGAAGGGCTGTTGAAGGACCGACGGCCGACGCCGATCCAGCACGGCTTGTACGGCGTCGCGGCGGAGCTGGCGCGGCTGACCGGGTGGACGTACTTCGATGCTCGGCAGTACCACCAGGCCCGCGCGTACTTCTCGGAAGCGCTGCAACTGGCCAGAGAGATCGACGACCATCCCTTCATGGCGAACGTGTTGGCCTGCATGAGCCTCCAAGCGACCTACCAGGACAAGCCGGCGGACGCGCTTGCTCTGGTGTCTGCCGCCCAGGACCAGGCCCGTGCCGGAACGACACCGAGGGTGCGGGCGATGCTGGCCATGCGCGAAGCCTTCGCCCACGCGACCTTGGGGGACAGGAAGGATACGCACACCGCGATCTCGGAGGCCCACAGCCAGTTCGAGCGCATCCACGAGGGTGACCCGGACCCGGCCTGGGTGACCTACTTCGACGAGCCGAAGCTCATCGTGGACACGGGCATTGCGCACGGCCGTCTCGGCGAGGCGGCGATCGCCGAACCATTGATCGCGGACGCGCTGGCGCGGGAGGACCCTGCGAACCAGCGCGGCCGAGCGTTCCATGCCTTCTGGCTTGCCCGTACCCAGCTCCAGCGGGGGAAGCTCGACCAAGCCTGTCACACGGCGATAGAGGCGCTGGTGCCCGCCGCAGCAGTGTCGTCGGAGCGGGTGACCGGACACCTTCGCGAGTTCTACGAGCAGCTTGCGCCCTATCGCGAGGTGCCGGCCGCGGTTGCCTTCGAGGCACGCCTACGGGCAACGCTTCCCCCGCCGGTTCAGCGAACCCCTTCGTCCATCAGGACGTAGAGGAGGCCGACCAGAGCACCGCTGCTGACGATCTCGCGGCGGTCGATCATGCCCCGGATGTTCGCCAGCGGGATCCACTCGACCCGGTCCGACTCGTTCTTCTCGGTCGGAGGCCCGTCATACGTCGCAGCGTCCGCGCGGAACAAGTGGTGCTGGGAGTCCGTGATGCCGTTCGCCGGTTCCGCGTAGATCAGAGGCTTCATCGGGCCCGGACGCCAGCCGGTCTCTTCGAGGACTTCCCGGGCAGCGGCCTCGCCGGGGGTCTCGTCCGCCTCCACCAGACCCATGGGCAGCTCCCAAGCCCACGCGTCCGTGATGAAGCGGTGGCGCCACATCATCAGGACCTCTCGGCGATCGTTGACCACAGCGGCCACGGCCAGGTGGCGCAGCTTGACGACGTGGTGTTCCCAGCGGTGCCCGTCCGGCGTCTCGATGTCGGTGAGCCACAGGTTCACCCACTTGTTTTCGTAGATCGGACGTTCACCGTGGATCTTCCACTGCATCGCTGCGGCCCCTCTCGATCGGCCTCCAGCATCGCAGAACCCGGATGAACCGTAGCCCGATTCAGGCAAATTCACGTCACAGTGACGAATATGGACGAGGTACCGCCGAGCGCTCCCCCGAGGGTGATCCTGCCCCAGATGAGGACTATGGGACCGCCCTTCTCCCCGCTCCGCGACGCCGGGCACCAAAGTCGGCGTCGGGTCAGCATTGGTCCTGGCAAAGCTGACCTCAGCTGGTCACACATGGGAAACGACGGGAGCCCGAAGAGGGCCTCCGGCGGGCCTCGGCGCCTCCTCCGGCGGAGCAATCTCCGCCGGAGCTCCGGACTCTCTTTCGTCAGTCGCGACTGAGAGAGCCGATCCAGAAAAGTGCAGGTCAGCGCACCCGACCGCGCGCTTTCAAGGGCCCCGGCGGGAGTTCGGGAGCAGGGATCGGAGAGCCGTCGTAGCCCTTCACTTCGCCGTAGCGGGAGCCTTCCATCCAGTCCTTGCGGGCTTGTACGATCTCCTCGTTGCTCCGGCCGATCCAGTTCCAGAACATGACGATCTCCTCCTCGAACGGCTCGCCGCCCAGCAGCATCAGGCCCGCGTCCGAGGCCGCCCGCAGGGGGAGTTCCGTGCGGCCGCAGCCCAGGTAGAGCATGGCGCCCGGCAGGACCGGGACGCCGTCGACGGTGGCCTCGCCCGACATCGACAGGACCGCGTACTCGAAGTCGGGGTCGAGCGGGAGCCGGGTTTCGGTGCCCGCCGCCAGGGCGAGGTCGGCGCCGACGATCGGGCTGTAGGCGCTGCCGGGCGAGGTGGCTCCGTCCAGGGTGCCGAGGATCACGGTCGCGGCCAGGCCGGGGGCGGTGACCTGCGGGAGGTCGGTGTGGTGCTGGAAGTGCGGCGCGACACCGCGGTGGGCGTCGGGGAGGGCCACCCACAGTTGCGCGCCGTGCAGGAGGCGGGCGTGCGGGCGCGGGCTCTCCTCGGAGTGGCTGATGCCGCGGCCGGAGGTCATCAGGCCGAGCTCGCGCGGGCGGATGGTCTCCAGGCTGCCGACGCTGTCGCGGTGCAGCACCTCGCCCTCGTGGAGCCAGCTCACGGTCTGGAGCCCGGAGTGCGGGTGCGGCGCCACCTGCATGCCGGGCTCGTCGGCGATGTCGTCCGGGCCGTAGTGGTCGACGAAGCACCAGGCGCCCACCATGCGGCGGCCCAGGTTGGGCAGCAGGCGGCGGACCTCGGTGGACTCCCCGAGCTTGACGGTGCGCGGGCTCAGGAGCTCGCGCACGGGCTCGGCCACGACGAAACCGCGGCCGCCGCAGGCGGAGAGAGCGGGCTGGCGATCGAGATTGCTCATGGGGCACAACTTAGCCCCGTGCCGCGTCCGGCGTTCCATGGAATGTTCGGTGGATCGCCCGTGTTGGGCACGTCGGGTCTCCCGTGTTGGGCGGATCGGATCGCCCGTGTAGGGGAGATCGGGTCCCCCTGTCGGGGGAGACCGGACAGAGGCATCGGAACGGCGGAAGGAACGCGATGAACACGCCGGTGGAGTACCTGGAGCACGGGACGCCGGCCGAGCGCTGGGCGCGCGCCGGGCTCTTCTTCGAGGCGAAGGAGTACGCGACCGCCGCCCGCGTCCTGGGCTCGCTGACCACCGAGGCCCCCGAGCAGCTGGCTCCCCGCCTGCTGCTGGCCCGCGCCTACTACCACTCCGCCCAGCTGTCCCGCGCCGAGCTGGAGCTGCGCGCCATCCTGGAGCGCTGGCCGGTGGAGGACTACGCGCAGCTGCTCCTCGGTCGCACACTGGAGCGACAGGGCAGGGCCGTCGAGGCGGCTCCCCACCTGCGGATCGCCGCCGCGATGGCGGGCGAGTTTCCCGAGTAGCGCGCCGCCCGGCCCCGCCCATGCGGGGCCGGGCTGTCGTCTCGGATAGCCTGGGTCGAATATGAACCGTCTGACCACGCCTTTCGGCTCCTACGAACTCACCCGCTTCCCCCAGGACCCGCGCGATCGTCTCCGCGCCTGGGATGCCGCCGATGAGTACCTGCTGCGGCACCTCGAATCCGGTACCGGGGAACGCGGTCCGGTGGATCTCACCGGCGATCGGCAGATCACCGTGATCGGGGACCGTTGGGGCACGCTGACGACGGCCCTGGCCGCGTTCCACCCGACGCAGATCACCGACTCCTCGCTGACGCGGTCGGCCACCATGGCGAACCTTGATCGTGCCGGGATCGGGACGGCCAAGGACACGGTGCGGCTGCTGACCACGCAGGACGCTCCGCCGGAGCGGATCGACGTGCTCCTGGTCCGTGTCCCGAAGAGCCTGGCGCTGCTGGAGGACCAGCTGCACCGGCTGGCTCCGCACGTCCACGCGGGCACGGTCGTGGTCGGCACGGGCATGGTCAAGGAGATCCACACCTCCACACTGCGGCTCTTCGAGCGGATCCTCGGGCCGACGAAGACCTCGCTCGCGGAGAAGAAGGCCCGACTGATCTTCTGTACGCCGGGCACCCCCGGGGCCACGCACGCCGTGACCCCCGGCCCGTGGCCGCTGACGTACGTCGTGGACGAGGACGGGGGCTCGGGCGCCGGGCTGACCGTGGTCAACCACGCCGGCATCTTCTGCGCCGACCGGCTCGACGTCGGCACGCGTTTCTTCCTCCAGAACATCCCGACCAACACGGACGGGGCCCGCGTCGTGGACCTCGGTTGCGGCAACGGGGTCGTCGGCACGGCGGTCGCGGTCGCGGACCCGCGGGCCGAGGTCGTGTTCACGGACGAGTCGTACCAGGCGGTGGCCTCCGCGAAGGCCACGTTCCGCGCCAACGTGACGCACGAGCGGGAGCGCGCCGACTTCCTCGTCGGTGACGGGGTCGCGATGCTGGACCCGGGTTCGGTGGACCTGATCCTGTGCAATCCGCCGTTCCACTCCCACCAGGCGACGACGGACGCCACGGCGCTGCGCATGTTCGCGCAGTCGCGCAAGGCGCTGCGGCCGGGTGGCGAGCTCTGGGTCGTCGCCAACCGCCACATGGGCTACCACACGCACCTGAAGCGGCTGTTCGGCAACAGCGAGGTCACCGCGAGCGAGCCGAAGTTCGTGGTGCTGCGGGCGGTCAAGCGGATGGAGCGCGACCAACGCCCGTAAGGGCCATGTGACCTGCCGGTACGTCCTACACTCTGCCGCGTGGACAGCCAGGGGGAACAGGACGGACGCGCCGGTGGGCGCTATCGCCGGGAGGACGTGGCGCGGGCGGCGGGCGTCAAGGTGCGCAACCTGCGCTACTACCAGGAGCGCGGGTTGTTGCCGCCGCCGCGCCGTGAGGGCCGGGTCGCCTGGTACTCCGAAGACCATCTGACCCGGCTGCGCCTGATCAACGACCTGCTGGGGCGCGGCTACACCGTGAACGGCATCTCCGAGCTGCTCGACGCGTGGGAGCGCGGTGGCGGACTGTCCCAACTCCTCGGCCTGGAGCGGGCGATGACGCGCGACTGGGTGCAAGAGGTGCCCGTCACGATGACGTTGTCCGAGTTGCGCGCACTGTTCGGGCCGACCGCGAACGCCGAAGACACCAGGCGCGCGGTCGAGTTGGGGTACGTACGGATCGACGGGGACCGGGTCACGCATCTGAGCGGGCGGTTGCTGGAGGCGACCCTGACGCTGGTGCGGCAGGGGGTGCCGCTGGCGGAGATCCTGGACGCGGCCGACTTCGTCCAGGCACAGGCGGCCGCGCTCGCGGACCGGTTCGTCGGACTGTTCCGCCGGCATGTGATCGGCCCGGACGGGCTGGAGCACCTTTCGGCCGGCCAACTGGATCACGTGTCCGAGGCGGTGTCCGCTTTGCGCCCGGTGGCGGGTGAGGTCGTGGCCTCGGAATTCGCCCGGGCCATGGAGCGGAGGGTGGCCGCGGAGGTCGCCGAACTCCTGCGCGCGGAGCAGTGACCGGCCAGTAGGAGTCGGCCGAAACGGTACGCTCCGGCAACCTTGCCAACCTCCATTGGCACTCTTACATTCAACTCGTCGGTAACAAAGGTGCACAGCCGAGATAAGGGACGATCTCATGGCAGTCTCACCGAACTTGCCCGAACCGCCCGGCATCGAGGGCGACGACGGCGGCGGCGCCGGCAGAGGTGACGGGCGCGTCCGCTGGCGCAAGTTCGCACTTCTGACCGTCCCCGCCATCGCCGTGACCGCGGGACTCGGGATAGCCCTGGCACAGGGGGCGCTCGCCGCCTCCTTCGCCGTTTCCGGGCAGCAGTTCAAGGTGTCGGCGGCGAGTCTGGAGGGCGAGGGATTCGCCCAGTACGGCAGCGTCGACGTGAACGCGCGCAACGAGCTCATCCCGGTGGCGGTCACCGCCATCAAGGAGGCCAAGCTGCACAGCCTCTGCCAGTCGGTGGTCACCACCCTCCCGATGATCGGGGACATCTCGCTCAACCTCACCGCGGGCAAGAAGAACCCCGTCGAGGCGAGCAATCTCTTCGTCGACGCGACACAGCTCTCCGGCGACGCGGTCTTCAGCAACATCGAGATCGGACGCGACGCGTCCACCCTCGACAAGGGTCCGGCGGAAGCGATCGGCATGCAGGACCTGTTCGCCCAGCAGGCGGACACGGTCAGCATCACCGATCTGCACCAGACGGCGTGGGCCACCAACGCCGGGACCTTCAAGCTCTCCGGGCTGAGCATGAACATCAGCAAGGGGAAGAAGGAATGCTTCTGAGCCGCTGGCGGCGATGGCGACGCAGCAGGCCCTTCTGGGGCGGTCTCTTCGCCATCCTCACCGGGGTGTGGATCAGCGTCCTGCCACTGGCTCCGTTGAAGATCATGCTCCAGCAGGGAGTGGCGGGCATCCCGTCCGTCCTGATGGGGATCATCTTGATCGTGCTCGGGCTCACCGCCTGGTTCTCGCCCCAACAGCGCACCCTGGCAGGGATCCTCACCACCCTGATCGCGACCGCCACGCTGGTCCTGTCGAACCTCGGCGGGTTCCTGATCGGCACCCTGCTGGGCATCGTCGGCGGCGGGATGATCTTCGCCTGGCAGCCGAACACCACACCACGTGCCGGGGGCTCCGCCGCCCCCGGCACGGAGCCGAAGGCCGGCCCGGAGACGGAGCCGGAGGCAGGCACGGAAGCGGACCCCGATCCCCACGGGGACCGCAGTCACTCCCCCACCCCGCACCACGATCCCCAAGGAGCACAGCCATGAGCCGCAAGCGCACCGCTCTCGCCCTCGGGATGGCCGCGGCCGCCGCGCTGACGGTGGCCTCCGCCACCGCCACCGCCGCGCCCTTACCGCTGGCGGGTTCGACCACCGTCACCCCGGCCGGGCACGCCTTCAAGGCCACCCTCAGCGGAAAGGCCACGCTCAAGGCCGGTTCGGTCACCGTGACCTGCACGGTCTCGGTCTCCACCGGTACGGTCCCGGCCGCGCCGGGCAACAACAACCCGGCCGGTGCGGTCACCTCGCCGATCACCCCGCCGACGTACTCCTCCTGTTCCGCCAGCCTGCCGGGCGTGACGCCGACGGTCACCACCAGCGGCGCCTGGACGGTGTCGATGCAGAACGGCTCGCCGATCACCGCCACCCTGAAGGTGCCGGTCGGCGGACTCGTCGTGACGACGTCCGGCCTGGCCAACTGCACCGTCACGGCCGCTCCGAGCGCTCCGGCGAACGTCGGCGGCACCTGGACCAACGGCGCCCCGCCCAGCCTGACCTTCACCAACGCCTCGGTGCCGGTCACGGTCACCGGCGGATTCGGGTGCCCGACGAGCGCGACGTCCTCGACGTTCAACGCCCTCTACAAGGTCACCGACACGACCAACCCGGCGCAGCAGATCACCGTCGGCCCCTGAACCACCCGTGCACCATCCACGCGTGCGCCATCCGCGTGTGAACGACCACGCGTGAACCATCCGTACGAGCGGGCCCGCCGGTACCGGAGCGATTCCGGCGTCGGCGGGCCTTCGACGTGTCCGGGCGGGGCGACCCGCAGCGGGGCGTCGCGGCCGGTCCGGGCGGAAATCCCGTTGCCCGGGGGCTCCTTGCCGGGTGATGCTGCCCGACATGTCACACACCACCGCGCCGCTGCCCCGCACCGAACAACCCCCGCGCACCCCCCGGGGCGTCTCGGACCTCTTCTCCGACGGCCGCCTCGTCGCGATCCCCCGCAAGGTCGCCCGCCGCGAGCAACTGCTGGCCCATCTCACGGAGACCCTGTTCGCCCCGGACCGGGACTACACCGAGCCCGAGGTGAACGACGCGCTGCGCACGGTGCACGAGGACTGCTCCGCCCTGCGGAGGTACCTGATCACCTCGGGCCGCCTCGCACGCACCCGCGACGGCGGCAGCTACCGGCGGGTGACGACCACCCGGTAGTGGGTGGTCAGCCTCCCGTCGTCACCGATCACGTGGAAGGCGACGACCGGCGGCTCGTCGAGGTGGACGTACTCGTTGTCCCCGCTGCGGGCCTCCCAGGGAAGCCGGGTCGTGGACACCACGCCCGGCGCCACCAGCAGCGGCCGGCCCGCGAAGGTGGTCGCGGCCCCCGTGTGGGCGTGTCCGCACAGGAAGGCCGTGAGGTGCGGGTGCCGTTCGGCGAGGTCCGCCAACCGCTCCTCGCCGAACTGCCGGATCCCGTCGACGTAGGGGATGTGCAGGGGAACGGGCGGGTGGTGGAAGGCCACCAGCACGGGGACCTCGCGCGGGGTCCCGTCCAGTACGCCGTCCAGCCAGGCCACCGTGGAGTCCTCCAGGAAGCCCTGGTGCTCGCCGGGCACCGACGAATCGCAGACCGCGAGCACGAACCCCGCACCGCGCAGGACCTGGTCGACGGGCGCCGCGGTCGGCTCCGCCTCGCCGAGCAGGTCCCGCCGGAAGGCCACGCGTTCGTCGTGGTTGCCGGGGCAGACCACCAGCGGATGGCGCGAGACCAGTTCCTTGCGGGCCTCCGCGTACTCGGCGGGGCTGCCGTGGTCGGCTATGTCGCCGCTCACCAGGACGGCGTCCAGGTCGTACGGCAGCTCTTCCAGGTACCTCATGACGGCACGGGTGCGATCCGCGGCGCGCGTGTCGCCGTCGAAGTGGACGTCGCTGAGGTGGGCGATGACTTTCACGGACGGTGGCTCCTTCACTCGGGTGCCACCATTCAACAGGCCCGCCCACGCGGCGGATCAGCCAGGTTCGACCGTCCCTCGCCGGATCCTGACGAGCACCCAACCGGCGGCGACCAGAGCGGCGGCGGTCCCCGCGAGGGCGAGTACGGCGACCCCGGAGGCGGCCAGCGAGCCGTGCGCCGGGGCGCCGGGCGCCGGCGCCCCGGACCCGTCCGCGGCCGACCCCCCGTCACCCGGGGCGGGCCCGCCGGCCGGCGCGGGCGCGGGTCCGGACGTACTGCCCGCCGGAACGGGTGACAGGGACGACTCCGACGGCTCGGAGGGTCGGGAGGGTCCCGACGAGGAGCCGGGGGTGGGGCCGTTCGAGGGCCCCGTGGAGGGCGCTGCGGACGGATCGGGCGAGGGGCCCGGCGACGGACCGGTGGAAGGGTCGGTGGAGGGGTCCGGTGACGGATCGGCCGGCGCGGACCGCTCCAGCCGGGTGATCGTCGCCTGCGCCGGGCCGCCCACCCACACGACCTCGCCCCCGGGCTGCACCGCCAGCGAGGCGGCCCCCAACTGGGCGTGGTTGCCCGGCAGTACGGTGGGCTTCGCCGCCTCCGTCAGATCGGCGGTGCGGTACACGGCGAGGGATCCGTTCCCGTCACTGCCCGCTTGCGCGCGGTCCCCGGAGTCCTGCCAGACCACGAAAGCCTGCCCGGTGGCCTCGTCGAACCGCGCCGCGCGCGGCAGGTCCGGCCCACTCAGGGCGCCGATCCGGCGGCCGGCCGCGTCGTGGACGACCACGGAGTTGTCGAGGCCGACCCAGACCGCGCCGGTTCGCGGATCCACTTCCACGAACCCGGCGAACCCGTCACCCGGCGGGAGTTCCACGGTCGCGGCGACCGTCAGGGTGACCGCGTCCACCTTGTACAGGCGACGGTTGCCCGTGTCCGCGAACCACACCGCCTTGCGCACCGGGTCCACCGCGAAGGAGTCGCCGCCCTCCAGCGTCAGGGACCGTCCGATCACCGCGCCGTCGACGGCCGCCTCCGACAGGACGGGGCCCTGGGCGGCCAGTACCGTCCCCGGTGCGAGTCCCGGGCCGAGGTCGGTGACGGTGGCTCCCGTGATCCAGGCCCCGCTCGCCGCCGCGTCGCCCTCCTCGGCCGTGCCGATGCCCCGCAGCGGATACCCGAAGACCACCCCGTCGCCGGGCAGCGGGGCGACGAGCCGATGGGCGGCGCGGCGGCTCGACGCACCGGTGGGGCCGGGCATTTGGCTCACGGTGCCGCGTACCGTGCCGGTCTTCGGATCCAGGACGTGCAGTCCGCTCTCGTTGACCTCGGGGGTCTCCGGCCGGTCGTCCGAGGCCACGTACAGCCTCTTCGAGTCCGGGTGCAGCAGCAGGTCGCGGGGCTTGCCCGCCGAGGTGAAGACCCCCGCCTCCCGGTAGCCGGCGGCGGTCGCGCGCGAGGGTTGCGTCACCGCGCCCGATCCGGTGGCGGCGAGGGCGACCGGGGCGCAGACGAGCACGAGCGCACTCGCGAGTACGGGGGCGTGGGGTTTCATGGCGTCCTCGTGGCGTGGATCGTCCTGAGTGGTGGCCGGACGGCCTGGGTCGAAAGGGACGGCCTAGTTGAAGGTCACCGGTACTTGGACGTCGTAGGCGCGGTTGCCCGAGTTGAAGTGGTCGGCGCGGGTCACGACGGCGCACTCGACGGTCTCGCCGCAGATCTGGCCGTTGCCGAGGTCGGCCTTGACGTGGATCGTCACGGTGAAGGTGCCGCCCGCGCCGAACCGTGAGGTGTTGGGCAGGGTGCCGCCGAGGGTGTTGGAGACCCAGTGGGAGGCGCCGGTCGTGCCCGACTGGTCGGAACCGCCCAGACAGGGCGTCGGCTTGGAGGCTCCCTGCGGACCACTCACCGCGCACAGTCCCACGTACACGCCCCGGCCGGTGTTGTACCCGCTGCCGGAGACCGTGATGTTCTGCCCGCCGGCGGCGGCGGTGCCGGGCGAGGTGAGGGCGAGGTGGTAGGTCGTACCGCCGTCGGTGACCGTACGGGAGGAGCCGGCCGCGGCGGCGGACCCGGCGCTCACGCCGAGCGCGAGGGCCACGGCGGCGGTGGCGGCGAAGGCCGCGCGGGCGGCGAGGCGTACGGCGGTGCGGGGCAGGCGGGAAGCGCGCATGGGAGAACACCTTTCCGACAAACGAGTGAGGTCGACAGGAAGATCGACTTAGGTAAGGCTAACCTCATCTGGCCGAGGGCAGAACCCCTCCCCGACACTGCGGCCGAATACCGCTCGCATGACCGAAACGCGTGAGGGCCCCGCCACCGGACGCGGTGGCGGGGCCCTCGAAGGCGGTGACTCAGCCCCGGTAGGTCTCCAGCAGGCGCAGCCAGATCTCGCTGATGGTCGGGAACGCCGGGACCGCGTGCCACAGGCGGTCGATCGGGACCTCGCCCGCGACCGCGATGGTGGCCGCGTGCAGCAGTTCGGCCGCGCCCGGCCCCACGAAGGTGGCTCCGACCAGGACTTCTCGGTCGAGGTCCACCACCATCCGGGCCCGGCCCCGGTAACCGTCGGCGTAGAGCCCGGCGCCGGAGACCTTGCCGAGGTCGTAGTCCACGGCGCGGACCCGCAGTCCGGCGCGTTCCGCCTCGGCGAGGGTCCGGCCGACCGACGCCGCCTCGGGCTCGGTGAACACCGCCTGCGGCAGGGCCCGCGTGTCGGCGGTGGCCGTGTGCGCGCCCCACGGGGCGGTGTCGAGGGGCCCGGTCCCGGCCGCGCGCGCGGCGATGGCCGCACCCGCGATCCGGGCCTGGTACTTGCCCTGGTGGGTCAGCAGCGCACGATGGTTGACGTCTCCGACGGCGTACAACCAGTCGTGGCCGGGGACCCGGCAGCCGTCGTCCACCGCGATCCAGTCGCCGGGGGTCAGACCGACGGTGTCGAGGCCGATGTCCTCGGTGCGCGGCGCGCGACCGGTCGCCATCAGCAACTCGTCGCCCTCCAGGGTCTCGCCGCCCTCCAACACCACCGTGACGGGACCGGTGGAACCGTCACGGACGACCGCCTCGACGGCGACGCCCGTACGGACCACCGCACCCGCCTCCTCCAGCGCCTGCGCGACCAGCTCCCCGGCGAACGGCTCCATCCTCGGCAGCAGCCGCGAGCCGCGCACCAGCACGGTGACCCGGGAACCCAGCGCCTGCCAGGCGGTGGCCATCTCGGCGGCGACGACACCGCCACCGACGATCAGCAACCGGCCGGGGACCTGCCGGGCGGAGGTCGCCTCGCGGCTCGTCCAGGGCCGGGCGCCGGCGATGCCGGGCAGCTCGGGGATCACGGCCCTGGTGCCGGTGGCCACGACCACCGCGTGCCGGGCGGCGAGCACGTGGTGCTCTCCCTCGGGGCTGGTGACGGCGACCTTGCGGATCCCGTAGAGCCGCCCGTGGCCCCGGTAGACATCCGCCCCGATGGAGTCCAGCCAGTCGACCTGGCCGTCGTCCTTCCAGTTCCCGGTCCAGTAGTCGCGGTGCGCGAACACCGCCTCCGCGTCCAGGGGGCCCTGGACCGCGCCCGCCAGGCCCGGCACCCGGCGCGCGTCCGCCCGGGCCAGCGCCGGACGCAACAGCGCCTTGCTCGGCACACAGGCCCAGTACGAGCACTCGCCGCCCACCAGCTCGCTCTCCACCACGGCCGTGCTCAACCCGGCGGCACGGGTCCGGTCGGCGATGTTCTCCCCGACCGGGCCCGCACCCAGCACCACAACGTCGTACTCCACCGCTTCCGACATAGACACCTTCCAAGGGTTCCAGAGGGTCCACCAGGACCCGCAGGAATCCCGGTCAGGGGCTCATATCCCGTCACTGTACGTGTGGTCTGTGAGACATGCGTGAGATGACGGGCGGCCCCGGCGTGGTGCAGCAACACCCCGCCGAGGCCTTGATCCAGACCCATCTGCGTCAAGGAGTCCAGACCCATGTCAGAACGTACACGCCTGCCCGACGCGGACACCCGCGCGCTGCTTCAGCAGATCGCCGCGCGCCTCGCCGCCGAGCGCCCCCAGCACCCCATGCGGCCCAGCATCCGCGAAGCCCTCGCCCTGACCTTCGCCGCCCGCCGGCACGGGCACGGGACCGCCCGCGCCGAGTGGGCCGAACAGCAGATCCTGAAGCACGCGCCCGCCGTCGAGCCGGGGACGAGCCGCGGCCGGTACGCCGAGGAGCTGCGCCAGGCCGCAGGCGGTGCCCGATGACCACCAGCCCGCTCCGCGACCCCGCACACGAGCTTCCCCCGGGCGCGCTCTCCTCCGAGGTGGCGCTCCAGCTCGCCCGCGAGGCGCTCGCCAAGCACGAGAACGCCAGCGTCCGCGATCAGGTCGCCATGTACTTCGCGGCCAGCGATCTCCAGTACGCGCTGCGCACCCTCGTCGTCGCCCTCGACGCTGAGGCCAGCCGATGACCGGGGCCCGCACGGTCACCGTGCAGACCCTGGACCGGGGCCCGGTCACCCTCCCCGAACCCGCATGGTGCACCGGCCACGACGAGCGGCCCGTCGAGGCCCTCGTCGACGTCCACCACTCCGGACACGAGCACGTCGTCCACTACGGCGGCGGCATCGAACTCCGCGCCGAGCTGGTCGCCTACCCGTACGGCAGCCGGCCCGTGCCGGTGAGCCTGCACGTCGAAGTCGACACGTCCGACGTCACTCTCGACCCGCCCGGCCTCGAAGCGTTCGCGACGATCCTCGACGAGCAGGCGGCCGAACTCCGCCGGCTGGCCCTGCGCCTGGCCGTGCTCCGCGCCGGGGGTGACTGGTGACCAGTCCGACGGAAGTAGCCGAGCGGCGCGCCACCGTGCGCCAACTCGCGCAGGGTGGCGCATCCAACCGGCAGATCGCCGCACAGCTCGGCGTCTCAAAGGACACCGTCCGCCGCGACCTCAGCCAGGAAGATGCGCCGGCCACCACAGTGGCGCAGCGTCTGGCGCACCGGGCGGCGCAGGCCGATACGGCGGTGAGCCAGGCATGCGCCGCAGCTCGCGCGGTTGTCGAGGCCCGGCCGGCGCACACCCTCGCCGACGACGAGACGGCCCGCCGCTGGTGTGCCGAGCTGCGCGCCGCGGCGGATCAGCTCGCGGCGCAGGCCGACGCGTTCGCGGACTACTACCCGTGCGCCACCGGCTGATGGTCCTCGCCGTGTTCTTCGCCGCGGCGGCGATCGGCGGTCTCGCGGGGCTCTGCCTCGCGGGCCCGCCCCGCGCCCGCGACCTATACGCGCTGCCCGCCCTCGGCACGTGCGCCCTCATCGTCATTCTCGCCGCGCTCGGCGCGGCCCTCGTCCACTGAGGAACCCCCATGAACCTGCCCTCGTACGGAATCGTGTCGCTCGGCGGCGTCACCATCGGCCTCGCGCTCCTCGGCTGGGAGATCGCCACCTGGTGGCCCGGCCTGAAGCAGGCCCGGAAGATCAAGAACCTGATCAAGCTCGTGCCGTTCGTCGCCGTCTGGCTCTACGGCATGCTGCTCATCCTCTCCGCGGGCGGGCTGCTCGGCGCCGGCGCGGACTGGTCCCTGTGGGGATCGTCGGCGATCGGTGACGCGGCCCTGACGTACGGCGTCGGCGGCGGCACCCCGGTCGTCACCCGCGGCTCGAACCTCGTCCTCACGGACGGCGGGCACGCGGTCGTCCTCATCTCGACGGTGGTCCTCGTCGCGGTGTGGGTGAAGCGGCGCGGCTTCAACTGGCTCGTCGTGCGCGCGCTGATCTCCGGGATCTGCCTCGGCCTGGCGTCCGGTGTCGCCGGCGTCGCGGGCTACGTCCTGTCGCCGGTCGTCTCGACCGCCGGTGACGCCATCGTGGGCCTGCTGTGACCGGGATCCGGCTGTCCCTCGCGGAGTTGCGGCGGCGCCTGGCCCTCGGCAACGGGCTGCTGCTCGAATCGCCGTCCCGCTGGTTCGACGTGCCCACCCTCGGCGGCCTCGCGCTCCGGATCGCCGTGCCCCTCGGCGGCGGCGTGTTCTACGGGCTACTGCTCGGCCGTGCCCCGCAGTTCATCTACGCGGTGCCCCCGGCATGGCTGGCGGCGGTCTGGTGGTTGTCCGATTCGTCCGCCACTCCCCCACCGCTTCCGCCGGCCCCTTCTGGCGACGTTTTCGCAGATGACACGGTCGTGGTGGATCGGGTCGAGAGGGGCCCGGAAGGGGTTGTGTTCATCATCCACCCGGTTCGGCAGGAGGTGAAACGGCCGTGATCCGTGCCCTGTTGAGTCTCCTCGGCGCCGACTACTGCGAGGCGTGCGGGTGGTGGAGTAAGCCGTTCTGCGGGCACTGACCCACGGTTCTGCAACCAGTTGCACAAAGAGCCCCCGGCGCGTGCGGATCGCGTCGGGGGCCCTTTGCTGCCCACCCTGCCGTGTTCCGCCGGACCACGGACGAGCGGGAGCACGCGGCCTACACGGGCGGCTTGTTCGGCGTCGGCGTGGGCCTCGGAGTGGGCAGCGGCGGACCCGGATCCGGCGGCATCTTCGGCGGACCAGGCGCCTTGTGCTTGCCCATCTCCACCTTCGCCCGCGTCAGCCCCCGAATCCCGAGCGGCGGGAACAGCACGGTGCGGGCGGGATAGCCAGCCTCCGCACAGTCGATGCACAGCAAGTCCCGGCTACCAGGCGACGACTGGCGGGCAGCCTCGACAGGCGCACGCCAACAGGCCTCGCACGTCTCCACGTCCGTGCTGGTGACCTCGAAGTCGGTAACGATCATCAAGTCTCCTCAGAAGCTAGGGGTGCGGGATCGTCGGGGGCAGTCCCTCTTGTGGACCACGGCGCCGCCCTCCGGTCCGCCGAGCGGCAGCGGGGTCGCTCCGCACCGCGGGCACGCGAACGGTTGGGCAGTCTGTCCGCCGGCCGGGTACGTGGGCGGGGACGTCACCGCGGGGCTCTCTCGGGGCAGCACCACAGGTCGAAGGGCAGGCCGTACCCGTCCTGATGCACGACGACGGTGTCCCGCCACACGCGGTCATCGCCGAGCCCGGTACCGCACGCGATGCAGTACCGGCCCTGGATCTGCTCCCAGGACAGAGCGGCCACGCCCGGCACCGGAACGTCCTGACAGCGCGCCGGCGCGGGGGTCAAGCCGCGCTGCTCCCTGCACGGTGCGCACGCGTACAGCGGCTTTGGGGGGCCGGAGCTGGACTCGCCCCACTGGACTTCCAGCGCGGTCCCCGAGGGCCCGTCGTGCCAGTTGCACCAGCCGCCGGCGAGGACGGGGAACTCCACCGGGCTGGCCTGCTCGATCGCCATGACCAGGACGTTAGAGACGCGGGCGAATCAACGTCCGCCGTGATTCTCGAATATTCGCGCCGCCGGTCCGGCGATTCTCCGATGTGCTTACGCGTGGTCGAGGTAGGCCCGTGCCCGTGCGATCAGCCGGTGAGCGGCCGCCCCGTGCACGGCCGCATCCCGGAGCGTGGACCACACCCGCCCGTACGTGGCGACGGTGTCGGCGTCGTCGAGCCACAGTTCGGCGTGCCAGTCCTCGGCGATCACGAGCCGCTCGTCGTATATCCAGAAGCCGTTGGCCGGCGGGATCGCCAGGGGCGCGTTGAACGGGACGATGCCCAGGTGCACGGTGTCGAGACCCACGACCCCGGCGAGGCGGTCGAGTTGTGCGGCCATGACGGGCGGCGGGCACACTCGGGCGTGCAAGGCCGCTTCCCACATGACGATGTCGAAGGACCGGCCGGGCTCGTACAGGATCTCCTGGCGGCGCATGCGGGCCCGCACGGCGTCTTCCACGTCCGGTATCGACTGGTGCAGCTCGGCGTACCTGGTGAACGTGTGACGGGCGTAGTCCGCGGTTTGCAGGATGCCGACGATCATGGCGCCCTCCCATGCGCGGAGGTACGAGGAGCGCCGGTACTCGACGGTGAGCGCGTCTTGCACGGGCCGGTGCCCGGCACGGAGTTGGCGCCGCCAGGACCGGGAACGGGACTCCAGCCCCTGCAAGCGGGCCTTGAGGTCCTCGACGGCCTCGGGGTGGCCGGTGGCCGCGGCCCACGCTTCCAGGTCCGCGCCGGTGGCGGTCTGCCGGCCGGTCTCCAGCTTCGAGACCTTCGACTGCGGCCAGCCGAGCCGGCTCGCGAGGTCCCGGCCGGTGACCTCGGCGCGCAGCTCGCGCAGGCGCGCGCCGAGGGAAAGTCGGGCCTGCTGGTAGTCGGTGCTCACTCCTTGGACGGTACCGGCTTCGCGTAGTGCCAGGCGGCCTCTCGGGCCTGGCTGTAGCGCAGGACATCGACGGGGTTGGTGAGGAGTTCCACGCCCGTCATGTGGTCGTCCTCGTCGAAGTGCAGGAGCGCGACGACCCGGCCGTCGAAGATCCAGAAGTCCTCTTGCGGCAGTCGCAGTTCCTCGGCGCGGGCCCGCGGCAGGGTGCGGACGTCCTCGCCGACCGCGTTGTTGCGGCGGGCGTTGTCGAGGAGGTACTCCTGACCGGTCGTCGCCGGCTCGTCGAGGACCCGGACCCGCTCGAAGCGCTTGCCCAGCGCGCTCTGCTCGCGTCGCTCCGCACACCACGGATCGGTCAGGTCCCAGTCGACCGCGCCTTCCGCGACGAACTGGCGGTAGGTGTCGGTCTGCTCGTCGGACGCGTACCGGCGGCGGGTCTCCAGCCGCCACGCGGAGTGGGCGAGGCTGCTGAACATGCCGTCGAACTCGTCGAAGCTGATGCGCTGCGGCACGTGCACGGGCTCCTTCGGGCCGAAGTTCGCCAGGAGTTCCCGAGGCACGGTGACGAACCCTTCGCCGGCCTTGACGTTGCGGAGCTGCGCGACGTCGGCGGGGTCGGTCACCGCGTCGCCCTGAACGAGGTACTCGCCGGTGTCGACGTCCTCGTACAGCGTCGGGCATCCGTTGTTCCCTGAGTTCGTACCGACCATGCGGAGGCGGCGGGCCATGGGGCATCTCCCTGGTGCGAGGTGACGATTCCGTGGGCACCGTAGCGGCGGACGGCCGGCCAGCAACAGAGCGCCCGCCCCATTGCTCGCAGGACCGGTGCAGCCCCTATGCCGCTGTGGTGCGGCCGCAGTAGGTTCCCTGAATGAACGACAGAACCGTCATTGCGGCCGGGGCCGCGGCACTCGTCCTCGCCCCGGTGGTTGCCGGGGTCCTGGCTGGCCTCAAGGTCAGCAACGCAACGTTGGCGATCGCTGCTGGTGCCGTTGCCGCCGCAGGCGTCACGCGCGGGGTGCGCCATCTCCGACGCGAGCGCAAGGACCTGGAATGGCGCCTTCGGGGTCTCAACATCATCATGCGGAGCCAGGTTCCGTCCGAAGAGCAGGAAGAACTGAGGCGGCAGACTCTCCTATGCACGTCGACCTGGAACGACGTGAACTACCTGCACCAGGTAACCCGGCTTGCCGTCCTCGACCAGGCGGCGGACAACACCGCATCGATAGTCCTCGCCCTGCTTGGTCTGGCGGCGGGCACGGCCGCCAGCGTGTGGTCTGTCTGGATATAGCCGCAGGGATCGACTGCGCGCGCCACAGGTCTGGCTAACCTCGGGCATGAGCAGCTACAACGATCCCTCTCTCCGTGCCAGCCAACCAGCAGCTGGCAGAACTGATGAACCTCTCCCAAGGTCGACTCAAGCTCCAGGATGAGCGAAAGGGCAAGTTCGTCCGACCGGCCGTCGGCGACTGGCTCGGTTCCCCTCAAGGGAGTTTCCGAATCAAGGTCGTCGGGAGCGGCGACAAGCCGTTCTGACTCCGAGAACAGCGCGTCCGGCTCCTCACCCTGAGGGACCGGACGCCTAGATCGAGCGTCAGGCCTGGTGGAGGGAGCGCTTGACGATGCCGTTCTCGTCCAGGGTCAGGACGTTGACACCGTCCAGCCACAGCGCCGGCTGCCCCATGGGATAGCCGTAGCCGAACCCGATCGGGTTCGGGATCGACGGGTCGAACGGCGCGGGCGCGACCTCTGGGGTACCGGCGAGGGTGTCGAACGCGGCACGGGCCCCGTGGTTGTAAGCGTGGATCGCTTCACGTAGCTCTTTGACGGCCTGCTGGGCGGCGGCCAGCTTCTCGTACACCGCCGACTTCGGCGCGGCGTCCATGAGCCGCTGTGCCTCGGCGAGGGTGGCGACACGGCGCTCCTCCGCCTCCCGCTCCCGCTGCGCTTCCGCCTTGCGGGCGGCGGCCTCGCGGCGCAGGTGGGCGAAGCGGGCCAGCCCTCGCACCTGCTCGACCTGCTCGGGGGTCACGGACTCGTCGCCGTTGATGACGCGCTCTTCGATCGCTTCGAGGTCGCGGGCGGCCTGCGCGGTCTCGGCGTCGGCCAGGGCCTCGATGTGCTCGGGCGTTCCCAGCTCCGGGACGGCCGCGGGTGCGACGGGTGCGGGGCCGGCTGCCGGGATGGTCTCGGCGGCCTGGCGGTCCTCGGCGCGAGCGAGGGCGGCGCGGGTGCCGCCCCACTTCGAGTAGGTGGTCATGCTGCACGCTCCTGCTGCTCGATGGGGTTCCGGCCCTGCTGCCTGAGGCGGTAGCGGGTTTCCACTGAAGCGGCCTGCCACTCCTCCGGGGACACACGCAGTGCAGCGGCCAGGCCCGGGACCTCCCCAGTCACACGGACGACCACGGCGTCGGTGGTGGCCTTGAGGGTCTCGCGTGCGTCGGCCTCCATCTGCCGGTCACTGGTGAGGGCGAGGGCGAGGGCGACCGCGGCGAGGCGGCCGGGCGGCACGGCGGCGGTACGGCCCTCGCGGAGGGCGGTCACGGAGGCCGGGAACGTCTGGCCTCGGAAGTCGTACGCATCGGAGGGCCAGGAGCCGGCGGCCGGGTCGACCTGCTTCAGCTCCTCGTTGATGGCTACGACGTCACGGGCCACCGCGTGGATGCGGGCGGTGCGGGCGGCGTCGAGCCTGACGAGGTGTTCCAGCGCGGCCACAGCGGCTTGTACGGCCTCGATCAGGGGCTGCGTGTCATCCTCGTTGACGAGTTCACGGACGGCGGCGCCGATGGCATTTGCGCGGGCGTCCCGGTCGGCGGCGACCGCGGCGGCGAGCTTGCGTTCGGCGGCCTCCACCCGGAGTTCGGCGAGTTCGGCGAGCTGACGTTGCCCGGCGATCTGCTCGGCGGTCACGTGCTCGTCGCCGGCTCGTACGCGCTCGGCGAGGGCCTCGATGGTCTCGTGCGCCTGTGCGGCTTCGGTGCGGGCGGTGTCGAGGGTCTCGCGTGCTTCGGTGGGGGTCATGCTGCGTCGCCCTCCTTCTCGGCCTTGCGAGAGACGTACTGGGCGGCGCGGCGCTTGCGGATGTCGCTGAGTGCGTCCCACGCGGGGGTGCCGTACAGGGCGGCGTCGGCCTTGGCCTGCTTTTCCTGCTGCTCGCGCTCGGGTGCGGCCTTCGCGTCCGCGGCGGCCTTCTTGCTCGCGTAGTGGTCGCGGATGGCGCCCCCCAGTTCAGGGCGTCGGTGCTGGTCCTGGCTTCCCATCGGTACTCCCGTGGCGGTAGTCGTCGAGGGCGTTGGCCTCGATCACCCAGCCGCCCCGGTTGCGTTGGGCCGGGAGCGCTCCGGTGTGGCAGAGCCGGCGGACGTACGAGGGGTGGCACCCCAGGACGCCAGCCGCCTCGGCCACACCGAGCGCGGGACCTGACCCGTGCTCCACAGTGCGGGAGTTGAGCTGCGGGGTGTCGGATCCGCTACCGGGACCCTGTGCCGCCGCGTGCAGGGCCCGGAGGAGTTCGCGGGCCTCGGGGCTCAACGCACCGCCGTCCGTGCGTGTGCGGGACGAGAGGTAGAGCGTGGTGGCCGCGAACACCGTCGAGGCGAGGCGGGCCGGCACGATGACCGACCCATCCGGCGCCACCCGCGGCCCGTCAGGCGATGTCACCGGACGCCTGCCCGCCAGCCAGCACCCCGAGCACCTGCGGCCAGTCTTCGGGGTACCAGCACACGGTCACCATGCCGTCGGGGAAGCGCTCGACGGGGGGTTGACGGTCCGCGCGACGGCGCCCCGTGCGCAGGTACACCAGGACGACGCGGGGGCCTCTCGTGAGGATGAGCGACGGGTCCTCGGGGCGGGAGTTCGGGCCGATCTGCGTGTACGCCATCCATCCGAGGGAGCGGGCGTGATCGGTGACGCGGGTGTTCCACTGGAGTTGAGCAAGGCCGAGCTTCACAGGGTCCTCCGAGGGTCAGGGGTGGGCTCGCGCGCGAGTGCGCGCGAGGGGGGTGTGAACCGGGTACGCGCGGCGGCCGTGCCTCGCGTGCGCGAGACGTGAGCCGCCGCGACCGGACGTTCAGGGGGTGTTGGCGGCTCGGAGGGTGTCGGGGATGGCGCTGAGGGTGCCTTCGAGGACGGGGCATCCGTCGTCGTGGTGGGTGACGAGGTGGATGGTGCCGTGTTGGTCGGTGCGGGCTTCGGTCTCGCTGTTGCAGTGCCCGCACTGGTAGTTGGCGGCGATGCGGGCGATCAGTTCGGTGGGGCCGGCGGCGTAGGTGGTGTGGTGGGGCTTCATGGGGGTGTCTCCTTCAGCACATGACGTGGTGGTCGTTGCCCTGTTGGGCCCATTCGACGTCGAGTTCGCCGCCGCAGACGGAGCAGATCGGCGGTTCCGCCGCCGCCGGTTCCCTCTCTAGAAAGAGAGAGGGAACCACCGACGTGCATGGGGGTGGTTCTTGCATGCTCCGGACCGGTGCGGAACCGGTCTGACCTGCGCTTTCTGCTGCATCGGTTCCGGTGCCGGGAACCGCTAGGGGTGCTTGGCCCGGGAACCGGTCCGGGCGCCGGTCCTTGCGGAGGTTCGCCACCTCTTGGAGCTTCTCGTCGCGGGCGGGGATGCCGAGCTTCTGGAGTTCGGTGCGGAGTCGGCGGCGCCCGTAGTCGCTGGGCACGTTCGCAGCGTCGAGGCGGGCCACAATCCACTCGACCGAGTTTTCGAGCGGTTCCCGGTCCGGGACGGCGTCGAGGGAGACCAGCACGAGCGACGTGACGGGCCGGCCGTCGGGCTTGAACTCGCCGTCGATGGACACCTTCTGCACGCCGAACAGGTGCCCGTCGCCCTCCTCCTCGTCCTTCTGCTTGCCGCTCTTGATACTGAGAACGAGGTTGCTGAGGCGGTCGCCCTTGCGGCTGATCATCAGCTCGGATTGCAGAGCGCCCTTGACCGCCGACGCGCCGCGGCCGTGCTCGCCGATGTGGCCGGTGTGGTGGACGAGGGTGACGCAGGCGCCAGTGACCTCGCGGAGCCGGTCGAGGCGGGCGACGACGCGGCCCATCTCGGTGTTGGAGTTCTCTTCGATGCCGACCGTGACTCGGGCCTGCGTGTCCACCACGATCATCACGGGTTCCAGCCGGCGCATGACCTCGGTGAGGACTTCCCATTCCGGGTCCATGGCCTGGACGGGGCGGGGCAGGAACCTGACGTTGTCCATGCGGACGCCGCGGTGCTGCTCCCACGCACGGACGCGCTTGCGGATGCCCTCCGCACCCTCGGCGACGAGGTAGACGACGAGGCCTTGCCGGACGTAGTGGCCGTGCCACGGGATTCCGGTCCCGATGTGCCCGCACATGTCGAGCAGTACGAAGGACTTGAAGGTGCCGGAGGGGCCGATCGCGCGGGCGAGAGTGTTGCAGTGCAGCAGATCGCCGAGGAGGGGTTCCAGCGGCTTGATCTTGTCGAGGCCGTCGGTGTCGAGGAGTTCGCCCGCCATGGCGGCCACGCGCTGCTCGAAGTGCTCCTCGGACGTCGGGCCGCCCCGGGGCTCGGGTACCCACAGCTTCCCGGGCGGCGCCGTGGTGGCGGTGTCGTCGGGGAGCCAGATCGGGGGCGCGTCCGGAGTCTGTGCGGGAACGCCCCGCAGGCCTGCCGCGAGGATGGATTCCGGCGGCAGGCCTACGGGGTCGTGCGTGGTGGTCACTCGGCGGTCTCCTGACCGTGAACCAGGTAGCGGCCGGGCTGGCCCGGGACCGCGATCGGGGGCCACCCGGGGGTGGCCTTGAGCGGGTGGGCGAGGCGGGGTTGGGCTCTCGCGTCGCGGATCTCTCGCACGCTCCGGATCCGGCGGGTCGCGGCCAGCTTCCGGGCGGCGAGTTCGCGCGCGTCGCCGTACACCGCGGCGACCCATTCGGCGTCCGGCAGGTCGGGATCGGCCATCATGCGCCGGTACCGTTCGGCTGCTTCGAGGGTGGCCGCGTAGCAACGCGGGTCCGTGGGGTCGAGTTGCAGCCAGCCGATCGAGCCGTACAGGGGCCACTGCGCGACGCCGAGCGCGGCGATCTGCGCCTCTGCGCGGAGGCCGGTGACCTGCCCGGGGGTGACGTGCGGGGGGACGGAGCGGAGGTGCCCCCGCCCGGCCGTCATGGCCGGGCGGGGACGGTCCTCGGTGCTGCTGGTCACCGGGTGGCCGCGCGCTCGGAGTCGATGAGGTCGGCGACCTCGTCGAGGATTCCCGTGGCGTCGCCGGCCCGCCAGATCAAGGCCGCGATGTAGTCGAGGAACTCGACCATCTCGGCCGGCTGATCCCGCTTGGCTTCGGCGATCTGCACGAGGACGCGGACCGCGCCGGGCCGGAGGGGCGGAAGGTGGGCCGGCCGGCAGGCCTCGCGGATGGTCTCGTCCATCAGGTTCGCGATGTGGTCGCGGCTGATCTTCGCGGCGAGCGTCGGAACCTCGGTGGTGATGCGGTCGGCGATCCGCTCCGCGACCGGGAGAACAGCCGGGGTGACTGCGGCGACACCGGCGGCGGCCGGGATCCGGGTGCGCTGGTCCGCGTCGAACGGGTCGAGGGCGTTATCGCGGAGGGCGAGTGCACTGGCGTTGAAGCGGGGAAGGGTCTTAGTCTTCACTTGAAGCTCCTTTACGGCCGCGCATCAGGGACTGGCATCCCGCGCGGCCGTTCGGCTGTTCCGGATCGGATGGCGGTGCTTCGGGCCCCCGGCGACAGGTGTTAGCGCACCTGCTGGGGGCCGCTTTCATGCGGCTTCGAGCAGCTTCACGAGACTGCTGGTCACAACGCGCTTCGAGCCGAAGTCGAGGACCCGGACGGGCGCCTCGTTCCTCTTGATCAGGGCATACAGCTGACTCCGCGAGATGCCGAGGGCCATTGCGGCACGGTTCACATCGACCGTGGCGGGCCACGTGCGCAGCTCGTCGAGCGTCGGGGGCGTCATCAGGAACCCTCTCGATTGCGTGATCATCCTGCATCTTCGGTGTCCGCCTCATCACGCAGACGACCTAGGAGCAGAGTGCACGAGATGGAATGCCGAGTCAACCCACGGACGAGAAAGCAGATTCGCGCGTTGTCATTACGCACGCGATGTGGGAGGCTCGGGCTATGACACAAGAGCCCGAAGCGCCTCCCACGGTGGGGAAGGTCGTGGGGGAGAACCTGAAAGCCCTGCGCCAGGAGCGCCGCGTCACGCAAGGAGCGCTGGCTGCTGAACTGGCTCTAACCGGCCTGAAGTGGAAGCGCACCCAAATCTCCGACCTGGAGAGTGCGCGACGCGAGACAGTGGATCTCGGGAGTCTCGTGATCCTCGCGCAGGCTCTCGATGTCCGGCTACACGACTTCTTCGCCGGCGAGGGCAACGTGATGATCACCCCGCGATCGGAGTTCCCGGAAGCGTGGGCGCAGGCCACGCGCGCCGAGCTGAGGGCTTGGCTGTCTGCCGAGGACGCGAGCTTCACAGTGATGGGTGACGACGGCGTCCGGGCTGCCCTCGACGAGGTGCGCCGCGGGGGGCGAGACATCCTGATCGAGGCCGACCTTGCCTTTGCGGAGCGGTACGGCGTTGACGTCCTAGAGGTCGTCAAAGCCGCCGGGCAGATGTGGGCTGGCAGCTTGACCGAGGAACGCGATCGTCGGGTGGCGGCCCTCGGTGAGCTTCCCGTCGGGGAGCGTCAGGCCAAACAAGGCCACATCACACGGCAGTTGACCAAGGCCCTCGTGAAGTGGATGCGACTGGACAGCTAGTACTGCAATCACACTTGTGTGTGGTTGAGTTGGTGTGTGACTGAGCTCGGGGTGGGGTTGGTTGAGGAGTGGGACGGGGTGCTGGGCGGGCTGCATGCCCGGGTCGGATCGCGTTTCGTGAGGTCGGAGCCGCGGGGTCGGGCGCTTGCGTATATGCGGGGTCTGATCGCGCCGTTGGAGCGGAAGAACGGCTGGACTCTGGCGGA
>NZ_LGDE01000270.1 GCF_001279725.1 Streptomyces sp. WM4235 | reverse complement strand
TCTCGGCGTGGGTCTTGGCGTGGTTGAGGGTGGCGAGGCTGTTGGTGGAGAGGGCGGTGTGGACGTAGGCGCGGGCGTCGGCGACGGTGGCGTCGGGTCCGAGGATGCGGGTGATGTTGTCGGTGTTGAGGGTGACGGTGTGTTGGGAGCTCGCGGTGACGCCGTGGTCGGTGTCGCGGAAGGTCCAGTACCCGGTGTGGAGGGTCATGAGGGCGGGGAGGGTGACCTGTTTGTAGGCGATCTTGTGGTGGGGGAAGGTGACGCGGTGGGACTTGGTGGTGTGGACGGAGCCGTCCTTGGCGCGGGTGTCCATTTCCAGGGTCTGGACGCCGGGGGTGTCCTCGGTGAGGCGGACGGTGGCGACGTGGGGCAGGCGTTCGGACCACAGGTGGGCTTCGTTGACGAAGTCGTAGGCGTCCTTGGCGGAGCCGTCGATGGTGACGGTGTCCTCGAAGGAGAAGGTGACGTCCTCGGCGCCGTGGGCGAACTCCACGTTCCGCTTCAACGCCGCCAACTCGG
>NZ_LGDE01000269.1 GCF_001279725.1 Streptomyces sp. WM4235 | reverse complement strand
CACCACCCGCCCTCGGGGCCGCCGATCGCCACGGCCTCGTCTTCGCACTGCCGGCAGGCGGGCGGCCGGACCTCCCTGGGGCCGGGGGGGGTCGCGGGCGCTTTCATGAAGCGGGCCTCGGGGGGCAGGCCCATACCTCGGTGTCGATGCTGTGCACTCCTTGCCGGCCGGAAACCTTCCCGCGTGAGACGGCCCCGACGGTCAACTTCTTCCCGCAGGCGACGCAGGCTCGGCCCATGCCGACGTCCCAGGGCAGGCCCTGGGCCGGGGGCAGGGGAGTGTCCGCGCATTGCAGCGTCGTCGTGGTCACGGGTCACCCTCCCACGGGTGTCGGGCTGTGTCGTACGCGGCAGTCCGCGCACGTGTTGATCGGCTGATCCGGGCCCGAGGTCGTCATGCCCCAACAGGCCACCAGCACGGTGCTGGTCGGTCCGTCGTGCCACTGGCACCACCCGCCCTCGGGGCCGCCGATCGCCACGGCCTCGTCTTCGCACTGCCGGCAGGCGGGCGGCCGGACCTC
>NZ_LGDE01000268.1 GCF_001279725.1 Streptomyces sp. WM4235 | reverse complement strand
GCGCCACGCACATGATCCTGCCGCCGTCGCTGGTGTCGGCGCTCCCCCCGGAGTGCGAACTGCCCGAGGGCTCGGTGCTCGTCGTCGGCACGGAGGCCGTGCCGGGCGAGCTGATCGCCCGCTGGGCCGGGCGGGTGCGCATCGTCGTCGCCTACGGGCTGACCGAGGCGACCGTCAACTCCACGCTGTGGTCGGCCGATCCGTCACGTCCGGGGCCCGCGCCGATCGGCCGCCCCGACCCCAACACGCGCACGTACGTGCTCGACTCCGCGCTCCGCCCCGTCCCGGTGGGGACGGAGGGCGAACTGTACGTCGCGGGCCGGGGTCTGGCCCGGGGCTACCTGGGTCGGGCCGCGCTGACCTCGGAGCGGTTCGTCGCGGACCCGTACGGAGACCCGGGTACGCGGATGTACCGAACGGGCGACCGGGTCCGCTGGGGCGCCGACGGGAACCTGGAGTTCCTGGGCCGGGCGGACGGTCAGTTCAAGATCCGGGGGCACCGGATCGAACCGGGCGAGATCGA
>NZ_LGDE01000267.1 GCF_001279725.1 Streptomyces sp. WM4235 | reverse complement strand
GTCCCACGCCTCGGTCAGCACGGTGAGGAACCCGGGCACCGTCTGGATCTCCGTTTTCCGTCCGGCGCGCACCCACCGGGCCACCCCCACCGGCTCGTGGCGGGGGGCGCCCGCCCCGGGGGGACCCGCCACGCCCCGGTGGCGCTGGCCGGCTGGCTGCGCGCCGAACGGATCACGCAGATCCAGACGGTGCCCGGTTTCCTCACCGTGCTGACCGAGGCGTTGGACCGTGCCGGCGAGGGACTGCCGGACCTGGAGCACCTGCTGCTCGCGGGTGAGGCGCTGCCCCCGTCCCTGGCCGCGGCCTGGGCGCAGCGGCCCGACCGGCCGGCCCTGCACAACCTGTACGGGCCGACCGAGGCGGCCGTGGACGTCACGGCGGCGGACTGCCCCGCAGTGGTGGCGGGTCCGGGCGCGGAGTCGGGTTCGGGTTCGGGTTCGAGTTCGGGGTCGGCGGCGGCATCGGGTTCGGCGGCGGCATGGGCTTCAGGTTCGGCTTCGGCGTCCATCGGTGCTCCGGTGTGGAAC
>NZ_LGDE01000266.1 GCF_001279725.1 Streptomyces sp. WM4235 | reverse complement strand
GCGGCCGGAACGACGATCTCGCAGCGCGCGGGGGCCTCGTCGGACGCCCGGAAGGTCAGCTCGGTGACACACAGGCTGTTCAGCACGGTCACGATGCGGGAGAGGGCGTGCCCGCCGTCCCGGAGCGTGACGGTCAGCGCGTACGAGTCCTCCTCCGCGTCCTGCGGGGCGGGCGGCACGGCGCGGGAAGCGGACCGGCGTGCGGCGATGTCGAGGGCGGGGAGGGTGTCGCTGACGGTCATGGGGCGGGCTCCTGTCCTGGGAGGCGGAACGGGCCGAGGGCGACTCGGGTGCGCACCGGCCACGATCGGCGGTCGGGGCCTTGTCGAGGTCGGCGGTCGAGGTCGGGGGGCGGGTCGGCGGGGGGGGGGGATTCTTGTGGCAGACCCCCCGCCATGCCGCACCAGCTGATTATTGGCGCCGGCGTGCGGGCCCCGGACTGACCGAGCGATTCGCCCTCGGTCCCACTGCCCGCACGCAGACCTCTCGCATCCGCGAGGGGTCTTTTTGTTTTCCGCCCCGCCCGCCGACCCGCCC
>NZ_LGDE01000265.1 GCF_001279725.1 Streptomyces sp. WM4235 | reverse complement strand
TTCCAGCCCATCTTGGGCTCGTCGGGGCCGAAGGAGAGGCCGGCGTCGGCGCGTTCC
Organism: Streptomyces sp. WM4235; assembly: GCF_001279725.1. Classification (GTDB taxonomy): domain Bacteria; phylum Actinomycetota; class Actinomycetes; order Streptomycetales; family Streptomycetaceae; genus Streptomyces. Next base: position 480 of record NZ_LGDE01000265.1, on the reverse strand, counting down.
ACGATGAAGGCGGAGATCCCGCGCGGCCCGTCGGCTCCGGTGCGGGCCAGGACCACGTACACGTCGGAGGCTCCGGCGCCGGAGATGAACTGCTTCACGCCGGTCAACACGTAGTGGTCGCCGTCGCGTTCGGCGCGGGTGCGCAGCGCGGCGGCGTCCGAGCCGGCGCCGGGCTCGGTGAGGCAGTAGCTGCCGAGGGTGCGGGCGGAGCAGAGCCCGGGCAGCCAGCGCTCGCGCTGGTGGGGGTCCCCGTACGTGTCGAGCATCCAGGCGACCATGTTGTGGATGGAGAGGTAGCCGGCGATCGAGGGGCAGCCGGTGGCCAGCACTTCCAGGACGAGCACCCCGTCGGCGCGGGTGAGCCCGGAGCCACCGGACTCCTCGCGGACGTAGATCCCCGCGAGGCCGAGGTCGGCGGCGCGGCGGAGCACGTCGACGGGGAAGTGCTTGTCCTGGTCCCAGGCGATGGCGTGCGGGGCG
>NZ_LGDE01000264.1 GCF_001279725.1 Streptomyces sp. WM4235 | reverse complement strand
GCCCCCAGCCGTACGCGACCGTGCCCGCCGCCAACGCCACCACCGGCAGCAGCACCATGGCGGCGAGGCTGAACCCGAGGGCCACCACCAGCTTGCTCCACAGCAACCGGGCCCGGGGCACCGGCGACGCCAGCAGGTAGCGGAGCGAGGACCAGCTCGCCTCCGAGGCGACGGTGTCCCCGCAGACCAGCGCGACCGGCACCACCAGGAGGAAGCCGGCCGACACGAACAGGCAGGTGGCCGCGAAGTTCGCGCCCGAGGCCGTCGCCGTGTCGATCAGGGTGATCCGGCCGTTGCCGCCGCCGCGTTCGTCGGGCGTGCCGCCCACCGCGAAAGCGATGATCATGATGAAGGGGAGTGCCGCGAGGATCCCGCCCATCACCAGGGTCCGCCGCCGTCGCCACTGGCGCAGCGCCTCCACGCGCAAGGGCAGCGTACGGCCGGCGCGGTAGCCGTCGGCCACCTCTGTCACGGCGGGCTCTGTCACGGCGCTCACGCCGAACCTCCGATCAGGGTGAGGAACGCGTCCTCCAGCCGGCGGTGCGGTCCCACCG
>NZ_LGDE01000263.1 GCF_001279725.1 Streptomyces sp. WM4235 | reverse complement strand
CCCGTCCCGGTGGTCATGCTCACCGCGCGCGGAGACGAGGACGACCGGATCCTGGGCCTGGAGGTCGGCGCCGACGACTACGTCACGAAGCCCTTCAGCCCGCGCGAGCTCGTCCTGCGCGTACGGTCGGTCCTGCGCAGGGCGGCCTCGACCACCGCCCCGAACACCGGACCCGTGCTCGCCGCGGCCGGTATCGCCATGGATCCGGCCGCCCGCCGAGTCACCAAGAACGGCGCCGAACTGGGCCTCACCCTCAGGGAGTTCGACCTGCTCGCCTACTTCCTCGGACACCAGGGGCAGGTCTGCGACCGGGAGCGGCTGATGCGCGAGGTCTGGGGATGGGACTTCGGCGACCTGTCCACGGTCACCGTCCACGTCCGCCGACTGCGCGGCAAGATCGAGGACGACCCGGCGAATCCGACACTGATCAAGACCGTGTGGGGCGCCGGATACCGCTTCGAAACGGGCCCGGACACCGCCCGGGACGCGGCGGGTGCGGCGGGTGCCTCGGGCGCCTCGGGTGTGTCGGGTGCGGCGGGCGCCTCGGGTGTGTCGGGT
>NZ_LGDE01000262.1 GCF_001279725.1 Streptomyces sp. WM4235 | reverse complement strand
CATCGGCCGGTTCGCGATGTCGGCGGTGGTGGAGTTGCCGGTGGGGATTGATCGGGCGGGTGTGGTGGCGGTGTTGGGTGCGGTGGTGGATCGGCACGAGGTGTTGCGTGCGCGGTTGGTGGTGGGTGGTCTGGTGGTGGGGGAGCGGGGTTCGGTCGATGTGGCCGGGTTGTTGTCGGCGGCGGGTGTCGGGGCTGATGTGCAGGGTGAGTTGGATGTGGCCGCGGGGTTGTTGGATCCGTGGGCGGGGGTGATGGTGCGGTTCGTGTGGTTCGAGGGTGTGGGTCGGTTGTTGGTGGTGGTGCATCACCTGGTGGTGGACGGGGTGTCGTGGCGGATTCTGTTGCCGGATCTGGCGCAGGCGTGGGTGGGGTTGCGGTCGGGGGGTGTGGCGGGGTTGGAGGCTCCGGTGACGTCGGTGCGGCGGTGGTCGCACGCGTTGGTGGAGGATGCCTCGCGCGGGGAGCGGGTGGCGGAGCTCGGGTGGTGGTTGTCGGTGGTGGAGGGGCCGGACCCGTTGTTGGGGTCGCGGGCCCTGGATCCCGCCCGAGACACCCAGGCCACCGTCGA
>NZ_LGDE01000261.1 GCF_001279725.1 Streptomyces sp. WM4235 | reverse complement strand
GGGTCAGGGGGCCGGCGGGGCGCGGTGGCTGGGGCGGGCGGAGGTGCCGGCCGACGCGCGGTTCTTGGGGCTGGGCGGTCGGGCGGGTGGGCCCCGGCTGCGGGACGGTTCGTACCGGCTGTGGAACACCGATCCGAAGAGTGGGTTCGGGCCGGGTGACGATCCGCTGTACATCACCATGCCGGTGCAGTGGGTGGTGGCGGACGCGGGCACGCACCTGGCGTTCCACGACAACACGTGGGACGGGCGGGTGCTGCTGCGCGAGGGCCAGGAGGGGGCCGGGTCGGGGGCGGACCGGCCCGGCACGAGCGAACTGCGGTTGGAGGGAGGGCCGTTGCGCTGCTGGGTGTTGGTGGGGACACCGGCCCGGGTGGCGCAGGGCTGGGCGGCGCTGACGGGGTCGCCGGCGGTGCCGCCGGAGTGGGCGCTGGGGTACCAGCACGCGCGGGGGGGGTTCGGGAGCGCCGCGGAGGTGCGGCGGGGGGGGGGGGGGGGGGGGGGGGGGGGGGGGGGGGTGGGGGGCGGGGAGGGGGGGGTCGGCCGCCAGGGCGGGGGCCGGGGGTTTGCGGGGG